>DXZP01000045.1:0-15852 GCA_019419605.1 Collinsella sp.
AGCTGCGGAAACGCGGGGCCCGTTCAGGCTGTTGCGTTGAGATTGAAAATCAACCGGTTTATCCACTTCGACCTACCAAATAGGGATAGGTTTATTTTGGTCGGTTTTATCAGGCAAAACGGCAAAGGGGGCCGGCCTCGGGTTGTGATGAGGCCGGCCCCCTTTGGGGTGTTATGCGTGTATGGCGGCGCGGGGTTTATTGCGATGCGGCCACCGGGGCGTTTCTGTAGATAGAACCTGCCAAAATAAACCTGTCCCTAAACGGTAGGTTTTAGTGCTTGCCGTTGGCGGAAGCGGCGCCGTTTACGTGATCGCGGGCGTAGATTACGCCGTGGACGATGGCGAGACCTGCGGCGTCGGCCGCGCGGGCACAGGTGTCCTGGAAATCCTCGGCCTCGCGGGCGCGCAGCTGCTTAAGCACGTAGTCGGCGACGGCCATCTTGCCGGGAGGGTTGCCGATGCCGGTGCGGATGCGGCTGAAGTCGCGGCTGCCCATCTTGTCGATGATGGAGCGCAGACCGTTGTGGCCAGCATGGCCGCCGCCCACCTTAACACGCACGTCGCCGGCGGGAATATCGAGCTCGTCGTGGATGACGAGCAGCTCCTCGGCCTTGATCTTGTACTCGCGGCAGAGCTTGGAGATGGGGCCGCCCGAGGTATTCATGTACGACTGCGGCTTGACCAGTACAATCTGGCGCTTACCGCCCTCTTCCTCGGGATCGTTGATGTTGATGAGCGCGACCTCGGCGCCGGCCTGGTTTTTCCAGTACGTGACGCCGGCCTGACGGGCCAGCTCGTCAATCGCCTTAAAGCCGGCGTTGTGGCGGGTCTCGGCATATTCCTCGCCCGGGTTGCCAAGCCCGGCAACCATGCGAATCTTAAGCGGCTGTGCAGCTGCCATGTTTGTCCTCCGTTACATAAAAAGTTTAATCAACGACAAAGGCTACCACGCCCGCCGAAGGCGAGGAAAGGTTGCAGCAAAGTCATTTCAGAAAACAGCTGCCCCGAGACAGCAGGAAGCCCCGGACACGCCGGGAGGGGTTATCAAAGCGAACATCCCGCAGCCGCAAAGCGGCGAGGACGTTCGCGTGATAACCCCGCAGGCGCGTCCGGGGCTTCCGGAGGGATGTGAGGGTCGAGCGACTACAGTGCGAAGTCGCCGCCGACGAGCGTGGAGACGGGCTCCTCGTGGTAAACGGCGGAAATGGCCTGAGCGAACTCCTCGGCGACCGAGATAGTCTTGATCTTGCCGCCGACCTCGACGGGGATGGCGTCGGTGACGACGCACTCGACGATGGGGGCATCGTTCAGGCGCTCGACGGCCGGACCGGAGAAGATGCCGTGGGTGGCGCAGACGTAGATGTCGCCGGCGCCCATGGCCTTGAGCTCCTTGACGTTGGCGCACAGGGTGCCAGCGGTGTCGATCATGTCGTCGTTGATGATGCAGGTCTTGCCCTTGATGTCACCGATGATGCCCATGACCTCGGCCGCGTTGTGGCGGGGACGGCCCTTGTGCGCAATGGCGAGGCTGCAACCGAGCATATCGGACAGCTTCTTGGCGGCTTTGGCACGACCCACGTCGGGGGAGACGACAACCAGGTTGTCGGTGTCGAAGTGCATGTCGTTGTAGTACTGGCCAAATAGCGGCAGTGCGGACAGGTGGTTAACCGGGATATCGAAGAAGCCCTGGATCTGGCCCTGGTGCAGGTCGAGGGTGATGATGCGGTTGACGCCGGCACGCTCGAGCAGGTTGGCGACGAGGCGGGCGGTGATGGGCTCGCGCGGGCCGGCCTTGCGGTCCTGGCGGGCATAGCCGTAGTGGGTGATAACGGCGGTGATGGAGCGGGCGGATGCGCGCTTGGCAGCGTCGGTGGCGATGAGCAGCTCCATGAGCATGTCGTTGACGTTGCCGCCGGCCACGGACTGAATCAGGAAGACGTCGGCGCCGCGGACGGTCTCGTCGTAGCGGGCGTAAATCTCACCATTGGCGAACTGCTTTAGCGTAAGGCCCGAAAGCTCGACCCCAAGGTACTCAGCAATCTTCTGAGCGAGGGGACGGTTGGAGGAACCGGAATACACGCGGATGGACTTGCGCATATTCTCCGACTTCTCGGGATCATTAATCGGCATTACCCTTCTCCTTTATACATCGAATGCCATATAGATGCCTTGTTGCATTGTAACCGCGCGGCGGGGTTTATCGGGTCCTGATAACGTCTTTACCGCCAACGGACACGAACCGACCACTCATCCGGTTGCGCAGGTCACGATAGAAAAAGGAGCCGCCCCCATGGAGCAGCTCCTTTTGTGCTTGGTAAAACGTTATACCTCGTCGTCCTCGTGCAGACGACGGCGATAATCGGCGGCCCAGCCCTCAATATTTACCTGACGGGCGCGGCCCAGACCGAGCGCGTCTGCCGGGACCGGCTCGGTGATGACGGAGCCAGCGGCCACGAGCGCGCCGTCGCCGATCTGGGCGGGCGCGACCATCATGGTGTCGGAGCCAATGAAGGCGTCCTTGCCGATGACGGTCTTGTGCTTGTGCACGCCATCGTAGTTGCAGGTGATGGAGCCCGCGCCCACGTTGACGCCGGAGCCCATGGTGGTGTCGCCGATGTAGGACAGGTGCGGTACCTTTGAGCCCTCGCCGATCGTGGACTTCTTGATCTCCACGTGCGTGCCGGCCTTGGAGCCGTCGAGCATGTGGGTGCCCGGGCGCAGGTAGGCGCGCGGGCCGCAATCGACGCCGTTCTCGATGACGGCCTCGATGGCGATGGTCTCGTCGATGACGCAGCCGCTGCCGACGGTGGTGTCGGTGAGGCGGCTGTTGGGACCGAGCTGGCACTCCTCGCCCACGGTGACGTGGCCGATCAGGTGCGTCTGCGGCCACACGACGGTATCGCGGCCGATAACGGCATCGGGGCCGATCCAGGCCTGCGTGGGGTCGATGAAGGTAACGCCCTCGGCCATCCAGTGCTCGTTGATGCGGTCGCGCGCGATGGCGGTGAGCTGTGCGAGCTGGATGCGGCTGTTGACGCCCAGGCCGTCGCGGTAGTCGTCGCAGTGGAAGATGGAGACAGCCTGGCCGTGGCCTTTGAGGATCTCGAGCATGTCGGGCAGGTAGTACTCGGATTGCGCGTTGTCGTTGCCGATCTCGTTGATGTGGGCGGCGAGCTGCGTGCCGTCAAATGCGTAGCAGCCGGCGTTGCACTCCAGCAGCGTGGCGGCCTGCTCGGGCGTGCAGTCCTTCTGCTCGATGATGCGCTCGATCTGACCATCGGCGCCCAGCTTGATGCGGCCGTAGCCGAAAGGATCGGGCGGGGTCATGGTCATGACGGTGCAGGCGAGCTCGCCGGTGGCGACGGTTTGCGCGAACTTGGCGACGGTGTCGGCGGTGATGAGCGGCAGGTCGCCGTTGAGCACGACGACGGGGCCTTGCGTGATGCCGCAGGCCTCGAGCGCGACCTTTACGGCGTGGCCGGTGCCCAGGCGCTCGGTCTGCTCGACGCACTCGACCTTGGTGGCGCTGTTGGCGTAGGCGCCGTCGATGAGGGCGCGCATCTCGTCGGCGTGGCTGCCGATGACGACCACGACGCGGCTGCAGCCGGCCTTGATGGTAGCGTCGACGATCCACTGGACCATGGGCTTACCCAGGATCTTGTGCGAAACCTTGCAGTGGTTCGACTTCATGCGGGTGCCCTCGCCGGCAGCGAGGATAATTGCGGTTGCGTCCATGTGATCTCCTGTTACGTTATAGAGACGTGTGTTTGGAAACGATACACGGCGCAATATGATACCGCAGGCATATGACGAGCGCGTAACGTTTGGTTTGCGGCGGTTGAGGCTTGCGCCGCCGGCGTGGCGTTTGCACTGCGTGCGTGCGGCGTTGGCGGTGCTGCGGAGCTGTTGTTTGAGCGAGGGAACGGGGGTGCCCGTGGATAACATACGAGAGGAGTTTGGCGGCGGGCCCGTCGCGGCATTCTCGATGTCGCATCCGGCTGTGCCGGCACTCTATATAGTGCTGACGCTGGGGCTCACTATGTTCTCGATGCAGCCGGTACTGATCGCGCTGTCGCTCGCAGGCGGGCTGGCGTATGGATTTGCGACGCGTGGGGCTGCCCGCACGCTGGGCGCGCTCCGCTGGCAGCTGCCGGTGATTTTGATCGTCGCGCTGCTCAATCCGCTGTTTAGCGCCTCGGGTTCGACGGAGCTGTTCCGTATTGGCATGCGCGCGGTGTATCTGGAGAGCATGGTATACGGCCTGTGCATGGGCGGGCTGTTTGTGGCGAGCGTGTTGTGGTTTGAGGCGGCGGCATCGATGCTCGAATACGACAAGGTACTCGCGCTGCTGGGCAATGCCGCGCCGGTGATTGCGCTCATGATCTCGATGTGCATGAGGCTTATCCCGCAGTTTTTGCGCCGCGGTCGTACGGTGCTGGCGGTGCAGGATGCGATTGATGTGCCGGGCAGCGCGCCGGCCGACCCCGTGCGTTCGCGTTTGCGGGCATCGAGTGTGTTGATGGGCTGGGGCATGGAAGATTCGCTGGAGCGCGCGGACGCGATGCGCTCGCGCGGGTGGGGTGCCGCGACGCGTCGTACGACGTATGCGCGGTATCGACTGGGGCGCAGCGACGTTGCCGCGCTGGCTGGGCTTGCGGTGTTTGGTGCCGCCGCGGTGGCGGTGGCATGGACCGCGACAACGCAGTATTCGTTTTATCCGCAGCTCTCGGTGCCGGCGCCGTGGCGGGGCTATGTCGTGTACGCTGCCTGGATGATGCTGCCTTGCGCGTCGCACGCGATTGATGAGAAGAGGTTTGGCTGATGGCTCGGTTGGATAGGGGCCCGGTGTCGGGCGCGGCGTGCGGCCCGGATATTCCGGCGATTGAGGTGCAGGGCCTTAGTTTTGCCTATCCCGGGGCCGAGGCACCGGTGCTCGAGGGGCTTGATTGGCGTGTTCCCCAAGGTGCATTTGCGCTGCTTGTTGGCGGTACCGGTTCGGGCAAGTCGACGCTGCTGTCGCTGCTCAAGCCCGAGATCGCGCCGGCGGGCGAGCGCACTGGTGATGCGCGCGTGCTGGGCGAGAACGTTGCCGACATGGACGTGCGGGCATCGGCGGAGCGCGTGGGCTATGTGTTCCAGGATCCCGAGAACCAGATCGTGTGCGAAACCGTGTGGCACGAGATGGCGTTTGGCCTGGAAAACTTGGGGCTAGCACGTGATGAGATGCGCCGTCGCGTAGCTGAGACCAGCTATTTCTTTGGTCTGGAGGACTGGCTTCATCGCGATACCGATACGCTTTCGGGCGGCCGCAAGCAGCTGCTGTCGCTTGCCGCCGTCCTGGCGCTGCGTCCGCGTGTGCTGCTACTCGACGAGCCCACGTCTCAGCTCGATCCCGTTGCCGAGAAGAATTTTCTGCACGCGCTGTTTCGCGTGAACCGTGAGTTGGGCTGCACGGTTGTTGTGGCTACGCATCAACCGCGTCCAATGCTCGAGTATGCGACGTGTGCGTACCGGATTGAGGACGGTCGCGTGCGCGAGGTGGCGGATATGGCTTCTTTGGGACGCCGAGAATCGTTGTTTTCCGACGACATGTTGGGGTGGGGTGCCGTCCGATGTGCAAAAAACGGAGTATTCAGCAGGCGTGAGGACAATTTGGGCTCTCTGGAGCCGCCCGGGGACGTATCGAGCGCGAAAAAAAGTTCGGAATTGGACAAATCGTCCGAATTTGTGGCGCAAACGTCGCTTGAGAACGGCTCGGAAGCCTTCCCGCGCACGGATGGGAGCAGAATACTCCAAAAAATGCACGGCGGGTCGGCTACCACCCTGGCAGGGAGCTGGTTTCGCTACGATCGCGCGGGCGGTTGGGTGCTGCGCGGGCTCGACGTGGCGTTTTCGGCCGGTGCGGTGCATGCGGTCGTGGGCGGCAACGGATGCGGTAAGTCGACGATGCTCTCGGTGCTGGCGAAGACCGCCAAGCTGCAGCGCGGCCGCATGGTGCGCGGAGCGGCCTCGGCGGCGCTGCTGCCTCAGAACCCCAAAGCATTGCTGGTTGCCGAGACGGTTCACGATGAGCTGATGGAATGGGCCTCGACCTGCGGATATGACGAGAACTTGGCGCGGGAGCGTGCGGCGAGCTTGGGGCTGTCGGGTCTGGATGGGCGCCACCCCTACGATCTTTCGGGCGGACAGCGCCAACTGCTTGCGTTGGCAAAGCTACTGCTAATCGGCCCCGAACTGCTATTGCTCGATGAGCCCACCAAGGGTCTGGACCTGGCCAGCCGCCGCATTATCGCCCGCGCCCTGCGCGACCATGCGCGGGCTGGCGGCACCGTCATCATGGCAACGCACGACCTGGATTTTGCCGAGCAGGTAGCCGACGACATCGCCATGATGTTTGATGGCGAGATCGCCTGCATGGAGCCGCCGACCGACTTCTTTGCCGACAACGTGTTTTATAGGGCGTGAGCGGGTTCGCGGGCGAGAACGGTCTTACTGCTTGAGCGCCGTGTACTGCTGAAGGAGCGCCATGAGCCCAACGCGGCTGTTGACCTGTGTTTTTCGAAAGATGTTCTCCAGATGCTTTTTAACGGTGCCAGTGCTGATGGAGAGCTCTTCGGCGATGGCCGCGTTGTCCATGCCCGATAACACGCAACGACACACATCGATTTCGCGCGCTGAGACGTCGTAGTCGTGAGCAAATACGATTTCAGACGAGCTGCGGTCGGCGCGCACACGCCATTTTGATAGTCGGTTCGTGAGGTGTGGTTCGATGAGCTCAAGGATTTGAACTTCGCGATCGCTAAAGTCGCCCTCTTCTTTCTTGCGATTAAGATTGAGCGATCCCAAAAAGCCCTCGTCATTAAAGAAACTGACGTTGACGACGTGGCGGCCGCCAAGATAATCCTTCATATAACTGCTGTCGATATCGCCAGGGCTGAGCTGATCGGACTCGCGCAGCACCGTCGAGCGCGTAAGATTGCGGTGGGCGACGATCATGTCCTGCTGCCAGTACTTTTCGGTGTAGAGCTCGAGCATCCCAGCGGGGACATCGATGCCAAGAGGGTCAAGAAAGACGCGCGTTTTCCATTCTTGCGGGGTGGATACGAGATCCCTGGAAAGGTCGCTCAGGAAAAATGCAGCCGACTCGTAGGGGATGAGAAAACGCAGCTTTTTGAGGACGGTCGAGCGAAACTCGCGGTCGCTGTCGATGGAATTAATCGAAAGCACGAGATCGTTTAAGCAGAGCCATTCAGAATCGGACAAAAAGCTCAAGATGACCTCCGATGAGATTGCGTAGTGGTTTAGCTGGCATTTTAGTTAATTTGCGTAGAGATACTACTCCTTTTTTCGAATGATGATAAGCCGTTAGCCGAATGGTTTCGGTGAGGGGCCAATCGCAAAATATGAATACCTAAGAGCCAGGGCCCGGTTCTCCAAGCTGTTTGATTATTCCGACTTATTAAAGGAGTCATCATGGAAGAGAAGCTTCCTTCATGGCGTTGGGCGATTGTTTCAGTCGTTTGCTTGCTGTGCTTTATGGCTAACTACATGCAGTACCAGGTCTCAGCACTCGCCGTCGAGGTCATGCCTATGCTCAATATCGATACCGTCGGCTTTTCGATGCTGTTCCTCGTTCCTATGCTTACCGCCGTTTTCTTCTCAATTCCGCTGGGTGCCCTTGGTGACCGTATCGGTTCTAAGAAAGTTGTCACGGTTTGCACCGCAATTTCGGTTGCCGGCGGTTTTCTCCGTTGCTTTACGCTCGATTCGTTCACGATGCAGATGACATCGATGTTCCTGATTGGCATGGGAATCTCGGCACTCAACGCCAACCTCATCAAGGTGCTCGGCACCTGGTTCCGTGAACAGACTGGTTTCGCCATGGGCTTGTTCTACGCGGCTTCGTGCGTTGCCATCGTTGTCGCTCAGATCTGCGCTGGCTTGTTCGGCAGCGTCTTTAACTCTTATATGGTCGCTGCTGTCGTCATGACCATTTCCTGGGTTCTTTGGATTGTGCTTGACCGAGATGTGCCCGAGGGGCAATCGCTCCCCGAGCCCGAGCCCGTGCTCGACTACCTCAAGGTTGCTATCAAGAGTCCTGGCGTGTGGCTAATCTCCATCGGCGTCGGTTTTGGACTTGCCTCTACCACTGCCTATGCCGGTTTCCTGCCTCAGGCGCTTCAGCTTGGCAAGGGCATAGACGTCGCCACTGCTGGTTTCATGGCCGCAATTGTTACCGTTGGCAGCTTTTTCGGCTGCATCGTTGGGCCTGCGTTCTGCGATAAGCTTGGAAAGTTCAAGGGTTTTCTCATCGTCACTACTCTCATCGGTGCCATATCGATGTTCGTGACGTGGTACACCCCGGTTGGTTTCCTTCTGTGGACGATTTTGGTCATCAATGGCTTCTTTACCGCCATCAACGGCCCGATCATGCAGTCCATGCCTGTCCTCCTTCCCGAGATTGGTGATAAGTATGCTGGCTCCGCTGGCGGTATCGTAGGCACCATTTCCCTGCTCATGAGCTATTTCCTGCCTATCGGTATCTCCGCCATTGCCGGTGCCGATTACACTATGAACATGGGTCTCGAGAGCCTCTGCTTCCTGCTTTCCGTGGTTCCGGTTTTCTTCCTGCCCGAGCTCGGCCGCAAGGCCATGCAGGCTGCCGCCGCCAAGGACGGTGAGTAGCCATGGAATCGGTGGTTCCCGCCGATATCGTCCTTAAGACGACGGCGCTGTTTACGGCCGAGGAACTTGAGCCTCGCGCTGGGTGCGTTGCAGTTCGCGGCAGCGAGATTGTGGCCGTGGGCTCTCCCGACAAGGTGCAGCCGTTTATCGGTCCCGATACTGAGGTTATTGACGCCGGCAACAAACTGGTCATGCCCGGATTCAACGATTCACACATGCATTTTGCGCTTGGTTCAATCCAGAAGGATGAAGACTTCTGTTGCGATCTGATGTTCCTGCCGAGTGAGCAGGCTTGCGTGGATGCTGTGGCAAAGTTTGCTGCCGAACACCCTGACAATCCGTGGATTTACGGCCAGGGTTGGTATTCGCCTGCATGGGAAAACCCGATTGACCCTGATTGCCGCAGCCTCGATGCGCTCGATATCGACCGCCCAATCGTGCTTTCGGATTTTTCGATGCACGTGGTGTGGTGCAATACCGCCGCGCTTAGGGCGGTTGGTATTGATCGCAATACCCCGACGCCTGAAGGTGGCCTTATCCGCCACTTTGACAACGGCGAGCCCAATGGCTTTCTGTCTGAGCCCCAGGCGACGAACATCTTGCTCGATGTTGTGCTCAACAAACCGGACCTTGATGCGTCGTTGCTCAAGTCGATGCGCAAGTTCAACAAGCTCGGCATAACTTCGATCGGTGATATGTATCCTTTGGGCGTGACCACGCCCGGCGTGTACGACATCTATGACCGTCTGGCGAGCGAGGACCTGAGTACGCTGCGTATTAGCTACTATTCTGCGCTCGACGCTCCGATGGCAGAGTCGCAGGCCCTGCGTGTGCGTCATCACGGCGAGCGCGTCCGAATGGCGGGTCTCAAGTACATTTTGGACGGCTGTCCCGAGGCGTACACGGCCTACATGCATGAGCCGTATCTTAACGCTCCTACGGGGAAGGACTTTCGCGGCGAACCAGCATGCAACCAGGAGACGCTTGACCGCATGATGCTCGAGGCCAGCAAGAATGGCTTCGATGTTCGTATTCATGCCATCGGCGACGCATCGGCCACGATGATTATCGATGCCGTCGAGCGTGCCGAGGAGGTGTGCGGCAACAAGGGGGCGCGTTTTGCTATCGAGCATACAGATAACCTGAAGCTCGAGGATATTGCTCGCATGAAGCGCCTGGGCATTAATGCTGCGGTCCAGCCGCAGCATCCCATCGGAGGCCTTGGGCAGGGCGTGTACGAGGAGTCTCTTGGCGAAGAGCGCATGAGCCACATGTGGCGCTATAGGGAAGAGGCCGATGGCGGAATCCACTTAGGGCTTGGTACTGACTGGCCTGCGGTGATGTCAATCGATCCTATCGATACCGTGTATGCTGCGGTGACGCGTAGCGAGTTTGACGGGCACCCGGCGGAGGGATACTTCCGCGAGAATGCCCTGACGCTCGGCGAGACGCTGCAAGCGCACACGCTCGGCTCAGCATATGTCGAGGGCTTTGAGCGCCGTTTGGGCAGCCTTGCCGCCGGCAAGCTTGCCGATATCGTCATCCTGTCGGGCAATCCGTTTGAAATGAACCCGATGGCGCTTCGCGATCTCGAAGTCGAGACGACGATCTTTAACGGACGCGTCGTCTATCGCAAGGATGAAGCATAGATAGGGTGATGAACGTGAGCAAAGGGACGGTCGAAAAATATGCCCTGCTGTTTGTGGTGTGCGGCATCGTGTTTGCTGCGAACTACGCGCAGTATCAGGTGTCGGGATTGACACATCTCTGTTGTGTCGGACCTGCATCTGACCTCGGCCGAGTTTTCAGCCGTCCTGTTTGCCCCGTTTGTTCCTGCCGTTGTATTCGGCATGCCTGTCGGCGTTTGCGCCGATCGATATGGCGTGAAGGCGCTCGTATTCATCGCGTCGGCGATTTCTGCAATTGCAGCGGCTGCTCGCGCGGAGTGCGCATCGTTTGCGACGCTGTTCACGGCGACCATGCTTCTGGGTGCGGCACCATGCGTCGTGAATGCCATCGTTCTAAAAGTGCTTGGTTCCGCTTTTGGCGGAGAAACCGATAGGGCCATGGGATGGTTCTACGCTGCGGGGTCGGGCGGAATCGCCTGCTCGCTTGCAACCTCTCCTCTCTTTGCAACGCCCGGACGAGCATATGCCCTTGCCGCGGTTTTGTTTGCCGTGTTTGGATTGCTGTGGCTGCTGGTTGCGCCGTCGGCAGATGTTCTGCAGGCTGCAGATGGCTTTGGCGTTCAGGGCGCGGAGCCTGCTGCATCGTCGGCAAGTGCGTTTGCGGCGGTAATCAAGATGCCGATAGTTTGGCTCGTGGCGATACTGCTTGGAGTTGCCCTTGCATCGGCTACGGCGTACTCGGGTTATCTTGTTTCAGCGCTTGAGGCTTCAACTGAACCCAAGGCTGCTGGACTTCTCGCCTCTTTCGTGACGCTTGGATCGATTGTCGGCAGCGTGGCTGGACCCTATGTGCGGGCGCAATTTGGCGATTATCGCGTGTTTATGGCCATCTCCGCAATGGCGGGAAGTGCCCTTATGTGGGCAGGAGAGGCTTTTGTCTCCCATCCTTCTGTGGGGCTGATGTTTGCGATCGGCGTTTCGAGCTCCGTCGCTGGTCCGGTCGTTCAGTCGCTGCCCTACATGCTGCCCGAGGTGCGCGAGGGACTTGCGGGAAGCGCCGGCGGCGTGGTGAGCACCGTTTCACTGGGACTTACGTTTTTGATTCCCGTGGCCCTCTCCTTCTGCATTGGCGAGAGCTACGAAACGCTGCTTTTTGGGTGCGCTGTTCTGTTTGGCGCGACGGCGCTGGTGTCGCCATTCCTGCCGTCTCCCGATTCACTTATGTAATATTCGCTTCCGCCCTTTGGGCCTGGCCGACAAGGGCAAAAGGAGTTGGTCTACTTGACACTAAAAAAGAGTACCGCTGTGACCATTCTCAACGGCATCGTTAATCCTCTATTCATGTGTTCATTTCTGCCGATTGTTGAGGGAAAGCCTGGCTTAGATTTTCAGGGACTTACTGGTTTCTGGGGGCAGCTTATTCTGGCCATCGGTATTGCACAGTTCGTGGGTTTTTTGCCGCTCTTTGGCAAAGCAATTGAGACGTGCGTTGAGTTTTTTGGTTTTGATCGGAACACTCCGGGCGCACGGATTTGCGGAACCGTTGTGGGCGCTACTCTGCTCTTCTGCATTATCGGGCTATTTGAAGTCGCGTTTCAGTCAGGCGTTGGCGTTATCGACGGTGTGCCGTTTTTCTCGCGCTGGGTTCGCCTCGTGGTGGGCGGATGGGCCTTTGTCGTTGTGGGCGGCTTGCTGTTTGATCCTTTTGTCGCGGCCATTGCCGCTAAAGTTACGGGCGAATAGCGCCAAGACCGGTCGCGTGGCGAAAGCCTGATCGACTGGCAGCCAAGGTCGGCCGGGGGATTGGTCGGCCTCATTTTGCCCGTGCTACCATAAACGGACATTCGTTTGATGGGGGCTGCCGTTGTCACGCGTCTTGCAACATATGGAAATCCCGCTGCTGCTGGCGGTTCCTGCGGTGATGGCTGCGGCGTTGCTGGCGGGCGTTGAGCAGGCAGCGTTGGCCATGCTGGTTGTGGTGGCGCTGGTGCTTGCGCTGTTCTTTGCGGGTTACGAGGCTTCGCGCCCGGGCCTGCGCCAGATTATGCCCACGCTGGTGTTGGCGGCGTTGGCCGCGGCGGGGCGCATCTTGTTCGGTCCCATTCCCGACTTTAAACCGGTGAGTGCCATCGCCATTATCGCGGGGGCGACGCTTGGTCGCCGCAATGGTTTTATGGTTGGCGCGCTGGCGGCGCTGACCAGCAATTTCTTTTTTGGACAAGGCATGTGGACGCCGTGGCAGATGTATGCCTGGGGGCTGGTTGGCTATGTTGGCGGCGCGCTAGCGTATGCGGGTGCGTTCGACCGCGTCGACGGCACCGTGCGCATGCCAGTACTGCTGGCGTACGGCTTTGCGTCGGGCCTGCTCTATGGCGTCGTGATCAACGCATATGACATCATTGGTTTTGTACAGCCGCTTACTTGGGCGGGTGCCGTGGCGCGTCTTGCCACGGCAGTGCCGTTCGATATTACGCACGGCCTTGCGACCTGCGTGTTTTTGGCCGCCTTGTACAAGCCTTGGTGCCGTCGCATTAACCGTGTCGTCGTGAAATACAGGCTGTAGGGCTGGTTGCGTCGGGGCGGGAATCAATACTGCCGAAGTGTCATTTCAAAACTATGCCGGTTTACGGGGCTAGATTGGCGCAGGCAGACCATGCCGGCTTTTTTCGAAATAGAGTAAGCCGTTCACCTGCGGTTTTATTATCTCGGAATTGCGTATGGTTGGGGGTTCGCGATTCAGCCCCGTAAACCGGCATAGTTTTGGAATGGCCGGCTGATATGACGGGCATCGTGGCCCTCAGAGAGCCAAATTGATCCATTTTCTTCCGTCCCCAGATGTCCCCAGGGAATCAGTTGACGGCGCTTGCCACGAAACTGGCCCATCTACTACGTTTAGCTTGATACTCCCGACCATGACCGCGTTTTATGAAAAACCGCAGGCTTTCTACCTGCGGTTTTCTTTTTGCGTTGTTCGCTGTGGTTGAGGGTGGTGGCTTAAACGTAGTAGATGGGCGTGTTTCGTGGCGGATGGGTCACGCGGACACCCTCACGAGGCCCAAAATGATCCGTTTTCCTTCGTCTCCGGGGGCAGCTGGAGTTAGAGCTCCAACGTAAGGGTGACGGGGCAGTGGTCGCTGCCGAAGATGTCGCCGCGGATGCCGGTGTCGCGTACGTTGTCGGCGATTGCGTCGCTTACCAGGAAGTAGTCGATGCGCCAGCCTGCGTTGTTCTTGCGGGCATTAAAGCGATAGCTCCACCAGCTGTAGACGCCCTCGACGTCGGGGTTTGCCGCGCGCCAGGTATCGGTAAAACCGGCGTCGAGCAGCTCGGTAAACTTGCCGCGCTCTTCGTCCGAAAAGCCCGCGTTGCCGCGGTTGGACTTGGGGTTCTTAAGGTCGATCTCCTCGTGCGCCACGTTAAAGTCGCCGCAGGTCACGACGGGCTTGCCGCACTCGTGCTCGAGCGCGTTCAAAAAGCCGCGGTAAGCATCGTCCCAGGCCATGCGCACGTCGATGCGGGCGAGTTCATTTTGGGCGTTGGGCGTATAGACGTCGACAAACCAAAACTTGTCGAACTCGAGCGCGCAGACGCGGCCCTCGGTTACGGCTTGGGCGACGAGTGCGGCCACCTCACCCTCGCCGGCGTAGGGTAGCAGCGCGTCGGCGTGCAGCACGCGCAGCGGTTCCTGGCGGCTAAAGACCGCAGTGCCCGAATAGCCTTTACGCTCGGCGTAGCTCCAGGTTTGGTGATAGCCGGGCAGGTCAATATCGACCTGGCCCTCCTGCAGCTTGGTTTCCTGCAGCGCTAGGATATCGACATCGAGTTCCTGTGCGATCTGGGTAAAGCTCGGGTCCTTTTTGAGCACGGCGCGCAGGCCGTTAACGTTCCACGAGGCGAAAGTGTAAGTCTGAGGCATGGTGTCCTTTCGACGGGGTTGGCAGGCTTAAGATTAACGCAACTAGAGCGGGGCGGGCCCCGCGGGCGACGGCGCAATCGCAGCCGCCCCGACCAACATGGACGGAGGACAAACATGACGCAGGCAATATCGGATCCCAAACAGGCCTCTGCCGCGCTGGCGGAGCTGTTCGAAACCCATAGTCACGTGGTCTTCTTTGGCGGTGCGGGCGTCTCCACGGCAAGCGGCATTCCCGATTTCCGCAGCGTGGACGGTCTGTATCACCAGCGATTTTCCTATCCGCCCGAGACTATGCTCTCGCACAGCTTCTACGAGGCGCATCCGGCGGAGTTCTTCGACTTTTATCGCACCAAGATGATCGCGCTTAACGCTAAGCCCAACCGCTGTCACACCAAGCTGACCGAGCTGGAGCGCGCCGGCAAGCTCGACGCCGTGGTGACGCAAAACATCGATGGCTTGCATCAGGCGGCTGGTTCACGGCGCGTGTTTGAGCTGCATGGATCGGTCCATCGCAACATTTGCCAGACGTGCGGCGCGGTCTACAGCGCCGAATGGATTTGCGCGCGCGAGCACGAGGATGCCGCGGGTATGCCCGTGTGCCCCGCGTGCGGCGGCCGCATCAAGCCCGATGTAGTGCTCTACGAAGAGCCGCTCGACGAGTATGTGTTGACCGGTGCCGTTGCTGCCATCGCCGCAGCCGACGCCCTCGTCGTGGGCGGAACCTCGCTCGTAGTGTATCCGGCGGCGGGCCTCACGCGTTACTTTACTGGCGATACGCTGGCCATTTGCAATTTGGCGCCCACCGATCAGGATGCAAATGCCGACCTGCTGATTTCTTGCGACATCGCGGCCGCGTTTGCGTTCTAGCCCGCGCGCGCGGATACAATAGAAAGACTGAGTGCAAAGCGACCCCGCCGCCAGCTCCCCAAGCTCGGCGGCGTGGGCATTTTAGGAGGATGTTCATGGCGAACGACAGCAAGACATGGCGGTGCGGAAAGTACGAGCTCAGCTTTGACCGTCCGCGCATCATGGGCGTCCTCAACGTGACGCCCGATTCGTTTAGCGATGGCGGGGAGCACTTCGATCCCGATGCCGCCATCGAGTACGGCCTGGCGATGCTCGACGCCGGCGCCGACATCATCGACGTGGGCGGCGAGTCCACGCGTCCCGGCTTTACCCCGGTCAATCCCGATGAGGAAGCGCGCCGCGTGCTGCCCGTGGTGCGCGCGCTGGCCAAGGAGGGCGCCATCGTCTCGATCGACACGCGTCATGTGGCGGTTGCCAAGGCGGCCGTGCGCTGCGGCGCCTCGATCGTCAACGACGTGACCGGCTTCACCGATCCCAAGATGGTCGAGTTTGTTAAGACGAGCACCTGCGGCGTCATCGTGATGCATGCCGGCGAGGTCGCCGCGCCCACCCGCACGCACGCAACGGTGCAGCTCGATACCTCGGCAGCGGCGTTTGTTGCCGAGAAGGCGCGCGAGGCGGCTGCCGAGGCCGCGCGTGAGGCCGAGAAGCCGGCTCGCCGCCGTCGCGGCAAGTTGCTGGGCGAGCCTAAGCCGGAGGCCCAGCTTCCGGGCGGCGTGGTGCAGCCCTCGTTGCCGTTTGGCGAACCGGAGGCCA
>DXZP01000046.1:0-13669 GCA_019419605.1 Collinsella sp.
AAGGGCGGAGGCGGGGCATTCCCCGCCTCTTACACCACATCTCTGCGCGCTACCTACGGCGGAAAAATTGCAGACGTTTATCGGCTAAGTACTTGGACATATATTGCGTAACACTACATCTTTTGTAAATAAATAATGATACAGAACTTGTGACAGTACTCATATTTGACGTTTTTTGTCCACGGCCCCTTATTGCGTGGGCGAATCAGTTGCAAAACGGACTCCAAAGCGTCCTTCACAAACAAAAAGCCGGGGCCCGCATGATGCGAACCCCGGCTCAATACCGTGACGATATGTCAGTTACGCCCTACACGTAGAACAGGATGTCGTCGTAGGTCGGAACCGGCCAGTAGTCGGCGGCCACGATCTCCTCCATGGCGTCCACGGCGGCACGCAGCGTATCCATAGCGGGAACGACCTCGTGCGCGTACACGTTGGCCTGCTCCTGGCCATCGAGAGCCTCGGCCTTCTGATGTACGGCGTCGAGCGCCTTGATGGAGTCGTTGATGGCGGTGATACCGTTGCAGAGCTTGTTGAGCGTGTTCTGCTCGCACTGCATGGCGGCCTCAGCACCGGCGGCACGAATAGTCTCAAGGCCCTTAGCGACCTTGGTGGCATAGGCGGTAATGACCGGGCGATAGGTACGACGCGCCTCGCGAACCATCGTGGTAGCCTCGATGTTCATGAGCTTGTTGTACTTCTCGAGCTTGCAGTCATAGCGGCACTGAGCCTCGGCCTTGGTCAGGACGCCCGTCTCCTCAAAGAGCGCGATAGCCTTATCGGAAACAAAGGCGGGAAGAGCGTCGGCCGTGGTCTTGTTGTTGGCAAGGCCGCGCTTCTCGGCCTCGATGGGCCACTCGTCGGAGTAACCGTCGCCGGAGAACAGGATGCGCTGGTGATCGGTCAGCACCTTCTTGCAGTACTCGAGCGCGGCGTCCTGGAACTTATCCTCGGGCGTACCCTCGAGTGCGTCGGCGAAGGACTTGAGCGACTTGGCCACGGCGGCATCGAGCACCAGGTTGGAGTCGGAGACGTTCTGCTCGGAGCCGCAGGCACGGAACTCGAACTTGTTGCCGGTGAAGGCGAACGGGGAGGTGCGATTGCGGTCGGTGTTGTCCTGCATCAGTTTGGGCAGGGTATCGGCGCCCAAGTCGAGCACGCCGCGCGTGGCATGGACGGAAGCCTTGCCATCGATGATCTTCTCGACAACCTCAGTGAGCTGGTCGCCCAGGAAGATGGACATAATCGCCGGAGGAGCCTCGTTGGCGCCCAGACGATGATCGTTGCCCGCCGAGGCAACGGAGGCACGCAGGAGCTCCTGGTAGTTATCGACGGCCTCGATCACCGCGGTGAGGAAGACGATGAACTGCAGGTTGTCGAGCGGGGTGTCGCCCGGGTCGAGCAGGTTCTCGGACTCGGTGCCAAGCGACCAGTTATTGTGCTTGCCCGAACCGTTGATGCCCTCGAAGGGCTTCTCGTGCAGCAGGCAGACCAAGTCGTGGCGGGAGGCGATGAGCTTCATCTTCTCCATCATGACCAGATTCTGGTCGATGGCCTCGTTGACCTCGCCGTAGACAGGGGCGAGCTCATGCTGGCAGGGAGCGACCTCGTTGTGCTTGGTCTTGGCAGGAATGCCAAGCGCCCACAGTTCATCGTCCAGGTCCTTCATATAGGACGAGACGGTGGGGCGGATAGCGCCAAAGTAGTGCTCCTCGAGCTCCTGGCCCTTGCAGGGAGCAGCGCCAAAGAGGGTGCGACCGGTGATGACCAGGTCCCCGCGCTTGCGGTAAGCGTCCTTCTTGATCAGGAAGTACTCCTGCTCATCGCCCACGGAAGGAACGACCTTCTTGGGGGTCTTACCAAACAGCGCCAAAACGCGCTTGGACTCACGCGAGAGCGCGGTCATGGAACGCAGCAGCGGGGTCTTCTTGTCCAGGGCCTCGCCCGTGTAGGAGCAGAAAGCTGTGGGGATGCACAGGACATCGTCCTTGATAAAGGCGGGGCTGGTGGGATCCCAAGCGGTGTAGCCACGGGCCTCGAAGGTGGCACGCAGGCCGCCGTTGGGGAAGCTGGAGGCGTCCGGCTCGCCCTGGATGAGGTTCTTGCCCGTAAACTTGGTAATGGCGGTGCCGTCGTGGTTGGGCTCGAGGAAGCTATCGTGCTTCTCGGAAGTAATGCCCGAAAGCGGCTGGAACCAGTGCGCGTAGTGCGTAGCACCCTTGGAGATGGCCCAAACCTTCATGGCGTGAGCGACGGCGTTGGCCACATCCAGGTCGAGCGGCTCACCCTCCTCGAGGGTTGCGGCAAGGCGCTTCCAAATGTCCTTGGGGAGGTAGTCCTTCATGACTTCCTCAGAGAACACCATGGTCCCGAAGCGGTCAGTAAGATCGGCCATACGGAACTCCCTTCGTATCGGCACCGCGTGAGAAGCGGTGTTGATTACTAACGAACGAGTCATAGCTTAGGCTCGCCGTGTTTCCGCGACATTACCGTTGTGTTGCTGTCGCGAAACCAATCAATGAGGTTACCGCATCGCGGCAGTATTGCCACCCTTAACAGCCAATGAACTGTATAAATTGCAGACCTCCCCGCATGGTTTAAGGGTAGTCAATTTAGGACGGGGCTAAATTGACTGGTATTTCGCATCAGATACCAGTCTTTATAACCCCGCACCCAATGAGCTGCGTTGTTATAGGGAATGCCGATAGCAAGGCATCTTTGATTGGTATCCCCCAAATAGTGAGTAAAACTCCACCGTGACACAGTGGTGCTGTAGAATCCTTACAATACATCGCACTAAAAATCTAAAGGAGCACGATATGCGCGTCGACGAGGTTTTTAAGCAGGCAGCATCCCAGGGCACTGCACCCGTTTCGTTTGAGATGTTCCCGCCCAAGGGCGAGCTTACCCTCGACACAGCTCGCGAAGTGGCAGGCAATCTGTGCAAGCTTTCGCCGAGCTTTGTCTCGGTCACCTGCTCGGCTGGCGGCTCGGGCAACGGCGCCACCACCGCCCCCATCGCGCATATGATTACGAGCGAATTCGATACGCCCTCGGTGGCGCACCTCACCTGTGTGGGCCGTACCCACGCCGATATCGCCGCCAAGATCGATGAGTACCGCACCGCCGGCGTGGAAAACATCCTGGCCCTGCGTGGCGATCTCCCTGCCGGCGCGACCGAGGACGACAAGCCCGCCTCCGACTACGCCTACGCCCGCGACCTCATCCCCGAGCTCGTCGACGCCGGCTTTTGCGTGGGTGCCGCAGCCTACCCCGAGGGCCACATTGCCTGCGAGGATCTCAACCTCTCGGTCGAACACCTCAAGCAAAAACAGGACGCCGGCGCGAGCTTCTTTGTGACGCAGCTCTTCTTTGATAACGAGTGCTTCTATCGTTTTCGCGAGCTTGCCGACAAGGCCGGCATCACCGTGCCCATTACCGCAGGTATCATGCCGTTTATGGGCAAGTCGCAGATCAGCCGCATGGTCTTTATGTGCGGCGCGTCACTGCCCTCCCCCGTCATCAAGATTCTCGCCAAGTACGAGAACGACCCCGAGAGTCTGCAGGCAGCCGGTGTAGATTATGCCGCCCGTCAGCTTTGCGACCTTAAGGAGCACGGTGCCGCCGGTCTGCACCTGTACACTATGAACCGTCCTGCAATCGCCGCAACCATTATGGAGCGCTTGGGGTAATGGAAAAACCGCACATCGATACAACCGCTGTCGAAGTGCCGGCCGACCTTGCGTCGCCGGCGCTTTATCGTATCGATGATGCCCACCATCCCCGCGTCGATCGTGCCGAGATGCTGCGCTATCTGGGCTACGGCGGTCAGCAGATTGAGCCCGAGCTGTCGCAGCGTATTGAGCTTGTCGTTGAGCGTCTGGAACTGGACATTGAGCCCCGTGGCGTGCGCCGCGCATTTGCCATCGATGCCACGGGCGTGGACGAGCAGGGAGAGCCTTGCATTCGCTTGGTCGGCACCAACGTTGAGCTGCGCGGTCGCGACATCTATCGACATCTCAAAGACGCCCGCTTTGCCGCGCTCATGGCATGCACACTCGGCATGGACGCCGAGCGTCGTCTGCGCACCACGGGAGCCCAGCAGCCCCTGGAGGGAGCCGTGCTCGACGCCGCATGCTCTGCCTATGTAGAAGCCGCCGTCGAGCAGATGGACCAGCAGGTCAAGGCTGCGGCCGCCGCACACGGACTCGCCGGTAACTGGCGCTTCAGTCCCGGCTATGGCGACTGCCCGCTTACGGCCCAGCGCTCAATCGTGAATGCGCTCAACGCCACGCGGCTCATCGGGCTTACCGTCACGCCGACCAGCCTGCTCATGCCCACCAAGAGCGTGACCGCGGTGATTGGTCTGTTTGACGGCGAAGTCCACGACGCCCAGAGCCGCCCCACCTGCAATATCTGCCGCATGCGTGAGCACTGCCGCTTCCGCGCCGCCCACACCACCTGCTATTCCAGCCATTAGGAGCCATCGATGTTTACTCCGCTTATCACTCATGATCTGGACGGTGCCGCGCTGGCGGCACCCGTTGATGCCGCACGCCGTAATGGCGCTGCATACAAGACGCGCACGATCGACGACCTTCGCATTAAGGACGATCGTCTGCGCGCCGCCATCAAGGGCACCGGGCACCTGCTGTTTGACGGCGGCATGGGCACCATGTTGCAGGCCGCTGGCATGAAGGCGGGCGCCCTGCCCGAGCTGCTCAACTTTGAGGAGCCCCAGGTCATTACCGACATTCAGCGACAGTACGTCGAGGCCGGCTGCGACGTGATCACCGCCAACACCTTTGGTGCCAACGCCCACAAGCTCGACGGTACCGCCACCGTGGCAGATGTCTTTGCCGCCGCTGTCGCCTGCGCCCGCGCGGCCGGCGCCCACTACGTCGCCGGCGATATCGGCCCCATCGGCGCGCTGCTTCGCCCCTTGGGTACCCTCAGCTTCGACGAGGCCTATGACCTCTTTGCCGAGGAAGTGCGCGCCGGCGTCGCCGCGGGCGTGGACCTCTTTATTATCGAGACTATGACCGACCTGGCCGAGATCAAGGCGGCCGTCCTCGCCTGCCGCGAGAACTCCGACCTGCCCGTCTTTGCCACCATGACCTTTGAGGAAGACGGTCGCACCTTCCTGGGCACGAGTCCCGAGGTTGCCGCCATCACGCTCGATGCCATCGGCGCCGACGTTTTGGGCATCAACTGCAGCCAGGGACCGGCCGAGCTCCGAGGACTCGCCGCTCGCATGCTCACCGTTACGGACAAGCCCGTTATGGTGCAGGCCAACGCAGGACTGCCCCACGTGGACGACGACGGCAACACCGTCTTTGATATCCAGGCGCCCGAGTACGCCGTGGCCGTCGCCGGTATGATTGAGGACGGCGTAAGCGTCGTGGGCGGCTGCTGCGGCACCACGCCGGCGCACATGGCAGCGCTGCGCACGCTTATCGATAACCACACGCCCAGTCCGCGCCACCGCAAGCCCAGCATGTCGGTCACAAGCGCCCAGACCGTGGTGGACCTCCCCTGCGACGGCCACAAGATCGCCGTCATCGGCGAGCGCATCAACCCCACCGGCAAAAAGCGCCTGCAGCAGGCCCTGCGCGACGGCGATCTGGACTACGTGGTGAGCCAGGGCATCAGCCAGCAGGAGCAGGGCGCCGACATCCTGGACGTCAACGTGGGCCTGCCCGAGATCGACGAGGTCAAGATTATCCAACAGGCCACCGAGCAGCTCCAAGGCTCCACGCTGCTGCCGCTGCAGATCGACTCCACCGACCCCGCCGCCGTCGAGGCCGCCGTACGTCGCTACGCCGGCAAGCCCATCATCAACTCGGTCAACGGCAAGCAGCAGATCATGGACGAGATCTTCCCGCTGGTCGCCCACTACGGCACCAACGTTGTCGGCCTTACGCTCGACGAAGGCGGCATCCCCGATACCGCCGAGGCCCGCTTTGCCATCGCCGAGCGCATCGTGGCCGAGGCTGCCCGCTACGGCATCGGCCCGGACCGTATCCTCATCGACTGCCTGGTCATGACCGCCTCGACCAATCAACGCCAGGCCGAGCAGATCCTGCGCGCCATGTCCCTGTGCAAGGAGCGCCTGGGCGTCAAATGCGCGCTCGGCGTGTCGAACATCAGCTTTGGTCTGCCTGCCCGCCCGCTGCTGGGCTCGGTCTTTTTGGCCGCCGCCTTTGGCGCGGGCCTCGATGCCCCCATCATGAACCCGGGCTCCAAGCGCTTTATGGACACCGTCTACAGCTATCGCGTCCTGAGCGTTGAGGACGAGGGCTCGACCGGATACATCGAGCGCTATGCCGGCTGGACCGATCCGTATAAGATCGCCGCCAACCCGGCAGCAGCTCAGGCCGCATCGACCGACACCGTGCCCGCTGCCGGCACCGCCGGCACCGACGGCAACGACGACCCGATTCGTCGCATGGTCGTCTCGGGCCGCAAAGGCGAGATCGCTGCCGAGACCGAGCGTCTGCTGGCAGACCACGACGCCATGGACCTTATCAACAACCACTTTATCCCCGCCCTCGACGAGGTGGGCGTCCTCTTTGACCAGGGCAAGTTCTTCTTGCCGCAACTCATGGCCTCGGCCGAAGCCGCACGCGTGGGCTTCGACACCATCAAGCGCCTGATGCCCGCCGGCGAGATCGCCGACAAGGGCAAGATCTGCGTGGCCACCGTCAAGGGCGACATCCACGATATCGGCAAGAACATCGTCAAGATGCTGCTCGACAACTACGGCTACACCGTCTTTGACCTAGGCCGCGATGTCGACCCGCAAGAGGTGCTCAAGACCGTGCAGGAGCGTGACATCAAGCTCGTCGGCCTCTCGGCGCTTATGACCACCACGGTCGTCGCCATGGAAGAGACCATCAAGTTGCTCCATGCCGAGGTTCCGGGCGTCAAGATCATCGTGGGCGGCGCCGTGCTCACCCCCGAATACGCCAAGCAAATCGGCGCGGACTACTACGCCAAGGACGCCGCCGAGAGCGCTCGTATCGCCGAAGAGGTCTTTGGGAAGTAACACAACGGAAACAACCGAGCACCAAAACGTGCCGCACGCGCCACTTGGCACGTGCGGCACGTTAGAATAGATAAGACTATGCTCGTTTTGGCAGATAGGAGCGCAAGGATGGCGATCACGCCCGCAGAAATCGCGGAAACCCGCGGCATGGTTGAGGAACAGAACCTCGACATCAGGACCATCACCATGGGTGTTTCGCTCATGGGTTGCGGTGACGAGAACCTCGACCGCATGTGCACGAAGATCTACGACCATGTGACGCACACGGCTGAGCATCTGGTCGAGACCGCCGAGAACCTCGAGCGCGAGTACGGTATCCCCATTGTCAACAAGCGCGTTTCCGTCACCCCGGTGGCGCAGATCGCCGCGTGCTGCAAGGATGAGGACCTCACCCCCATCGCGCATGCCCTCGACCGCGCGGCCGAGACGCTCGGCATCGATTACCTGGGCGGCTTCTCCGCACTCGTCCAGAAGGGCATCGGCGACGCCGACCGCCGCGTCATCCAGTCCATCCCCCAGGCGCTCGCCACCACAAGCCGCGTCTGCTCCAGCGTCAACGTCGCCAGCCTGCGTGCCGGCATCAACATGGACGCCGTGCTTATGGCCGCCCAGACCATCATCGATGCCGCTAAACTCACGGCCGACCAGGATTCCGTCGGCGCTTCCAAGTTTGTCTGCTTTGCTAACATGGTCGAGGACTCCCCGTTTATGGCGGGCGCCGTCCACGGCGGTGGCGAGGCCGACGCCGTCATCAACGTAGGCGTCTCGGGCCCCGGCGTTATGGCCGCAGCCCTGGAGACGCTGCCCGACTCTGCATCGATGATGGAAGTCGCCGAGAAGATTAAGCAGACCGCCTTTAAGATCACCCGTGCCGGCGAGCTCATGAGCCGCGAGGCCGCCCATCGCCTGGGTGTCGAGAAGGGCATTGTCGACCTGTCGCTGGCCCCCACGCCTGCCATCGGTGACTCCGTTGCCCGCATCCTCGAGATCATCGGCGTGGGCACCTGCGGCGGCCCGGGCACGACCTGCGCGCTCGCCATGCTCAACGATGCCGTCAAGAAGGGCGGCGTCATGGCCAGCTCCAGCGTGGGCGGTCTCTCCGGCGCCTTTATCCCCGTGTCCGAGGACGCCGGCATGATCGCCGCCGTCGAGGCCGGTGCGCTTTCGCTCGAGAAGCTCGAGGCCATGACCTGTGTGTGCTCCGTCGGCCTGGACATGATCGCCATCCCCGGCGACACCCCGGTCGAGACCATCGCCGGCATCATCGCCGACGAGATGGCCATCGGCGTCATCAACAACAAGACCACGGCCGTCCGCGTGATTCCCGCCATCGGCAAGGGCGTGGGCGACTGCGTCGAGTACGGCGGCCTGTTCGGCCGTGCACCCATCATGCCGGTGAACCCCAACGCCGGCACCGTGCTTGCCCACCGTGGTGGACGCTTCCCGGCACCGCTGAACTCGCTGAAGAACTAGCTGAGGGGGACTGGCGAGGAGCCCCGGGGAGGGCAAATATATAAGGTCGCCTGCTCGGACAGTCCTGACTCGCACGGAGAGCACATTAAGTGCTCTCCGGCTCGTGCGGAACTCGCGATCGACCTTATATATTTGCCCTCCCCGGGGCTCACGCACAACGGGACCTCGGTTGGGTTCTATCCCTTTGGCAGTCGCTTCGCTTCTGCCCTACTTTGCTGGTATGGCGGTTTGGCGTTGGATCGGTTCTTTCTGATATATGCTGGTTGCGGCTCTTCTTTTGGGAGGAGTCGCTTTTTTGTTGCTAGGAGGTTGGCCCGTGGTTGATGGGGATGCTCGCTCTGAGCTTCTTTCTGCTGATTGGAATGACGAATGGATGCGCTTGCAAGCTGATCGGCATCGGGCTGATGATCCTTTTGAGTGGGATAAGCGGGCTCGGCATTTTCGGCCATCGGAGACTGCCCCGTATGCTCGGGATTTTATAAAACTGCTGGCGCTTGAGCCTGGTGAGTCGGTGCTCGATATGGGGTGTGGGGCTGGGTCGATTGCTATTCCGCTTGCTCAGGCTGGGCATCCTGTGATTGCAGCCGACTTCTCCCCCGCTATGTTGGGCACCCTTGATGCCGGCGTTGAGTATTACGGGCTCGAGGATCTTATTACACCGCTTGAGCTTGCTTGGGATGATGATTGGGATTTGGTTGGACCGGTCGCAAAAGCGGTGGATGTTGCCTTTGCCAGTCGCTCTGTCACCACGACCAACCTAAAAGGCGCACTTGCCAAGCTTGATCGAACGGCTCGTCGGCGTTGTGCCGTTACGATGGTCGCCAACTCGAGCCCGCTTTATGACCTGCACTTGATGAATGCCATCGGCGCCTCGGTTACCTGCAGCAATGGTTTTGTGTACGCCTTTAACATCCTTATTCAGATGGGTGCACTGCCACAGGTCACGTATTTTGAATCACCCCGCCGCGACACCTTCGATAGTCTCGAGGCAGGCGTGGCAGACTTTTCTCGCATGCTCGAGCACGGCAACGAGGACAAGATCGACCGCCTGCGCAACTATATCGCCCACCACATGATCGAGAACCCGCATGCCGGTGAGCCGGGATCCAAGGGCGTACCGCAGGGACGCTACATGCTCGACCACATCCGCAAAGTCCGATGGGCGTTTATCGCCTGGGAGCCGGTCTCCGTACCCCGCCCGTAGCCCATCTAAAGCTTGCATCGTCTTCCCGCCCGGCATCCGCATTCTTTGCGAACTGGGCAAACGCGCTCCACACCACGCCGTTCCTGCGCTATCGTGGGACAGCTCACGTAGATTAAGGCCCCATTGCGGGGCGCCCCATACATAGAAAGCGAGAACCCATGGCACTGACAGGAGCCCAGGTCAAGCAGCTTCGCAGCATGGCCCATCACCTCAACCCCGCCATCATCATCGGTAAGTCCGATGTCAACGAAGGCACCGTCGAGCAGACGGTCGCCTACCTGGAGAAGCACGAGCTCGTTAAGTGCTCCGTGCTGGACGGCTCCAGCCTTTCTGCCCGCGAGGCCGCCGAGGAGCTCGCCGAGCGCTGCCACGCCGACGTCGTTCAGGTTATCGGCCGCAAGTTCTCGCTGTATCGCGAGTCCTCGCGCAAGGATATCGAGAAGATCAAGCTCGTCTAAAACCGACTGGCCATACCGAGTAGTCTGCGGGCGTCCGAGTGATTCGGGCGCCCGTTTTTTATCGCTCGACAAGCACGCGCTTGAGCCTGCCTTCGACCAGGCGCTCATACAGGCGCCTTGTCTCGGGCTCGGGCACGCCTTGAACCTGCTCTCGCAGGTGGTGCATGTGGCCGCTGTATAGCTCGACAACATCGCGGCGTCGTCCCGCCGCACCGTAAACGCGCATGGCACAGCGAACCATGTCCTCGCGCGCAGTCTCTTGGCGAAGCCCCGATTCAACGAGCCAAATTGCCGATTGCAGGTCATTTTCCTCGAGAGCGGCATTCGCTCCCCTAATCATGCAGTCGATGTACTTGGATTGCATAATGTGGCGCATGCGCGTAAAAAACGTGGGGTTGCAACCGGTGGGAACATACAGCGGCCCCGCGTAGAGCTGCTCAACCTTAAGACAAAGCTCAACCAGGTGAGGGCCTCTCGCGCCCATACGGTTTCCCAGGATCTCGCGGCTCAGCTGGTCAAAGAGCCTTACATCGGTCTTAACGTAGTCGCCGTTGAGCCCTATGCACTCGTTTTGGATGAGCACGCACGACTTGCCATCCGGCGTTGGACCCAAAGCCGAGCGCAAGCGCGATACCGTCGAATACAGATTGTTGCGCGCGGCGCTAAACTCGGCATGGGGCCACAACTCCATGGCGATTGTCTCGCGGTCGACCATGGCATCCATGCCCAACGCGAGCCGCTCGGCAAGTGTTGCCGCCTTTTTGCGACGCCACATCTTATCCGTGATGGGAAAGCCGTCGCGCTCGGCGCGAAATGTGCCAAACACGCGCATCTCAATATGGCCGATCGTATCGACAGCCTTAACCTCGCCCGCCTGGAACAGGTGCTCGCTTTCGCCCTCAAAATCATCGCGTAGTGAATACCGCGACAGCTCACGCACCGGAAGCTTCTTGCGAATCCTGACGGCAGGCTCGCCCAGACAGTGCATCGCAAGACGCGCAAATAGCCGATACGATGGGTCTAAAATCCCCGAGCGATTCATAGACATCCAGGCGGCAAGATCGCTATCGCGGCCCGCAGCGGCCAGGTGCAGCGCCACGATCCAGGCTTCTGAGCCACCGACCTGCGTCTTGCTAATGTCGAGCAGCTCCGCCTCTTCGCGAACCGATACCAGCGACGTATTGCGCAGGTACGCCACGCGCTCCAGCAGCAACGCGTTTTCGCGCATGTACGCAATCGATTCGTCGGCGAGCTTGAGCACCTGAACCGCGCGGAACTTCGCGTTGACCGGCCGCCCCTCCGCCAGCGATTGCCAACCCTCCAGCAATAACCCAAACAGCTGAATTTGATTGTCACGAACACGCACCGCAAAGCGGTCGAGCTCGCCAAACGCCACATCGTCGATCACGGGCAAGCCCGCGAGCAGGCGCCGCGCGGCCAGCACCATACGCAGCCAAATGGATGGCGCCTTAAGCCCGCGGATATCGAGCGCCTCGAGTATCTGCGCCATCTTGTCATCGCGCTCGTCGGGTTTAGCAAACGAGCCGTCGAACAGCTCCACCAGCATATGGTCGGCCTGTATGAGAATCCCCGCGATGTCGAGCTCGCAATCATAAGCTTTGCACGCCTTGAGCTTCGCGAGAACATTGCCGTCTTCCGCTCGCTCGGTTAGGTGGCGCTTGACCTCGATATGCGCGGACAGCATGTCGAGCACCTCGCAGGATGTCTGTTCTTGCACAACAGGGTTGGCGGGAAGCCCCAGGTCATTGTCGCCGTAAAAGGCGATAGTAAGCGCCTGGGCTATTTTCCAGGTAGCGGGGTCGACCTCGCGGGCCGCCTGGTCACCCGCACGTTCGATAACGGACGCCATATACCTTGCCAGCTTTGTATTGCACACGCTGACAGCCGCCAGATACACGCCGAGTGCCTCGGCGGCTGTCGGCTCTTGCTCCTGCTTTTCCGCATTGATCATCGCCGATGCTGCACGGCAAATGTCCCCTCCATGCCCGGTCAGGGCAAGATCGGCCCCATACTGCCCGGCAAGCTCCAACACCACACGGCGGTCCAAGAACGCATCGGCCAGGTCCATGGCCAAATCGCATCGGGCCGCCTTTATCAAAATGCGAGCAGCCCGCGATACTAGTTCGGGACGGATCTCGGCAACAAGCTTTCGCAGCCTCAGGCGCGCGTTGTCCTTAGCGCCCAAACACCTAAAGGTGCGATCAGACGGATCCACGCCAAAAATCGGATAATCGCGCACAAAGATGGACTGGTCGACCATCGAAAGCCTCACACCGCACGCCTCTAGCTCCGCAATGCGGCCCTCGCCCATCAATACCATCAAGCAGGCAACGGTAAACAACAGGTTGTTCTCGAGCGATGCGAGATCGGCCAGCGCCGCACCGTACACGTTGACGATTTCGTTTTCGAGCAACCCGGCAACATCGCCCTGTCCATACATTCCCGTCTGCAGGGCAGATACCAGCTCGGGTACACCCTGTGTGAGCCGATAGAAATCAAGCGATGTGCTGATAGAGAACGCCGTGGCCCATGACGAATACTCATAGGCGTGCACCTTGAGCATCTGCGCATTGACTTTTACAGAATCGCCCAGCCCGTGGATAAGCAATCGGTTGGAGGGGCGGCAGGCAATAAAGACCCCCGTCCCCGTAGCACGTAAGCTGCGGATTCGATCGATGAGATCCTCGGTTTCGTGCTGCTCGAGATTGGGCACGTTGTCGATCGCAACGAGCGAATGAGGTTTGTCCTTAAGCTCATCGGCGACAACCTCGAGCTGCATAAAGAGCTCGCGTCCAATCGCGCGGTCGGCCTCGATAATCCGAACCGGCCCTCGCGTGGGGTCCGATTTAACCTCCTGCACGTATTGCAGCAACACCGACGTCTTACCAAACCCATCGGGCGCGTAGAGCAAAACAATTCCCGCCTTGCGCCCTTTAACGATGAGCTCGTTCATCAAGCGATCGCGCCGCACCATATAGCCGCCGCCCGTCGGCATCAACTCGAGGTCGTCCGTATTGCCCAGATCGTTTACCATGCTTGCTCCTCAACTCGACCATATGGACACCGTAGCTGCAGGACCATATGAGCCGCCCCGTGAATAGCGCGACTTAGAGTTTTTAATTGTCTGCCGGTACGTGTTTGGCAAGTTTTTGTACAGCGAGGCCCGATGGTAACTTATCCCCCGACCAATAGGTCTTTCCGCAGGTCAATGCGCTTGCCAGCATGTCCCATCCCATTTGCAGTGTAGCGCAGTCGGCTATTTTTATTTGAGTTGCGCAACTCGCCTACTCCTCGCTACCGCCTGCGACTCTATGGTGGCAAATGTGCATAGAATCTGCTATAGAATGAATCACAAACATTTAAAACCCTCCAGTCAAGCACGCGGCAAGGTTTCCGTCATGTATACGCCAGGCTTATAGGACAAAAAGTGTGTCCCGACAGAACGCCAGTTCCCATCCACTAATC
>DXZP01000047.1:0-11925 GCA_019419605.1 Collinsella sp.
CAGGAGCCAGGACAATGTGTCCGCTCATGATCTCGGCCTCGGCCTCGCCCACCGTCTCCTTCATGTGGTCGGCCTGAGCCTGGGTCTTCTCGCAGAAGACCGAAAGAGCGGTCTGATAGCGCTCCTTCTCTGCTGCCGAATCAGCAACCTCGTGCGGCTCAAACGTCAAGTCGGGATCGACGGCGACCATGACGGTGCCGATACCGATGCCCTCGGAAGCGTTGACTCCCTGATACATTCCCATTCCTCTCTCCGTGTCATGTGATAAAGCGTTTTGCCATATCCATGACAAAAGAGCGCAGCTACCTTAAGACAGGTCACTGCGCCCCCAAATATGAACTTAGTTGTTCAACATGCGACCCGTTTGAGTTCTACTCGCCAAGACCGCTCTTGATGAGCTCGATGGCAGCAGCCAGAGCCTCGGCCTCGTCGGCGCCGTCGCACTTGACCTCGACCTCGGTGCCGCAGGGGATACCAGCAGCCATGAGGGCCATCGGGGACTTGCCGTTGACCTCCTTCTCGGGGGTGACGACCGTCACGTCACAGGCGTACTTGCCCATGGTGGAGGCGAACAGACCAGCCGGACGCATGTGCAGACCCTGAGGATTAACGAGGGTAGCCTTCTCAGAAACCATAGTTGACTCCTTTTTTTGTGTTTAACCCCTGTCATGCATGTGGCAGGAGTCAGATTCACGACGTTGTTTATATTAACTCACATCAAACGGTTTTTCATTGTGTTTCGCACGAATTGTTGGACAGATGTCGTTCGCTGTCCGCTCGCCTGCCGGGCGGGGCGGTTAAGTTTGCTGCTCTACAGTCCGGCGCAAGACGGAAAGCACATTAAGTGCTTTCCTTTGCGTGCGGAACTCACGACAAACTTAACCGCCCCGCCCGGCAGGCGAGTTGCGGAAACTCGGATGGTCCAGAGCAATATCGTGCGAAAGGAATTCTGGCTGAATTTTTGTCCGCACGGACGATCTAATAGACAAGCCGCGCTATCCCCTTCTTCTAACTTGCGGTGAAATATGGACTGATTTTGGGGTTGAAACGTTTAAACAGCCCTTATTTCACCGCAAGTTAGAAGAAGGGGGATGAAAAAGGCGGAGGCCCTGGGGAGGGACTCCGCCTTATATACAGGGGGGCGATGTTATTCGCGTACTGTGGAATTAGACCAGGCGGGCGTTGATCGTCTTGGCGATCTCGGCGGCGTCGGTGGAACCCTTGACGGTGGCACGGAAGTCCTCGTCCATGAGCGCCTCGGCGACCTTGGACAGGATCTTGAGGTGCGTGGTGCCAGCCTGTGCACCAGGGATGAGCAGAGCGATGGCCACGTTGACGGGAGCGCCGTCCATGGTATCCCAACCGGTCACGCCGGACTCGTCCTTAACGACGATGACGGCAGCCTCGGTAATGGCATCGGACTTGGCATGCGGGATGGCGAAGCCCTCCATCATGCCCGTGGTGCCCTCGGCCTCGCGGGCCAGGAAGGCGTTCATCACGGCGTCGGCGTCGCTGGCGATACCGGCCTTGACAGCCTGGTTGGAAACGAAGCTCAGAGCCTCGTCACGAGAAGCGAAGTCCTCGGCGACAAAGACATTCTCAACCTTCACGAAGTCGGCAGCCTCGGCCTTAGGGGCCTCAACGGCAGCGGCCTTGGAAGCCTCAACCGGCTTGGCTACAGGAGCGGCCTTCTGATTCTTCTCGAAGTCGTACTTCTTGAAGGCCACGAACAGGATGCCACCGACAACAGCACCGATGAGGATCGCGAGAACCCAAAGCGGACCGTTCTCGACAACGGGCAGGACCAGGAAGCCACCGTGAGGCGCCGGATCGTGAACGTTGAACAAAATGGTCAGGATCGAAGCGATAGAGGAACCGAGCATCATGATGGGCATGACCGGCCAGATGTTCTTGGTCATGAACGGAATGGCGCCCTCGGTGATGTGGGTGCAACCAAGAATGAGGTTGACGATACCGGCGTCGTGATCCTCCTGGCTGAAGTACTTCTTGCCGACAACGACGGCGAAGGTGGTGATCAGCGGCGGAACGATGCAAGCTGCGGAGACGGCAGCCATGAAGTTGGTGCCGAAATTGTAGGTATCGGTGCCAACGCCGGCAGCCAGTGCCTCGGTGAGCATGGCGGTACCGGTGACGTAAGCAGCCTTGTTGACCGGGCCACCCATGTCAAAGGCGCACATGCAGCCGATGGCAAGACCCAGGACAACGGCGCCAGAGGCGGACAGGCTCTTGAGGAAGTCCATCATGGCGGTGTTGATGGCAGCCATGGGGCCGGAGATGCCGAGCATGACCAGACCGACGATGGCGGTCGAGAACAGCGGGTACAGGAAGATAGCCTTGAGGCCGTCCAGGTTCTTGGGCAGACCGGCAAAGACCTTCTCGAGCAGCAGGATGACATAGCCAGCGAGGAAGCCGCCGACGATGCCGCCCAGGAAGCCGAAGCCCACGCCGGCGCCACCGGCGTCGATCATGCCGGTCTCGGCGTTAACAGGCAGGCCCTGAATGGCGATCATACCGGCAACAAAACCAGGGACGAGCGCCGGGCGCTTACCGATGGACTCGGCGATGTAGGCGGAAAGCACCGGAACCATGAGGTTCATGGCGATGCCGCCGATGATCTTGAGCATGGCAGCGAAGCTGTTGTAGTCAGCAGCCGTCGAATCGAAGGATGTGATGCCCCACAGGAACGAGACGGCGGTCAGGACACCACCGGCAACGACGAAGACCAGCATATGGCTGACGCCGTTCATAAGGTGCTTGTAGATGACGTGACCGATGGACTCCTTCTCCTCGGCCTCGTCCTCGACATCGGCAGCGGCTGCAACCGTGTTGTCGCCCTTGGCGGCGAGCGCGCGGTCAATCAGCTTACCGGCGGCCTCAACGGACAGGGCCTTGGAAACACCAACGGAAACCATGGGCTTGCCGGCGAAACGCTCAGCCTGGACATCCTTATCGGCTGCGACGACGACGGCCTTGGCACCGGCGATCTCGCTCTTGGTGAGCTCGTTCTCGACACCGACCTGGCCATGGGTCTCAACCTTAATGGTCAGACCTCGCTCGGCAGCTGCCTTCTCCAGCGCCTCCTTCGCCATGAAGGTGTGCGCGATGCCGGTCGGGCAACCGGTAGCGGCGATGATGTCAAACTTAGCCATGTGTCCCTCCTTCTTGAGTACTGCGCCCGCAGGCGCTCCCCTACACGCGCATCCTTGCGCGCTTTTCCACAACTGAAAGATACCAACCTACCGTCCGCGTGAGAAGAGACAAGGCGCAATTCTCCGGTGAAAGGTTCTTTCATAACCGTAAACGGTAAGTGAAAGTTTACCATCAACACTTGAAACGGCAAGGTGTATCTTGTAATTGAAAATCCCCCTATACTATGACATTACAAAACGAGTCCGATTTTCATGCCAACCAGGAGCCATCCATGACCGATAGTAGCAAGAGCGCACTTTCCCTCATTAGTACCCACCAGGGATACAGCGAGTCCGAGCAGCGCATTGTCGACTATATATTGGAGCACCAGTCCGAGGCGCCACGCCTCACGGCGGCTCAGCTCTCGCGCGCCGCCGCCACGTCCGAGGCGACCGTTTCGCGCTTCTGCCGCAAGCTTGGCTTTGGCAGCTTCCGCAGCTTTCAGTTTTCGTTGGCGAGGGATTTGGAAAGCCAGCGCAACGAGGGCCTGACTGACGAAGTCTCGCTCGACAATATGGAGCAGAGCCTTAAGAACATCCTGGCTGCCAAGGTGAGCGAGCTTAATGCGACCATCGACGGGATCGACCACGATACGTTGGCGGCTGTTGTGCATGCCCTTAAGCATGCAGGGGTTATTGAGTTTGCGGCTGTGGGCAATACGAACGCGGTCGCGCTCGATGCGACGTTTAAGTTTTCGCAGCTGGGCCTGCGCTGCATGGCAAGCACCATTAGCGAGACCTCGATCGGGTTTGCGCTCACGCTACGCCCCGGCGACGTCATCGTGCTCATCTCAAACTCCGGCAAATCGCGCCGACTGAATCGCATGGCAAAAGCTGCTCGCGACTGCGGTGCAACCGTAGTCGTCATCAGCAGCGACAGCAAGTCTCCACTCGCACGCCTGGCAGACTATACTTTTAATACCGTCAACCACGAGGCGTTGCTGACGACGGGCGACTTTGCGTTCTCCAAGATCAGCGCCACGATGATCATCGAAGTCATCTACAACTTCCTGCTGCCCGAGATTGAAGACGCTCGCGAACATATCAGCTACTACGAGGAGCTCATCCAGCCGGATAAGGTTGTGGAGTAAAACGCGTAGTGGGACAAAAATTTCAGTCTATTTTGTCCCACCAACACCGCTGATACGACCTAACCTCGAGCTTCTTCGAGCATCTGCTTTGCGTGGGCCAAGCTTGCCTCGGACTGATCGCCGCTCAACATGCGGGCGATCTCGGCAGTACGCGCTTCGCCGGTTACCTCGTCCAAATGCGTCTGGGGAACATCGCCCGGTTCCTTGCTGACGACATAATGCTTGTCAGCCATGACGGCGACCTGCGCCAAGTGGGTTACGACAATCACCTGATGCGTAGCGGCGAGATCTGCCAGCACGCCCGCGAGCGCACGCGCCGTGGAGCCACCGACACCAGCATCGACCTCGTCAAACACCAGCGTATCGACACCGTCCGCGTTACCGAGGACAACCTTACTTGCCAGCATGACGCGGCTGAGCTCGCCGCCCGACGCAATTCGACGTAGGGGGCGCGGCGTCAAACCGGCACCGCTGCGGTATAGCAGCTCGTAGCTCGAAGGACCAACGGGCGTCCACTCAGCACGGGGAAGATCACGCGACTCCCAGACGAGCTCGGCGCTGCCCATCTCCAGGCGAGCCATCTGGCGGCCCACCTCGTGGCAGAAGCGCGGAGCCGCCGTATTGCGTGCACGCTTAAGCGCCTTGGCGGCGGCGAACAGTTCATGCTCTGCTGCGCCAAGCGCTTCACGCGCCTTCTTGATCTGCTCATCACCATCGTCTACCAGCGACAACAGCTCTTGCGAGCGATCGCGCATGGCAAAAACATCGTCCATAGTGGGACCCCACTGACGCAACAGACCCTTGAGGTCGGAATACCGCTCACGCATGCGAGCGAGCTCGCGCGGGTCGAAGGCGATGCCATCGCGATAGGCACGAAGCTCGTTCGCGCAATCCTCAAGGGAGATACAGGCATCCGATAGTGCATCGGCAATGTCGCCGAGTTTGCGATCGACGGTAGCCATTCGGGAAAGCTCTGCCACGGCGCTGTTCACGGCATCGAGCGCTCCCCCTTCGGCGGCAAGCGATGCATGGGCATCGTTAGCCGTGGCAACCAGTACCTCGGCATGTTCGGAGCGCGGCAGCAGCTTCTCGAGTTCCTCATACTCACCCGGCTTGGGGTCGACCTCGCCGATGCGCTCGAGGGCAAAGCGCGCCTCCTCGACGCGGCTCCCCTGCGCACGCGAGGCCTCTTCGACACGTCGAACCTCCTTGGCGGCAGCGCGCGAGGCTTTAAAGCAGGCGCGGTACGCATCCAGCGCCTCGAGTGCCGGGCGCCCTGCCCATGCATCGACCATCGCAACGTGATGCGCCGGATCGAGCAAGCGCTGGTGCTCGTGCTGGCCGCACAGATCCATCATCACACCGACGCGCTCCGAAAGCTCGCGCACACTGGCGATGCGGCCGTCAATCTTCACGCGGCTGCGGCCCTCGGCAGAAAGGCTGCGCTGGACCGTGAAGCCTTCCGTGTCGTGCGGGCCGTCAAACAGCCGCGCCTCGACGCTCGCCAGCGCCTCGCCCTCGCGCACCGTCGACGAATCCGCGCGCTCACCCAAAATAAGCTTGAGGGCCGAGAGCAGCGCGGTCTTGCCGGCGCCGGTCTCGCCGGTCAGGACAGTCAGACCGGCACTCGGCACCAGCGTCGCCTCGCGAATGAGTGCAATGTTAGAAACCTGCAGCTCATCGATCATGACGGACTCCGTAGAAAACGCGGCTCACCGAGTTATAGAAGCTCTCGGGGCCGTAATCGAGGAGCAGCACATCTCCGGGCCCGCGGCGCACAGCCACGCTCTCAACGGTGCCATCGCAGGTAATAAACTGTCCATCGATAGCAATCGCCGGAACACTCGGGCGATCATCGGACATAAAGATTTCGACGACATCACTCGGCGAAGTCAAGAAGGCACGGGCCTGAATGGTGTGCGGCGCAATGGGAACGCAGACCATGCCCGTATAGTCGGGGCTCACGATGGGGCCACCGGCACTGAGCGCGTACCCCGTAGAACCAGTCGCCGTCGAAACGACGACACCGTCACCGCGTAGGCGGTCGATATGATGGCCGGACACCGTGATGTCGAACTCGACCATATCGGACAGCGGACCGCGGGTAAGCGCCATGTCGTTGAGGGCGAAGGTGCGCACGACATCCTTCGTACCGTCTTCGCGCACGGACACGATATCCGCGGCGATGGTAGCGCGACGGCTCACATGCAGCTCGCCGGACAGGGCGTCGCTCACGACCTGCAGAATGTCGCGCTCCTCGGGACTCGCAGCAGTTAAAAAGCCCAGGTGACCATAGGAAAGACCGAGGATAGGAATCTCGCGATGGTTGAGGATGCGGGCAGCGCGCAGCAACGTACCGTCACCGCCGAGCGTAATGACCAGATCGGAGCCGTCAATATCAGGCGTGCTCTGAATCTTCGATCGCTGGTCGGCAGCCCATGCGACCTCATAGCCCTGGCGCGTCAGCCAAAGCTCGAGCATCAGGCCGCTCTCGACCGCCTCTTGCTTGTAGTAATTGGGAACCAGAAAGACCTTCATAGCGTTGCAGCTTTCTCGCTCAAAACCGATACCTGGGATTGCAGCACGTCTTGCGAGCGGTCGCCAGATTCAAATCTCGTGCCGTACAGGAAAAACTCAACGTTGCCCTTGGCACCATGAATGGGCGACACGCACACATCGACCGGGAACAGCCCCTTGGCAGCAAAGAGCTCAACCGCCGCCACGAGCGTATCGCGGCGCACGGCGGGATCGGTCACAATGCCGCCCTCGCCCACCAGCGCCGCCGGAGCCTCAAACTGCGGCTTTACGAGCGTGCAGAATGCACCCGTAGGCGCCAGGCACGCCAGTACCGCATCGATAATGTTCGCGATGCTGGTAAACGAGACATCACACACAGCCAGGTCGATGGCGCCGGCATAGCCAAGCTCAGGCAGCTGCGTCACGTTTGTGCGCTCATGCAGCGTCACGCGATCGTCCTGACGCAACGACCAATCGAACTGGGCGCGACCCACGTCCACAGAGACAACAGTCGCAGCTCCGCGCTTGAGCAGGCAATCGGTAAAACCGCCGGTAGAGCAGCCCACATCCAAACAGGCAAGGCCCGTCGGATTGATGCCAAACGCATCAAGCGCGCCTTCGAGCTTAAGACCGCCGCGGCCAACATAGGGAATACGCCCCTTCACGTGCAGCGGCAGCCCCGGCATCACCTTAAGACCCGGCGAAGTCAAGCGCTCGCCGCCACTCGAGACCAAGCCGGCCATAAGAGTGCGAAGGGCATCCGCGCGATCGGCGCAGATGCCCTGTGAAATCAGTTCGTCATCAAGACGCACGCGTTTCATGAATGCCATCAACCATTCGTATCCAGAGATGCGGCCTAGCTATCCTGGGATTCGTTTGCCGCATCCTCATCGTATTCCTGTTCGAGCTTATCGGCCTCACGCGGCGTCAACTCAAACTTGTCGACCATATCGACCGCGCGGGAGCCCAGCTCAATCGCCTCGTCAAACAGATCGAGCGAACGCTCCAAGGAGGTATCCTTGGAGCGAACGGTAGCGATGATCTGGTCCAGGCGATCCGAGATCTCATCGAAGTTGCGGACGGAACCCTCTGGCATGGCTACTCCTCGACGGAGTCGGCCTCGACGGCCTCAGCAGCGTCCGCATCCTCGGCAAGTACACCGGCGGCAGCCTGAGCGGCAGCGACCTTGGCGGCCGCCTCGGCAGCCTGCGCCTCCTCGCGAGCGCGATCTTCGGCCAGCAGCTCCTGGTACAGATCCTCACCCGGCAGCTCCTCGCTGCGAGCGATCTTGCCCAGCACGCCGTTGACGAACGAAGCGGACTGGTCGGTGCCATAGGCCTTGGCAAGCTCGACGGCCTCGTTGATTACGATGGCGTCCGAGACCTCCTCGTCGGTGAGGAAGCGCATCTCATAGACGGCGATACGCAGCAAGTTGCGGTCGGCGCCGGGCATGCGCATAAGATCCCAGTTCTTGGCGACGGCGCGCAGAGCGCAGTCGATACGATCGATATGCTCGTAGGCACCGCGGCAAAGCTCCAGCGCATAGGGGTCGAGGGGACCCTTCGAGATCAGGAAATCGCCCTCGAGGACGCGCTCGAGCGGGCTGTCCGTGGCCTCGGCCTGGAACAGCAGCTGCAGCGCCTGACTGCGGGCAAGCGTGCGCCCGCGATAAACCTTAAGGCTCAAAGGTTACTCCTTGGGGAAAACGAGGCCGTCAATGCAAACGTCAACGCGCTCGACCTCGACGCCCACCTGAGCATCGATGGCAGCGACCACGGCAGCGCGAACGGCCTCGGCGAGTTTCTTGAACGGATAGCCAAAGAACACCACGACACGCACGGTGAGTGCGAGCTTGTCGCCGACGACCTCGGCCTCGACCGCCGGCTCGGAAGCCGGGGCCTTGGACGAGAGCATCATGGAGACAAGGTTGGTGGCAAGGTCCTTGACGCCAACGGAGGCGATGCCCTCGACATCCGACACGGCGCGCGAGACGATGGCGGTCAGAACATCGGGTGAAATGCCGATGCCGTCAATCTTGATTTCCTGGGGCATGAGTCCTCCTAGAAGAGTTGGTTGCTAGACGCGGGAGACGAACTTGCCGTCGCGGGTGTCAACCTTAATGACCTCGCCCTCGTTGAGGTACATGGGGACCTGGATGACAGCGCCGGTGTCGATCGTGGCCGGCTTGGTGGAACCCTGGACGGTGTCGCCCTTAAAGCCCGGGTCGGTCTGGACGATGGTGGTCTCGATAAACATCGGCGGGGTCACGCCCATGAGCTCATCGTCGGCGAAGAGCAGCTGGCAAATGTCGTTCTCGCGCAGCCACTTGGAGTTCTCGCCCACCATGTCCTCGGGAACGGGAACCTGCTCATAGGTCTCGTTGTCCATGAAGATGTAGTCGGCGCCATCGTTGTAGAGGTACTGGAACTCACGGGTGGTGAGCATGACGCTCTCGAACTTGGTGCCGGCGTTGCAGGTGTTCTCGACGACGCGGCCGCTCTTGATGTCGCGGGTCTTGTAGCGCACAAACGCGCCGCCCTTGCCCGGCTTGACATGCTGGAACTCGACGATGGTGTAGACCTTGTCCTTGATGCGGAGACCGAGGCCGTTCTTGAAGTCGGCGGTAGAAATGGTAGGCATAGCGACCTTTCTTGTTATGGGCAGAACGCACAAGCGTCCAAATTACATACGATAGAAATTATACACTTGCAGACCGCGCCTGCGGCGAGCGCATAAAAAGAGAACGCGGGGCGCCCGAATTGCTCCGGACGCCCCGCCCAAAAATCTATCGAAATGGGCTAGCAGTCGATGACGTGCAGGTCGTGCGGGGTCTTGGTGAAGGGCTCGTAGCCGTTCTCGGTGACCACGCCGTAGTCCTCCAGGCGCACGCCGCCCACGCCGGGCAGGTAGACGCCAGGCTCCATGGTGACAACCGAGCCGATCTCGATGGTGTTCTTGCTGCGGTTGAAGTTGGGCAGCTCGTGGATGTCGATACCGACGCCGTGGCCCAGACCATGGTTGTAGTAATCGCCATAGCCGGCATCGCCGATGATCTTCTTGGAAAGCTTGAAAATGTCGTTGCCCTCGACGCCCGGATGGATGGCGGCGACGCACTCCTCGTGCGTACGGCGCACGAGCGCGTACAGGTCAAGCTGCTCCTGCGTGGGCCCGCCCATCACGACAGTGCGTGTCATGTCGGAGCGATAATCGCAGTAGCCCGCGCCGTAATCCATGAGGACAAAGTCGCCCTTCTCGATCACGCGGTCGCTCGGGACGGCATGCGGGTTGGCGGTGTTGGGGCCGCTCGCCACGATGGAGCCGAAGGCAAGGCTGTCAGCACCGTTGGCGAACATAAAGTTCTCGAGCTCGTTGCGTACCTGCTTCTCGGTCATACCGGGCTTAATAAAGCCGAGCATGTGCTGGAAGGCGGCATCGGTGATCGACTGCGCATGGCGCATGAGTTCAATCTCCTCGGCGTCCTTGATGGCGCGCATCTTGCGGATGTCGTCGTGCATCAGCGGCAGCATACAGGCGACGGAGCGGTCCTCCAGGCCGCGCTGAATACCCTGGTAGAAATTAATCTGCATATCGTCCTCGACAGCGCAGACGCGGCATTTGTTGGCCGCGATCTTGCCGGCGACCCAACCGGGGATGGTGCCCTCATCCATGTCGTAGACCCAGGGGCTGCCGGCGGGCGTGTTCTCCTCAAAGCTGTTGAGGTAGCGCGAGTCGGTATGGAACAGGCACTGGTCAGCCGTAATAAACGCCGCGTGCGGGAACTCGAAGGTGTAGTCGAAGACGCCCTTCACGCCCGTGAGCCAACGAAGATTGGCCTCGTCGCGTACCACGATAGCGTCGTAGCCACGCTCGACCATCAGGGCACGGACGCGCTCGATACGACCGGCAGGACCGGCAGCAAACTCAGACATGCAGATTCCTTTCTTGTTGTCTCTATATAGACGGGACGGGTCTCAACCGAACGACGGAATCGCATGCGATCCGCAACCGATTGGAAACCCGCCCCTCAACATGATACGAAAGACGATGGAAGTCAATAAATCTTAGAGAAGTTCTTTACGAGAAGCCAAGTAGGCGTGAGCATGGCGCTCAAGAACCTCGTCCTCAACGTTCGTTAGGCGAACGGCGCCGAGTGCCGCGGGCAGCGGCAGCATGCTGCGGTTTGAGCGCGCGAACTGCTGCCTACGGAACTCCTCGATATATGCGACAGGCTCCAGATCGAAGGCAAGTTCCTCGATACCAAAGTCCTCCAGGCAGTCATCGACCTCAAAGACGTAATCGATATCAAAGTCGCAGGCATCATGTGCTAGGCGCGCCTCAAAGCGCATGCCCTCGGACAACAGCTGGTAGGCAGGCACCTGCGAAGCGGCATCGCCCAAGCAGGCGCGCAGGGTACGCTCCCCCGTCTTGCCAAAATCGAGCGCATGGCGGGCGCTCGGGTTCGTAGCCATCAGCACGTCCTTGCGGGCAGTCTGAGACCACTGAACGGCATTGACGAGCGCGACCTCCTCGCCCGCGAGAATCTCGGGAACGGTCTCGGTAAACTGATTCCAGCGGGACTTACTACTCGAAAGCATGGTGCCAACAAGTACCGCATAGCCGAGCTTGAGGTCCTCGGGGGCCGCCTCGCGAACAAGGTCGAGGTCACACACGACCAAGCCCGGCTCGGGACAGAACGCGATAGCGGGAAGCGCATGCGCGGACGAGGCGACAAGCGGCTTCATGGTCGTCGCAACCGTGAGCATGGCGTCGAACGTCGTCGGCAGCAAGGCGCACTCGGTGCGACCGCACCACTGATTGGCACACCAACAAACGACCGAGCAGGTCGCCGTGTCACCGACAGCGACAACGAGATCGTCGCAGGTAATGCCGTTAGCCGACAGGGCGCCAAAGACGGTATCGGCATCGGCCAGCGTAGCACCGGCAGGAGAAACCTCGAGGACGAGCAGCGACACGGCAAAACCGGCGTCGACCAGCGCATGCTCGACGACCTCGCCAAAACGCTCGGATGTAGCGTCGTTCCAAACCACCATCGCGCGCTTAGGCTTGCCCACAGCCGAGGCAAACATGCGCGACAGCTCCTCGAACGC
>DXZP01000048.1:0-11763 GCA_019419605.1 Collinsella sp.
CATGATTGGTTGTTGAGCGTTGGTCAAAATGGTTGTTTTTACAGTAGCGCTAACAGACGAGACCTACGCGTGCCTGCTCACCGTGCCCGGCATCGGGCCGAGGACGGCGGCGCAGCTCGCGGTATCGGTCGACATCGCGAGGTTCCCGGACCACGACCACCTGGCCTCGTACTGCGGCATAGCCCCGAGGGTGAGGAGCTCCGGCACGTCGGTGAGGTCGGTCAGGGCGTCCAGGCGGGGCGACGCGAGGCTCAAGTCTCTTCTGATCTTCTCGTGCAACAGCCTGGTGAGGTCGTCGGGGCGCTACGGCGAGTACTACCGGGCCTGCAGGGCGCGGGGCATGGGGCACGGGCGGGCGCTCAAGGCCGTCGCGAGGAAGCGGCTCAGGGCGATATACGCCGTGATGCGCGACCGGGTGCCCTACCGGGAGTAGCGTCGAAGGTTGACAAAACTATAGGAACACCCAATGACTACCTTTCAAACCTGGCAGTTGGGGACGTTCCTTATGTGCTGGCACTTGGGGAAACTCCTTGCGCCAGCGGACGCGGTTTGCTTGCTGGTATTGCCAGATTGTTGGGCGTTCTCCAAGCCCTGTGGGCAAAAAATGCCAAATATGAGTACTGTTGCTGCTGTAGTGCCATATTGCTCCCACAAAATAATGGACATAAAGTAAATATGTTCATTAACGCTAGTACATATAAGCCTGATACAGAGCTGATTGAGCAATGTGGAGGTGCATACAAGCTACAAGAGCGGTGTTTTGGGTCGTTTTGGATGTTACTAAAAAAGTAACAGTACTCATATTTGCCATTTTTTGTCCACGGGGCCTTGAGGGAGGGCGTCAATCAGGTCCCAGGGGAGGCGGTTCGAGGGCTGCAAAACAAAAACGGGGACGCAGATTGTCCTGCGTCCCCGTTCTCGGGCGTTATTCGTTCCCTGCAGCAGAATTTACGCCGCCTCGTCGAATTGCGAGTTATATAGGTCGGCGTAGAAGCCGCCCTGGGCGAGCAACTCGTCGTGCGTGCCCTTCTCGACGATATCGCCGTCGCGAATCACCAAGATCACGTCGGCGTTGCGGATCGTGGACAGGCGGTGTGCGATGACAAAGCTGGTACGGCCCTGCATCAGCGCATCCATGGCGCGCTGAATAAGCTCCTCGGTGCGGGTATCGACGTTGGAAGTCGCCTCGTCCAGAATCAGTGCCGGGCGGTCGGCCAAAATGGCGCGGGCGATGGTCACGAGCTGGCGCTGGCCCTGTGAGAGGTTAGTGCCCTCCTCGTTGATCATAAAGTCGTAACCGCCGGCGAGCGTATGGATAAAGTGGTCGCAGCGTGCGGCGCGTGCGGCGGCCTCGACCTCGGCGTCGGTCGCATCGGGGCGTCCGTAGCGGATGTTCTCGCGGATGGTGCCGTTAAACAGCCAGGTGTCCTGCAGCACCATGGCAAACTCGCCGCGCAGCGCCGCGCGGTCCCAGTCGCGCACGTCGACGCCCTCGACGCGCAGCGAACCGCCGTCCACGTCGTAGAAGCGCTGCAGCAGCTTAATGAGCGTGGTCTTGCCGGCGCCGGTGGGGCCGACGATGGCGATGGTCTGGCCGGGCTGCGCCTCGCAGCTAAAGTCGTGGATGATGGTCTTGTCGGGCGTGTAGCCAAACTTGACGTGGTCAAACTCCACGTGGCCGGGGCGCTTCTCGGGAATCTGCGCGTCAGCTTTCTGTTCCTCCTCGGGCGCGGCCAGGAACTCAAACACGCGCTCGGTGGCGGCGGCCATCGACTGCATCGTATTGCTCACGTTGCCCAGCTGCTGCACCGGCTGCGTAAAGTTGCGAACGTACTGGATAAAGCTCTGGATGTCGCCGGGCGTGGCATTGCCGGTCAGCGCGAGCTGCGCGCCTACCACGACGACGCCCACGTAGCCCATGTTGCCCACCAAGCTCATAAGCGGCATCATCAGGCCCGACAGGAACTGCGAGCGCCAGCCACTAATAAAGAGGCGGTCGTTTTGACGGTCGAACTCCTCGATTGAGGCCTCGGCGCGGTCGAACACCTGGATGACGTTCTGGCCGGCAAAGTCCTCCTCGATAATGCCGTTGACGGCGCCCAGGACTTGCTGTTGCTCGCGGAAGTACGGTTGCGAGAAGTGAATCATCACGGTCAGGATAATCGCGGCGGCCGGCAGCGTGAGCACGGTGACGCCGGTGAGCGGCAGGCTGATCGACAGCATCATGACGAGCACGCCGATAATCTGCGTCACCGACGTGATGAGCTGCGTCACGCTCTGGTTGAGCGACTGGCCGAGCGTATCGACGTCGTTGGTGATGCGGCTGAGCACGTCGCCCTTGCTGTGGCCGTTGAAGTAGCTCATCGGCACGACGGCAATCTTGGCGGCGATTTCCTTGCGCATACGGTAACAAATCTTTTGCGTGACGCCGGTCATGAGCCAACCCTGGATGAGGCTGCAAACAGAGCTTGCCAGATACAGGCAGAGCAAAAAGCCGAGCGTCTTGGCAATCCAGCCAAAGTCGACATCGCCGGTGCCGTTGACCTTGGCGACCAGGCCCTCGAACAGCTTGGTCGTAACCTGGCCGAGCACCTTGGGCCCCACAATGTTAAAGACGACCGAGCACACGGCAAAGGCGACGGCGGCAAACACGGCAACCTTGTGCTGACCGATATAGCCGAGCAACTGCCGCATGGTGCCCTTAAAGTCCTTGGCCTTTTCGCCGCGGCCCATGCCACCCATACGGCCCATAGGACCGCGCCGGCGGGTGGGCTTGGGAATCTGAGTCTTGGTCTCGTCTGCCATTAGTGCTCGCCTCCTTCCATAACGGCTGCAATTTCTTCTTGGGTGAGCCCCAGCTCCTCGGCGGAAAGCTGCGACTGTGCGATTTCCAGGTACGCCGGGCAGCTGTGCAGCAGCTCCTCGTGCGTACCGGTGCCCACCACGTGGCCGTCGTCGAGCACGATGATCTGGTCGGCGTGCATGATGGTCGCGATGCGCTGGGCCACGACCACGAGCGCGGCGTCGGTGACGTTTTTGGCCAGCTCCTCGCGCAGGCGAGCGTCAGTCTTGTAGTCGAGGGCGCTAAACGAGTCATCGAACACCACGACCTCGGGCTTTTTGGCCAACGCGCGGGCGATGGCCAGGCGCTGACGCTGACCGCCCGAAACATTGGAGCCGCCCTGGCTGATGGGGGAGTCGTAACCGCCCTCACGCCCGGCGATAAAGTCCTCGGCTTGGGCGATGCGCGCGGCCTCGTGCATGTTCTCGTCGCTTACCATGTCGCCGGCAAACTTAAGGTTGCTCTCCACGGTGCCCGAGAACAGACGCCCCTGCTGCGGGATGTAACCAATGCGGCGGCGCAGCTCGGAAAGGGTCATGTCGCGTACGTCGATGCCGTCGAGCGAAATGCTGCCGCCCGTGACGTCGTACAGGCGCGGAATGAGCTGTACGAGCGTGGACTTGCCCGAGCCCGTGGAGCCGATGATGCCGAGCATCTGGCCGGCATGCGTGGTGAAGTTCACGCCGCTGATGACATCGGCGCGGGCATCGGGATACTGGAAGCTCACGTCACGGAAGGTGAGCTCACCGCGCGGCGCGCTGGCAGCAGGCAGTTTGGGCGAGGCGGGGTCGTTGATGCTCGTAGGGCAGGTGATGACCTCTTCTACGCGCTCGGCGGCGACCTCGGCACGGGGCAGGATAACCGAAACCATGGTGAGGATCATAAACGCCATGACGATCTGCATGGTGTAGGAGATAAACGCCATCATGTTGCCGACCTGCATCACGCCGTCGGACACGCCCTGCGCGCCAAACCAGACGATAAGCACGGTGATGCAGTTCATGACGAGCATCATGAGCGGCATCATAAAGCTCATGGCGCGGTTGGTGTAGAGCTGCGTGGTCATTAGGTCGAGCGAAGCCTTGTCAAAACGCTCGAGCTCATGCTCCTCGCGGTTGAACGAGCGGATGGGCATAAGACCGTCGAGCAGCTCGCGGGCGGTAAGGTTCACCCGGTCCACAAAGCTCTGCATCTTCTTGAACTTGGGCATGGTGAGGCCCATAAGCACGCCGACGACGGCCGAGACGGCGATGATGGCCACGGCGATGGTCCACTCCAGGCCGGTGTGGTTGGCCAGGACGCGCATGACGGCGACGATGCCCATGACGGGGGCCATCAGACACATGCGGATAAACAGGGTTGCGGCCATCTGGATCTGCTGAATGTCGTTGGTGCAGCGGGTGATGAGCGAGGCTTGGCTAAACTTGCCCACCTCGGCCGGCGAGAAGTGCATAACCTTGTTGAAGGTCTCGCGGCGCAGGTCGCGGGCAATGGAGCAGGCGGTACGCGAAGCCACGGCGCCGGTCAGGATGGTGGCGACGAGCGACACGAGGCACAGCCCAAACATCGTGGTCGCCATGCGGCCCAGGTAGGCGTTCTGCACGTCGGCGGGGTCGATGCCTTGCGCTTTGTACTCTTCTTGTACGTAGGTCACGGCGCGCTGGGTGACGATGGACCCCGACATGGAGCCCATTTTATCTGCCATTTCGTTGGCGCTTTCGACGAGCTTGCTTTGGTCTACCAGACCGCCTTCGATGCCCAGACGCAGGCTCTTCATGGTGATCTTACCGCCGTCTGCATCAATCTGCTTTTGCATGTTCTGGGCCGCCGTGGCCTTCTGCTGCATCTCGGCGAGCTGCTCGGGCGTCATCGCCGCCATTTGCTCGGGCGTGGGCATGGCCTGAGCGGCGTCGCTGTCTTTCTCGCTGGACGTGCCGGTCATGTCGCCCATGGAGTCGGCGTCGATGCCTTGGTTGAGCGAAAGGACGACGGTCTCGGGCAGGCTCATAATGTCGGCGAGCTTGCTGCCGTCGGCGCGCTCGTCCTCGGTGCCCTTGTACGTGCGAATCCCGTTTTTGTCTGCCTTGCCAAACGCAGCCTCTACCGTCTTGGCGTCTTTGGCGCTCATAAAGAGTTCGAGGTCGTCGAGCGATTCGGAGCGGATGGTGTCGGGCACGGGCGAGGCGATGCCGCCTTGCTGCACGCCCACGTCGACGATGTCGCTCATATAGGTAGGCAGCGCCAGATCGGCGTTGCAGCTGATTACGATAAGTACGATAGCTGCGAACAGTGCCAGGACATGCTTTTTAAAGAGCTTGAGAATCCTCACTCGGCATCTCTCCTTTCTTGGTTGCGGTCGATAATTTCGTTGGCACGTCTTAGAAGGCGCACCATCTCTTGGGTATCTGTTTCGCCGAACTGCTCAAGGAAGGCCGCGGTGCGGTCCTCGAATTCCCGACGCTTGATCTCGAGATCATGGAATCCCTTGTCGGTCACCGTGACGTGTACGCGACGACGGTCGGTCTTTGAGTGCTCACGCTCAACCCAGCCCTTGGCTTCGAGAGCGCGTAGGATATTGGCGATGCGGGCGCTCGAGACCCAGGCACGATTGGCGAGTTCGCTCGGCGTGAGCGAGCCGCCAGCGAGCATGAGAGCGCGCATGACGGCCATCTCGCCGCCGAGAGCTTTGTCCGCAAAGCGCGAAATGCGCTGATGCATGCTGCCAAACTCAGTTAAGAGTTGACGCCCAAGCTCATGGAAATCGGTATCTTCCACCGAAAACCCCTAACACTAGAAACGATTTTCGGTGGAAGATGATACCCCTGCACGCGCACCCTATACGGTAGATTTTTGGGACATGTCTAGAAAACTACCTTTAGGCGACCTCCGTGCACCGTCGGTACCAGCAAAGTTAGGGGTAGATCTCTAGGCATGTCCCAAAGCCTACTCAGAGGCACTTTACCCTGCTAAAACTGGCATAACAGCTAGAGTGAACGTCGTACAAAGGCAAGGAAAAATACCAAACAAATCGGTGAACGGTAGTTGTTCGCGCTCGCATTTCCTGCGGGTTTGTAAAAAACGCCTTTATGATATAAAAAAAGAAACATATAACAGCCCAGATGGAGAGGGTCGCTATGTTATCCTTCTCAAACGGGTGAAATCTTGGGTTTTGGGTTGTAGTTCCAAGGTGGACAAACGTTTTCCCTGCACCAACGTGTGGTGAAGAACGGAAGAAGCCGGTAGTGCAAGCCGAACATTCAAGAATTCAATAAGCAGCGGTGTGAGAGAGCGCCGCATTACACGTAACTAGGAGCGTGGTTACACAATGCAGGAGGCATGGGAAGGCTTCAAGGAAGGCATCTGGACGGGAGAGGTTGACGTCCGAGACTTCATCCAGAAGAACTACACCCCCTACGAGGGCGACGAGTCGTTCCTCGCCGGCCCGACCGAGCGTACCAAGGAGCTGTGGGGCGAGGTTCTCGACCTGCTGCTCAAGGAGCGCGAGCAGGGCGGCGTCCTCGATATGGACACCAAGACCGTCACGGGTATCGTGAGCCACCCCGCTGGCTACATCGATAACGCCCATCGCGACAAGGAGACCATCGTCGGCCTCCAGACCGACAAGCCGCTCAAGCGCGCGCTGCACGTCAACGGTGGTATCCGCATCGCTTGCCAGGCTGCCAGCCAGCACGGCTACAAGATCGACGAGAACGTTGTCGAGCGCTACACCTTCGAGCGCAAGACCCACAACGCCGGCGTCTTCGATGTCTACACCCCCGAGATGCGCGCCTGTCGTTCGGCCCACATCATCACCGGTCTGCCCGATGGCTATGGCCGCGGCCGCATCATCGGCGACTACCGTCGTGTCGCCCTGTACGGTGTCGACTACCTGATCAAGGACAAGGAGGCCCAGAAGGCTTCCACCCCGACGGTCATGACCGCCGACAACATCCGCGATCGTGAGGAGCTGCAGGAGCAGATCCGCGCCCTCGGCGAGCTCAAGATGATGGCCGAGACCTATGGTTTCGACATTTCCAACCCTGCTACCAACACGCAGGAGGCCATCCAGTGGATGTACTTCGCCTACCTCGCTTCCGTCAAGGAGCAGAACGGCGCCGCTATGTCCATCGGCCGTACCTCCACGTTCATCGACATCTACGCTGAGCGCGACCTTGCCAACGGTACCTTCACCGAGGAGCAGATCCAGGAGTTCGTGGATCACTTCATCATGAAGCTCCGTATGGTCAAGTTTGCCCGTACCCCCGAGTACCAGGCCCTGTTTACCGGCGATCCGCAGTGGGTCACCGAGTCCATCGGCGGCATGGGTGTTGACGGCCGTACGCTCGTTACCAAGATGAGCTACCGCTACCTGCACACGCTCGAGAACATGGGCACCAGCCCCGAGCCCAACATGACCGTTCTGTGGTCGACCCGTCTGCCCGAGAACTTCAAGAAGTTCTGCGCCAAGACTTCTGTCGCCAGCTCCTCGATTCAGTACGAGAACGACGACCTCATGCGCGTTTACCACGGCGACGACTACGGCATCGCCTGCTGCGTGTCCTCCATGCGCATTGGTAAGGAGATGCAGTTCTTCGGCGCCCGTGCCAACCTGGCCAAGTGCCTGCTCTACGCGCTCAACGGCGGTGTTGACGAGGTCTCCAAGAAGCAGGTCGGCCCCAAGTACCGCGCCGTCGAGGGCGATACGCTCGATTACGACGACGTTGTGGCCAAGTACAACGACATGATGAAGTGGCTCGCTGGCGTGTACGTCAACTCGCTGAACATCATTCACTACATGCACGACAAGTATTGCTACGAGCGCATCCAGATGGCTCTGCACGACAAGCACGTGCATCGTTGGTTCGCTACGGGCATCGCTGGCCTTTCCGTCGTGGCTGACTCCCTGTCCGCCATCAAGTACGCCAAGGTCCACCCCGTCCGTGACGAGAACGGCATCATCGTCGACTTCGAGACCGAGGGCGAGTTCCCCAAGTACGGTAACGACGACGACCGCGTCGACCAGATCGCTCACGACGTTGTGCACCAGTTCATGGAGTACATCCGCATGAACGACACCTACCGCAACTCCGTGCCCACGACCTCGGTTCTGACCATTACCTCCAACGTCGTGTACGGTAAGAAGACCGGCTCCACGCCCGACGGCCGCAAGGCTGGCCAGCCGTTCGCCCCGGGTGCTAACCCCATGCACAAGCGCGATAGCCACGGCGCCATCGCTTCGCTGTCTTCGGTTTCCAAGCTCCCGTTCCGCGATGCTCAGGACGGCATCTCCAACACCTTCTCCATCATCCCGGGTGCGCTCGGCAAGGAGGACCAGGTGTTCTTTGGTGATATCGACCTTGATCAGCTGGGCGAGTAACTATTGTTAGTGCTATACTAACAATAACGATTACTGATTAGTGCGCCGGTTTCGGCCGGCGCCTATCGATCGAAGGAGACACATTATGAAGGTTTCTGAAGTTTCCGAGACTCAGGCCGATAACCTGGTCCACATGCTCGACGCTTACGCCGAGAAGGGTGGCCACCACCTGAACATCAACGTCTTCAACCGTGAGACGTTGCTCGATGCTCAGGCTCACCCCGAGAAGTACCCGCAGCTGACCATCCGCGTTTCCGGCTATGCCGTGAATTTCCACACGCTCACCAAGGAGCAGCAGGACGAGGTCATTTCGCGTACCTTCCATGACAAGTTCTAAAGGGGTTTAACTCCCGCAGGATCGCCGGGCCGCTTTGGGTTACTTTCCAAAACGTCCTCGGACATGCAAAGGGCTCCGCTGCGCGCTTCGCGCGGCGGAGCCCTTTGCGTCCTGCGGAAATGTTTTGGAAAGTAACCCAAAGCGGCCCGGCGGGGGTCCTGTGTAGTCACCCTTTAGGCAGAACTCTCCTAATTATTTGGATGAGTCGTTTACTTACTTGTGCTGTTACCGTCTTCCCGCTGTTGTTGGGGTATGCTTTGTTCGTATGTAAACGTTTGACATGTTGATGGGGGAGGGTGCTATGGCTCGCGAGGGCGCTCGTTCTAAGGATTCTGCTAAGCCTGGCATCAAGGAAGTTGCAGCGGTGGCGGGGGTTTCGCCTACTACGGTATCTCGCGTGCTTAATAATCGCGGCTATATTAGCCAAGAGACCCGCGATAAGGTCCATGCCGCGATGGAGCGCATCAACTATACGCCCAACGATATCGCCCGTGCCATGCTCAACGGTCGCCTGAATCTTATCGGTATGATCGTTCCCTTTGTGAGCAGCCCGTTCCATGCTCAGGTTGTGCAGGCGGTCGAGCGCACGTTAGCGGAAAACGGCTTTAAGATGTTGCTGTGCAACAGCGCCAATCGACCCGATCTTGAGCGTTCCTATATTGACATGCTCCGCCGCAATATGGTCGACGGCGTCATCGTCAACTCCCTCAATATCGGTGCCGAGGCATATGCCGAGATGGGCTTGAGCCTGGTTGGCATCGACTGCGATCTTGGCGAGGGCTCTGTCCAGATTGCAAGTGACAGCTATGGCATTGGCGAGCTCGCCACGCGCCGTCTGATTGATGACGGCTGCAGGCGTATCCTGTGCCTGCGCAGCAATAGCCGCATGCGCATGCCTGCCAATAAGCGTACCGATGCCTACCTCGATGTTGTTGAGCAGGCCGGTTTGTCCGCGCTTGTCCGTGAGGTTGAGTTCGTTAAGCCCGACGACGAAAAGGGCGCGGTCGTTGCGAAGATCCTTGATGAGAACCCCGATATTGACGGCATCTTTGCGGGAGACGATACGATGGCGGCCATCTGTCTCAACGTGATGAAGCAGCGCGGCTTGAGCGCTCCAGACGATATTAAGGTCGTGGGCGCGGATGGTGCCCGCCGAACTATGACGTTTATGCCTGACTTAACAACCGTACGTCAAGATATCGATCGCATCGGAGAGCTCGCGGCGCAATCCATCATCGCTCTTATTAACGGCGATAATCCCGAATCGAATATCAAGCTCCCCGTTGAACTCATTGAGGGCAAAACCGCGTAGTTCATCCCGTGCCAAAAGAATTCCTCAAACGCCTCTGATGACCGTTCGCCGGCATATGTCAACCGTTTACCGACGACTGGAACTGCGAAAAGACGTATTGGTATGAAAACGTTTGACATATGAAAACGATTGACATATCTTGCCATTGTACCGAGTTAGTATGTCGTGGAAAGGAAGTCTCGGATGCACAAGGTGTATTACCAGCCTGAGGGAATTTGGGTAGGCGACATCATGCCGTACGGCGAGGACGGCACGTTCTATCTCTATCATCAGCGTGACACGCGTAACCCCGAACCTTTCGGAGAGCCGTTTGGCTGGGCACTCGCTACGACCAAGGATTTCGTCAACTACAAGGACTTTGGCGAGAGCCTTGAGCGCGGCGGCGACGAGGAAGTCGACCAGTACATTTATGCCGGCACGGTGTTTAAGGTGGGCGACAAGTACCATGCGCTCTACACTGGTTGCAATCGCGATAAGGTCCGCGCACGTTTGATGAAGCAGGTTCTTCTTCACGCAACGAGCGACGACGCCGTCAAGTGGGAGAAGAACATCGCCGAGACGCTGCTTCCGCCCCAGGAGGGTTACGATGACCGCAACTGGCGCGATCCCTTTGTGCTTTGGGATGAGGAGAACGAAGAGTACATGCTCATCCTCGGCACGCGTGTGGGCGAGGACAAGCGTCTGATGACCGGCCGCCTGGTCAAGTTCACCTCCAAGGATCTGACCAACTGGGAGTTCCAGGGCGACTGGTGGAACCCGGGCCTGTACACCATGTTTGAGATGCCTGATCTCTTTAAGATGGGCGACTGGTGGTACCTCGTCTTTTCCGAGTACAGCGACGGCAACAAGACCCGTTACCGCATGTCCAAGTCCATCAACGGTCCTTGGATTACCCCCGCTGACGACTCCTTCGACGGCCGCGCGTACTACGCCGCTCGCACCGCATTCGATGGCGAGCGTCGCGTTCTCTTTGGTTGGGTTCCTACGCGTGACGAGGGCGGCGACCCCAGCTCTTACCTATGGGGTGGCACCTTTATGCCCCTCGAGATCGTTCAGCGTGCCGACGGAACGCTCGGCACCAAGCTCCCCGACAGCATGCTTGGCGCCTTTGGCGAGGCTAAGGCAGTCGAGACCTTTGAGCTTTCCTGCGAGTCGGGCAAGGTCGAGCAGGTGCTCGCCGCAGATGCCGGCTCCACCTACTTGCTCGATGCCGACATTGAGCTCGGCGGTAACGCTGCCGGCTTCTCGGTCAAGTTCGCCGAGGACGCCGAGACCGGTCTTGCCTATGAGTTCCGCGCCAACCTGCGCGAGGGCAAGCTCGAGTTCACGCCGGCTCCCCAGTACCCGTGGTTCCAGGTCAACAACATGGGCCTCGAGCGTCCGTTGTTCTTTAAGGGCGAGGGCACTCACCATGTGCGTCTGGTCGTCGACGACGACATCGCGACCATCTTTGTCGATGACGTTGCGCTCAACGCTCGCTTCTGCAACAAGCAGGGCCAGGGTGTGGCGCTTACCGTCACCGACGGTGCGCTCAAGTGCGCAAACGCAACGATCGCGTCTCTGTAGCGGCAACGAACCGTTTTATGATTTAGAAAAGGAATGGAGAGGAACATGGACTACAAGGCAGTGTCCCAGCAAGTCGTCGACAACGTCGGCGGACTGGAGAACATCGAGGGCGCCACGCATTGCGTGACCCGTCTGCGTCTGGTGCTCAAGGATACGAGCAAATACAACAAGGCCGAGCTCGAGAACATCGATGGCGTCAAGGGCGTGCTGTACAACAGCGGCCAGCTCATGATCATCTTCGGTACCGGTACCGTCAACAAGGTTTACGATGAGTTTATGGCTCTGACGGGCGTTAAGGAGATCAGCGCTTCCGAGGTCAAGGGCGCCGA
>DXZP01000049.1:0-10783 GCA_019419605.1 Collinsella sp.
CTATGTGCGGCGTAGGCCGCTTATTAGCCCGTCCAAGAATTGGGGCGCAGTTCACCGGGGGCGTGACGGGGTTTCTCTCCGGAACGTCCTCGGACATGCAAAGAGGCTCCGCATCGCGCTTCGCGCTGCGGAGCCTCTTTGCGTCCTGCGGAATGTTCCGGAGAGAAACCCCCGTCACGCCCCCGGATTCCCTGCGTTTACGGCTTTGAGGTCGGCGTGGGCGGAGATCGTGGCTGATGGGGATACATGTCCCGGTCGCTGTTTCGCGGCTTTGCCGCGAAAGGCGCGCTACTTTGGGATGGGTGGGGAACGTTGTTGTTGCGGCAACTGATCCCCGCCATAAATTACCCTTGGCATACTTGCGCGAAAACCTGCCCGTGCTACACTTGCAATTGCTGTTTCAGGGCGGGGTGAAATTCCCCACTGGCGGTAAATCGGGCGGTGCCAAAGGGGTGCCGTGGCGCAGGCGAGGACCTGCGTCGAGCCGATGAGTCCGCGACCCGTGCGTGCGTTGGTTCGCATGCCGGCTGAACTGGTGAGATCCCAGTACCAACGGTTAGAGTCCGGATGAAAGAGGCAGGTGATCTTATGTCTGAACAGTCGCAGCATATCCATTTTGAGAACACGAATAGGTGGAGCACCAAACAGCTCGTTACCATGGCGTTGATGTGCGCCTTGGGCGCCCTGTTTATGTACGTGCAGCTGCCCATCCTTCCTTCGGCGCCGTTTTTGACCTATGACCCGTCGCTGGTGCCGGCGATGGTGTGCGGATTTGCGTATGGCCCCGGTGCTGGTACCGCTGTTGCCGCTATGGCGATCGTTATTCATGCGCTCACTACGGGTGACTGGGTCGGCGCGCTTATGAATCTGGTTGCCACGCTGGGCTACATTCTGCCCGCGGCTATCGTCTACCAGAAGATGCATACCTATAAGGGTGGCGTGATTGGCCTGGTGCTCGGCGTTATTGCTGCTACGGCGTTGTCTATGGTCGCAAACCTTACCATTGGCGTATGGTTCTGGTATGGCTCGGTCGATGTGATCGCCCCACTCATGATTCCTGCCGTGCTGCCGTTCAACCTTATCAAGACCGTGCTCAACTCGGTGCTGACGCTCGCGGTGTACAAGGCGGTCTCTAATCTCATCACGCCCAAGAAGGACCAGGTCAAAGGCCGCGCATGATTGAGTGTCGGGGCGTTTCCTTTAGCTACGATGGCGCTGCGAAAGCGCTCGATGGTATCAATCTGAACATCGAGGATGGCGAGTTTTTCTGCATCCTCGGTGGCAATGGGTCGGGCAAGTCGACGTTTGCCAAGCATCTGAATGCACTGTTGCAGCCCGATGCGGGCACGGTACGCGTCAACGGCATGGATGCGTCCGACCCCGAGCTGGTCTACGACATTCGTTCGACCGCGGGCATGGTATTCCAGAATCCCGATGACCAGCTGGTGGCAACGCTTGTCGAAGATGACGTTGCGTTTGGTCCCGAAAACCTTGGTGTGCCATCGATGCAAATTGCGCAGCGTGTACGCGAGGCGCTGAAGGGCGTGGGCCTGGTAGGCTTTGAGCGCCATGAGACCCATGCGCTTTCGGGCGGCCAAAAGCAGCGCGTGGCGCTTGCCGGCGTGCTCGCCATGGAGCCGCGCGTGCTCATTTTGGATGAGGCTTCTTCGATGCTCGATCCACGTGGACGCAAGGGCCTCATGAAGGCTTGCCACGCGTTGCACAATCGTGGCATGACCATCGTGATGATTACGCACTTTATGGAAGAGGCCGCCGAGGCCGATCGCGTTGCTGTCTTCCAAGCGGGCCGCGTTGCCATGCTCGGTAAGCCCGAGGAAATCTTGACGCGGGCGGACGAACTTGCGCAGCTCAACCTGGATATGCCGGCGTCGTGCTGCCTAGGTAGGGCACTTCGTGAGAAGGGCGTTTCCGTTTGCGCGCAGGTGCGCGAGGCAGATATGGTCGCCGAGATTGCGCGGGTTTACGCCGAGCGGGGCGGGGCGGACGTCGCAGTGCAGCCTTCCGCATCCGATTCTCGTATGCTCGACAATGCATCCTTCGCGACTAACGAGGCGGCCGCATCGGAGCCCGTTATCGAGATTTCGCATCTCTCACATAGTTACTCGCTGAGCGCCCGCGAGCGCCGTCGATGGCGCAAGCGGGCGACCACTGCGGGCAAATCGAATAAACAGGCTCTCTGGGGAAACGACCCCAGCAGCCCGTGGGCGCTGTGCGATGTATCGCTGACGGTGCATCGCGGCGAGTTCCTGGGCTTGGCAGGTCATACCGGTTCGGGTAAGTCGACGCTGGTCCAGCATCTCAACGGTTTGATTCGCCCCCAGGAGGGATTCGTTCGCGCGTTGGGGCTCGACCTATCAAGCAAGAAAGACGCCGCCGCGGTTAAGGCTAAGGTCGGCGTGGTGTTTCAGTATCCCGAGCGCCAGCTATTTGCCGAGACCGTGTCGCAGGACGTGGCGTTTGGCCCGCGCAACCTTGGTCTGCCGCAAGACGAGGTTGCGCGTCGTGTCGCATCATCGCTTGCGCGCGCGGGTCTCGATCTCGCCGCGATAGGCGACAAGAGCCCCTTTGAGCTTTCGGGCGGCCAGCAGCGCCGCGTGGCGTTTGCCGGCGTGCTCGCCATGGAACCCGAGGTCCTGGTACTCGACGAGCCCATGGCGGGGCTCGATCCGGCTGCGCGCAGGGATTTCCTGGGGCTCATCGATCGGCTCCATCGCGAGGGCCTGACTGTTGTCATGGTTTCACACAGCATGGATGACTTGGCTAATTGTTGCGACCGTATGGTTGTGATGAACGAGGGCGCGGTGTTTGCCGAGGGAACGCCTGCACAGGTTTTTGCGCACGCGGACGAGCTCAAGTCGATCGGTCTAGGTGTTCCTGCCGCTCAGCGTATGGCGTTGGCACTTGCTGGGACTGGCGTGCCGCTGCGCTGCGACAAACTCTATACGGTTGAGTCGCTGGCCGATGAGCTGGCCGGCGTGCTGATGGGCCGTGCGGGCAAGCCCGCGGACGCCCTCTGCCAGGTCGATTCCAAGATGCCCGCGCGAGAGGAGGGCTGCTAATGGAGGCGTTTTCGTTTGGTAGCTACTATCCTGGAGATAGCGCGGTCCATCGACTGGACCCGCGCACCAAGTTGCTCCTAGGTTTCGCATTTCTGATCACCGTGCTCACCGTTGGCAGCTTCCGCGGGCTGGTGCCGGTCGCAATGTTTGTCGTGCTGGTCTATGTTGTGACCCGGGTGCCGTTGCATCGGGTCCTATCATCGATGGCGCCACTGCTGGCGATTGTCGTGGTAGTCGCGGTGCTCAACCTGTTTTCCGACCAGAGTGGCCGCATCCTGTGGCAGCTTGGCTTTTTGCAGGTGAGCGAGGGCTCGCTGCGTTCTGCTGCGTTTGTGGCGTGCCGCCTGACGTTGATGATGGCCGGCATGAGCGCCATTACACTCACCACGCCGACGCTCGACCTCACCGCGGGCTTTGAACGTCTGCTCGCACCATTTGCGCGCGTGGGGCTTCCGGCGCACGAACTCGGCATGATTATGGGTATCGCGCTGCGGTTTATGCCGCAATTTGCCACCGAGATGAAACAGACGGCCGATGCACAGGCAAGTCGCGGCGCGCGCGTGACGGGCGGTCCGCTCGGCGGCGTGCGCATGCTCGGCAGTGTGGCGATTCCGCTGTTCACCGGCGTGTTCCGTCATGCCGAGACGCTTTCGGCCGCCATGGATGCGCGCTGCTATCACGGCGAACAGGGACGCACGCGTCTGCATGCGCTTACGTTTGGCCGGGGGGATGCACTGGCCGCGGTGGCGATGGCGCTGCTGGTGACATGCGTTGTCGTTATCAATCTTCAACTTGTCTAAGCTCGATTCGAGCGCAAGAAAGGGGTCTCTATGACCGACATCGATCGCACGGCTCAGCTCGAGCGCGCCTGCTCGTATCTCAGGCGCATTCCGGCGTGGTATCTTGCCACGACCGATGCGAGCGACGGGTATCAGCCCCGCGTGAGGCCGTTTTCGTTTGCCATGGTCGATGACGGCAAGCTGTGGTTTTGCACGTCGCGCGACAAGGACGTGTGGGCGGAGTTGAGCGCGAATCCCAAGTTTGAGGTATCGGGCTGGAAGCCGGGGGAGTGCTGGATCGTGTTAACTGGCGAGGCCGCGCTCGAGGACGATGCATTCGTGAGCGACAAGGTGCGCCAAGCGGGCTTTAAGCACATGGTGGGCATTGGCGAGCAACACGATAGTGCCAACGACGGCCGCCTTGCATTCTTCTCGGTCCGCAACATCGCTGTGCGGTTCTGCGATATCGACGGCAGCGAAGAGCTCCTCGAGCTCTAATTTCCCAAATTGACTACCCATTCCAAAAAGACTGGTCAGGCGACAGGAGGAAACGTGGACGGATTGAATACGGTGCTGGAGTATCTGACGTCGGTGCCGGCGTGGTATCTGGCGACGAGCGTGGGCGGGCAGCCGCATGTGCGTCCGTTCTCGTTTGCGCAGATTCAGGACGGCAAGCTGTGGTTTGTGACAGCGCGCACCAAAGATGTGTGGCAGGAGCTACTGCAAAACCAGCGCTTTGAGGCCACGAGTTGGTGGCCGGGCCATGGTTGGTTGATCCTGCGCGGGCGTGCGGGGCTGGAAGACCGGGCTTCGAGCGAAATGCGCGAGGCCGGATGGAAGCATCTTGAGCGCTTGAGCGAGCACTATGAGGGGCCTAACGACCCCGCGCTCGTCTTCTTTAGCGTCGAGGATCCCGAGGCATTTATCTGCAATCACGACGAATGGGTGCCGGTTGAGCTCTAACCAGCTGGCTCATCCTAACAACTTAGTTTTCGCATGGGTGGACCCCGTGTTGCCCGGCACCGTAAGGAGTGCCGGTCAATACGGGGCCCGCTCTATTTGTCAATTCCTTCAAGCGAATGTGTCGGGAATGTTTCAATGCATGAACATGCAAGCTATTTACGTATTCATGCATCTTTTGGTGTTAAAGTTTCAATCCACCTCATAACGACCGCTGCGAAATGCGCATCGGTGCATAAATCGCAGGCAAGGAGTCTGATATGTCTTTGAAGGTTGGAATCGTCGGCGCGGCTGGATATGCCGGAGCCGAGCTCATTCGCCTCGTACTCGGCCATCCCGAGTTTGAACTTGTTGCCATTACGTCCAACGCCGATGCCGGCCAGCCGTTGTCTGCGGTGCACCCGAGCTTCACCGGCGTAAGCGATCTTGTCTTTACGACGCATGATGCCCCTGAGCTCAAGAACTGCGACGCGGTCTTTTTGGCCGTGCCGCACACGGCTGCCATGGCACAGGTGCCCGCGCTGCTTGCATCGGGCGTCTCCTGCTTTGATCTTTCGGCCGACTACCGTCTGAACGACGCGTCCGTTTTTGAGGCTTGGTATGCCGCCGAGCATACGAGCCCCGAGCTGCTCAAGACCCGTGCCTTCGGTCTGCCCGAGCTGTTCTGCCAGGACTTGGAGACCGCCGCATCCGACCATGCCGACGGCAAACCCGTGCTGGTCGCCTGCGCCGGTTGCTATCCCACCGCAACGAGCCTTGCCGCCGCGCCCGCCGTGCGCGCGGGCTGGGTGGCCGAGAACGGCCCCGTGATTGTCGATGCCATCAGCGGTGTGACGGGTGCCGGCAAGTCCTGCAACGCTCGTACGCATTTTTGCAGCGCCGACGAGAATTTGGAAGCATACGGCGTGGGCAAGCATCGCCACACGCCCGAAATCGAGCAGATCTTGGGCCTGACCGATCGCGTCGTCTTTACCCCGCACCTGGCACCGCTCAAGCGTGGTCTGCTCTCCACGGTGACGCTGCCGCTCGCGCCGCAGGCTCTCGACACGTTGACCCTTGAGGATGTTGTCGACTATTACAAGCAGTTCTACGCTGGACGCACCTTTGTGCGCGTGCTCGACGCCGGCCAGCAGCCCAAGACGGCTTCGGTCGTCGGCACCAACGCCGCCCAGATTGGCCTCGCGCTCAACAAGCGCGCGGGCGTGCTGGTGGCGACGGGCGCCATCGACAATCTGTGCAAGGGCGCTGCGGGCCAAGCAGTCCAATGCGCCAATATCGTCTTTGGCTTTGACGAGCGACGAGGCTTGCCCACAGTGGCGTGCCCGGTGTAGCACATTCGATTGTTAACGATTTGGTAGTCGGGCATCGAGTGGGGCGCCACTCTTAAGCTGGTCTCATGATCACGACTGGCATGGCGCACCAACCGATGTCCGTTTTTTGTTTGATATAAGGAGTCGTAAGGACGATGAATACAGAGCAGTTCGATATCAAGATTCGTGCCGTCGAGGGTGGCATTACGGTAGCGGCCGGCTTTAAGGCCGCGGGTATTCATGCGGGTTTTCGCAAGAATCCCGAGCGCTTGGATTACGCGCTCGTCGTGCCCGATAAACCCTGTCCCGGTGCCGGCGTGTTTACGACCAATCGCTTTTGCGCAGCGCCTGTGCAGGTGAGCCGCGCCAACCTGGGCGGTGTGGGCAAGGGCTATGGCATCATCGCCGGCGTTTCAATCAACTCCGGCAACGCGAATGCCGCCACGGGCGAGACGGGCCTTGCCTGCGCGCGCGAGACGTGCAACATCGCCTCGCAGGTCATCGGCTGCGAGCCCCAGCAGATTCTGGTTGCCTCCACGGGTGTGATTGGCCAGATTCTGTCGATCGACACGTTTGAGACCGCCATTCCTGCTGCCTACGAGGCGCTCTCCGCCCACGGTGGCGCCGATGCCGCTCGCGCCATCATGACGACCGACACGCACTCCAAGGAGTACGCCGTATCCTACGTCAGTGAGGCTGCGGGTCATGCGGGCAATGTCTATACGGTAGGCGGAATGTGCAAGGGCTCGGGTATGATCATGCCCAACATGGCCACCATGATCGCAGTTATCACCACCGATGCCCCCGTCGAGCCTGCGGCACTTCATGCCCTGCTGCTCTCGACCGTCAAGCAGACCTTTAACAAGGTAACGGTCGATTCCGACACCTCGACCAACGACACCTGCATCATGCTTGCCTCCGGCGCCGCTGCCGCAGATGCCGAGCCTATCGTCGAGGGCTCCGATGCCTTTGACGAGTTGGCATTTGCCGTGCACGAGGTGTGCGAGAGCCTGGCGCGCAATATCGCCGCCGATGGTGAGGGCGCATCTAAGCTTGTTACGGTCAACGTTACCGGCGCCGTGAACGACGAGGAGGCCGATATCGCCGCCCGTGCCGTTGCCAACTCGCCGCTCGTTAAGACCTGCATCGCCGGCCACGACTGCAACTGGGGCCGCGTTGCTATGGCGCTTGGCAAGTGCGGCGTGAAGTTTAATCAGGAAGACGTTTCCATCGACATGATGGGCATGCCTGTCTGTCGCGATGGTCTGACTGTTCCCTTTGACGAGGACGAGGCTCTACGACGTTTCGAGGCGCCCGAGATCGTGATCTCGGCCGACCTGGGCGCAGGCGACGCGGCAACGACCGTGTGGACCTGCGACCTCACGCATGAGTACATCTCCATTAACGGCGACTACCGTTCCTAGATTCCAGGCACGCTGCGCATCTTGCCGCGATTGCGGACAGCGGAGCACGGCGCGATAACGATACGAAAGACGAGGCAGATTATGAAATTCGCACGCGATTGTCGTTCGAACGAATCCAACGAAGCAACCGCGCAGCTGCTGTTCGAAGCGCTGCCGTGGATTAAGAACCTGACCGGTAAGACGGTTGTTATCAAATATGGCGGAGCCGCCATGGTTGATGAGCAGCTGCGCCGCGACGTGATGAGCGACATCGTGCTGCTCAAGATCATCGGCATGCGCCCTGTTATCGTGCACGGTGGCGGCAAGGCCATCAACGAGGCGCTGAGCCACTACGACATCCCCGTCGAGTTTAAGAACGGCCAGCGCGTGACCACGCCGGCGACTATGGATATCGTGCGCGAGGTGCTGGGCGGCAAGGTTAACCAGGAGCTGGTTGCCGCCATCAACCACCACGGCAACCTGGCCGTGGGCGTGTCGGGCAGCGATGCTGGCACGCTCATCGCCGAGCCGCTCGACCCCGAGCTCGGTCGCGTGGGCAAAGTGACGCACGTTAACACCGACTATATCGAGCGCTTACTCGATAGCGAGTACATCCCCGTTATCGCTACCGTCGCGGCGGGGGAGGACGGCGGTTTCTTCAACATCAACGCCGATACCGCCGCCGGTGCCGTTGCGGCAGCGCTCCACGCGCACAAGGCGATCTTTTTGACCGACGTCGACGGCCTGTACAAGGACTTTAGCGATAAAGACTCACTCATCTCCAACCTAACACTCGACGAGGTTAACGAAATGCTCTACGGCGGCGAGGTCGATAAGGGCATGATTCCCAAGCTGCGCGCGGCCGTCGATGCGCTTGCCGGCGGCGTATTTCGCGCTCACATCATCAACGGCACCACGCCGCATTCGCTGCTGCTGGAGCTGCTGACCGATGCCGGCGTCGGTACCGTGATCCATTCCACCGAGACGGCTTACGAGTTCGATACGCATCCGCATCCGCTTTCGACGTTTGCTGCGCGTCTGACCGAGAATCTTGACGAGGTCGAGAAGCTTCAGACGGTCTAGCTGACCCTCAGCCGCCCCATTCCTACACCCATAGGCCTGCGCCGTCCGGCGCTCAACGAAAGGCATCCCATGTCACTTGCAGCTCAGCAATCGCTTGAATCCCATTACGTTATGCATACCTTTGGCCGCTCTCCGGTCGAGTTTGTCGAGGGTCACGGCATGAAGCTCACCGGCGACGATGGCCGTGAGTACCTCGACTTTCTTGCCGGCATCGGCGTGTGCAGCCTAGGTCATGGCGACCCGGCTGTGCTCTCGGCGCTCGAGGCACAGACCAAAAAGCTCATGCATGTCTCCAATTACTTCTACATTGAGCAGCGCGGACAGGTCGCGGCGCTGCTGTCCAAGCTTGCTAACGACGACGTAGATGGTGCGCGCGTGCTTGCCGATGCCATTGCCGCCGGCGATGAGACCACGGCAGCTGCTCTTGGTGCCCCGGCTGCGGATGAGCAGGTTTGGGAGACCTTCTTTGCCAACTCTGGCGCCGAGGCCAACGAGGGCTCGATGAAGCTCGCGCGCCTGTACGCCAAGCGTGCCGGTAATGGCGGCAACACCATCGTGTGCATGCGCGGCGGCTTCCACGGCCGTACGCTCGAGACCATTGCCGCCACCATGCAGGATTGGCTGCAGGACAGCTTCCGCCCGCTGCCGGGTGGCTTTGTGGCCTGCACGCCCAACGATGTGGATGAGCTGCGTGCGATCTTTAAGCAGCTGGGGAGCGAAATTTGTGCCGTGATGCTCGAGCCGATCCAGGGTGAGAGCGGTGTGCATCCCATGACCGAGGAGTTTATGGCTACGGCGCGCGACCTGGCACACGAAGTGGGCGCCGTGCTTATCGCCGACGAGGTCCAGTGCGGCATCTTCCGCTCCGGCAAGCCGTTTGCGTTCCAGACCTATGGCGTGGAGCCCGACATCATGAGCCTTGCCAAGGGCATTGCTGATGGCGTGCCCATGGGTGCCGTCGTGGCGAAGAAGGAGATTGCCGACGTGTTTAAGCCGGGCGACCACGGCTCGACCTTTGGCGGTAGCTGCTTGGCCATCGCGGCGTGTGCCGCGACGCTCTCCGCGCTTGTGCGTGGCGATTATGCCGAGCATGCTGCCAAGGTGGGTGCCTATATGGAGGCAAAGCTCGCCAAGCTGCCGCACGTGACCGAGGTACGTGGTCGCGGCTTGATGCTCGGCTGTGATTTGGATGATGCCGCGGGCGACGCGCATGGTGTTGTTGCCCGCGCGCTGGCCGCCGGTGCCGTGATCAACGCTACGGGTGCGCATACGCTGCGTTTCCTGCCGCCACTCGTCTGCGAGGAAGCCGACGTGGACAGTCTGATCGAGATCCTGTCGGGTGTTTTGGGCTAACGCGGCGCAATAACTCAATTTGGACCGAGTTCCGGACTGCGGACGTGCCCTATGCGGCATGATTCAGCGGTCTGGAGCCCGTTTTGCCTTAGATTTGCTAAGGCAGGGAGACCTGCTGGTCAAAAAACATCAAATATGAGTACTGTTACCGATTTGGTAGCAGCAATTTTGGACTAATAAGGCCAGATGGCAAGTCGAAATGGCGATGAATACACGATTTTGATCTGACTGTTAGTCCTTATAATGGACATATGTTGCGTAACCTAAGCAAACACTATCTGTTTATATGTTGCAAGCAAAGTAGCAGTACTCATTTTTGCCATTATTTGGCCACGGCCTTTGTGACAGATGTGCTGGCGGGTTCGAATCCCATGCGCTGGGCCCAAAAAAGAAAGGCTCCCATTGCTGGGAGCCTATCAAATCAGTGGTGGGCGATGAGGGATGTCGCGTGCGGCTGACGCCGCCCGCTTTCGCTTCGGGCCTACGGCCCTCGCGTGCTGCGCTGGAAAACGCTTCGCGTTTCCTCAGCTCCGCACCCTTTCGGGTTCGAATCCCATGCGCTGGGCCCAAACAAAAACGGTCCCCTTGCGAGGACCGTTTCCAATTCAATGGTGGGCGATGAGGGATTCGAACCCCCAGCCTTGTGCGTGTAAAGCACCTGCGCTAACCGTTGCGCCAATCGCCCGTGCGGAGAGAGTATAGCAAAACAATCGCCCCATTCACCTCATATCCATTAAAGGTAACCGGCGCGTGTCACAGCCCTTGATTCTCATTTTCATTGCAACAGCCTCAGGACTCAGCGCAACGCGTTGCGC
>DXZP01000005.1:0-3512 GCA_019419605.1 Collinsella sp.
TCCAGCCATAATAAAGCCTCCCATTTCTTGTGTCCAAGAAATGGGAGGCAGTTCAACGTGCGGCGGGGGTTCTTTCGTCCTGCGGAGTGTCCGCGAAGGTTAGCCCTCAGACCCTGCTACGACTACGTCCTCGGATTGTGGGGCTGAACGAGGGGCGTGGTTGGTGGGGCCTTTTATCCCGGTCGCTGTTTCGCGGCTTTGCCGCGAAACCACGCGCTGCTTTGGGCATAGAGGGGGACCTGGTTGCGGACTCAGATGACCTAGAGAGATATGGGTGCAAACGAGAAATCGTTGTTGGGGTCGTCCTTTTCCATAAACTCATCGAGACAGAATGTCATATAGATTGGAACGTAAAGGATCTTGCCCTCTTTGCAAAGGTTTTCGTGGCTCAGCACAACGGCCTCGGGAATTTTGTACTCGCTCACGCTCATCAGACGGTCGAGGGCCGCATGGGCTCGAACCTTCTTGCCCGATTTGACCTCGATTGGGACAACGTGCCCGCGGGTGCCTTCGATCACAAAGTCAGCTTCGCCGACCTCGCGTGTCTGGTAGTACCATGCATCAGTTCCAAGGGCGACAAGCTCCTGCGCGACCACGTTCTCATAGAGACCGCCGAGGTTGGGGGTTTTCATATCAAGGTAGACAGCGCGTGCCGTGCTGCCGGGATACCGTGATGCGAGCATACCTGTATCAGACTCGTATAGTTTAAAGGCGGTCGCCTTCTCTGTCCTCTTAAGAGGACTCCGGGCCTCCGTCACCTGGGGGACCATCAGTCCAACGCCTGCGTTCACCAGCCATAGGAAATCCTGCTCGTATTTTTGAAGACGAGCTCCCTCGCCTAGAGACGAGACGATAAAGCGATGGGACTCCGCCTCAAGCTGAACGGGAATTTGTTCGAAAATCGCGCGAACGTTAAACGCTCGAGTCGATGCATATTTAGAGATATCGCTTTTGTACTGATCGACCAGCTGAATTTGAAGCTCACGCGTCCTCACGAGTGAATAACCCGAATCGATATAGTTCTGTACGACCTCCGGCATGCCGCCGCAAACGATATAGGCTCTAAAGTTTTTGAGCATCGCCTCATGAATATAGTTTTCGACGGGACGCCTCTCGACAAGGCAGGTGCGAATGCCTGCAAGCGCATTCTCGCTGACGCTGTTTGCCCAACAAAACTCTTCAAAATCCATCGGTCGCATAATAATGTGCTCAACATACCCCACTGGAAAAGAAGAGATTCCCTTAAACTCAGTCCCCAGCATAGACCCCGAGAAGACATAGCTAAAGCGTCCGTCCTCGACCAATGCCTTCATGAGCGTGACGATCTGCGGATACTCCTGAATCTCATCGACAAAGATAAGCGTATCTCCCTCAACAAGTGGCGCATCCGCAAGAAGGGCCACACGGTTGATAAAGTCAACGGAGTTCTTAGCGCCAACAAGCGCATCCCTTGCCTCGGCATCGAGCAGCAAGTTGACCTCATAATACGAAGCGTAGTTGCTTTTTCCAAACGCGCGAATTGCATAACTCTTGCCAATCTGACGCGCACCGGTAACAAGCAAGGCCTTATTAGAGTTATTCTTCCAGTTCAAAAGCCTGTCAGTGACTTTGCGGCGTAGCATTAAAACCCCTCAATGACAAAAATTGGCAAATAGATTTACCCCAAATCATACAAAAATTAGCAAATAGATTTGCCCCTAATCATACAAAAATTGGCAGATAGCAAAGACTCGCTTAGGTCTCAAAACCACCGAACCGGCGCGGTGCCACGCGAAAAGGCCGGGGACGCCGTTATTTGCGTCTCCAGCCCCCTGATTACACCTCTGGGTCCCACGATGGGATGTTGTTGATGCTACTAGTACGGCTTACCTTGTCTCGCCGGATTCGGTGCGTAAGCGGTAGCCGTGGACCAAGTCGCTGATGGCCGGCCAGGGAATCTGGCGATCGACCCAAAATTGAAGCTGGACTAGATAGCGCTCGGTGGCGCGGGTGAGGGCGGCAAACTGCTTGTGAGTCTCTACCTGGGCGTAGAGGTCGCGGCTGCGGGCGAGGATGGCGCTCGTGTCGTCCATCTTGCCGGTGACGTCGAAGGCGCCCGAGAACCAGTCGCACAGGCGCGCAGCGCTGTTGTTGAGGGTGGCCAAGTCGGCGGTGTCGCCGTTGGCGTTCTCGGTTGTTTGGGCGCGCAGGAGCGAAAGGACGTCGGCGGCGTTCATGCAGTAGCCGACGGTAAAGTTCCATACTGCGAATTCGCGGCCGGTGTCGAGCTTGCGGCGGCGCATGTAGTCGATATCGCGCGGCTCCTCGAGCATCATTTGGTCGGCAAGGGCTTCAAGCGAAGTGGTGTACTCTGCAAGATCGAGTGCAAGCAGGGTGTCGATATCCATCATGTTTAGGCCTCCGCTTCGATCTCGACGATTTCGTTTTTGATGCACATGCCCTGGTTGTTCCAGACCTTGCGGCAAGCGGCGGCAAAGCGCTCGCGGTCGGCCTCGCAGATGCGGGCAAACATGTTGCAGGTGCCAAAGGGCTCGCAAATATCAAAGAAGATGCAGATCGAAGACCAACCGCCGTACCAGCTCACAGCACCCGCCGGCTCGTTAAAGACGGGGTTCTCGATGTACTCGTAGTTGGCGATGGGACCCGATACGGGATAGGTCACCTCGGTATCGCAAATCTTGGCCGAGAAGATGCGCGACTCGACCGGACAGGACGATTCGAACAGCCTGCACGTCTCGGGCGCTTTGTCCCAGAGCATGTCGGCGAGAAACGTCTCGTCATTCAGAGTGATCTTGAGCATTTTTGTCATCGTAAGGACCTCCTCAATCCGTCGCTCAAGGGGCTCGCTGGCGGATAAAGGAGAAGACAGCTACGGGGTCGCCGAACCCAAACTTCACGGCAGATGCCTGTCGCCCCAGCCCGTGCTGTACTCGGCTAAAGTATCACGCCTTGGGGGCAGAAGCAATATCCCTGTTTTGAATTTTTGGACACTTTGCCGCAATGCAGCTCGCTCACGGTTGCTTGCCGCGGGGTGAAGCGCGATGGGTTATTCCTTATGCTGGATGAAAAGCCCCATGTTTTTGCAGGGGTGCATACTCGTCTTATAAGTGCATAGAATCTCGTATAGTGCGAGTAAGATATTGCGCTGTCCGTTTTGTGTTTAGCAGAGATGTAGTTTGCATAATCCGACATAATCCTCGCTGCATTTAAATAAAGTTGCACGTAAATGGCGTAGATATATCTGAGCTGGGGTTCTGTACGCTGAGCGGATAAAAACGACCGTTCACCGTTCCGCTATTTTCAAAATGAATAAAATGAGCGATAAAGAGAATATAAACCTTAATAAACTCGCGTATCGCACGGACGCGGGTTATTAATGGGTTGTAGGCCTTTTACAGAAAGGATTCCAGCAATGTCTAAGCCTCTTGGCAAGCCCGATCGTATTGTCGTCGCCCTTGGCGGCAACGCCCTCGGCAACAACCCCGTCGAGCAGATCGAGGCCGTGAGCAACA
>DXZP01000005.1:3612-78900 GCA_019419605.1 Collinsella sp.
ACCTCACCGCCGACGAGGCCGAGCGCCTGGCCGACGAGGGCCAGTTCGGCAAGGGCTCCATGGAGCCCAAGGTCCGCGCCGCCATCAAGTTCGCCCGTTCCCGCAAGGGCCGCACCTGCATCATCGGTGCCCTGGACAAGGCCGCCGAGACCATGGCCGGCCTCTCCGGCACCCGCATCCACGAGTAGCCTCTACTCTGTTGCATCTCTCGTGGGCGCCAGGCAAAGCGCCCACAAACTAGCCTCTCTTCATGAGCCCTGCAGTCCGCTCCGACTGCGGGGCTTTTGCTGTAATAAGTACTACTTTCTAGTGATTATTCGCCCAGGTCATGGGAGGCTTGAAACCAAACAATGACGCCGAGGATTCTAATCCTGCGCTTGTCGAGCACAATGTCGGGCTCGGCCGTGCGGTAAGAGTGTGACGAAAGCATTATCGAATTTGTGCCGACGCTGTAGCGCCTGATCACCATTCTCGAATTGTCTGCAATTGCCAACACCGTACAGCCATTCCATGGCTTTTTATTAGGATCGACAAGCAGGAGCGAGCCGATTGGATAGCATTTCGACATGGCTGAGGTGTCCATTTGGACAAAGAAGCAGTTGGGATGCCGGGCGAGTAGCGAGGGGGGCGATGGTACCGTTCCCGTCCGTTTAAGGCCTGTTCTGCCGCTGCTCATCGCGATCTTAAACGCATCGCACATTTCGCTCGGCTGGCAGTTTTCCTCTGGCCTACTTTTCTTGGGAAACTCATTCTGTGCTGCAAGACCTGCGGCCTCTGAGGTCAGGTCGTCAGGCTGCAGGTTAAACACCGAAGTTATTGTTTGCAGCGTCGATTGACGTATCGCCGACCGGCCCTTTTCCCAGCGGCATACGGTCTCCTTGGAGACGCCGATGAGCTTTGCAAACTCCTCTTGCGTGAGGGAGCTCTTCTTTCGAAGGGCCTTGATGTTCTCTCCGACCCCCATGGCTAGATTGAGCGGGCCAAGGGGAGACAGAGGCAGTCGGGCCCGCCAAAGCCGCTTGTGAGTTCAAAGATCGATATGGGCACGAGTTCTATCCCGGCCTGTTCGAGGGCGGCGTTGGTCTCGGTGTTCTCCCCGTAAACGCAGACCTTTCCGGGCTTAAGGCAGAGTGTGCTCGCGGCATTGTTGGCCCTTTCGCGCTCGGCGGCAGCGGGGTTCGATCCGCCGCAGAGGATAAACCTCAGACTATTTGAGCCAAGTGCCATCCCAATCGCCTCGCGGATCCCTCCCTCGACGATTGCGGCACGGGTCGTCCACTCGCGTCTCCCTCGCGTGATTCGGTAGACTTCTGCCTCCTCCAGCAAAGTTCGATCGATGAGGAACGTATCGTAGTCGACACGGCTGAAATAGGTGTCTAAGTGAATGCAGAGTTCGTCATAGGGGACCTTGATCGCCCAGACAGATTCGATGGTCGAGTCCTTATTCCACAGCACCTCTCGTGCCAACGAGTCTATGGCCAGGGGCTCGGTGCGCTGCGAGATGCCGATAGCTACGTTTTCACTGTTTAGGTTGTGAACGTCGCCGCCTTCGAGATGATATGTAGATTCGTGCTTGAAAAACTGCGGCGTTCCCATAAAGGCCGGATGGTAGTTAAAAATCGTCTGGTAGGCGATGACCTCGCGGTTTCGTTCTGGCCAGTACATGTGATTGAGTGTTGCGCCGCTTCCTATGACGCTTACCGGGTCACGCGTGAACCACATAGTGTTAAGCGGGTTTACGAGAAGGTCCTCGGGGAGGTAAGCGTCTCCAGTCAGTGCCGCGAGACTATGCGCCTCCCTCTCGGTATCAAAGACCTGGCCGTAGCGAATGCCTTTGATGGCTGTTTGGACAAGGTCGAGAGAGCTTTTGGCGCCCTCGAGAAGATCGCGTATGGCCGATTGAAGCTCGATCCCCCCGACTCCGCACTCGGAGATATATAGGTCGATAAAAGACTGGCGGGCCCGGTTCGACTGATCGAGGGCTTCGATGAGCAAATCCTCGACATAGAAGAGCTCCACGCCCTCGTTCTTTAGGATGTCCGAATAGGAGCGATGCTCTGCCAGCGCTTTTTCGAGGTCAAAGGAGCTGTTTGAGGGGCGCAGCGTAAACACCTGGTTGAATTGTCCGTCTGGATAGTTGCGCGTTTCGTTGCCGGGGCAGTGCAGGAGGGCTTTCTGAAGCTTTCCTATTTCATTTTGGACCTGGAGAGCAGACATGAATCCTCGTTCCGGATGTAGCGTTATCTCGACTCTTATAGTGACATATTTTTAAATCATTTCATCTTTTGTCATAAATTGAGTATTCATAGATGCTTTTCAAGACAAGGAATTGACATTAAATATCAATCCAAAGCAATAATTGATAAATAACGTCAAGTAGAAAACCGTTTATAGCGAAAACCAGCGCGCTGGTGGACGAAAAGCACGCGGGGGATGCGGCTGATGAAAAAATCAAATCGCCGGCAGAGGTTACACCAACGAATTAAGGAGGGGAAATGGCAGAGACAGAGAAGAAGCGCGGTATCCGCGTCCCCCATGTATACACCATCATCCTTGCTTTAATGGCTATTTTTGCGGTTATGACCTGGTTGGTTCCTTCGGGATCGTTTGAACGTCAGGAAGTTAACGGTCGCGAGGTTACGGTCGCGGGTACTTATGAACCCATCGACAAGGTCTATACCGATGAGGACGGCAACGAGGTCGATCTTCGTCAAGGTGTTTTTGATGTTTTGGAAGCCCCTGCGGTCGGTATCCAGCAGGCCGTGGAGGTTGTTGCGTTCATCCTGATTGTGGGAGGTTCGTTCCAGGTCATCACTGCGACGGGTGCGATTACGAGCGGCGTGGCGCGTGTCGTCAAGAAGTTCAAGAGTAAAGACGTTCTCATCATCCCGATCTTGATGATCCTTTTCGCTCTGGGTGGAAGCACCTTTGGCATGGCTGAGGAAACGCTCCCGTTCTTCGCAATCCTCATGCCAATCATGATGGCCATGGGCTTCGACTCCATCACAGCGTTTATGACGGTATTTGTAGGTGCTCGAATCGGCTATATCGCTTCGACTGTCAACCCGTTCAACGTCCTGATCGCTCAGGGAATCCTGGGTATCCAGGGCAATCCCCAGCTTTGGCTGCGCATGATCGCGCTCGTGGTCCTTACGACCATTGGCGTCGCTTGGGTCATGGTGTACGCCCTCAAGGTCAAGAAGAACCCCGAATCCTCCCTCGCATACCATGACGACATCAAGAAGCGCGAGGAGTTCGGCGCCGACGGGAACCTTCTCGAAAGTGAGTTCACCGGCAGGCAGAAGGCCGTCATGGCCATCTTTGTGCTCGGCCTCGTTGCAATCATCTGGGGACTCGTGACCCAGGGCTGGTACATGAACGAGATCTCTGCCATCTTCCTGGCTATGGCCCTTCTTGCCGGTGTCGTTTCCGGCATGAATGAGAAGGAGATCGCCGGTGAGTTCGTCAAGGGTATCGCGGATTTCGCCTTCTCCGCCATTGTGGTCGGCCTTGCACGCGGCATCCTTGTGATTGCGAATGACGGCATGATCATCGACACGATCCTCAACACGCTTGCAACGGCTCTTGCCGGCGTTCCCCCGGTTGTGTTCACGAGCATTCTCTATGTGATCGACAACCTGCTCTCGATCCTCGTTCCGAGCTCTTCGGGTATTGCGGCGCTTACGATCCCCATCTTTGGACCCCTCGTCGAGCTCATGGGCCTTAATCCCGAGGCCGCTGTGACGGGTCTCTCCATGGGCAGCGCGGCCATGTCGCTTATCTCGCCCACGAGCGCCATGCTCGTTGCCGGACTCGGCGTGTGCAAGATCCCCCTTGGTCAGTGGTGGAAGGTCGCGTGGAAGTTCTTCGTGGTCGTTAGCATCGTCTGCTTGGCATTTACCGCCGTGTCGGGTCTTATCCCCCTAGCGTAGCCCATAAGGTTTTTTGAAATCAATTAATCGGTCATCAAAAGAAAGGACGAAAAATGAGTAAGGGACTGAACGTCCACAGCGAAATCGGTGCTCTCAAGAAAGTTTGCGTGCATCGTCCCGGTATGGACCTGGTCAACATGAAGGCAGAGGACTTCGATCGCGTCTGGATCCACGACGCCTTCTATCTGGACTATGCCCAGAAGGAGCACGACCAATTTACCGATCTGCTTCGCGGCGCCGGAGCCGAGGTCGTCTACATGGAAGAGCTGCTCGCTGAGACGTTTGACAAAGTCGAGGGCACTCGCGCAGAGTTCATGACGAAGTTCATGGGTGAGTCCGGCATCTCCAACGCGGCCCTTCGCCAGGCCGTTGTCGAGAAGCTTGATTCGATTAAGGACAACAAGGAGTTTGTCCTTGCTGCCATGGGCGGCCTCTACGTTCGCGACCTCGAGATCCCCAAGGTTGGCGGTTCTCTTGCCAGTATGGACGGCGAGGAGTTGAAGGCTGACGATATGGTGCTGTTCCCCATGCCGGCCTCGTATTTCTCCCGTGACCCTCTGGCTGTCGTGGGCAAGGGCGCTACCATGAACCGCATGTACTGGAATCAGCGCAACCGCGAGGTAATCTTCTACGAAACGGTGCTGCGCAACCATCCCGATTACGCCGGTAGCCCCATCTGGTACGACCACAACAGCGAGTGGCATATCGAGGGCGGCGATATCCTCAACATCAACGCCAAGACGCTCGCCATCGGTATTTCCGAGCGCACCCAGACTGCGGCCATCGATGAGCTCGCCAAGAATATGTTCTGGGGTTCCGATGAGGCCGAGATCGAGAACATCTATGCCATCAAGATCCCGCACGGCTACGCCTACATGCACCTCGACACCGTCTGCACGCAGGTCGATCGCGATAAGTTCACGGTCTATCCCGGCATCTACCAGACGCTTCGTGCCTACCGCCTGACCAAGGGCGATGCAGAGGGGGAGGTGCATATCGAGGAACTCGAGGGCACCCTGCAGCATATCCTCGAGCTTGCGACGGGTATGGACCATATCACCATGATTGAGTGCGGTGGCGGCGATCCGATCGAGGCCTCCCGTGAGCAGTGGAACGATGGTTCCAACACTCTTGCGGTCGCACCGGGCAAGGTCTGCGTGTATGAGCGCAACGTTGTCACCAACGATGCTCTTTACAAGGCTGGCGTCGAGCTGCTCGTCGCTCCCTCCGAGGAGCTTTCTCGCGGTCGCGGCGGCCCGCGCTGCATGACCATGCCGTTCTGGCGTGAGGAAATCTAGTCAGCGTTAGCGTATCTGGGCGGCGCGTGTGCGTCTGCGCCGCCCATCCCTCCTTGTGTGTTCCAACAATCGAAAGGACTCAAATCATGGCTCTTAATCTTTCTGGTCGAAGCGTTCTTACCCTGCTTGACTTTACGTCCGAGGAAATCGAGTACATGCTCGACCTCTCAAAGAACTTCAAGGATATGAAGCGCGCCGGTTATCCGCACCGCTTTCTCGAGGGCAAGAACATTGTCCTGCTGTTTGAGAAGACCTCAACGCGCACGCGCTGTGCCTTCGAGGTCGGCGGTATGGACCTGGGTATGGGCGTGACCTACCTCGACCCCGGCTCGTCGCAGATGGGCAAGAAAGAGTCCATCGAGGATACCGCCCGCGTGCTCGGTCGCATGTATGACGGTATTGAGTATCGCGGCTCCGACCAGTCAATCGTCGAGGAGCTTGCCGCCAAGGCTGGCGTTCCCGTCTGGAACGGTCTGACCAACGAGTACCATCCCACCCAGGCCCTTGCCGACATTCTTACCATGCGTGAGGAGTTTGGCGACACGCGCGGCATGAAGCTCACCTATATGGGCAAGGAGCAGGGCAACGTCAGCGACTCCCTGATGGTTATCTGCGCCAAGCTCGGCATTAACTTCTGCTCCTGCGGACCCAAGGGCGATGTCGAGGGCGCCACGCACTTCGATCCCGAGCTTCTTGAGCGCTGCCAGGAGATCGCCGCTCAGAATGGCTGCACGATCCAGCTCACTGAGGATATCGACGAGGGCGTCAAGGATGCAGACGTGATCTATACGGACGTTTGGGTCGGTATGGGCCAGGCTGAGGAGCTGTGGAAGAGCCGAATCGATCTTCTCTCTCCCTATCGAGTAACGCCCGAGGTCATGGCCAAGGCAAACCCCGGCGCCATCTTTATGCACTGCCTGCCGAGCTTCCACGATACGCAGACCACCATCGGCGCCGAGATTGCCGAGAAGTTCGGCGTGACCGAGATGGAGGTTTCCGACGAGGTCTTTGAGAGCGCGCAGTCTCGCGTGTTCCAGGAGGCCGAGAACCGCATGCATACCATTAAGGCCATGATGTACGCGACGCTTCGCTAGTAGCTGGGAAGTGAACGAACACTATGAGTAAACCGTACGGAAAGCCCGATCGTATTGTCGTCGCCCTCGGCGGCAACGCCCTCGGCAACAACCCCGTCGAGCAGATCGAGGCCGTGAGCAACACCGCCCACGCTCTCCTCGGCCTCATCGAGCAGGGCAACGAGATCATCATCACCCACGGCAACGGCCCGCAGGTCGGCATGATCCAGAACGCCTTCGCCGCCGCCCACGACGCCATCGGCACCCCCGAGATGCCGCTGCCCGAGTGCGGCGCCATGTCCCAGGGCTACATCGGCTACCACCTGCAGCAGGGCATCGGCCGCGAGATGCACAAGCGCTATAAGCGTTGGCACGCCGCCACCGTCGTCACCCAGATCGAGTGCGACCCGGACGATCCCGCGTTCAAGAACCCGACCAAGCCGATCGGCCCCTTCTACACCGAGGAGCAGGCCAAGGAGTTCATGGCCGAGGACCCCTCCAAGGTCTTCGTCGAGGACTCCGGCCGCGGCTGGCGTCGCGTCGTCGCCTCCCCCGATCCCAAGAAGATCGTCGAGGCCGACTCCATCCTCAACCTGCTCGACAACGAGTTCATCGTCATCGCCTGCGGTGGCGGCGGCATCCCCGTCGTCCGCGACTACGAGAACAAGGGCTGCTACAAGGGCGTTCCCGCCGTCATCGACAAGGACCTGGGCGGCGAGCTGCTGGCCGAGGACTGCGACGCCGACGTCCTGTTCCTGCTGACCGCCGTCGAGCATGTCGCCATCAACTTCGGCAAGCCCAACCAGGAGGAGCTCGAGGACCTCACCGCCGACGAGGCCGAGCGCCTGGCCGACGAGGGCCAGTTCGGCAAGGGTTCCATGGAGCCCAAGGTCCGCGCCGCCATCAAGTTCGCCCGCTCCCGCAAGGGCCGCACCTGCATCATCGGCGCCCTGGACAAGGCCGCCGAGACCATGGCCGGCCTCTCCGGTACCCGCATCCACGAGTAGTCCCTACTCCGTTGCATCTCTCGTGGGCGCCAGGCAAAGCGCCCACAGACTAGCCTCTCTTCATGAGCCCCGCAGTCCGCTCCGACTGCGGGGCTTTTGCTATCGGTAGTCATTGGGGACAGACTTAAATGAGTAGCACCAATCAACTGCGGAAAGTGCATCTCACAATGAGCATCCAAAATGGGGCACAGTTTCCCCGGGGCCCTCAACCGGAAAATACATCCCGGAATTTGCCCGAAAAATGGCCCCCAGTTTCCCAAACAGGCCGCTAACGGAAAGCGCATCCCGCTATCGAACTTCAAAGCGGGGTGCGCTTTCCGTGCCAGCAGTTCCGGGCATCCAGAGACCACTCATTTAAGTCTGTCCCCAGTGACTAGTAGTAGGCCCACATGGCTTCGACTTCGTTGAGGACCTCTACGACGCCCCAGCGTCGGGCGCTGCGGCTGGCCGAGTTGGGATCGAAGACTTCAATCTGGTCGGCGTCGTCAATACCGTAAAGCACAATGTAGTGGCCCACGTTGGTAAAGGTGCCCGGCCGAACGGCGGCGATGACGGGCGCTCCCGAACGCAGCACCTGAGTCATCGAGTCGCGATCGTTATGAAGCTCCGTTCCGTTAAGGCCCAGCTGCCATGCGCCGCGCGTCATAAATGACCATTCGGTGGCGCCGGTGGGGGCATAGTTGCCCGCCTCGGAAAGGGCGCACATGTCGACCGGTGTCATATCGGTGCGGCCGGTCTTAAAGATATAGACCATGGTGAGGCAAGTGGGACCGCAAGCGTTTTCGCGAATAGTGCCACCGGCATAGGGCAGCTCCGACCACGCAGGGTCGATCTGATAGATATGGGGCATCGTGCCGGCTTGCCATTGCGAGCGCGGAGTCGAAAAGGCGAAAGAATAACCGGGCGCGACGGGGGCCTTGAGCAGCTTGTCCTCGGCGGTGGGCTCGAGACCGGCCGAGCCGTGGGACATACAGGAGCTCATAAGCACAAAGACCAGACAGATGAGGATAGAGCACAGTGCGAGGCAAAGCCGACGAGCCGGCAGGGCGGGGGCATTCACGTACGATGTCGAGCGGTAGGGCTTGCCGTCGCGTCCGCCTTGGGGATGCGAAAAGAAGCGGTTGATATGGATGCCGGGCTGACGTGCGCCGTTGCGGCGCAGTTGCGGAACCTCGGCTTGGCGCTGTCGAGTGCGCGCGCCCAAGCGGCTATCTTGCTGTGCGCTTGTGCCCGTGCTCGGACGGCCGCTCTGCCGTGTTCTGTTTGTCTGCTGCCGAGACGAAGGCCCGGGTTGCTCTTGAGGGCGTTGCGGATTGCTGCTCGTGGCACTTCTGGGCATCGGCGTGGTGCGGCCAGCAAGGCGAACGCTTTGTCGCCGTTGATCACCGTCGTTGTATCCGTATGCCATTCGTACCGCCTTGTCTCATGTATAACCTGTCTATCCTACAAAAAGGATGTGCAACAAATGGGTCCGAGCGTCAAAAGCTCGGTAAACGGTACGAAAGGCGCAAAACACACGGCCTCAAAAACATTTCTATATGCGTCCAATGAGCGTACGCCCGTCGGACGGGCGACAACAATGAGCGGCAAACCGTGCCGTTCGTCCCAAAAACGGCGCCACTCATATGCGAGTTCTGCCTTCGGTCGAGCCATAAGCGGTAGCGCGACGCCGAGGCCGTATCTTAAAGCCACGAAATAAAAGTGCGCGGCAAAACAGACCGCGCAAGGGGTGACGCCAAAGAGGCGTCAATAAGGAAAGGAGGGGAACAATGGCGGACAAGAACGCAGAAGTTGCAGTCGAAGGTAACGGTGGCATGAAGAAAACGCTTTCGCTCTGGAACTTCTTCACCATCGGTTTCGGTGCCATCATCGGTACCGGCTGGGTTCTGCAGGTCGGCGACTGGATGGTCGTGGGCGGCGGTCCCGTTCCCGCTATGATCGCATTCCTCTTGGGCGCGATCTTCCTCGTGCCCGTCGGAGCTGTTTTCGGTGAGCTCACGGCTGCTATCCCCATTTCGGGCGGCATCGTCGAGTATGTCGATCGTAGCTTTGGCCGTACGATGAGCTACATCACTGGCTGGCTCCTGGCCCTGGGCAACGGCATCCTGTGCCCGTGGGAGGCCATCGCCATCTCGACCCTCGTGTCCGAGATGTTCGGCAGCCTGCCCGGCCTTGAGTGGCTGCGCGCCGTCAAGCTCTACACCATCCTGGGCGCCGACGTTTACCTGTTCCCGACGTTGATCGCGCTCGGCTTTGCAGCCTACGTCATCTTCCTCAACTTCCGCGGTGCCAGCTCGGCCGCCAAGCTCCAGGCCTTCCTGACCAAGGCCCTGCTCTGCGGCATGCTGCTTGCCATGGGCGTCTCGCTGTTCACCGGTTCGCCGGAACACGCCATGCCCGTGTTCTCCCAGGTCACCGGTGCTGGCGGCGGCAAGCCCGCTACCGAGGGCACCAGCCTGTTCGCCGGCATCGTGTCGGTCCTGGTTTTGACCCCGTTCTTCTACGCCGGCTTCGATACCATTCCTCAGCAGGCTGAGGAAGCAGCCGAGGGCCTCAACTGGAACAAGTTCGGCAAGATCATCTCCCTGGCCCTGCTGGCCGCCGGCGGCTTCTACATGGTCTGCATCTACTCGTTCGGCACCATCCTCGACTGGCATGAGTTTGTTAAGAGCCCGGTTCCCGCGCTTGCCTGCCTCAAGGGCATCAACATGCTCCTGTACCTGGCCATGCTCGTCATCGCCACGCTTGGACCCATGGGCCCGATGAACTCCTTCTACGGCGCTACGAGCCGCATCATGCTCGCCATGGGCCGCAAGGGCCAGCTGCCCGAGAAGTTCGCCGAGGTCGATCCCAAGTCCGGCGCTCCCAAGCTCGCCTGCGCCGTTCTGGGCGTCATCACCGTCATCGGTCCGTTCCTGGGCAAGAACATGCTCATCCCTCTGACCAACGTGTCGGCTCTCGCCTTCATCTTCTCCTGCGGCATGGTCGCCCTCGCTTGCCTGCGCATGCGCTTCACCGAGCCCGACCTGCCTCGTCCCTACGAGGTGCCCGGCGGCAAGTTTGGCATCAGCCTCGCTGTCGCTGCCTGCGCCGTCATCATTGGCCTGCTCGTGGTCCCGTTCTCTCCCGCCTCCCTCAACATGGTGGAGTGGAGCATCGTGATCGGCTGGCTGGCCGTTGGCCTGGCCCTCATGGCCTTCACCAATTCCCGCAAAAAATAACGCCTAGCCGGGGCGGATCGGGTGCGCGGACCCCTCTCTTCCGCGCACCGAACCCGGCACCACTTGGGTAGCTTTGTGAGGCCATAACCCAACATGGCCTCGCCCACTATATGGATCCATAAGGAGGAACCATGTCCACTAAGTACGCAATCGTTGGCGGTAAGCTCATCGACGGTACCGGTGCCGAGACGGTCGAGAACTCCCTCGTTCTCGTCGACGACAACGGCAAGATCGAGTATGCCGGTGCTATGCAGGACCTTCCCGAGGGCGTTGAGGTTATCGACGCCACCGGCAAGACCGTCCTTCCCGGCCTGATCGACACCCACCTGCACTTCTCGGGCAACCTGACCGACGATGACACCGACTGGGTCATGCAGCCGCTCCTCGAGAAGCAGGCCGTCGCCGTCAAGCAGGCCTACGACTGCCTCACCCACGGCCTCACCACCGTCTGCGAGATCGGCCGCTTTGGTATCCAGATTCGCGACTGCATCGACAAGGGCGTCTTCAAGGGCCCGCGCGTTCTGGCCACCGGACTCGGCTTCTGCCGTGTTGCCGGCCACGGTGACTCCCACCACTGCACCCAGGAGCTCAACAAGGAATCCCATCCCTGGGGCGACCAGGTCGATGGTCCTTGGGATCTGCGCAAGGCCGTCCGTCGTCGCCTGCGCGAGAACCCCGATGCCATAAAGATCTGGGCTACCGGTGGCGGCATCTGGCGTTGGGATTCCGGTCGCGACCAGCACTATTGCTCCGAGGAGATCCAGGCCGTGGTCGAAGAGGCAAAGATGGTCGGCATCCCCGTGTGGAGTCACTGCTACAACAACCACGCCGCCGCCTACGACTCCGTTCGCTTTGGCTGCGAGCAGCTGATTCACGGCTTCGATATCGATGAGCGCACCATGGACCTCATGGCCGAGCAGGGCACCTTCTTCACCCCGACGATCGCCTTCCTGCCCACCTGGTACGCCACCTATCCGCCCGTCTACGTCCCCGAGCTGCACGACAAGTACGAGGGCACCCTGGTCGAGAAGGAGCTGCAGCGCAACTACGACTGCCTGCGCGAGGCCAAGAAGCGCGGCGTCGTCATGACGATCGGCTCCGACTCCTTCTCCTTCGTCACCCCGTACGGCACCTGCTCCATCGAGGAGATGTACGAGTTCGTCGACAAGATCGGCTTCACTCCGGTCGAGACCATCACCTGCGCCACCCTCAACGGTGCCAAGATGTGCCACATCGAGGACGAGACCGGTTCCATCGAGGCCGGCAAGTGCGCCGACCTGCTGGTTGTCAACGGTGACGTCGCCGCCGACATCCACGTGCTCAACACCGACAACATGGACGTCATCATGAAGGACGGCTGGATCGTCGAGGCTGGCACCTTTGGCGAGGCCAACAAATACAGCGCCTAAGATACCGTTTGTCGATGGCTGGATGTAAAACACAGTTTTTGATTGCATAATGCAATGGAGAGGGTCGCTTGCGGCCCTCTTTATTGCTATGGGTGCTAAGGACAAGAGGGGATGACGGTGGATTTAAACAGGCTGATTCTGGGCAAGAGCTACAACTCTACCAAGGTCTTTCGTACGGCCCAGCATGTGGTTCAGGCCATCCTGCTCGGTATTGTCGTTCCGGCGCTTATCCTGCTGCTTATCTGGGATTTAACCGATAATCCCAATCCCGTTCCGGGCGTTGTCGTTATTGCCGGCCTGGTCATGCTGTGCTTCTTTTTCTCGTATGTCTTTGTGGTCCCCGACGACCTCACATCGAGCGCAACCGACCGTACGCTCGCCATCGCATCAAAAATATTCGTCTACACGTCGCGCGGCCTTACGCCCGAAGCGGCCCTGGGCGCCTCTAAAATTATCCTGTCCGAGACCATCGCCTCTGCCATCTGCTTTACCGATGGCAAACAGGTGTTGGCAAGCTGGGGCGAGGACTCGGCAAAGTGCCCTGCCGGCACCCCGGTTGTGCTCAAGACCACGCTCAACGTGATCGAGTCCGGCGAGCAGAGTGTATTTTCGCGCGACGCCTCCAATGAGACGGGCGGCTATTTTCCCCGCCTGCGCGCCGGCATTGTCGCGCCGCTTACCGTGCGCGGGCATTGCGTGGGTACGCTCGAGCTGTACTATCCCCGCCTGAGCAGCATCGATATGCGCCAGACGGCGTTGGCCTCGGGTTTTGCCGATCTCATCTCCACGCAGCTCGCCAGCTTTGAGCTCGAGCGCCAGGACGAGCTCACAGCCCGCGTGGAGCTTCGGGCCCTGCAGTCGCAGGTCGACCCGCATTTTCTGTTCAACACCATTAGCACGATCGTGTCGCTCGTTCGAACCGAGCCCGACAAGGCGCGATCGCTGCTCATCGATTTTTCCAATTACTATCGTCAGACGCTTTCTGACTCCGATACGCTCACCACGCTCGAGCATGAGGTGGAACAGGGCACCCGTTATATCAATCTTATGCAGGCCCGGTATGGCGACGGCCGTCTGCGCGTCTCGGTCGATATCGACTTTGAGGTGCGCGATTGCATGGTGCCGCCGTTTATCTTGCAGCCGTTGCTCGAAAACTGCATCAAGCATGCGCAGCGCGAGACCGAGCCGCTTTCTATTCGTGTTAGGGCTTTTGAGACCGATGACGGCTTGGAGATCATCGTCGAAGATGACGGCATCGGTATGAGCGAAGAAGTCTGCGCGCATCTGTTTGAGCAGCATCGCCGAGAGGAGCCCGAGAGCATTACCGCCGACGGATCCATCAAGCGAGGTTGCGGCCTGGCGCTCTTCAACGTGCTTCAGCGCATCCATTTCTTTTACGGAGAAGATTCTGGCATGCGCGTGAAGTCCCAGGAAGGCGTGGGAACACAGGTCATCGTCGAGCTGAACGGCGAGCCGCATGAGCCGGCGCCGATGAAGGTGTAGCGCGCGGTTGGATTGAGAGAAAAAAAGAGGGGAAGCGCATATGTCCGAGGGATGGAACATCTTGGTGGTTGATGACGAGCCCCCTATTAGGGCTGAGCTACGTTATCTGTTGGAAAAGGATGCGCGTGTGGGCCAGATTGCCGAGGCGGGCAATGTCACCGAGGCTGTGGAATCGATCCTGTCGAACAAGCCCGACGTCTTGTTTTTGGATATCACGATGCCCGGTCGCTCGGGAATCGAGCTTGCCGAGACGCTGCAGAACCTAAAGACGCCGCCGGTCGTGGTGTTTGTGACGGCATTTGCCGAGTATGCGGCCGATGCCTATAACCTCGATGCCGTCGATTACATCGTCAAGCCGGTCGAGGACGCGCGCCTGTCGAAGGCGCTCGACAAGATCGAAACCGCCCTGGGTGTTCGCCGCGCTGTCCATACCCCGCGCCAGCCCCTTCGCCTGACGGTGGATCGTGGGGGTAAAAAGGTGTTCATTCCCGTGGCGGATGTCTGCTACTTTGAGGCACGCGCCGATTTTTGCAACGCCGTCTGCGCCGAGGGAACATACCTGATCAATGAGTCGATTTCCTCGCTCGAGCGGCGCCTGGCCTCCGAGGGCTTTATCCGTGTCCACCGCAGTTATCTGGTCAATTTGGAAGACGTGCACAATGTCGAGATCGGCTCCACGGGCCTGATGGAGCTCAGGCTCGATCGCGTGACCTCGACGGTGCCCGTGTCCCGCCGTCGCGCCGCCGAGGTTAAGACGCACCTGGGGCTTGCGTAAGCGGTCCGCACGCCACCGTTTACCGCCGCAGGTTTGGCACGGGCGCGCGGTGGGCATAATGGGTGGCATCGAATGAAATCGAAAGGATCATTATGCCTGCGCTCATTACGCATCATCTGTTTGGCGAGGAAAGCATCGACCGTCTTCCGCAGGGCGTTATCACGTCCGACGAGGAGCGTATTGCCTTTATCCTGGGCAACCAGGGCCCCGACCCGTTTTTCTTCCACATTCTGACACCGCGTGTTTCCGACTGTACGCTGCTGGCGCAGGTCATGCATCGCTCGCGCATGTCTCGCCAGTTCGCGTGCCTGCGCGACGGCGTGTCGCATCTGCTGCCGCGCGACGCCAGCTTGGGTCGCGCCTTTGCGCTGGGTCTGCTGTCTCATTACGTGCTCGACCGCAACGCCCACCCCTTTGTCTATGAGCAGCAGTTTGGCATCGTGGAGTCCGATTCAGAGCTTGAGGATTCGAGCAGTCAGGTCCATGCCGTGATCGAGAGCGACCTGGATGTACTGATGCTGCAGCTTAAGCGCGATGGCGCTACGGTCGACGATTACCCGCCGGCGGGCGAGATCGTCACCACCGATCGCATCAGTCGCGTGGCCGGCGTGCTGATGAGCTATGTTGCCGGACGCGTGTACGGCATTGACATTCCGGCGGGGGAGTACGGTGCTGCCGTTGCCAATATGCAGCGACTTTACCGTGCGATTGAGCCGGCCGACTCCGTAAAGACGCGCGCGATCTCGCTGGTTGAGGGGTTGGTGCACGACTACTCGCTGCTCGACGGCCTTGCCCATCGCGTGACGACGGAGCTGCCCGAGCGCACTGGCAATCTGGGTCATCTGGCGTGGAAGAATCCCTTTACCGATGAGGTCTCGAATGAGAGTTTCCCCGAGGTCTTTGACCGCGCGCTGGTCGATTACGAGTGCACGGTCGCACGTTTTATCGAGACCGGTGACATGGAGGCCGTGACCAGTCACGTCAACTACAGCGGTCGCGTGCTCGGCACCGACGAGGAGTTCGACCGCGAGGAGTAGGGTCCGCTCCTGTCTCTTTGCCGAATCCTTACCGGCGCCTCCGTGCAATTGGGGTACGATGAACTAGCTGCATATCGGGCGAATACGAAGGGTCCCTGTCCATGAAATACACCAAGCTCGAGCGTAACTGGGTTATGTACGATGTGGGAAACTCGGCCCTCGTGCTGCTCAATACCTCGGTGGTGCCCATCTACTTTAACGCCATCAATACCGGTGCTTCCTCGGCAGACCTGGTGGTCGCTTGGGGCAACGCGCAGACGATTGCCTCGCTGGTCATTGCCATGCTCATGCCCATTCTGGGCGCGCTTGCCGATTACGCCGGCAACAAGATTAAGTTCTTCTTGGGCTTCTTCCTCACGGGCCTGGTTCTTTGCCTGGCGCAGGCTATCCCAATGTCCGCCATGGCATTTTTGACCGTGTACGTGCTGTGCACCATCGGCCTTAACTCTTCTATGACGTTCTACGACGCCATGCTGCCCGACATTACCACCGACGAGCGCATGGACGCCGTGTCCAGCTCGGGCTATGCTTGGGGCTACATCGGTTCCACCGTGCCGTTCATCATCTGCCTGGCGCTTATCATGGGTGGTTCCGCTCTTGGTATCCCCACCATGCTGGCAACGCGTCTGTCGTTTGTCATCACCGGCGCCTGGTGGCTCATCTTTACCCTGCCGCTCATTCGCACCTATAAGCAGAAGTACGGTCGCGAGCGTGGTCCCCAGGACACCATCGGCCACATCGTGGGCGGCGTGTTCTCCGAGGTCGGACACACCATGCGCGAGATCGCCCACAACAAGACCGTGCTGGTCTACATGATCGCGTTCTTCTTCTACATCGACGGCGTGCACACGGTCATTTCCATGGCAACCAGCTATGGATCGGCTTTGGGCATCGACTCGACCCAACTGGTGCTGGCTCTGCTCGTTACGCAGTTTGTGGCTTTCCCGTCCGCCATCATCTACGGCAAGCTTGCCGGTCGCGTGGGCACGCTCAATATGATCTTGGTGGCCGTCGCCGCCTATATGGGCATCGTGCTCTTTGCCGCGTTCTTCCTCAAGACCGCCTTTGAGTTTTGGGTGCTTGCCATTTTGGTCGGCCTGTTCCAAGGCGGCGTGCAGGCGCTGAGCCGCAGCTACTTCGGCCGCATTATCCCCAAGGAAAAGTCCAACGAGTACTATGGCTTCTTTGACATCTTTGGTCGTTACGCAAGCGTTATGGGCACCTTTCTGGTGTCGGTCGTTACCTCGCTGACCGGCAACCCGTCGCTGGGCGTCCTTTCCATTGGCGTGCTGCTGGTCGTTGGCTTTGTGCTGCTGGTCCGTCTGTCCCGCATGTCTCAGACGGCAGAGCAGGCCGCATAGGAACCTGCCGGTAATTGCGTCCGCCGCGATACTCTTTTGGGGTTATCCGCAATAAACATTCTGACTTTCGAACAATGATTAGCCCAAGTGGGTATGATGGAGTCAGCTAGGTCGCGGGGCGTCGCCTGTGTTTGGCGGCGTCCCGTTTTTGTGTTGCAGGGAGGGTAAGGCATGAACGCCACGGTCGTGATTCCAACGTATTGGGCGGGCGATGACGCTCGCGCAAACGCTCCTGGCACCTATGACCATTCGACACGACTCAACGCCGACAATCCCGAACTCGACCGCTGCCTGGCCTCGCTTGAGCAGGTACGTGACATCCCGCGCATCATCCTTTTGGTGGTCTGTCCCGTTTCTGCCACAGCCGATGTGTCGCTGCGCGTGCACGAGATTGTCGACGCGCATCCCACGCTCAAGGTCACCGTTGTCACCAACACCCAGGCCTCGCGCATCGCAGACCGGGTTGCTCAGATCGCACCCAAGGGTTCGGGCGAGTGCGTGAGTCTGCGAGGCTACGGCGCCATCCGCAACATGGGGCTAGCCTGTGCCGCTGTGCTGGGGCATGACGCGGTTATCTTTTTGGATGACGATGAGACTGTCATCGACGCCGACTTTATGAAGCGCGCGACCTATGCGCTGGGCCAGCAGACGCGTCAGGGCCTGCCGATTTTGGTCAAGAGCGGTTACTTTTACGATCGCGACGGATCCCCGCTGGCGCCCACGGACAAGGTGGGCATCTGCCATCGTTGGTGGACCAAGCGCATCGAGTTCAACCGTTGGATGAAAAAGGCGCTCTCGGGCACCCGCATCTCGCGCTCCAACTACGTGTGCGGCGGCCTGATGGCCCTGCACGCCCGCGCCTTTACGCGTGTGGCCTTTGATCCGTTTATCACCCGTGGCGAGGATCTGGATTACCTCTTTAACATGCGCATGTTTGGCTATGACGTGTGGTTTGACAACGAGTGGGCCGTTCGTCACCTGCCTCCGGAGTCCGAAAAGCGCTCACCGCGCTTTATGCAGGATGTATACCGTTGGTACTACGAACGGGCCAAGTTGACATTCGCCGCGCATCAAAAGGAGCTCATTCCCGTTACGGCGGCATCGCTCATGCCCTACCCGGGCCCGTGGATTTCGCGCGAGCTCGACGACCGCGTGCGCAAGACCGCTATGGTCCGCAGCATGTTTACCCGCGAGCACGAGGGCTACCTTCGCATTTGGCGCCACGGTATTGACGAGGCAAAGACCTACGCGCGCCAAAACGCCGCAAGCTACCTGCGTTTCCAGAGCTTTTGGCCCAAGATTATGGACGGTCTCTGGCGTGACGCACAACTGACCAGCATCCTGGAGGGGACTGAATGATCGACCGCCGCGCCCAGCGCGATAGTTCAATATCAATCTTTCGTATCATCGCCGTTGTCTGCGCCATTTGCGTGCTGATGTACTTTATTTTTGCCCTGGTGACCGGAATCGACCCAATCGCGACCGTGATCGCCTGCGCACTGCTGTGCATCTTTCTGTGTATCTTTATCTTTTTGACGCTCAATCCCGATTCGGTGCGCTCTCAGTACACCGAGGAAACGCTCTCGGTGGCCTCGGCCATGCTCGAGGACATTAAGGGCGGTCTGACGCAGGAGTCGGCGCGTTTGGTGTGCCGGCGCATTTTGCCCGAGACGCGCGCCATGACGGTGGCCATCACCGACGAGGGCAACGTGCTTGCCTGCGCGGGAGAGTTTGAGGAAAAACTACTGCCAGATTCTCCCATCCACACGCTTGCCACACGCTACGTTATCGAACATGGCATCGTGCAGTCGTTCAACCGTATGGTGGATGTCGTGGGCTCGGACGGCTCGCACAACCAAGTTCCCGCCGGCATTATCGCCCCCATCAAGGTAGGCGATCGTACCGTCGGCACGCTCAAGTTCTACTACAAGACCCCGCGCGCCGTCGACCGTACCCAGTATGCGCTTGCCTCGGGCTTTGCCGAGATCTTGTCCACGCAGCTCGCCATCCACGAGCTCGAGGTGCAAAAGGAACTCACGGCGCGCGCCGAGGTGCGTGCGCTGCAAGCGCAGATTAACCCGCACTTCCTGTTCAACACGCTGAACACCATTGCATCGTTTACGCGCACCGACCCGCTGCGCGCCCGCGAGCTGCTGCGCGAGTTCTCGTCGTTCTACCGCGCCACGCTCGACAACTCGGGCTCGCTCATTCCCGTGTCGCGCGAGGTCGCACAGACCAAGCGCTACCTTACCTTTGAGAAGGCCCGCTTTGGCGAGGACCGGGTGCTTGCGACGTTCGATGTGTCCGAGGACGTGGAAGATACGCTGGTGCCGGCGTTCGTGATCCAGCCGATTGTCGAGAACGCCGTACGTCATGGTATGGGCGATGACGACGCCCTGAGGATCGACGTGACCGTTCACCAAGACGGCGAGGATGCAATCTTGATTGCCGTGGCCGATAATGGCGTGGGCATGGATGAGGGTACCGCCGCCAGACTGTTTGACGAGCGCTCTGCCCGTCCCGACGCCAGCTCTCCCCAGGGTGGCGGCGCCGGTGTGGCCATGCACAATATTTCGGAGCGCATCCATCGCTTTTATGGGCCGCACTCCTATACGCGTGTCGAATCGGCGCCGGGCAAGGGCACTAAAGTGCTTCTGCATCTCGATTTGTCGGAGAGCATCTTCGACATTCAAGAGTAGAATAATTGGTTACGGGTTTAACGCTAGTTGGCGTATGCCCGACGTAGTTTGTTGACGAAAGGTTTTATCCCTATGCTGCGTGCGATGATTGTGGATGATGAGGCCCCGGCCCGTTCGGAACTTCGCTTCTTGCTCGAGCAGACGGGCAAGATCGGCACGATCACAGAAGCGTCGAGCGTTCGCTCCGCCATCGAGATGCTTATGGAGAGTCGCGTCGATGTCGTGTTCCTCGATATTTCGATGCCTGGCGCTTCGGGCTTGCAACTTGCCGAGGCACTGCACAAGCTCAAGAATCCACCGGCGATCGTATTTGTAACCGCATACAGCGACCATGCGGTCGAGGCCTTTGATGTGGATGCCGTCGACTATCTGATGAAGCCGGTCGAGGAGGCTCGTCTGGATCGAGCGATCGATAAGGTTATGCAACGCGCTAAGCCTGTCACGGACAGCAAGGTGACCATCGAGCGCATCCCGGTGGAAAAGGGCGGCCGCAAGGTCCTCATTCCTGTGGACGACATTCGCTTTATCATGGCCAAGGACGATTACTCCTGCATCTATACGGTCGACGATCGCTTTTTGTCGACGACCTCGCTGGCGCAGTTCGAGGCCAAGCTCTGTGACTTTGGCTTCTTCCGCGTTCACCGCCGCTATATCGTCAACTTGGCGTGTGTTACCGACGTCGAGACGGTTCCCTCGGGCGCTATCCAGCTGGGCATTACGGGCGTCGACGAACGCGTGCCGGTTTCGCGCCGCCGCGTCGTGCCGCTCAAGAAGGCCCTGAGCCTCTAGCACACTGGCCCCGCAGCCCTGTAGACCCATCGTCTGCGGAGCCGTGGGGCCTTTTTTGTATGTATCTGCCGAATCGTTTTTTTGCGGAAGGGATCCCATGAACAGTGCAAGCGCCAAGCGTATCGACATCATCTCGGACACCCACGGCTATTTATCGCCTGCGCTCTTGGATGAGCTTGAGGGCGCAGACCTGATTATCCACGCCGGCGACCTTACGTCAGAGATGGACTACGAGCACCTATGCACCATCGCCCCCGTGCGGGCCGTACTGGGCAACAACGATTACTACCGCGACTACGGCCCCGATGTAGACCGTCTTGCGCTCTTTACTTACGAAGGCCTCAAATTCGCCGTAGCCCACTACCGCGAAGACCTTCCGGTGGGATCCGTAGACGTAGCCATCAACGGCCACACCCACGTAACCAAAGAAGCCCAAGTGGGTCGCTGCCTGGTCCTCAACCCAGGTAGCGCCAGCTATCCCAGAGGCACCCGAGGCCCCACCATGGCCAGAATGCTCGTAAAAGACGGCCATGTCATAAGCACCAAGTTTATTGACCTAGGTTAACCGCAACAAAAACGGGGGATGTAAAACCGCATCCCCCGTTTTTTTATGAGCCAAAGGCCGAGTTTCAACAAGAATAATCAGACCAACCTCACCGCGGAGAACGGGGACCTCGAGCCGCGGAAGCGGCGAGGAGCAAGAACTGTTTGGACAAAGTGACGGCAGGGAGGGTCTCCGGGGCCGAGGGCGGGGGTTAAGTTTGTCGCGAGTTCCGCACGCAAAGGAAAGCACTTAATGTGCTTTCCGTCTTGCGCAGGACTGTAGAGCAGCAAACTTAACCCCCGCCCTCGGCCCCGGAGACCCTCCCGGAGGGGCCCGAAAAACTTTTTCAAAAAAGTTGTTGCGCGGCGGACAGACTTCTGTGTATACTAATCCCCGCAGCGCACGCGAGCGGAAACAAACGCGAACGACTGCCTGGGGAGTTAGCTCAGTTTGGTTAGAGCGCCGGCCTGTCACGTCGGAGGTCGCGGGTTCGAGCCCCGTACTTCCCGCCAACGCAATTAAAGCCACGTCTTCGGACGTGGCTTTTTGCGTTTGATGCACTTTGTTTCGATAGAACGATCGCCCTGGCGCATCTTCGCCCAGAATCCCCGCCCCTTCGGGAACGCAAGTAAAATCTAATAAGCATATCTGTCTAAACAACAGCTTTGTTGCGCAACACCTGTTCAACGAAGCAGGGGGTTAGGTTATACTAAATTGCACTGTGGGCCGCATCTGATGCATTTCGCTCCAAGCGCGGCATTCGGTGGATATCCGATTTACCATTTGGATGTCCTGCGGTCATTTAGCATCTCGACACAAGCTCGGCCCCGGAGCTCGTTCGAGCTGTTCGTATTCCTTGAAAGGGGAAAAATGGACATATCGAGGAAGACTGATTACGCCCTTCGTATGTTGGCGATGCTTGCCGAGGATCCGGAGCGTTTGCTTTCTGTTCGCACCGCTGCCGAAGAGGTCAATGTCCCGTATTCGTTTGCCCGCTCGATTCAGCACGGTTTGGTCCAGGCCGGTATTGTGGAGAGCCTGCGTGGCGTCCACGGTGGCATGCGTCTCAAGGTCAGTCCGGACGACGTTACCATTCGTCAGGTCGTCGAGGCCGTTCAGGGCCCTATGGTTATGAATGATTGCACCGCACCCGATGGCGACTGTGCGCGCATGGGCACGTGCTGCTATCATTCCCTGTGGGCCGGAGCTCAAGCATTGATGCGCGACTACCTCGATTCCGTTTCGCTCGGCGACATCGTCGCTCACCGCCAGTTCCCGGCCGTCGATCCCAAGTTCGCCGACCGCGAAGCGTTTCCCGAGTACGCCACCTGTGCGTATACATGCCGGGAGGAATAGCGCCGCATAAGGAGCATAGATATGATTCAGGACCCCTTTCGTTCGATGATTCGTTCGGAAGGGGTCCTGCGTTATCGCGACCTTCCGTGGCGCCGCACGCGCGATCCGTACATCATTTGGCTTTCCGAGGTCATGTTGCAGCAAACACAGGTGCCACGCGTGGAGACGCGTATGCCGGCGTGGCTCGATCGCTTTCCGACCGTGCAGGCGCTTGCCCAAGCCGCGCCTTCCGATGTTTTGGACGCTTGGCAGGGCATGGGCTACAACCGACGCGCTCTGGCGCTCCACAAGGCCGCTCAGCGCGTTGTGGAGGACTGGGACGGTGAGTTTCCGCGTGAGACGCGTGACTTGGTCGCTCTGCCTGGTATTGGCCCGGCAACGGCGCAAGGTATCCGGTCGTTCGCGTTTGACCTTCCAGGCGTGTATCTGGAGACCAACGTGCGCACGGTCTTTCTGCATCACTTCTTTCCCGATGTACCGGCTGTTCCCGACCGCGAGCTGGTGCCGCTGATTCAGGCGGCCTGTCCGGCGGTCCCCGGTGCGGCGACCGACGAGATCGCTCCCTTTGCCGTGCCGCTCGATGATGCCGACACGCCGCGCGCGTGGTATTACGCGTTGCTGGACTACGGCGCATATCTAAAAAAGACGTTGCCCAATCCGTCCAGGCGCTCGGCGGGCTATAGCCGTCAATCAAAGTTTGAGGGCTCACGTCGCCAAAAGCGCGCGCATATCGTGCGCATGTTGCTGGCAGCGCGCGATGGCCAACCGGCGGGGATTACGCTTGCTGATACCGTGGTGGGCGTTAACGAGATGGAAGCGGCAGCCGGTCGCGGGCCGGTCGAGTGCGACTTGATCGCGGGTATTCTAGCTGACCTGGAGCGTGAGGGCTTTTGCCGAGCCGAGGGCGATCGCTGGCTGAGCATTTAGCCCGTGCAAATCTGAAGAACAGGATTGTAAGGTTTAGATTTTCGGCAGGGGGTACCATAAAATAAGGCCGCTCAAAGCCTATGGGCGGCATGTATTGAAGGGAAGTACACCTATGGATTTTGAGAGCTCCCAAACCAAGAAGAACCTTGAGACCGCTTTTGCCGGTGAGTCCCAGGCGCACACCAAGTATCGCTACTATGCATCCAAGGCTAAAAAGGACGGTTACGTTCAGATCTCGAATATCTTTGCCGAGACGGCGGGTAACGAGTCCGAGCACGCCAAACTGTGGTTTAAATATCTGCACGACGGCGCCGTTCCGGGCACTCTGGACAACCTGCGCGACGCCGCCGCGGGCGAGAACTACGAGTGGACCACGATGTATGACGAGTTTGCCAAGACCGCCGAGGAGGAGGGTTTTGCCGAGATCGCCGAGAAGTTCCGTGGCGTCGCCGCCGTCGAGAAGGCCCACGAGGAGCGCTACAACAAGCTCGTCGAGCGCATCGAGTCGGGCGAGGTGTTTGAGCGTGAGGGCGTGAAGGTGTGGAAGTGCCTGAACTGCGGGCACCTGCATGTTGGTGCCGAGGCGCCTGAGGTGTGCCCGGTGTGTAACCACCCCAAGGCGTACTTTGAGGAGCAAGTGGTGAACTACTAGCGCGTGGCGCTGGCTGCTGCGGAGCGCAGGGCGGGGGAAATACCTTTCCCTCTCGCTCACGGCTCCGCAGGGTCGCGCGAGGCAAAGGTATTTCCCCCGCCCTGCGCTCCGGCTTTGGGTCGTCGCGTGCTCGTTACTGAAAAGCTGATTAGAAGTTTGTGTGCCGCCCCTTTTGGGGCGGCACGTTTTTGTGTGGGGTCCCTGTCTCCACACTTTTCGTCAAGCTTTTGGTCAGCTTTTGGTTAGTTTGCGGGTTGGCGGAAGGGCAAAAGATCATTCGATAAAAAAGCTCAAAGAAAGTGCTGGTAGGGGAGTTGTTGAGGTTTTCGACAGCTTTTGTCAACAAGAAACTTTGCAGCTATTGCTACGGATTGCGTTGCCGTGGCCTTGGCGGTGCGGGATGCTGGGCGTAAGCGTCGAATGCTCCGATTGAGGAGGCCAACATGGATCTGTTTCTTGAGACCCCGCAGCAACAAGCCGAGCGCATGTTACGCCAGCAGCAACGGCTTATGGAGATGCAAATGCAAGGGGTGGCCGTCCAGCCTCGTGCGCAAAACGCTGCGCCCCCGGTTTCGCCTGCGGGCGGATCGGCGCCAGAGAACTATTCCGTACAACAAGATTCGTATGCGCAGGAGCTTGCGTTCGACAAGCGACGTTCGCGTCGCCGTCGCTGGGGCCAGCGCCTGCGTACGCTGGCGATGATCGTGCTGATCCCGTTGGGACTCGCGGCAATCTTCTTGGCCTCATATGCCCTTACGTGCATTCTCAACGGCGCCTCGCCCAGTGAGGTGCTTGAACACTTGGCGGCTCTCGGCCAGCGCTTAGGCGATGTCGCAGCAACCATCCACGCCAGCTGGGAGAGTTAGCGTTTGTCACATTAGGACTTCTAGGGTGTAGGGATTATCGCCACGAGTAAAATTCTTGCATCCTGCGGGTCCTGCCGTGCGATTGAATAGTATTATTGATGATGAATAAAAATAGGATTTTGCTATGTATAAGCAGGATTTAGAGCAGACTCTTTTGGGCATTGACGAAGAGGCGGAGCTGGAAATAGGTCCAAGAGACGATAGGCCGAGCGTTGTATTGGTGGGAGGAAGCGCCTTCATGCTAAACGATGTGACGAATCGGTCGGTTACACATGACATTGATGTGTTTGAGGCAGACAGGTGCCTCCGCGAGATCATAGCTCGATACCCCGAGGTGAATGGTATGGCGGTAGCATATTGTAATCAGATGCCATTCAATTACGAAGATCGTTTGATTCCCTTGGATATTGGGGCGCGTTTTATCAGGTACTTTACGCCATCCTTGGAGGACCTGGCGGTAATGAAGCTCTATGCCTACCGTCCGAACGACATCGTCGATCTTCATAGTCAGGCATTCGTCGACCGACTTGATTGGGGGCTGCTCGAACGGCTTATATTCGACGAGGGCGAGGCGCTGGCGTCGTCGCCTTCGGAGCGGAGTTATCAAGAGATGGTCTGCGCATACAGGCAATACAAAAAGGAGGTGCTCGGTTGAATCTGACCTTTGAGGGATTCTTAAAAGGCTATTGCCGAGAGCTGTCCGGACAGCAGTCACTGAGTTTTAGAAAACTGGTTGAGCAGGCGATGACGGTTGCGCCGCGCGTGGCGGAGCCTCTGTTTTTGCTCGCTTTGGCGCAAGGAAAAGCCGAATACGTTCTGGGTTTATCCGAGGGCTCGTGGATGGAAGAAGATTACCGAGGCGTTTTGTCCTTGTACGGTCAAGCGGGTAGCATGGCGTCTCTATGCACCAAAAGTGAGCTCCCTAATCGTTATACCAACGTTTGGCGTGCGTATAGAGCGGTGAAGGAAAAGTCGGTGGCGGACAGAAGGATCAACGCCCTGATGCGAAAAAGAACATTGGGGGCGCTAGGGGAATCGGGTGTAACGCGCTACGGTCTCTGCCGCGATTTGAATCTGAATAAGGGAAACGTGTACGCATACTTAGCCGGTGATGACTCGAAGGTGAGCAGGAAGACAGCGCGTCGCATTATGGAATATGCGGAGGAGAGAAGCACCCAAGAAGGGGCCGGGCGCCCGGTGCGTGTGGCGGGGTAAGATTGATCGCGGTTTTGATTGATAATCGATTGGGTTTGTTGGGCGGAGTCTATGTCTGCTATTGATGTTGCGCTTGTTGTGATTGCCTTGGTGGCGGTGGGGGTTGCTGTGGCTTGCGCCCTGCAGCTTAAAGGTCTTCGTGCCGAGCTGCGGGAGCGTGGCGACAGCGACGCCGAGACGCTCGCGGCGCTCGAGCAGGCCAACAGTACACTCGATACCCTCAACGTCGCGTTGGCCGAAACCCGACGCACCGCAAACGCCATCGCACAGCAGCAGACGACCGACGCCGCCGTGGAGCAGCAGCGCTACCTGACCATCGCGCGTGAGTTTTCGCAGGCGGGCGACCGTATGGATGACCTGCGCCGCGAGACGACCCAACAGCTCGGCGCCAACCGCGAGGGCATCGAGCAGCGCCTAGACAAGGTGCGCGAGACGGTCGATGCCCAGCTGGGCGCCATCCGCAAGGACAACAACGTGCAGCTCGATCAGATGCGCGCGACGGTGGACGAGAAACTCTCCCGCACGCTCAACGACCGTCTGTCGGCATCGTTTAAGCAGGTGAGCGACCAGCTCGAGGCCGTGTATAAGGGCCTGGGCGATATGCAATCTATCGCCACCGGCGTGGGCGACCTTAAACGCGTGCTGGGCAATGTCAAGGCGCGTGGCATTTTGGGCGAGGTGCAGCTGGGCGCGATCCTGGCGGACATCCTTACGCCCGACCAGTATCTGGAAAACGTCGCCACCAAGCCCGGCGCCTCGGAACGCGTTGAGTTTGCTGTCAGGCTGCCGGTGGACGAGGGCGACCCCGTGCTGCTGCCGATTGACTCCAAGTTTCCGGGCGATGCGTACGAGCATCTGCTCAACGCGCAGGAGTCGGGCGATGCGGAGACCGTGGCGGCTGCGCGCAAGACGCTCGACACCATGGTCAAGCGCGAGGCTAAAGACATCTGCGAAAAGTACCTGAGTGTGCCGGCAACGACCAACTTTGGCATCATGTTCGTGCCGTTTGAGGGGCTGTACGCCGAGATCGTCAGCCGCTCCGGGCTTATCGAGATCCTGGGCCGCGACTATCACGTCAACGTAGCCGGTCCCAGCACCATGGCCGCCATTCTCAACAGCCTGCAGATGAGCTACCAGACGTTTAGGCTGCAAAAACGTACCGACGACGTACTGCGCGTGCTCTCCGCCGTCAAGGCCGAGCTGCCGCGCTATCAGGCGGCGCTGCGCCGCGCCCAGCAGCAGATCGAGACCGCGGGCAAAACGGTCGAGGGCATCATTACCACGCGCACCAACGTCATGGAGCGCAAGCTCAAGGACATCGACGCGCTGGAAGACGCCGACCAAGCCGATGAGATCTTGGGACTCACGCCCGCGGGCCTTCTCACAGATCAAGAAGACGAGGACTAGTCGCACCTGATGGTGGGGCGTCTGCGCATGCGCGGGACGTGGGCGCTTTTCGCGTCGCACTCGCCTAGAGTGCACTTCAATGTGCAACAATGGCGTTTCGCCCTATCAGATGCGAAAGGAAGCCCATGTCTCAGAGAAGCACCAGCCCACTCAAACGCTCCACCGTGCGCCGCACGCTGCAGCGTTTTTGGGACGTCACACGCACGCAGCCGCTGATTGTCTTTCTCTCGGTGCTCTCGTCGGCGGGCTACATCTTTTTGCTCACGTTTGCCAACACCTACGTGATGGCCCTCATCGTCGACCGCGTCCAGGCCGGCCCCGTGGCGGGCGATCAAGTATTCGAGGTCTTCGGCCCCTATATCCTGGCGCTCGTGCTCGTCAACTTGGCAGGCCAGATCCTCTCCAAGCTGCAGGACTACACCGTCTACAAGCTCGAGATTGCGGGCAACTATCACCTGGCGCGTCTGTGCTTCGACACGCTCTCCAACCAATCCATGACATTCCACACCAGCCGCTTTGGCGGATCGCTCGTGAGCCAGACAAGCCGTTTTATGAGCGGCTACACGGGTCTGGTGGACGTGACGGTGTATTCGCTCATCCCCACCATCACCTCGGTCATTTGCACGGTGGCGGCGCTCGCTCCGGTGGTGCCCACATTTACCGTGATCCTGGTGTGCATCATGGTCGTCTACATTGCGTTTGTCTGGCTTATGTACAAGCGCATCATGCCGCTTTCGGCCGCGACGTCCGCCGCGCAGAACAAGCTCTCGGGCGTGCTCTCCGACGCGGTCACGAACATCTTGGCCGTCAAGACCTGCGGGCGCGAGGACTTTGAACGCGATCTGTTCGACACCGCCGACCGCGCCTCGCGCGATGCCGAGACGGTCTCGATGCACGCCATGATGCAGCGCAACTTTACGACCTCGGGCCTTATCGTCATCACCATGGCCGTGGTGAGTGTGTTCGTGGCGGGCGGCAACGCGTGGTTTGGCATCTCGGCGGGCTCGCTCGTCATGATCTTTACCTACACCTATAACCTCACCATGCGCCTGAACTACGTGAGTTCCATGATGCAGCGTATCAACCGCGCTTTGGGCGATGCGGCAGAGATGACGCGCGTGCTGGACGAGCCACGCTTGGTGGCAGACGACCCGGATGCCCCCGAGCTCAAGGTGAGCGAGGGCGCGATTGATTTTGAGCACCTGAGCTTTGCGTACCGTGACGCTGCGGCGGGCGAGAACGTGTTCGATGACCTGACGCTTCATGTGGCGGCGGGCCAGCGCGTGGGCCTGGTGGGCAAATCGGGCTCGGGTAAGACGACGCTCACCAAGCTGCTGCTGCGCCTGGACGATGTCCAGGGCGGCCGCGTGCTCGTGGACGGCCAGAACGTCTCGCGCTGCACGCAGCAGAGCCTGCGCCGCCAGGTTGCCTACGTGCCGCAGGAGGCGCTGCTGTTTCACCGCTCCATTCGCGAAAACATTGCCTACGGTCGTCCCAACACCACCGACGAGCAGATTCGCGAGGCCGCGCGCCTGGCCAATGCCCTGGAGTTTATCGACCGCTTGCCCCGTGGCTTTGACACCATGGTGGGCGAGCGCGGCGTTAAGCTCTCGGGCGGCCAGCGTCAGCGCGTGGCTATCGCCCGCGCCATCCTAACCGACGCGCCGATTCTGGTGCTCGACGAGGCGACCTCTGCCCTCGACAGCGAGTCCGAGGCGCTGGTGCAGGAGGCGCTCGAAAACCTGATGCGTGGACGTACCTCCATTGTGGTGGCGCACCGCCTGTCCACCGTGGCGGCGCTCGACCGCATTGTGGTGCTGGCCGATGGCGAGATTGTCGAGGACGGCACGCATGCGCAGCTTGTCGAGGCGGGTGGCGAGTACGCGAGCCTGTGGGGCCGCCAGACCGGCGCATTCTTGGAGGCGTAAGCGTCTCGGACGTGGGACAATTGTGCCCATAAGTTTATTGTGCCGTTGAGCCGAGGAGTCGTTATGCCACGCGAGACCAATGCCGCCAAGCGCGAGCGCGCCATCGAGGTGTGTGAGCGCCTCAACCGTCGCTATGGCCCGGTCGAGTGCTTTTTGGACCACGAGAATCCCTTCCGCCTGCTGATCGCGGTGCTGCTCTCGGCACAAACGACCGATGCGCAGGTCAACAAGGTGACGCCGCGGCTGTTTGCCCAGTGGCCCACGCCCGAGGCCATGGCCGGGGCGAGCGTAGCTGACGTGGCGGACACCATCAGGTCACTCGGCTTCTACAAGAGCAAAGCCAAGCATGCCGTCGAGGCCGCGCAGATGATCGTCGCCGACTATGGCGGCGAGGTGCCGGCCGACATGAAGGAACTCGTGAAGCTGCCGGGCGTGGGACGCAAGACGGCGAACATCGTGCTCAACGTGGGGTATGGCATCGTAGAGGGCATTGCGGTGGACACGCACGTCAACCGCATTGCGCACCGCCTGATGCTGAGTCCCAAGACGCATGCCAAGGAACCGCTCAAGACCGAGCAGGATCTGCTCAAGATTTTGCCGCACGAGTATTGGGAGTCGGTCAACCATCAGTGGATCACCTTTGGCCGCGAGATCTGCGACGCCCGCAAACCCAAGTGTGACGAGTGTCCGCTGGCAGATTTGTGCCCCAGCGTGCGCGTAGCGGGGTAGGGCGGAACGCATCTCCGTCTGGCGTTTTTGTTGCGGGGCTGGGCGTACGCTTGAGCTGGAGTCCTCTCCATGCGCTACCATGACAGACAATGTATTTGACGTACGACCCGCCGAGCTTGCCCCGGCGGGCTTTTGGCGTTGCGATGCCGGAGGAACAGCATGCTCATTCACCGTATAGCCGCGCAGCTCTACACTGCCGAGGCCTTGCAGACCGTCGAGGCCGGACTCGATGCCGGCGAGGACGTGACGCTGGCCGTGTCGCAGTCGGGCCGTACGCTCATGGCGGCCGCCCAGTTTGCGCGTCGTCCGCGCCCCACGGTCTATATCGTGAGCGGCGAGGACGCGGCCGATCGTGCCGCCCGCAGCCTTGCCGCCTATGTGGGGCTGGCGCACGTGTGCCGCTTCCCCGAGCGCAAGGACTATCCGTGGCGCGAGCAGGCGCCCGACGACGTCGTGGTGGCGCAGCGCTGCGAGGCGCTCGGGCGCATCGTGCGCGGCGACAACTGCATTATGGTCGCCTCGGCCCGCGCACTGCTGCGCTGCGTGCCGCCGGTCGAGAGTCGCTACTGGGAGTCCACTACTTTTGCGGTGGGCGAGGAGATTCCCTTTGACGAGGTGCCGCAGTGTCTGGTGGGCATGGGCTACACCAATGCCGGCGCCGCCGACGCGCCCGGCCTGTTCCGTGTGCACGGCGACACCGTCGAGGTGTTTCCCGCGCAGGAAAAGGCGCCCGTGCGCATTGAATTTTTCGGCGACGAGATCGACCGCATCCGCCGCATGGTGGGTTCCACGGGCCAGACCATCGGCAACGAGGACAGCATCGAGATTTTCCCCTGTCGCGAGCTCGCACTCACCGACGACGCCGTCCACAACATGCATGTGGCGCTCTATCGTGCCAGCCAGGACGACAGCAAACTGGCGGCGCTGCTCGAGATGGTGGATGCGCGCATCGTCACGCCCGAGCTCGATCGCTTTTTGCCGGTGATGTACGGCCAGACCGTGAGCCCGCTGGCGCACGTGAGCGGCAAGGCGCTCGTGGTGCTGTCCGAGCCGCGCTCGCTGTTCGACGATTGCCTGCGTGCCTACGAGGATATCGAGGCACGTGCCGGCGAGGCGGGGGTCGACCGTCTGGACGGCCTGTACGTGCGTGCCCAGCAACTCGACTTTGGTGCCCAGCAGCGCCTTAACTACGTGAGCTTGATTCGTGCCGGCGGCGCGGTTACGGCCGAGCTCAAGATTGAGCAGCCTGCCATTGCAGGCTCGGACAACCGTTTTATGACGCGCATCCAGGAGGTCGTGGGCAAGCGCTATGCCTGCGTGTTTGCCATCCCCGACCGCGGTGCGCGCGAGTCGATGGAGCTCACCTTTGGCGACGAGGGCATTACCTTTGAGGAATCGCTGACCGCGGCGCCCGAAAATACCGGCGCTATCGGCGACCGCGTGCGCGTGGCAGCGGCGGATTCCGCCGATCGCGCTGCCCGCCAGGAAGCCCATGCTGCAATTCGCGAGCGTAAGGCCGACGCACTCAACGCCCGCTCGCTCGAGGCGGGCGCCGCGCAGGCTGCCGCCGGCGCCGCCGTGCCCACCATCTCGCGCGGGCGCGTGACCTTTGTGGACGCTGCCCTGCCGCAGGGCGTGGTGGTGCCCGACGCCAATTTGGCCGTGTTCTCGATCGCCGACCTCAACGCCCGCATGGATGCCAACCGCGCGCGCAGCCGCCGCAAGGTTGACATTACGCAGATCACCTTCCCGTTTAAGCCGGGCGACTACGTGGTGCACGCTACCCACGGCATCGCGCTCTTTAGCGAGATCGCGCGCCAGGAAGTGGGCGGCAAGGAACGCGACTACTTTTTGCTGGAATACGCCGATGGCGACAAGCTCTACGTGCCGCTGGAGCAGGTTGACCGCATTACGCGCTACGTTGGTCCCGACGGCGATAAACCGCGCTTGACCAGGCTCAACACCGCCGACTGGACGCGGGCCACCAACAAGGCGCGCAAGAATGCCAAAAAACTGGCGTTTGACCTGGTCGACCTGTATACGCGCCGCTCGTCGATTACCGGTATCGCCTGTCCGCCCGATACGCCCGAGCAGATCGAGATGGAGGAGAGCTTCCCCTACGACGAGACGCGTGACCAGCTGGAGGCTATCGCCGACATCAAGGCCGACATGGAGGCGCCCAAGCCCATGGACCGCCTGCTGTGCGGCGACGTGGGCTTTGGCAAGACCGAGGTCGCCCTGCGCGCGGCCTTTAAGTGCGTGGACTCCGGCCGCCAGGTCATGGTGCTCTGCCCCACGACCATTCTGGCCCAACAGCACTACGAGACATTCTTTGAGCGCTTTGCCCCGTTTGGCCTGGAGGTTGAGGTGCTCAGCCGCTTCCGCACCCCGGCGCAGCAAAAGCGCGCGCTTAAGGCGTTTGCCGAGGGCAAGATTGATGTGCTCATCGGCACGCATCGCTTGCTTTCTGCCGATGTGAACCCTAAGAACCTGGGCCTGGTGATCATCGACGAGGAGCAGCGCTTTGGTGTGCAGCACAAGGAGCAGCTCAAAAACCTGCGCGAGCAAATCGACGTGCTCACGCTCTCGGCAACGCCTATTCCGCGAACCATGCAGATGGCCACGAGCGGCGTGCGCGACATGAGCCTGATCACCACACCGCCGACCGGGCGTCGTCCCGTGATCGTGCACGTGGGGGAGTACGACCCCGACGTGGTGAGTGCGGCGATTCGCCTGGAGGTGGGCCGTGGCGGTCAGGTGTATTACGTGTCCAACCGCGTCAAGACCATCGACGATGCTGTGGCGCGCGTGCACGAGGCCGCGCCCGAGGCGCGCGTGGGCGTGGCACACGGCAAGATGAGCCCGCGCGAGGTCGAGGACGTGATGATCGAGTTCGCGACCAAGAAGATCGACGTGCTTATCGCCACGACCATCGTGGAGAGTGGCATCGATAACGCGACCGCCAACACGCTCATCATTGAGGACTCGCAGCGTTTGGGTCTGGCGCAGCTCTACCAGCTCAAGGGCCGCGTGGGCCGCTCGGCCACGCAGGCATACGCGTACTTTATGTTCCCGGGTGAGCTGCCGCTCACCGAGGAGGCCACGGCGCGCCTGACCGCACTTTCCGAGTTCCAGGACCTGGGCAGCGGCATGCGCATCGCCATGCGCGACCTGGAGATTCGCGGCGCCGGCTCGCTGATGGGCGCCGAGCAGCACGGCAACCTGTCGAGCGTGGGCTTTGACCTGTTTACGCAGATGCTGGGCCAGGCCGTGGCCGAGGCGCGCGGCGATGACGATGCCGGCGTGGAGGCGGCGAGCGTGGGCATCAACCTGCCGGCCGATTACTTCTTGTCCGAGGAGTACCTGCCGGCGGTGGACCAGCGCGTGCTCGTGTACCGCAAGCTCGCGGCGGCTGAGGACCTGGAGAGTGTCGACGAGGTGCAGGAGGAGACCGAGGCTGCGCATGGTGAGCTGCCATTGGCGGGACTCAACCTGTTCAACCGCGCGCGCATCCGCATTCGCGGCGAGCGCCTGGGGCTCGAGAGCGTCACGCTCAGCGGTGGGCGCATTACCTTCCTGGGGGTTGACGTTCCCAAGAAGGTAGCCTTTGAGTTCAAGAATCGCTATGGCGCGGTGAACTTCCCCAAGAGCCGCAAGCTGTCGGTGCCCTACAAGGCGGGCGCCGGCGCGGGCAGCGGCCTGGGTCGCGGCCTCGACGCCAACGACGGCGCCGGCCCCGTGGCCGCGGCACTCATGCTGCTGCAGCAATTAGGCACGAGCGACGACGACTAACAAGTAGGGGATGTGGCGGGACGAAGTCATCTTTGCCCCGCCATCTCGCAGATTGATTTCAGCCCCATCGAAAGGAAAGCATGTTTGGATACATCTATAAGAAAGATGTCGCCATTATCGCGGTTGTCCTGTGCCTTTGTCTGGGCGTGGGCAGCTTCTTCGATTACCAGATCTCGACCGCGCTGTTCAACATCGGCAGCATGTACGGTCGCTTTATCGAGGCCGCCGGCGAGCTGCCGTTCGAGCTGACGGCGAGCGTTGCGGGCGTTATGCTCGTGCGCGCGGTGCGTCCCGATTCCAGAGGGAGCAAATGGCTCGCCGTGCTCGGCGTCCTTGTCAACGTTGGCCTGGCCGGCTACGAGATCGTTTCGTCCCTGCGGGTCGGCGGCAAACTCATCGCGGCTCAGTTGGTGCTGACGTTTGCGCTGGTCATCGTTGCCAACCTTATCGTCTATCGCCTCACACGCGACACCGATCCCGACGAGCTCACGCGCTGGGCGTTGATGGTGCTTGCCGTGTGGGTCGCCCAAGCCATTATCCTCAACGTGATCGTCAAGCCGCTGTGGTCGCGCCCGCGCATGCGCGTGATCGAGGTCACGCCGGGGCTCGATTTTCAGCCGTGGTGGGTGATCGGCAACCCCGACAAGTGGGCCTATATCGCCGCCGGCGTGATCAAGGACGGCTTTAAGTCGTTTGCGAGCGGACACACGGCGCACGCGGCGATCGGCCTTATGCTCGCCGGGCTTCCCGCGTCGGCCTTTAAGGAAAAGCCGTCGCGCCGCCGTGTGGTCTTTTGGGTCGCCGCTGTGGTCGCGGCGCTCGTCGCCTTTGGTCGCATCGTGATCGGCGCGCACTTTTTGAGTGACGTGAGCTGCGGCTTTGCCTTGGTGCTGGCGCTTGAGTGCCTTGCCGCGCGCATTGCCTATCCGGGCGGCGTACAATAGCCCCATCTGAATCATCGGGCTCGTGCCCGGCTAGAGAGGATTACCATGCTCGCGTTTAACAACGACTATTCCCACGGCGCACATCCGGCAGTGCTGCAGGCGCTCGTCGACACCAATATGGAGCCGCAGCCCGGCTACGGTACCGATGCGCACACCGAGCGTGCCAAGCAGCTTATCCGCGAGGCCTGTCAGGCCCCCGATGCCGACGTGTTTTTTCTGGTGGGCGGCACGCAGGCCAACGCGACGGTGATTGACATGCTGCTCGCGCCGTACGAGGGCGTCGTTGCTGCCGAGACCGGCCACGTCGCCTGCCACGAGGCGGGCGCCATCGAGTTTGGCGGTCACAAGGTGCTCACCATCCCCGGCTACGAGGGCAAGATGCACGCCGAGGACCTCGAGAGCTATATCCAGGTGTTCTACGAAAACGAGAGCTACGAGCACACGGTGTTTCCGGGTGCCGTGTACGTGAGCCTATCGACCGAGTACGGCACGCTGTACTCCAAGGCCGAGCTCGCGGCGATTCATGCGGTGTGCCAGAAGCGCGAGATTCCGCTGTTTGTGGATGGCGCCCGCCTGGCCTATGCGCTGGCGGCCGATGAGTGCGACATTACCCTGCCCGAGCTGGCGCAGCTGTGCGACGTGTTCTACATCGGCGGCACCAAGTGTGGCGCGCTTTGCGGCGAGGCCGTGGTGTTTTGTGGCATGCACGCTCCGGCGCATCCCATTCCGCGCATTAAGCAGCACGGCGCGCTGTTGGCCAAGGGTCGCCTAACGGGCGTCCAGTTTGAGGCGCTCTTTACCGATGGCCTGTATTTTGAGATTGGCCGCCAGGCGATTGAGACCGCTCAGGCGCTGCGTCGCGTGCTGCACGAGCGCGGCTACCAGTTCTTTTTGGAGACGCCCACAAACCAGCAGTTCGTGATTCTGCCCAACGAGGACATGGCCCGCATTCGCGAGCATGCGGCGATCGAATACTGGGAAAAGTACGACGAGACCCACACGGTGGTGCGCTTTTGCACCAGCTGGGCCACGACGCAGGAGGATATCGACGCGCTGGCGGCTGTCCTGTAGCCTGATGTAATGACGAGAGGCCGCCTTGCGCTGGGTTTGGCGCAAGGCGGCCTTTGTTTTTGAGGGGGAGGGGCTGTATGCCCGAGATGTCCGAGCCGACGATTCGCCTGGCGACGCCCGATGATGCGCCAGCGTTGCTTGCCATCTATGAGCCGTATGTGCGCCAGACGGCGATTACCTGCGAATACGAGGCGCCGAGCGTTGAGGAGTTCGCCGGGCGCATCGAGCGTACGCTCAAGCGCTATCCGTATTTGGTGATGGAATTGGACGGGCGTCCGGTAGGCTATGCCTATGTGAGTCCGCTTAACAGCCGCGAGGCATACGACTGGTCGGTCGAGACATCGATCTACCTGGCGCGCGATGTGCGCCACGGCGGGCTGGGCCGCAAGCTGCACGATGCGCTCAAGCAATGCCTGATCGCGATGGGCATCACCAACATGTGCGCGCTCATTGCCGTACCGCACGACAAGGACGATGAGTACCTGACGCACAACAGTCAGGATTTCCATGCCCATATGGGCTACCGCCTGGTGGGCGCCTTCGATCGCTGCGCCCAAAAGTTCGGCCGCTGGTACGACATGTGCTGGATGGAGCTGGTCCTAGCCGAGCGCACACCCAACCAACCCAAGCCGACCTGGTTCCCCGACCTCCCCAAACCTGCCATTTAGGGACAGGTTTATTTTGGCAGGTTTTATCTGGGCAAACGTTGCAAGCCGCTGCGAAGGATGCGGATACCTTCGCGGCGGCTTTTGTTTTGGGTGTGTATGGCCAAGGCGATTGACCTGCGGATGCAGCAAAGCTCCAGATAAAACCGACCAAACTAGACCTGTCCCTTTTTGGCAGGTTTTTGGCTGTCTTGTGGCATCAAATCGCCGCAAGAAGCACGGCGTTCGTATGCTATTTTGACCTGAATCGTCCCCTCGGGACGCCTTGCGAGCTAAGTGAGTAGTCTTTTTGGCGCAGGGCGAGCACAAAGCGCATCTGCCTTACTAAAACCGCAGGTCACAGAGATGGCTGTTTTGGGTGTGCTCGGCAGATCGCGAAAAGTCTACTCACTTAGGTTTACGGTGCTGGATATTCTGGACAGGAACAGTTGAGCTTGGACGGCGTGCGTTGCCAGGCGATGCTGGCATTTGCGCCATGCTGGTTTGAGATTTTATAAAAACCGCAGGTAAAACGTATATTAGGTGCATTTTGCCTGGTTTGGCGCGCTAGCCGATGGGCTCGGTGTATTTGGCGCGGTCGGTGCGTTGGATGCGCTTGGAGACATGGAGCGGGCGACCGTCGGTGTCGTAGACGTAGTCGGTGATCAGGATCAGCGCCTGCCCGCGCTCAACGTTGAGCAAAAACGCCTCGTTTTGCGAGGCATAGCACACCTCAAAGGTCTTATGCCCCTGCGCCGGCGCACGATGGAACTCCTGGCGCAGCGTGGCGTAGAGCGAACCGTTGATATCGCGATCGATGAGCGACCCAAAGCTTGGCGGCAAATAGGTGGTCTCCAGGCACAGTGGCGCATCGTCCAGGTAACGCAGGCGGACAAGTTTGACAAGCTTGCTGCCCACGCTAGCGTCAAAGAACTTGGCCACGCTGCCCATTGCTTTGGCAAAGCCCGAGTCCACCGTGCGCGTGGTGGGCTTCATACCCTGGCCTTCGACCTGCTTGGTATAGCTCGAAAACACCAGGTTGTTCTCGTGGAGCGCCGGCGTGTCAGCCACAAAGGCGCCGCGTCCGCGCTCGGTGCGAACCAGACCCTCGTCAACAAGCACCTTAAGCGCGTGACGCACAGTGCTGCGCGACAGGCCCGATTCGCCCATGAGCTCCATCTCGGACGGCAGCTTGTCTCCGCACGCGTAGATGCCGGCGGCGATGCGGTCACGCAGCGTACCCGCCAGACGCTCGTATTGGGCCAAGTTCTTTTTCGACGAAGTGCTCATGCGAACAACCTGTATCTAACCTGTATGCTTACTGAACCAAGCATGTATCCAACATGACAACAAAACCGCTGATAATGGATTGCCGAAAACTTTACCAGCAAAATATCTAAGACAAATATAGCATACAACTAGTCGACATAACCAAAACATGTATGTAACTTGTATGCCATCAAGAGCATCAAACGAGAAGAAAGGCTGATGCACGATGACTACTCAGGAACAGGTTAAGGATGTCGTCTCCCAGGTTTTGGCTGACAAGGCAGACAAGGGCGGCATCAGACGCATCGTGTGGATTGGCGCCGGCGGATCCAACGGCGGCAACTATCCTGCTCAGTACTTTATGGAGCACGAGGCCACGCAGGTCGTGAGCTCCAGCTACACCAGCAACGAGTTCGTGCACGCAACCCCTGCCTACGTTAACGAGAACACCCTGGCCGTCGTCGTGTCCATGCGCGGCACCAAGGAGACCATCGTCGCCGCCCAGGTCGCCAAGGACCACGGCGCCAGCACCATCGCCATCTATGTTGACGAGTCCGGCCTCACCGAGGTCTGCGACTACAAGATCCAGTACGACAGCTTGGCCGTTGACGAGTCTTGCATGGGCCGCACCAACTCCGCCGTCGTGACCATGATCGCCATGGAGCTCACGCAGCAGACCGAGGGCTATGCCGAGTACGAGACCGCTATGGCCGCGTTCGACTTGGTCGACCCCATCTATCGCAAGGCCGTCGAGTACACCCGTCCGCTCGCTGCTAAGTGGGCCGAGCAGAACGCCGACAAGCCCTGCATCAACGTCATGGCCCAGGGCCCGCTCTTTGGTGCCGCCTACGTCTTTAGCATCTGCAACGTGCAGGAGATGCTGCAGATCGACTCCTGCACCATCAACACCTGCGACTTCTTCCACGGCCCCTTCGAGATTCTGGACAAGCGCACCTCGCTGTTCCAGCTCATCAGCGTCGGCCGCAGCCGCTGCAATGACGAGCGCGGCATCCGCTTCGTCAACCAGTACGGTGGCGAGCGCGTCTATCAGCTCGACGCCAAGGAGCTCGGCCTCAACGACATCAAGGACAGCGTGAGCGAGTACTTCAACCACCTGATCTTTGCCCCGATCCTCAACAACGTGTACATGCGTGCACTCTCTGCCGTCACCCACAAGGACTACATGACGCGCCGCTACATGTGGAAGCTGGACTACTAGGGGATAGAGCGGCCTAACAGCTCGATGTCCTCATAAGTTGCGGTGGAATAGTCCCTGTTTGGGGGCCTGAAGCCTCTATCCAGGAACTATTTCACCGCAGCTGAATTCATGGCGGCACTTGGGGACGTTCCTTTTCTGCCGGCAGTTGGGGACAGTCCTAGTCGTTGGGGACATTCTTGAACGACTAGTCATTTAAGTACGTCCCCAATGAGTACCCTCACCGCAACCGCCCAGTAATCCACTGGGGACGGAGGAAAACGGATCACTTTTCCGCTCGCCGATTTGTGTCTTGAAAAATGTATATAACGACTATAACGTAGTACGAAACATATTGGAAACAATACCGAGGAGGCTGCGTTGAAGAAAAGCAATCTGGGCTATGTGCTGGTGCTGATCGCCGCGCTTATGTGGGGCACCATCGGAATCTTTGTTAACGGAATATCGGCCCTGGGTGTTTCGTCTCAGAGCATGGCGGCCTTTCGCCTGTTATCGGGTGCTGTCTTAATGGCTCCGGTCTTGGCATTCATGGGTTGCCAGGGAGGTGCTCGTGAAGGAAAGGCATCGGGTCCCCTGGCACTGTTCAAGGCAAGTCCTAAAGAGCTTGTTCCTTGTGCGCTTCTTGGCATTATCGGCCTCGCCACCGCTAACACGCTTTATTACGAGTGCATGGGCGAGGTGGGCATGTCCACGGCCTCGGTGCTGCTTTACACCTCGCCGGTGTTTGGCGTCATGCTCGGTCGCGTACTTTATCGCGAGGATGTGACTCCCAACAAGCTCGTTGCCATCGCTTTTAACATCGGTGGCTGTGTACTTGCAGTGACCGATGGCGACCTTTCCGGTTTTCATTTTTCGGTTTGGGGCGTCACGTCGGGCGTGATTGCGGGCTTTTGTGGCGCGTCGCTCGCGGTGTTTAGCCGGATAGCAACCAAGACGGTCCACCCGCTGGCTGTCACGTTTTGGGGCCTTGTTTTTGGCGGTGCGGTTATGGCGGCTATCGCGGCTCCGTGGCCAGATGTCGCCGCGGCAATGTCGCCACAGCTGCTGCTGCTGTTCCTTGGCTTTGGACTCATCCCCACAGCCGTGGCCTACATCTTATATATGCAGGGTCTATCCATGGGGCTCGAGACGTCGAAAGTCCCCGTCGTAATGTCATTCGAGACAGTCGTCACCGTACTGCTGGGCATTGGTATCTACGCGGAGCCGGCCGGCGCGATCAAGGTTCTGGGCATCGTGCTGGTGCTCGCGTCTATCCTGATTATGAACACCGACTTCTCCAGGCTGCGCAACAGTGTGTTTGTCGGTCATGTCGTTGAGAGTATGACCTTTAAGCCCAATGCGTGGTGGACGGAAAAATCGCAGGACATGGATCTGTTTAAGGAACGCACCGGCATCGCGCTGGAGCCCACCGTGCAGGAAAGCCCCTGGTACTTCGTGCGATAAGGGATTGCGCGCGGCGTCCGACTTGGGGTTATCCAGCCAGCGCCGGCCTACCTAGCCCCAACGTTTCAAGTACGTTAAACCCGTCAACGGTCGATTTTCACCCGCGAACGGTCTTTATACTAATTAGCAATATTCGCAACGTATAAGACGTTATAATGACCATAACGAAAAGGAGGAGGCAAGATGAATCAGATCATTCTCGCATCTCATGGCGGCCTGGCCGCAGGCGCCAAAGACACGCTCGAGATGGTTCTCGGCGACGTGTCGAACGTCCACGTCGTGTCGCTTGCTCGTGACGACAAGGAGCCCATCACCAATAAGGTGGACGCTCTGATTGCCACGTTCAACGCGGACGACACCGTCTATGTGCTGACCGATATGCTCGGCAGCTCGGTCAACAACAGCATGGTCGAGCTTTCCAAGAACGGCACGAAGTTCACGGTTGTCAGCGGTTTCAACATCCCGCTGGCGCTCACGCTCGCTATGAGCCCCGCCCCCGTCAAGGGCGCCGAGCTCGCGGCCCTCATCAACGAGGCCCGCACCGGTCTGACCAACCCCAACGCACCGGTCGAGGCCGCCGCGGCTCCCGCCAAGAAGGCCAAGGCGTCCCGTCACAGCTCCGGTCCCGCCAAGATCGTCCTCGCACGTCTTGACTACCGTCTGCTGCACGGCCAGGTCGTCTTTACCTGGACCACCAAGGTTCAGGCCGAGCGCATCATCGTCGTCGACAACGCTGCTGCCAATGATGACATCAAGAAGGGCGCTCTTAAGCTGGCCAAGCCCCAGGGCGTGCGCCTGAACGTCTTCACCGTCGAGCGTGCCCTCGCCAAGATGGACAAGCTCAACACCCTTGGCGAGCGCGTGATGTTCGTCTTTGGCAACACGGCCGAGATGCTGCAGTTCTGCCAGGGCTACAAGCTCGACGCCATCAACCTGGGCGCCACCGCCAACCACGACGGTGCCGATCAGGTCGGCGGCAAGGACAGCTCCGTCTTCTTCGACGCCACCCAGAAGGCCGACGTCAACCAGCTGCTCGACATGGGCATTAAGCTCTACGTCCAGCAGACCCCTACGTATCAGAGCGTCGACATCGACGCCAAGCTGTAATCAACCAGGCTTTTGCCTGACTGAAAGGAGAAGGGTATGAATACGTTCATCAGTGCGGTGCTCGTCGGCCTCGTCGGCGTGTTCTGCATGTGGGACTCCCGCCTGCTCGGTCGTCTTAACTTCGAGCAGCCCCTCGTTGGCGCTACGCTCGTCGGTCTGCTGCTGGGCGATGTGCCCACCGGCCTTGCCGTCGGTGCCGCCGTCGAGCTCGTGTCCATGGGCCTGGTGCAGGTCGGCGCCGCCGTTCCGCCCGATATGGTCCTGGGCGGCATCGTGGCCGCTGCCTTTGCGTGCCTGACCGATGCTTCCGCCGAGACCGCCATGACGATCGCCATCCCGGTCGCCGTCCTGGGTCAGCTCCTCGGCATCGTGTTCCGTTCCATCATCGCCGCCCTCACCCATGTGGCAGATAGCGCGATCGATAACGGAAAGTTCAAGACCGCCTACCGCATGCACATCTGCGCCGGCTCCGGTCTGTACGCCGTCATGTACTTCCTGCCGATCTTCCTCGCCGTCTTTGTTGGCACCGACCTGGTTCAGGCCATCGTCAACATGGTTCCCGAGTGGCTGTCCACTGGTCTTAACGTTTCGACCAAGATCATGACCGCCTACGGCTTGGCCCTGCTGCTCACCATGATGATCAAGAAGGGTATGACTCCGTTCCTGTTCATCGGTTTCCTGCTCGCCGCTTACCTCAACCTGTCCGTCATCGCGGTCGCTCTGATCGGTGTGTGCCTGGCTGTCGTCTTCATGGGCTTCAAGTTCAACGGTTCCCATGCAGCCGCCGGTGTCGATTCCGACTACGATCCGCTCGAAGACGACGAAGACTAAGGAGGAACACACTATGGCAACCGCAACCAAGGACGTGTCCCTGAACAAGAAGGTCAGCCAGTTCTTCTGGCGCTCCTGGGCCATCCAGGCCTCTTGGAACTACGAGCGTCAGATGAACATGGGCTTCCTCTACGGCATGGTTCCCACGCTCGATCGCCTCTATCCGGATGAGTCCGACCCCAAGCAGCTCGCCGCTAAGAAAGAGGCTTACCACCGTCACATGGCGTTCTACAACTGCACCCCGCAGACGAGCGCTTTCATCCTAGGCCTCGCCGCCTCCATGGAGGAAGAGTACGCCAAGGATCCCGAGAACTTCGACCCCGATTCGATCAACGCGGTCAAGACCTCCCTTATGGGTCCGCTTTCCGGCATCGGTGACTCCTTCTTCCAGGGCACCATCCGCGTTATCGCCTTTGGCCTGGGCGTTCAGCTGGCTCAGCAGGGCTCCATCATGGGTCCGATCCTGGCCATGCTCATCTCCATCGTGCCCTCCGTGCTGATCACGTGGTTCGCTGCCAAGATCGGCTACCAGGGCGGCCACGAGTACCTGAGCAAGCTCCAGGGTGGCGACCTCATGGAGAAGCTCATGTATGTCTGCGGCATCGTGGGTCTTATGTCCGTGGGCGGCATGATCGCTACGCTGATCGGCGCCACCACCCCGCTGCAGTTCGCTGAGGGTACCGTCGTGATCCAGGACATCCTGGACGGCATGATGCCCCAGATGATCTCCCTTGGCCTCACCGGCCTTATGTACTGGCTCATCAAGAAGAACGTCAACACCGGTTGGCTTCTCGTGATCGCCATCGTGGGCGGCATCGCCCTCTCCGCGGCCGGCATCCTGGCCTAGTCGCGACCAAGCGCCTAACCGCTTTCCCCCGGGGGCCTGCCTGGCATCCCATACCCCAGGCAGGCTTCCATCCCTAAATGTGACAAAGGGACAGTTCCTTTGCCACATCCTCAACGGGCCGGCGACTCGGTCCAAACCACGGTAACCCTGCGAGCGCCCGGCAATGTGGCGCCGCAAAAAATCGAAAGGAATGTGTCAGATGTACGAGATCGACCTTAACCTCCCTAAGCAGATCGTCGCTGACGTCCTGTCCAACCACGAGATCCACAGCGTCGCCTTCGTCGGCTGCGGTGCTTCCATGTCCGACCTTTACCCTGCCAAGTACTTCCTGGCCAACAACACGGACAAGCTGAACGTTCAGATCTTCACCGCTAACGAGTTCAACTACGACACGCCTTCCTGGGTCAACGAGCACACCTTCGTGATCACCTGCTCCCTCGGTGGCTCCACGCCCGAGACCGTCGAGGCCAACAAGACCGCCAAGAAGCACAACTGCCCGGTCGTCTCCCTCACCAACAAGGCCGGCTCCGCTCTGACCGTCGACGCCGACCACGTCATCGTTCACGGCTTCCATGCCAACTACGCTGCCAAGTGCGAGAAGCCCGGCTACGCCATCGCCCTTGCTCTCGAGATCCTTCAGCAGACCGAGGGCTATGACCACTACGAGGACATGATCACCGGCCTCACCAACGTCTTCGAGCTCTGCGAGAACGCCGCTCAGTCCGCCAAGGGTCTTGCCAAGCAGTTCGCCCAGGACTTCAAGGACGACGAGATGATCTACTTCATGGCCTCCGGTGCCTCCGAGAAGATGGCTTATTCTCACGCCGCCTTCCTGTTCACCGAGATGCAGTGGATCGACGCCGCCGCCTACAACACCGGCGAGTACTTCCACGGCCCGTTCGAGGTTTCCACCGAGGGTAAGCCCTACGTCTTCTTCATGTCCGACGGTGCCACCCGTCCGATGGACGCCCGCGCCCTCACCTTCCTTAAGCGCATGGGCGCCAAGGTCGCTCTGATCGACTCCAAGGACTACGGCCTGGCCGACGCCGTGCCCGCGAGCGTTGTCACCTACTTCAACCCGCTGCTGCACCTCGCCGTTATGCGCGAGTACGGCAACCAGATCGCCGAGGCCCGTCAGCACCCGCTGACCATGCGTCGCTACATGTGGAAGCTTTCCTACTAATCACAAGTAAGTAAACCTTACGGGTTGATTGAGAGGGGATGGGGTTTGCGCCCCGTCCCCTTTTTTTGCTTTGGGGAGGGCGTGCGCGCACGCGCCGCAAAACCCCAGATAAAACCTACCAAAATAAACCTGTCCCTATTTGGCAGGTGGGAGGAGATGCGTATGATCAAGGCAGTGCTGTTTGATATGGACGGCGTGCTGGTCGATACCGAGTGGTTCTATAACCGTCGCCGCGTGGCGTTTATGGAGGAGAAGGGGTTCCACTTTGACGAGATCCCCGATCTTTCGGGGTCTAACGAGCCCGCCATTTGGGAGGCGCTGGTGCCCGACGATGTTGAGCTGCGCGAGCGCCTGCGCGTGGAGTACAAGCAGGTCTACAGCCCGGACCACCCCGTTCCGTATGCCGAGCTGCTCAACGAGCAGACGGAGCCGGTGATGCGTGAGCTGCACAAGCGCGGCATGAAATGTGCCATCGCGAGCTCGTCCTATCGCGAGCTCATTGACGAGCTGGTGGAGATTGCCGGTATCACCGACGTGCTGGACTACACCATCAGCGGTCACGAGTGCAGTGCATTTAAGCCCGACCCCGAGATCTACCTGCGTGCCATGGAGGCGCTGGGCGTTGACCCCGCCGAGTGCCTGGTTATCGAGGACTCGCCGTTGGGCATCGAGGCTGGCAAGCGCTCCGGCGCCCGCGTCCTGGCACTGCGTCCGCATGAGGGCGTCAACCTCGATCAATCGCGAGCCGATGCCGTTATCGATAATCTGACCGACATTCTGGCCGCTTTGTAGCGTCAATCCGCCGCGAGAAGTGCCGATTCGCGCATTTATCGCGGCGGATTGGCTCATTTTGGCTTCAATTTGGATCAGTTTGGCTTCGACTCAGACTAAGTGAGTAGACTTTTTGGCGCATGCCGAGCACAAAGCGTTTCTGCCTTAGTAAAACCGCAGGTCACAGAGGTGGCTGTTATTGGCTGTGCTCGGCAGGTTGCGAAAAGTCTACTCACTTAGAATTTGGGCCTTTAGTTGTGGGGTTACCGGTCCCGTTTTGGTTGTCGAGAGAGGGTGAATTGAGGCGCCCTCTGTCGCTCCATGCTACAATCGCCGACATGCCCCACAACTACATCTGCCTTCGAAGGGAGCCTACGTGGCGAATGCCATCGATCAGCTCACGGACCGCGTGCTCGTGCTCGGCCGCCTTACCATCGTCCGCCGCGCCATTACCGCCGTGGCGGTCACCATTTCCGCCGTTCTCCAGACATTTCTGATCCAGGCGTTCATTCAGCCCGCTGATCTGCTTCCGAGCGGTCTCACCGGCGTCGCGGTCCTGCTCGATCGCGTTACCTCGCTTGGCGGCGTTCACATCGACATCTCGCTCGGTATGCTCGCGCTCAACATCCCTGTGGCGCTCCTATGCTGGAGCGGCATTAGCAAGCGCTTCGTCATCTTCTCGATGATGCAGGTTGTGCTCTCATCGCTGTTTCTCAACATCTTTCACTTCGCTCCGTTTTTGGGCGACAAGATCATGCTCATCATTTTTGGCGGCGTGGTCTCGGGCCTGGGCGCTGCCATCGCGCTTAAGTCTGGCGCATCCACCGGCGGCACCGACTTTATCGCGCTGTGGGTCTCCAACCACACGGGCAAGACCATCTGGGGCGTCATCTTTGGTTTCAACTGCTTTATCCTGGCGATCTTTGGTTTTATGTTTGGCTGGGATAACGCAGCGTACTCCATCGTGTTCCAGTTTATTTCGACCAAGACCATCGACAGTTTCTATCATCGCTACGACCGCGTGACGCTGCAGATCACGACGCGCAAGGCAGACGAGGTCATGACCGCCTATGTTGACCATTTTCAGCATGGTATTAGCTGCGCCGAGGTCATCGGCGGATATAGCCGCGAAAAGATGTACCTGCTGAACACCGTTGTCTCGACCTACGAGAGCCAGGATATTATCAAGCTGGTGTGCGACATTGATCCCGGCGCCGTGATCAACGTGTTCCACACGCTCAACTTTGTGGGCGGCTGGTGGGGCGGTCATGTCGACGAGCCCATGCCCACGGCCGTACCCGATCCCGACAAGCCCGCGCGCATGGCCAGCAGGCAGGCGCGCCTCAGCGAGCAGGACAGTTTGCAGCAGGACGACGGCAGGTAAGGATTTGCTGTATGCGGTGTATCGTTTTATCAAACTGAGGTATCATAAAACTAGACGTTATATACGTATTAGTTATTTCGATATTTCGATAAGAGTGATTAGATATGCCTGCGCCCAAAAATGCACCGCTTTACCAGCAGATTTACGACGAAATCAAGGATGCGATCGAGAAAGGTGTTTATGCACCCAAGGAGCGTATTCCGTCCGAGCTTGAGCTAGCCGAGCAGTACGAGGTGAGCCGCATTACGGTGCGCCGCGCCGTCGAGGAGTTGTGCTCCGATGGCTACCTGGTTAAGCAGCAGGGCCGTGGCACCTTCGTCTCCACGCCGCACATCAATCGCCAGTTTCACGCCTCGACGCTGCAGACGTTTACCGCGCTGTGTGCCGACAATGGCATGAAGGCCGGTGCGCATGTGGTCGATCGCCAGATTGTTCCGGCGCGTCAAAACGAGATGGAGTTCTTTGGCCTGCAGAAGGATGCGCTGCTGCTGCATATCAAGCGCGTGCGTACGGCCGACGGCGAGCCCATCTTTGAGGAGAACATCTTTGTGCCCTTTGACGCATATCGTGAGCTGTTGACGGCCGATCTTGAGGACAAGTCGATTTTTGCCGAGGTCGAGCGTGTTGGCGGAACGCCGATTGTCTCGGTTGGCTACCGTACGGTCGAGGCCGTTCGCGCTAACGCCGAGCAGGCGGCCGAGTTGGGCATTGCTCCGCACGATCCACTGCTCAATCTGCGTGCCGGCTTTATCGGCCCCAATGGCGAGCCGGTCCTGATGGGTAAGCAGTACTACGTGGGATCGCGCTACGTTATGGTGATGTAGCTCTAGTTGCGCGGTTTTCCAAACCGCGCAACGGCTCGACGCTGCAAGCCCGCCAGAGCGGCAATCTGCCTTTCAACTTCGGCGGCATGATCAGAAGATCAATGTCGCCTTGTTTCAAGGCACCTTGCTCGCTCTGGCGGGCTTTCGCTGACATTGCCAAAACATCGACTACCCATAGAATGAGCGTGGATAATCTCCCATTTTTGGCTTGGTGACGGGTTCAAAGTGGGAGATTATCCACTCTCATTCTGAAAGTGTCCAAAAATCTACTCTCGTTCGCCTTGGATCACGTTGCCCGTGGCCGGCAGCCGTGCGCCACCGGTCCGCGTGGCGGCGTATAATCGGCGGCAGATGACTTGGACGTTAGGAAACCATGACCGATAGCATGCAGCAGATGGCGCTCGACACGCTCGGCGCCTATTTTGGCTACACCTCGTTTCGCCCGGGGCAGGACCGCATGGTCGATGCGATCCTTGCTGGCCGCGACGCGCTGGGCGTTATGCCCACGGGCGCCGGCAAGTCCATTTGCTACCAGGTGCCCGCGCTCATGCTGCCCGGCATTACCTTTGTGGTGAGTCCGCTGCTGTCGCTTATGGAGGACCAGACCCGTGCGCTGCTCGCGGCGGGCGCGCGACCCAGCTATCTCAACTCCAGCCTTACTCCGGCCCAGCAAAATACCGTGCTCAAGCGGGCGCGCGAGGGCCGCTACCAGCTTATGTACGTGGCGCCCGAGCGCCTGCTCGAGCCGCGCTTTCTGGCCTTTGCGCAGGAAGCTGCGGCCGAAGGCGGCATCGGCGTTCCGCTCGTGGCCATTGACGAGGCCCACTGCGTGAGCCAATGGGGCCAGGATTTCCGCCCCGCCTATCTGCAGATTCGTGAGTTCATCGATTCCCTGCCGCAACGCCCTATCGTGGCGGCCTTTACCGCCACGGCGACCGAGCGCGTACGCGCGGACATTCAGCAGATGCTCGGCCTGCAAAACCCGGCGACGGTGGTGACGGGCTTCGATCGCAAGAACCTCTACTTTGGTTGCGAAGAGATGGGCGACAAGGCCAAGACCGCCTGGGTGCGCGACTACGTGATCGCGCATTCGAGCGAGAGCGGCATCGTGTATTGCTCGACCCGCAAGACGGTCGATGCGCTGGCAGGCGATCTTGCCGAAGCGCTGGGCCCCAGCGGCATTCGCGTTGGCCGCTACCATGCCGGCATGGGCAATGACGCCCGCCGCCAAAGCCAGCGCGCCTTTATCGACGACGACATCCAGGTGATGGTTGCCACCAACGCCTTTGGTATGGGCATCGACAAGCCCAACGTGCGCTACGTGATTCACAACAACGTGCCCGAGAGCATCGAGGCCTACTACCAGGAGGCGGGCCGCGCCGGCCGCGATGGCGACCCGGCCAGCTGCCACCTGCTGTGGAACGGCAACGATTTTCGCATGCGCCGCTTTTTGATCGACCGCGGAGATGCTGCCGACGAGGCACTTGACGACGAGCAACGCGCGTGGGCGCTCCAGAATCGATATCGCCTGCTCAGCCAGATGGAGGGCTACTGCAATACCACCGGCTGCCTGCGCGAATACATGTTGCGCTACTTTGGCGACGAGGCCGCGGCCGAGCATGCGGCAGCCGCCGCGGGCGGCACCGCCACGGACGAAGCCGAGAGCTGCGGCAACTGCAGCAACTGCCTCACGCAGTTCGAGGTCGAGGACGTCACCGATATGGCCCGCGCTGCCGTGCGCTATGTGGCCACGCGTCCCATGCGTTTTGGCAAGTCGCTGATCGCCGACGTGCTCCACGGCGGCAACACCGAGCGCATTCGCCAGATGCATCTAGACGAGGACCGCGGCTACGGTGAGCTGTCGAACGAATCGGTCGGGCGCATCAAGGACATCATCGGCCAGCTGTGCGGCCGCGGTTACCTGGCCACCTCGCAGGGGCAGTACCCGGTCGTGGGGCTAGGCTCGCGCGCCGGCGAGGTCGAGGACGAGGCGTTCGCCTTTACCGTTAAGCGTCGCGCGTCCAAGCGCAAGGCCTCGGCCCGCGCCCGCCGTGCGGTGGATCTGCTGCGCGAGGAGGCCGAGCTGGATCAGCGCCCGCGCGTGGGGGACGATGCCGAGCTGTTCGAACGCCTGCGCGCCCTGCGCAAGGAGATCTCGACCGAGCTGGAGATGGCGCCGTACATGGTCTTCTCCGACAAGGCCCTGCGCGGTCTGTGCCGTCTACGCCCGCAGACGCGCGACAAGCTTGTCCAGGTCAACAGCATCGGCGAGAAAAAGGCTGACGCCTTTGGCGAGCAGTTTATGGCGGCGATTGAAGAGTTTGAGTCCGAGCATGCGCGGGATGGAGCGTAACGATGGTAGCCGATAGCAAGACCGAACGTTCCGAGCGCGCCGAGGTGTCCGCCGTGCCGCTGTACCAGCAGGTCATGGACGACCTAAAGGGCGAGATCGCGCGCGGCGTGTACCCAGCCGGCTCGCGCATCCCTGCCGAGATGGAGCTCGCGAAGTCCTACGGCGTGGGGCGCATCACCGTGCGCCGTGCCATCGAGGAGCTATCGCGCGCGGGGTATCTCAACCGCCAGCAGGGGAGGGGCACCTTTGTGTGCGCGCCCAAGCTCAAGCGCAAGATTCGCCAGAAGGGTGACGTCCAGAGCTTTACTGAGGGTTGTGCTGCCAACGACATGGTGCCGGGTGCGCGTCTGGTGTCGCGCACGGTGGTCGCGGCGACGCACGAGGATGCGGCGTTCTTTGGCGTGGAGCCTGGCTGCGAGCTTATCGTGGTCGAGCGCGTGCGCACAGCCGACGGCATCCCTGTCATGCTTGAGAACAACACCTTTGTGCTCGCCGACCATCCCTATCTGCAGACGCTTGCCGACAAGGACCTCACGGACAATTCCATCTTTGCACTCGTTGCCGAGCATTCGGGTCGCGCGCCGCTCAAGTCCGACCCCTGCACCGTGGAGATTGCGCTTGCCGATGCTCAAGCGGCCCCACTGCTGGAGGTGCCGGTCGGCGAGCCGCTCTTCTATATGGAGGCGTACTTTACCGACGCCGGCGGGCGCCCTCTACTGCTCGGCCGCCAAAAGATCGTGGGCTCGCGCTACGTCTTCGACATCTAACGTCCACAGATAGAACAACATAGAACAACTTTGGTGAAATGACTTCACGGGCGTTGCCGTGCGTGTTATAAATAGGACAACATAGAACGACAGCAGGTACGAGCTGCCGTCGCTCAAAGCCGCCCCACAAGGAGGAACATCAGGATGAACGCACATGATCTGGTTCAGGAAATCATCGAGCGCAAGGGCAAGATTGAGAACGTCTTTTGGATCGCCTGTGGCGGTTCGATGATCGACCTGATGCCGGCCAACGAGCTGCTCAGGCGCGAGGCCACCACGTTTACCTCGACGGTCTACACGGCACGCGAGTTTTGCCTGATGGCTCCCAAGAGTCTTGGCGAGAAGTCGCTCGTCATCGCCTGCAGCCACAGCGGCAACACGCAGGAGGTCGTCGACGGCTGCGAGATGGCGCTGGCCGCCGGTGCCGAGGTCGTCGCCATGACCGACTGCGAGGGCTCCAAGATCGACAACGGCAAGTGGACCACCTGGGTCTACCCCTGGGGCGAGGGCGTGCCGCAGGCCGAGGTGCCTCAGGGTATCGGCGCTCTGATCGCCGCCGAGCTGCTCGACCAGCAGGAAGGCTACGAGGCACTCGCCGACATGTACGAGGGCCTCAAGCAGATGGATGCGCTGCTGCCCGCTGCCCGCGAGAAGGTCAACGCCGAGCTGGGCGCCCGCTTTGCCGAGCTCTGCCAGCAGCACAAGTTCTTCTATATCCTGGGCTCCGGCCCCAACTTTAGCCAGACCTACGCCATGGCCATCTGTTCGCTCATGGAGATGCAGTGGCAGCACTGCTGCTACATCCACTCCGGCGAGTACTTCCACGGCCCCTTCGAGGCCACCGAGCCCGGCGTGTTCTACTTTGTGCAGCTTGGCGCGGGCGAGTGCCGCCCCATGGAGGAGCGCGCCCTTGCGTTCCTCAACACGCACACCGATACGATTATGGTGCTCGACGCGCTTGAGTACGGTGTGGGCGACGTGCCTGCCAGCGTGCGTTCGTACCTGGAGCCGATCTTCTTCTACAACATGAGCTGCGAGCTGCGCGCCGCCCGCGGCAAGGTCTTCGACCACAGTCCCGAGGTTCGTCGCTACATGGGCATCGAGCAGTACTAATATACCGGGAATAACCTCTCACGACGGGGTCTGCGCTGCGCGCGGGCCCCGTTTTGCGTTGTGGCAGCCGGATTCGTGTCTGCGCGAAAACGAAGGTGAATACTTTTCCGCGAAGTGAACGACCTATTTTGGACCCCCGAAGCATCCACACTTTTTGACGCCAAAACTGCAGGGAAAACTCGACGAAACCGCAGGAAACGGCGTCCGAAAAGTGTCGATGCTTCGGGGGCTCGTTTTTACTCGTTCACTTCGCGGAAAAGAATTCACCTTCGATTCGCAAGGGCACTGCGTGAGTCAAAAAAGCGGGCCGCGCCGGGGATTTCCGGCGCGGCCCGCTTGGCATCGCGTTTAGATTCGCAAGGTTGCGGCAGCCAGCGGCCTACTTTGCGTCGTAGGCCTCGGCGTCCCACCAGTCGAGCTGGGCGATGTTGTCGCGGATGTGCTGGCAGCTCTTGTGGAAGCCCTCGAGCTCGTGCTCGGACAGGTCCAGTGTGTAAACCTCCTCGACGCCCTCGGCACCGATCACGCACGGCAGGGAGGTAAAGATGCCCTCCTCACCATATTGGCCGGTCGTGAGCGTGGAGGCGGAAAGCACGGCGTGCTCGTTGTGCAGCACGGCGGCGCAGACGCGTGCAGCGGAGTTGGCGACGGCATACTCGGTGCACTGCTTGCCCTGGTAGGTCACATAGCCGCCCTTGCGCGCGAGCTCCTCGACCTCCATGTGGTCAAAGGCGTACTTGTCGGGGTTCTCGGCCTGGAGCTCGTTGAGGCTCTTGCCGGCGATGGTCGCGGCCTTAAAGGCGGCCAGCTGGCTAAAGCCGTGCTCGCCGATCATGAAGGCGTCGATGGACTTGGGGCTCACGCCGACCTTCTTGGAGATCTCGGTGCGCAGGCGGGCGGAATCCAGACCGCAGCCCGAGCCGATGATCTTTTTGGGATCGTAGCCGGTCAGGTGCCACAGCTCGGTGCACACGACGTCGCAGGGGTTGGAGATGCTCACGAAGATGCCGTCGAAGCCGGCGTCGACGATGCGCTTGGCAAAGGTGCGGGCGGCGTCGGTGGTAAAGAACAGCTCGCCGTCACGGTTGCCGGCGGCCAGCGCGACCTTGCCGGCAGCGTTGACGATGACGTCGCAGCAGACCAGCTCCTCGTAGTGGTCGTAGCAGTTGACGATCTTGGTGTTATACGGGACAAACGAAAGGGAGTCGCGCAGGTCCTGGACCTCGGACGTCACCTTGGCCTCGTTGATATCGCACAGGTACAGCTCGTCGGCAATGCCCTGCATAAGCAGGCTGTTGGCGACATGTGCTCCTACGTGGCCCTGGCCGACCACACCGATCTTACGCGTCTGGTACATATGAGTATCCTTTCGGCCGAGTTTTTCGCGTCGAACCATTGTAGCGTCCAGCTGCCACTTTGCTAGACTAAAGCGCCGTAGATTTTTGGGACATGCCCTAATCTCTACTTTTGGGGTGATTTGGGCCGCTGACGGCATCGCTGGGTGATGTGCTCGCTCGGATGGGGCCGGTCGTTGTACCATAGCTGCAACTGACTCGTAAGGAGCATCCATGCCCATTCGCATTCCCGACGCCCTCCCTGCCGCCGCGCAGCTCGAGAGCGAGAACATCTTTGTCATGACCGAGTACCGCGCGCTGCACCAGGACATCCGCCCGCTGCGCGTGCTCATCCTCAACCTCATGCCCACCAAGATCGCCACCGAGACGCAAATCATGCGCAAGCTCTCCAACACGCCGCTGCAGGTGGAGGTGGACCTGCTGCGCACCAAGACGCACGAGGCCACGCACGTGAGCGCCGGCCACCTGGAGACGTTCTACCGCACGTTCGACGACATCCGCGACATCCACTACGACGGCCTGATTATCACGGGCGCGCCCGTGGAGCAGATGCCATTCGAGGAGGTCGACTACTGGCCCGAGCTCTGCCAGATCATGGACTGGTCCACCACGCACGTGCACTCCACGCTGCACATTTGTTGGGGCGCGCAGGCGGGGCTCTACCATCATTACGGCATTCAGAAGTACGATCTACCGGCCAAGGCAAGTGGCGTGTTCGAGCATTATCTGGTGAAGCCGCAAAGCCCGCTGGTCCGCGGCTTTGACGACCGCTTCTATGCCGTGCATTCGCGCAACACCGATGTGCGCCGCGAGGACGTGGAGGCCGAGCCGCAGCTTGAAGTCGTGGCCGTGTCCGACGAGGTAGGCCTGTATATCGTCAAGTCGACCGACAGCCGCCGTTTTTTTGTCTTTGGCCATCCCGAGTACGATACCGACACGCTGCGCCTGGAGTACGAGCGCGACGTGAAGCGCGGGCTCAACCCTCAGGTGCCGGCGCATTACTTCCCGGGCGACGATCCCACCGCCGAGCCGCGCAACGTCTGGCGCAGCCAGGCTCAGCTGCTCTACACCAACTGGCTCAACTACTACGTCTACCAGACCACGCCCTACGACCTGGCCCGCGCCGGCGAGGAGCACTAGGCCGCGGCCGTGGCTGCCGCTGTGGCGGTGGCAGCTGCTATGGCTGTGGCGGTTGCCGTATCTGTTGCCGTGACCGCTGCCGTGTCTGTTGCGTGATGAGCGTGGAAATCCGGACACACGAGCGTGGATAATCGGACGTTTGCAACGTGAGCGTGGATAATCTCCCGTTTTTGGCTCACAAGGGGTCTCAAAGCGGGAGATTATCCACGCTCATTTTTTTGCAGCTGCCGTACCGTCGGCATCATCACGCGTTGAGTACATGCGGACTACATCGCAAACTAGGTAGTTTTGATCCACGGCATATTTTCTTTCAATGAAGTCGGTGGCTTTTGAGGCTCAAAATGTGGAGACAGGGACCTCTGGACAACCGCTCTACCTGCAGATATGGAGCATTGGCCTAAAACATCCAAAACCGTCAGGCATTTAGTCAGCTGCTGGACAGCATTTGGTCAGACTTCGCATGAAACCGTCTGGTACGTTGGCGTCGTTCCAAGAGTTGGGAGGCGAAATGGCAAACGCGACGGCGAATCAAAGACTTACAGGCCACATTAAAGCGTGCGAGCAGCAGATGAGCTGCGTGTACGCGCGCACGATGGCGGAGGCAAAGCAGATTGAGCGGCGGGTGGCGGCGGGAAGTCTCGAAGTGGTCATGCCGGGACTGTACGCGCGTCCGGAATACTGGTCCGAGCTCAAGTTTCGGCAGCGTTATCTGCATCGGGTGCGGGCGCTTGCGCAAAAGCACCCCGACTGGACGTTTTGCTCCTATACGGCGGCCGTCGTCTATGGTCTTTCGGTTTCGCATGCCAATTTGACGCACATCCATATCGCCGCGATGCCGGCGCAATCGACGACGCCGGGCTCTCAGGTCATTCGCCATCGCTATGCTCATCGAACACGGGCCAGCCAGATGGATATTGCCGTGACCGATATCGATCAAACGATTGCGGATTGCCTGGTCGATGCATCGTTTGTCGAGGGGCTGATCATTGCGGACTCGGCGCTCCATGAGCAGCTTTTGTCGAAGGAGCATCTTGTTGAGACGGTCGACAGGCTTGGCTTGAATCGTCGCGGTGTTGTGACGGCGCGCAGGGTCGCGCGGTGTGCCGACGGCTTGTCGGAAAGCGGCGGCGAGTCCAAGGCGCGTGCGCTGATGATCAAGCGCGGCTGGCAGGTTCCGGAGCTGCAAGTTGAGCTGTTCGACCCGGTTGAGCCGGGAAGGCCGTATCGCGTTGACTACCTGTGGCGCGTGGGCGACCGGTTGATCATTGGGGAGTTCGATGGATTCGTTAAAAGCGAGAAAGCGGCGGAGGAGGGCAAGCTTGCAAAGGCGCAATTTGACGAGCGCCAGCGCGAGTCGAGGCTTTCGATGCTCGATAACTGCAAGATTGTGCGCTTGTGCTGGGATGACCTAAGGGATCCGACAAAGCTCGATCGCAAGCTCAAGGTTGCCGGCGTGCCGTGTGCCTGCTGAGACGGTTACAGGGCGTTAGGCTGCACGAGCGTGGATAATCGGACACATGAGAGTGGAAATCTGGACGCGCATTGATTGAGCGTGGATTTTCAGACACGCGAGCGTGGATTTTCGGACGTGTGAATAATGAGCGTGGAAATCCGGACGGATGAGCGTGGAAAAACGGACGTTTGCAACATGAGCGTGGATAATCTCCCGTTTTTGGCTCATAAAGGGACTCAAAGGGGGAGATTTTCCACGCTCATTTTTGTGGGGTGCAGCGTGCCAGCCGTTAGGCGCTGATGATGTGGGGTAGCGGCAGGTCGTGGGCGTCGGTGGGAACGTGGTCGACACGCTGCTCGTCAAAGGCGATGCCGATGACGTGGCATGTGGGCGAAACTGCAAGCAAGTAGCGGTCATAGCAGCCGCCGCCGTAGCCCAGGCGCGCGCCGGCGCGGTCGAAGGCTACGAGTGGCACGATGGCCATGTCGAGGGCCTCTGCAGACACGATAGGGAAGCGGTCGCTGTCGATGTCCATGGCCGCGAAGGCCCGCGTGGGGTGGGCGATAAACGGGGCCGCGGACGCATCGCCGACGGCAACTGCCCGCATGCACATGCGCTGGCCACAAGCTGCGGCGTCTGTTGCCGAGAGCATGCACGGATAGGCCACGCGCCAGCCGCGTTTGGCGGCAGCTGCGGCAAACGCGGCTGAGTCGACTTCGGAACCCATCGCGGCATAGACGGCAACGGTGTGCGGTGCCGCGGCACCCGAGCTGCCCAGCAACTCAACAAGCCGCGCGCAAATGACAGCAGACTTCGCCGCCCGAACATCCAAATCAAGAGCATCGCGCCGAGCAATCATCGCCCGCCGCACTTCAGCCTTGCCCATCCCAACCTCCTCTAGCAAACCTGCCAAAAAGGGACAGGTTTATTTTGGCAGGTTTTATCTGGGCAAATGTCGAAACCACCACAAAGGTGCCTGTCCCCTTTGTGGTGGTTTTGGCCCATGCGTTAACGCTATAGCGCCGCAGCGATCGCTTCAGTCACAAACTTATTGAGTGACTCGCCCTTCTTTGCCGCTGCCAGCGCCGCCTGTTTGTGGAGCTCAGAGCCCGTTCTTACGTTGAACGAGCCCTTAAAAGCCCGCTCGGGCTCTTTGCCCTTCTCGGCGCAAAACTCAAGGTAATCGTCGACGGCGTCGTGGAAGCATTGCTCCACTTCTTCAGCCGTGGAGCCTTCAAATACGATTGCGTCCCTAATGCCGGCGACCATACCTGTTAGCACATGCTGTTCGGCATCGAACTCGACCGGGGCGAAATAACCCTTGTATGCCAAAACGTTACTCATGACTACCTCCGACATCTTGCAGAAAGCGAACGATGTTTCGAATGGTCCCCGCTGTCAATTCGTCAGATGGATGAGGCGCGTGCATTACGAACATCCTGCCATCTGATGGCCTGTAGAAGCGAACGCGCGATCCGGATGTCTTGCCTTTGCTGTCCATTTCAAAGCCATATGAGGCCATGACTTTTAAAAAATCGGCATACCGATACGTCGAAGGGCAGCTAAACAGTTGGGCGATGAGTTTATCGGCTCGAGTCATCTCGCCTCACATTCTACAACTATATTCTAGTTGCAATTTAAGTCCGATGCAAACACTCATAATATAGAACATGTGTACGTATAGAACAAGTGTTCGAATCACCACTGAGAAAGGGGACAGGCACCTTTGTGGTGGTCTGTGCTGTGGAGTGGGCGTCTGCGGCAGCTCGTCTCGATCTGTAACAGTAACTCGGCAAAATTGGACCCAGTTGTTACAGATTGAGACAAAGAGCTGGTGCCGTTCGGGAACGTCTCGATTTGTAACATCTGGAGCCGATATTGCCGTCTAGATGTTACAGATTGAGACAAACCGCCGCGGTGGGCTGCGCCGCCTCGCCCAAGCCGCAGAAAAAAAGGTAGATTTTCGGGCATGTCCCAAAAATCTACCTTTGTGCGTTAGCCCAGCAGGTCGATGACGTTAAAGCCGGCGTTGCTCTTTGCGATGACGTCTAGGCCGCCAAAGACGCAGGTCGGTGACTCGGTCGCGATACGCGTCACGTCGGTGCCGAGCGAGCGCAGCTCACCGGGCGTGGCGGCGAGCATCTGGGCGCGACGCTCCTCGCGCGCATGCGGATCGAGCCCGGCCAGGTAGGTCGTGTTGCGGCGCTTGGTGAGCGCGTACGGCTTCACCGGCGCGTCCATGCCGCTCACGCAGCTCACGATAAAGCCCTCAAAGGCGGCTTCGTCGGGCTCAAAGCTGCCAAGCCATGCACCCGCGCGCTCCACGCGCTCAATCGAAGGATCGATCGCCGGGTCGCGGTAGGTGTAGAACGCCGCCTGACGCTCACCTGCCGCGCGGAATCCGCAGCCGTACGCCCCGCCCTTCACGCGGATCTCGTTCCACAGGTAGTCGTAGGAGAGCGCGTTGGCAGCCACGGCCCAAGTGCCTGTCACGTCAATGCCCAGGCGACGCGGGTCGCACGCGCTTGCCGCAAAGCAGATGTCGCTGGGGATCACGAAAGCCTCGTGGCGGTCGCACGGCGCCGGCACCACGAGCGCGTCGCGGCCGGCACCATCGCCCGCACCCAGCCCCAGGTCGCCCGCGGCATCCCAGTACGCGTCAAAGTCCTCGTCGCTGCCGGTAAAGCTCGCCATGCAGCCATCGGCCACAAAGATGCGGTCTGCCAGCTCGGCAAGCTTGGCGCGCAGGTCGTCCAGGCGCTCGTCAAAGTGGTCGAGCAGATCGCGCAGGAACAGGTAGAAGTCCACGCCCGAAAGCTGCTCACGCACCACGGCCGAAGGTGAGCTGTAGCTCATCGCGCGACCGAGTGCCGCCGAGTGACCGTTGTTGATAAAGCCCTGCTCAAGCCCAATGCGAATCTGTGTGAGCACGTCGCGAACGCGGTCGGCATCGGCATCGAGCAAAAGCGTGCTCGACCACACCTCGCGCGGCAGGCTCGCCAGCGCGTCGATCTTTTCGGACAGGGCACCGGCGCTCACTAGCAGGTAGGGGCGTACGCCATCCACGTCGGGCTGGGTCATGACCTCGGTCGTAAAGCTCAAAAAGCCCAGCTTGCCGGCGAGCAAGTTGTCGAGTTCCTCGGCCGAGTGCTCGCTCGTGGGCAGCTGCTTGAGCAGGCGGCAGAGCAGCGTCACGTAGGGCAGGTCCTCAAACGCGACGCAGCTCAGGTCGAAGTACTGCATGGCGTAGGCCAGACGGTTGGTGGGGATGCCGTGGCGCAGGCAGGGGATGGGTGCGGTCGTGTCCACGACCAGCGGCGGCTCGGGGCGCGCCTCGCCAATGTCGGATACGCGCAGGCGCGGCAGTGTGGCCTTGTCCTCGGGCGTGTCTTCGGCCTCCTGCGCGGCACGCAGTACGGCCGTGCGCTCGACCACGTCGGCCAGCTCGGCATCGGTCATGGCGTCGCGCTTGGCTGCCAGCTCGGCAGCTTCGGCGCCCTCCGCACCCTCGGCGGCGTCTACCGGAACCAGCTCGACCAGCGCCATATGGTCGTTCTCCAGCACGAGCTCGTGCAGCAGGTCCTCAAAATAGCTGCCGTCCAGCTCACCACGCAGCTCCTCGTACACCGGGCCGTACTTGAGTGCCAGCGTCGCGGCGTCGTCATCGTAGAGCCAGGTGCTCAGCGCGTCGCATGCAATGGCCACGCCGTCGGCGATACCGTAGTCGCGCTGGCGCAGGTCGTATTCGTTGCTGCTGATGATGGCTTCCAGGCGCTCGCGCGGAACGCCATACTCGCATAGGTCGCGGCAGGCGTCCTGGAACGCGCGGCGCAGCTCGCGCGCCACGCCGGGCTGCGCGTTTTGCAGCATGATGAGCTCGTAGGGCTGCAGGCTCTCGGCCGCGGTGTAGCTCGCCACGTTGCCGCCCAGGCCGGCGGCCAGAATGGCCTTCTTAACCGGCGCCTCGTTGGAGCCCAACAGTGCCTCGAACAGGATGTCCGCCGCGATTGTGCGCTTGCGGTCGAGCGCGCTGCCCAGCACCAGGCCCAGGCCCACCAAGGCGTTCTCGGGTGTAGTGGCCATCTCGACGCGCTTGTACTCGCAGGTCACAGGCGCCTGCACGTCCAGCGGATTGGGCGCCAGCGCGGACGGGTCCTCGCCGTCGGCAACGGCGGCGTCCATGCGGCGGCTCGCGGCATTCGACTGCGACAGATAGCGCTCGTCCAAAAAGGCCAGTGCGCGGTCCACGTCCAGATCTCCATAGAGCGTGATGTAGGAGTTGGAGGGGTTGTAGTGGCGCGCGTGCGTATCTAGGAACTGCTCGTAGGTGAGCGCGGGAATCGCGCGCGGGTCGCCGCCGCTCTCGTGCGCATAGGCGGTGTCGGGATAGAGCGCAGCATTGACGGCGTCGTCCAGCACGCTCATAGGGTCGGACAGCGCGCCCTTCATCTCGTTGAACACCACGCCGTTGTAGCGCAGCGTGCCCTCGCGCAGGCTCGCGGAGCTGCCGTCGCCCTCGCTCTCGACGCCCTCCGGCAGGTCCAGCTCGTAGTGCCAGCCCTCTTGCTCAAAAATGGTGGGCTTGGTATAGATGGCCGGGTTGAACACCGCGTCCAGGTACACGTCCATCAGGTTGTACAGGTCCTGCTCGTTGGTGGTGGCAACGGGGTAGATGGTCTTGTCGGGGTAAGTCATGGCGTTGAGGAACGTCTGCATGGAGCTCTTGATCAGGTCGACAAACGGCTCCTTGACGGGAAACTTGGCCGATCCGCACAGCACCGAGTGCTCAAGAATATGGAACACGCCGGTGGAATCGGCCGGCGGCGTCTTAAAGCCAATGGCAAAGGCCTTGTTTTCGTCGTCGCACGCCAGGTACAGCAGGCGAGCGCCCGAGGCGGTGTGGCGCAGCACGTAGGCGTCCGAGTCGAGCTCGGGCACGGTCTCGCAGCGCTCGACGGCAAAGCCGTGGCAGGTGGTACCGGGAACCAGCAGCGCGGCAGCGGCGGCGCGCGGGTCGGTTGAGGTGGTGGACATATGCAGTCTCCTTTGACGCCCCAGCGGGGGCGAATCGAGTCGAATCCTCGAGAGTATACCCATATGGGGCCTTCGACCAATCTGCCGCACGAGCGTGGATTTTCGGACACACGAGCGTGGAAATTCGGACGCCCGCCAAATAGCAGTGGATTTTCGGACGAAATCGGCCGCCAAAAGCCTAGAAACCGTCCAAATAACCACGCTCGTGCGTCAACTACGTATCTCTCACCTCACATTCATCTCTACGACGAGGGATGAATGTGAGACAGGTAGAAGATAAAAATCAATCGGCTTATCGGATGCATATACCGCCATCAGATTGAAGTTGTATGCGGAAATGGATGGACTCTACACCGCTTACGCAAAATAACCCCTCGTTTGCTAAAACATTATAGGAAATGGCGTGGAGTGCTAAAAAGTTCTAATACAATATAAGTCATTTATCTATAAGCTGCTGATTCCTTGTAAAGGTATGGTTGATATGGTTGAAGCAAATAGCGTTATTCCCCTGTACAAACAGATTGTTCGTGCGCTTTCTGATTCGATCGCCAACGGCACGTACCGCCCGGGAGATAAGCTCCCGACCGAGGCGGAGCTTATCGAGCAATTTGGCGTGAGCCGAATAACGGTTCGCTCCGCAATTAAAGAAATGGAAGATGCTGGGCTTGTTGAGAGGGCCCGCGGCAAGGGCACGTTTGTTTCGTCGGACACGCAGATGTATGCCGCGGACGACCGTGAGAGCTTTACCCATTCGTGCCAGCTTGCGGGCAAACAGGCGTCTACCAGGGTTCTCGAAATGGGCTGGGACTTCCCAAGCCTGCGAGACGCGAAGTTCCTGGGCGTAGACGATACCCAAAAGGTATTGCGTAGTCGTCGTCTGCGCCTTGTGGATGGCAAGCCCACGATGCTGGAAACCAATAGCTATTCCGCTGCGCTTTCTTTTTTGGAGCATGAGTCCCTCGATGATTCGCTGATGGCGGTACTCGATCGCCAGGGGATCAAGATGGGCCCCAACACGCGTACGCTCGAGGTCTGCTATGCGAGCGAGCTCGAGGCGGCATACCTTAACGTGGAGCTGGACTCTTCGCTGCTTCTGTTTGTCGATAGGCGCTATGCCCCAAGCGGCGAGCCGCTCTTCATCTCCCGTCAGGTGTACTGCACCGAGCGACTGAAGTTCTACTTGTAAATTAGAGATAGATTGGTCGATTTACCGACTAATTGTTACCGTTCGCGGATTTGGAAAATAGACACGCCGCGTAGGGTAGATTGCTAATATACTTTGTTATGACAATATAGTACGTCCTATTGGTATTGGAGAACTATGAATAAGATATTGCTAGCGAGTCATGGTTATCTCGCCCAAGGCATGAAAAGCTCTCTGGAGATTCTGATGGGCACCAACGACCGAATCGAGTGCCTGTGCGCCTATGTCGATGACGATTCAAGGGACGTCGCGGCGTTGATTGATGCATGGATGGAGACGAGGGACCCTGCCGACTCTTGGTTTGTCGTGACTGACATCTTTGGCGGCTCTGTAAACAACGAATTCATTCAGAGGCAGACTGCCGAATCGTTTACGTTGATCGCCGGAATGAACTTGCCGCTGCTGGTGGAAATGGTTACACAGCTGGACTCCCTGGATGCGGGCAAGGCCAAAGCCGCGGTCGAGGGATCGCGTTCGTTTATTCAGCTTTGCGAGGCGGCGGACATGCTTGCCGGCGCCGAGGAAGAAGATTTCTAGTTAGTTCTGGTTCGAGCCCTAGCTAAGGGTCATACCTGTCATTCCCTTTATCACGTGCGGAGATGATAACGATGATTAAGCTGACGAGAGTTGATTACCGACTGATTCACGGCCAAGTTGCCATGTCCTGGACTCACGCTTTGGATGTAGATTGCATCCTGCTTGCCAGCGATGCTGTGGCAAAAGACGACATGAGGAAGGCGGCCTTGAGGCTCGCCCGCCCCAACGGCGTTAAACTCGTCATCAAGGATGTTGACGCTGCTATCGAGGCGCTCAACAGCGGCGTTACCGACAAGTATTCGCTGTTTATCATCGCTGAGACGATTGAAGATGTCTATCGTCTCGCTAAGGGTTGCAAAGACATCAAAGAGATCAATCTGGGTGGAACCCGAAAGACCCCCGAGACCACGCTTCATCCGACCCCTGCAATCTTCGCGACCGAGAAAGATGCCGAGCATATCCAAGAGCTCCTGGGCGATGGCGTGGCTATCGAAATCCGTCAGGTTCCCAATGACGCTAAGGTGTTTGCCAAGGACGTTTTTTAGCCGAAAACATGCTGGTGTTCGGCATTTATTGAACCGATGCTCTATGTCTATGCCCGTCGATCATTTGATCGGCGGGCTTTTTATTAAAGAAAAATCAAAAAATCTGAAATAGTTCTTGCATAGATAGTTATATAAAGTATTATAACGTCATGGGATGAATGAAGGGTTCATCCAAGTGAGTTAGGAGTAAGGGATGTTCAATTTCGATGAGCCTCGTTACGAGAAGGTTGTGAGCGATGCCCTCGCTCTCCGTCCTCAGATTGAGGCTGCCGTGGACGAGGTCTGCGAGCAGGGTTATTCCAACATCTTCTTCATCGGCTGCGGCGGCACCTGGGCCCACACGCTCCCGATGAAGTATTGGGTCGAGACCACCACGGCCGACGTCGACGTCCACTGCGAGATCGCCGCTGAGTTCCTCGCGTGCCCGCCTAAGACCTTCAACAAGGATTCGGTCTGCGTCTTCTCTACCCGTACCGGCACCACCCCCGAGATCATTGAGGCTGCCAAGTTCTGCCAGGAGCAGGGCGCCCGCACGCTGATGTATGTCTCCAACGACAACACTCCGGCCACCGAGTACGCCGATTACAAGTTCTTCAGCTTCGCCGAGGACGACGTTCTGTGCGAGGCCATCTACACCTACCAGATCACGCTGGTCGCCCGCTTCCTCAAGAACGCCGGCGCCTTCCCCAAGTACGACACCTTCATGGAGGAGTTCGGCAACATCGCTCCGTTCCTCATCAAGGCCAAGGACGCCCAGGACGAGCGCTGCGCCGCCATGGCCGAGGACTTCAAGGACACCGACTACCACATGGTGATCGGCTCCGGCATGCTCTGGGGCGAGGCCTACGACTACGCCATGTGCATCCTCGAGGAGATGCAGTGGATCAAGACCAAGTCCATCCACGCCGCCGAGTTCTTCCACGGCACCATCGAGCTGTGCGAGGAGGGCACGAGCCTCATCATGCTCTACGGCGAGGACGACACCCGCAAGCTCATGGACCGCGTGGACAACTTCACCCACATGCTCGCCGACGAGAAGGGCGTCCATGTCCGCGTGAACAAGTTCGACACCGCCGAGGTCGAGCTGCCGTTCAGCGACCCCGAGTTCCGCAAGATCGTCTCCCCGATGGTCACCTACACCATCACCGAGCGCCTGAGCTGCCATCTCGAGCACGTCCGCAACCACCCGCTCACCACGCGTCGCTACTATCACCAGATGAACTACTAATCCTTTCAAATTGCTGCTGTTGCCTGCAGGCGAGCTGTTCTGAACGTCTCGCCTGCAGGCTTGTTTCTGGGGTTAATCAAAATAGTTGCCCAGTACCTCCTAGTTGCACTGGTCGCATTATGGCGTCCATGGACGAGCAGTTATTTGGCATTACGATGCTTGGTCGTCCGCTGTTTACGAGCCTGTTTGTCGGCTTGATCCTTGGCGATGTCCAGCAGGGCGTTATCGTCGGCGCTGCTTTGGAGTCTATGTTCATGGGCGCCATCATGGTCGGCGCGGCGGTTCCTCCAGAGGTCTATGCCTCCGGTGTGCTTGGCTGCGCGTTTGCCGTCATTACGGGTACGGGCACGGCAACTGCCGTCGCGCTCGCCCTTCCCGTCTCCGTCTTCCTTCAGGTGTGGCGCAACTTCTGCTACGCCGTTCCGGGTGCCTTTGCCTGCAAGAAGATTGAGACCGCTCTGGCAAATCGCGATCTTGCCAAGGCGAATCTGTACCATCTGACCATCGTGCCGCTGTCGATTGGCATTCCGTCTGCACTGCTGGTGTTTGGCTCGCTGTTCTTTGGTGCCGACCTCATCAACAATGCGCTCAATGCGATTCCGCAGTTTGTGATGGACGGCCTCAACGTTGCATCCGGCGTCATGGTCTGCATCGGCTTCGCACTTCTTATCAGGACCATGGGCGATAACAAGCTTCTTCCCTGGCTGTTCCTGGGATTCATTATGGTCATCTACCTCAAGATGGACGTTGTCGGCGTCGCCGCAGCTGCCATTTGCGTCGCGCTGCTCCTGGCCTTCCGCGAGGGTTCGTCCGGTCCGCAGGCGGTTGCTGCAGATGAAGAGGAGGACTTCTAATGGCTACCCAGAACACCGACCTCAAAGAGGCCAAGAAGGATGCGATTATGACTCCCGATATGTATCGGAGCATGTTCCTTCGCCAGTTTACGAGCCAGTGCTCGCAGTCGTATGACAAGATGATGGCAATGGGCTTCATGTACACCATTCAGAAGCCCCTGCGAAAGATCTATCCTAACGACGACGATTACTATGCGGCGCTCGATCGCCATACCGAGTTCTTTAACATCACGCCTCATGTGCTTCCGTTTGTAGCCGGCCTAACGGTTTCGATGGAAGACCAGGCGGCTGCCGATAAGAACTTTGATACGTCCTCGATCAACGCCATGAAGGTTGGTCTCATGGGGCCGCTTTCCGGCATCGGCGATTCGTTCTACTGGGGTACGTTCCGCGTGGTCGCCGCCGGCATTGGTATCGGTATCGCTTCGACGGGCAACCCGCTCGGCCCCATCGTGTATGCGCTCATCTACTCGGTGATTAACTTTGCAACGCGTATCGTCGCCGCCCATCTGGGATACGACCTGGGAACCAAGTTCCTGCAGCAGTCCGAAGAGAACAACCTTATGTCTCGCATGACGCATGCAGCCGGTGTCCTCGGAATGACCGTTATCGGCGCCATGATTGCGGCGCAGGTCTCGCTGTCCACGGCTTTGACCTTTGACGTGGGTGGTTCGGAGATTGTCCTGCAGGATCTGTTCGATTCGATCTTCCCCGGTCTGCTGCCCTTGCTGGCAACGTTCGCTTGCGTTGCCCTGTACAAAAAGGGCGTCAAGACCATTTGGATTATTATTGGTATCTTCGCGATCTGCATCATCGGAACGGGTTTGGGAGTGTTCGCAGCGGCGTAATGTTGACTGCCATGCTCGCGCGTTGGATAACTAACTGACCGTTTGAAAACGGGGCTCGGCGTAAGGCCGGCCCCGTTTTTTGTTTGAGGGATTTTCCGACCGTCCAATAGTCCAGGCCCATGCATCACCCACGTATCTCTCATCTCTCATTCATCACTAATACGAGAGATAACAGAAAGATGAGAGATAAATATGAGAGATAACAATGCTGCAAAGAGACAGGCAACCATGGTATTGTTTCAATATAGATTGTTTTACCAGCGAAAACATGTTTAAATGAAACAGATGGCAGACATCTTATCTTTTATCTCTCACTCATCTCTAATATGAGAGATAACAGAAAGATGAGAGATAATTACGAGAGATAACTGAGAGACGAAGGAAATCTATTCGCGGCATTCTTCGCAGAACCGAGCGAAAGGACGTGCAGATGAACGAAAACGAGCTGGCCGGTTTGCTCGAGTCTTTAAAGCGAATGGGTTCGGATGACCTTAGCGTCGAAGTAAAAGAGAGCGCCACGACGCTTTCCCGCGACGTATGGGAAACGGTGAGCGCATTCGCGAACACTGCCGGCGGAATCATCGTGCTCGGAGTGAGTGAGCGCGCAGGTTTTGTCCCGGTTGAGAACTTCGAGACCGAGAAAGTGCTCAACCAATTTGTGTCAGGCATGGGTGATGCGGGCGGTCGAGGAAAGCTGGCCAATCCGCCTAAATACACGATCGAGCGAGTGGAGCTTCAGGGCGTCATCGTTCTCGTCATTACGATTGAGGAGCTCGATCCGTCGAGCAAGCCCTGCTATGTCATAGAGCGGGGCGCCCAGGGCGGCAGCTACAAGCGCATCGATGACAAAGATGTGCCGCTTTCATCGACTGAGGTGCTCGCATTGGCGTCATACGGTCGAGCGACTCCGAGCGATCGCGACGCGGTGGCGGGTGCGGGCGCGGACAATCTCGACGAGACGCTGGTCGACCGTACGATAGATCGGGCTTTCTCGTTGACGCCCCGGGCAATGTGCGGCGCGCCGGACAAACAAACGAAGCTGGAGCGCCTAAATATCCTTGATTCCCAGGGCAATGTCACCAAGGCTGGACTCCTAGTTGTGGGCACCTACCCTCAGCAGTTCTATCCCAAGCTCTTCATTGACGTGGCTGTCCATGCGGGAACTCAGAAGGGCATGGCGGGGTCGCTGAGGTTCATGGACCGCACAATCTGTGAGGGAACGTTGGGCGAGATGATCTCGGATGCCGTCGCAGCCGTCGCCAAAAACCTGCGCCGCACCTCGACCGTCCAAGGCATCTCGCGTATCGACTCGCTGGAGATTCCCGAGGAGGTCCTGCGCGAGGCAGTCGCCAACGCGGTTATCCACAGGGAATACGGGGATCGGTTCTGTGGGCAATCGATCGCCGTCGACGTTTTTGACGACCGTATCGAGGTGACGAATCCCGGCGGCCTTTATGGAGGGAAGACTCGCGAGAACTTGTTTGACGGCAGCTCCCGATGCCGTAATGCAACGCTCGTGAAACTCATGTCGATTGTTCCACTGCCGGATGGCGCAGGCTCGCCGGCTGAGGGAAATGGCTCGGGCATCCCGATGATGATCGATGCCATGCGCGCGCATGGTCTGGCCGAGCCCCTGTTCTGCCCGGGGTTCGATCGGTTCAAGGTCGTACTTTACCGTTCAAAGGTTGAGCCGGTCGATCATGGCGGGGACTTGATTATGACGGCACTCAAGCGCTACGGCGAATTGGGGACGCGCGAACTGGCGGAGCGCACGGGACTCACGGTTTCCCAGGTTAGGGCACGCGTCAATGCACTCATTGCGCAGGGTGAGCTTGAGCCGACGGCGCCGTCGACAAGCCGCAACCGCAAATATCGACTGTCAGAGCGCGTGGAATAAATGCGTTAGTGGACGAGGCGACCCATTAATCGACTCTCGATTGGCGCCCACCAGGGTAAAGCAGTTGTTGCCCAGTCGACGGTGATGCTAAAGACTCGGCTTACGCCGGCATGGCCCCGAACCCGCCCATCAAGAACAGCCTAAGAACCAGCTTGATGACATTTCCCGGTTTGACTTCAGCCGCGCCAAAGACGCGGCGTTCGGCGAGCTCGCTGCAGTATGCGTAGATATCGCGGATAAGGTCCGCGCCCGAAAGCGTAAACATGTAGCCTGCGTCCGAAAGTGCATTGGGCGCGGCGGGCAACTTGGCTATGCGGCAAAAGGTCAACAGGTCGGGCGCCATAGCGTCCTGGTAGCCAAGATGGATGCCGTCTTCTTGCGCGGCGAGTTCCAGGTGGCGCACAAAATCCAGTGCCGCCGCTAACACAAAGCTCGGCGTAGGCGCATTGACGTCCTGAGTGGTCGCCACAAGCCTGCCCGCCGCCTGCGTGACAAGCCAAGCGACCTCGCGCTGGCAACGCACGGCCTTGCGCGTCACCGGCTTGATGGGCGAAGAAGAAACGCTCCCCTTAGGCGGATTCGAAGCAGCCATAAGACCCTCCCATGAACAATCCGGCCCAGCAAGCCCGGACGAAACACGTGCTACATCAGTATACAGGGGAGTGGGGTAGTGGGGCGCGGGCGCGCCAGCGGCAAACCGAGAGCATCAACGATGTGCCGATTGCGGAATGAGATCTCGTAATAATTGACTCTCGGCCATATTATTGAAGGGCATGACTCGTGTTCGTATGGTTGTAGGTGCTGGCGATGAACGACTTTGACCTTGCTGCTCCGTTGATGGATGGACCAAGCTATGACCGTGCCTGCAGTCTCGTGCCTTCCGAATACGTTGAGGCATGGGAGTGGTTTCTGGGTGAGGAGCAGCGCGGCGGCGTTTGGACCAGCCTTCCGCACCACACCAAGGAAGATAGCCCTCAATATCAGTATCGTTTGAGAATTGGCTCGGACTTCTTTCCCGTAACGCGGGATTCAGGGATCTTCTGGCCGGGCCAGGATCGGGTGAAGCAAGATCCCGATAAGATCTTTGCGCTCTCGGTTCATAACTCTAAAAAGAGTTTCTATACCGATGTTCCTCCGCTCTATTTGGATGACGGCACGTGGGTCATTAAGTATTCGGTTCAAGCGCCGGGCACCGTTGGTTCTCGAGACCAAGACTATAACCGGAAAATGCTCAACTGCATGGAATGTGGCGTTCCAGTTGGAGTCATATTTGCAACTGAGGTGGGCTATAAGGTGCTTGGCCTTGCGTTTGTTGAACGGTTCGAGCCCGAAAACGGCTGGTTTGTTCTGCATGGTCCCGTTCATAAAGGCGGGCCTGACCCTCGTTTTGCGTCCGACATGAGCTATCTGAAGCACATGCCAGTCGACATTGAGTTTGCCGGACGGGATGCGACCGATGACGAAAAAGTTCGCTATGCGTTAAGGCGCGAGCGACTGGGGCAACAATGGTTCCGCAAGCAGCTCGTTGCCGCCTATGACGGCCGTTGCGCGGTGTCGGACTGCGGCGTCAGCGAAGCTCTGGAGGCTGCACATATCGAGAATTACTCGGGCCCTAAATCGCAAGTTGCCAGCAATGGCATTCTGCTTCGGCGCGACTTACATTCCCTATTTGATGCTCATCTGATTTCGTTTGAGCCTGTTTGCGGTGAATATCGGCTGTGCGGATCGTACCTGCTGGATAAGACCGACTACGCTTCCTTTGCAGGTGCGACGCTAAGGCAGCCGAATGAGCGTCAGTGGCGACCCAATACGGCGTTTCTTGAGGCCCATCGCATTGAGTTCGATCGCTCGGAAAAGAAGCGTGAAAAGGCGGGGATTCTGCCGTATTAGCGTATTTGGCTTTGGTGGTCTTTTAAGATCATGTTGTTTGATCGGATCGCGTGGCGATGCAATTTCGCGCGCACTTGCTGGTGCATGCTCTTCCTGGTTTCAATTACGGGAAGGGAGCGAGCGTGAGCTGGCGAGGCGATGTCGTGATGGGGAAGTACGGAAAACTGCCGCGTGCCCTTATCGACAACAATATGTTTCCGAGCGTAGAAGTTGATTGCGGGTCGTTTGTCGTCGCCTGTCCTTGTTGCGGCTCGCAAATACCGTGTCTCGACATTCGGTTCATCGATGCGCGCGACAGACTCAGCGACGAAGTGAGAAAACGGACAGGCGTTCATATGCCGGTGTACCCGGAGAAATGCCCTGTTTGTGGCCTCGATATCGTGTACGACGCCGGCGACGAGGGATAGGTGATGCGGAGGAGCTGGCTGTGAAGGCCTCTCCGTCCCTACAAATAAATCCCCTCACCGAGCTGCTTATGGAACTCGGCGTGATGGTCGCGTGCCCAGGTAAAGAGTGCCTGGTCAAAATTGGTACGCGTGGCCGGGATGCCAAAGACGCCGGCAACTTCGACGCGCACAAACTCCAGTGCCGGCAGCTTGTTGATGGCAGTGAGGGCAAACGGGGACGAGGGCTCCTCGAACAGATAGCGACTGCCTTGCAGCGCGTCGCAACTGGTGCACGTGTTGCCGAGCGACGGGGCTTTGGAGGCTCGCGCGCCTACGGGCTTGTAACCGCAGCGCTTATGAAGGTAGTCGCGGATCTCGCCCGGCACGCAGCCAAGAGCGGGCACGATGGCGAGTGCGCTGGCGTTGGCCGTGTCGATGGCAATGTGCCCGGCTTCGTTGGGCGCGTGCGCGATGGCGATGCTCTCGTCGTTATCGGTTCGATAGGGAATGCCGAAGGCCGCGACCGAGGTCTCTTTGTGACACTTCCAGCACTCGCGCTTGCCCAGTACTAGATATATATACGGCGCCGAGAGGTCGGATCGGTCAACACCGGGCAGCCACTCGGCAAAGGGTTCGGGGTTGACGCCGCTAGGTACATACCAGATCTTCTTGGTTCGGTCCCATTTGGCGCCCAGCGCCTTGGCTTCTTCTTTGTGCGAAAAGGGGACATCGAGCTCGGTGCGCATGGCGGCTCCTTGGTGCTGCAGGTGCAAGTGGCTCAAGGATACCGCAGAGCGCAGACATCGCGGCGTTTTGCTGAGAAGTTGCGGTTCGGATGGGTTCGAGACGCGTTGGTCTCGGCCTCGGTGGCTATTGGGGCGGTTTTGATTGACTGCGGAGTCAGCCGGGATAGGCACTTGGGTTGCTGACGCGGTTTTGTGCATGGGCAGGGTGGTTGTTTGAGCGGTTGGAGCAGTTTGCGGCGCAGTTTTGTGCCTGGCTATTGTTGATGTTGGGGTATTGAATTTATTTGGCAGCCATTCGTCAGGTGAATTGATGCTACGTTGCGATGATGGTTGGAGCTGCCAGCGGATTTGGCGACATAAAACAAAACAGCCCAGAGACATAGCCTCTGAGCTGTGAACATTTGGTGGGCGTTAGAAGATTTGAACTTCTGACCTCTTCCGTGTCAGGGAAGCGCTCTCCCCCTGAGCTAAACGCCCGATCAAGGGTGCGCAAGTGCGCAAGGGATAATATAACGGAGCCTGAACTCGGTGGCAAGAACATTTTTAAAAATCGCTTGCATTGTGGTCTGGTGAGAAAAAGCCGCTCGCCGCCTGCAGGTGACCGTTTGCGGTCAAATTATCGACAAAGCGTAGACAGGTTTGTGGCAAGGTTTCAGGGAAGTATGTGCTGGCTTCGCCGTCTTGCGCACGATTGCACGAGGCGTGTGCCGTTGTTTGAGTAGTATGGGGGCCGACCATGAACATGCTGGTCGTAGATGATGAGGTTGATATCGCAAATATGCTCGCGGAGTTTTTCCGCATGGAGGGCTACGAGGTTTCGGTTGCCCATGACGGGCCGTCGGCCCTGGCGGCGGCTTCTTCTGGCCCCGCCCCCGATATCATGCTGCTCGATGTAAACATGCCGGGGATGGACGGCTTCGAGGTCTGTCGCCGCGTGCGGGAGCATGTGAGCTGCCCGATCATCTTTCTAACGGCGCGCGTTGAGGATATGGACCAGCTTGATGGTTTTGCGGCGGGCGCCGATGACTACGTGCTCAAGCCTTTTTCTCTCGAGGTTCTGGGTCGTCGCGTGGCGGCGCACATGGCGCGCGAGGGAAGGGCTCGCGATCGGCAAAGCGACGGCGCCGTCCGCTTTTTTGGCGAGATGACCATCGATTACGCTCAGCGCATCGTTGAGGTTCACGGTGCGGGCGGTAATCGGGATTCGTCCGCCGGGGGCGATTCGAACGCGGTGACCGTCGACTTGACCAAGCTCGAGTTCGACATCATCGCCCTGTTGAGCAAGCGCCCTGGCCAGGTGTTTGACCGCGATGTGATTTACGAGCGTGTGTGGGGATGGGACGCCGCGGGTGACCCGTCGCAGGTGCGCGAGCACATTCGCCGCATTCGCAACAAGTTTACGTCGGCGGGGATCGCGGACGATCCGATCGCAACGGTATGGGGCGTGGGCTACAAGTGGGTGGCAAAGTGACGGGTTTTGGTAAGGGCCCACACGGGCGCCATGCGCCTCACGAAGACGGCCGAGTTGTCGCTTGCGAGGACGGTTGTCGGGACAATGGCGGTTCTGTCCGCAGGCGCGACCGCCGCGCAGCTCGCCGCGCCGAGCGACGCGCGGCCCGCGAGCTTGAGCGCGAGCGGCTGAAACGCCTGCCGCGAAAAGAGCGCCTGCGTGCCTGGTGGAGCCTGCGGCCGTTGGGCGTGATCTTCACGGCGTATCTGGTCGCCTATCTTGTTGTCGCCACGGTGCTTGCGCTGAGCGCCATCGAGGTGCTCGCGGCTTGGAATAATGGATATTACGAACTTGAGGTGACGCTCGATAACGGTTTGACCGAGCACGGCGTGATCGATTCGGGCCCATACATCTACGACCCCACCTCTCAGCAGCTGCTTCCCGCATCCGAGCTCAACTTGCCAGGCGATGGGCCGTACGCGGTCTTCATTGCGACGGGCGATTGGGGGACCGGTAGCGATTACGTGCCGGAGGGCGGGCGCACCATCAGCACGCTGTACGCGACCGTCGACATGGTTCGTAGCGGCCAGGTGCAGCTCTACGACTGGGGGCTCAATTACAACGAGGGCTATCCGCAGGAGGAGATTCTCGAGGTGAACAGCACGATTCCAGCGGAGAACCTCGCCCGCTATGACGCGTTGAGCCGCGCGGGCCGCGCGCAGAGCGTGGAGCTGTTTGAAAACATGACGGGAGCCGATCTTGAGGAGACGTTTGGCGAGGGGCTCGTCTCGAACACTGCCTATTATGCGGCTTCACCGCCTCCCGATGGTCCGATGCCTTGGGTCCTCACGCTTGCGACGGGGCTTGTGCCCGTTTTGGCGTACGGCGGCCTGGGTTGGCTCACGTTCAAGCACTTCTACCGCGTTCACATCGCCGGGCCCTTGGGGGAGCTGGCGAGCGCCGCGGGGCGCATCGCCGGTCAGGATTTGGATTTCTCGATCGAGCGCGTGCGGGGCAAAGAACTTGGTCGCCTGTCTGAGACGCTGGAGAATATGAGGGCGTCGCTGCTCGATGCCCAGCGCGAGCTGTGGCGCACCGCCGAAGGGCGGCGTCAGCTCAATGCGGCGTTTGCGCACGACCTCCGAACGCCGATCACGGTGCTCAAGGGGACGATCGAGATGGCGCAGATGCGCCTGCGTCGCGGCGATGAGCTCGATATTGGTTCGTTGGATGCCCTGTCGGCCCAGGTGGTGCGTTTGGAGCGGTACGCAACGGAGATGGGAGGGCTGAGCAAGCTCGAAGATCGACCTGTAGACCGCAAGCCGCTGACGCCGCGGTCCCTTGTGGATGAGCTCGAGTCGCATGCGAACGAGGTTGTTGCGGCGCGCGGGGAAGGGCTCGCGTTGAGGGTTGCAATCGACGAGGGTGAAGATGGCGCCCGCGCCGACATGACCCACATCGATCTACCCCTGGTCGAAGAGGTTCTCGACAACCTCTTGAGCAATGCGTGCGGCCACGCGAAGGGCGTCATCGAGGTTGAGATTTCTGTTCGAGAGGGCAGGTTGGCCCTGAGCGTTGCCGATGATGGTCCGGGCTTTACGCCCGAAGCCCTGCGGCGCGGGTGCGATCCGTTCTTTAGCGAGAACAAATCTGCCGAGCATTTTGGGCTGGGCTTGAATGTGTCGAGCATTTTGTGCGGTTTACACGGGGGAGCGCTTGAGTTAGGGAATGGTTCGACCGGCGGGGCACGTGTGACGGCGACGTTTAGCATGGGCGGCGATGGGGACGAAACAGGGGAATTGTGACGAGGGCTCGCGCGCTACGCGGGCGGGCGTCGCCGGGCTCATCGAACCGTCGGCGAACCAGTTACCTGCTCTTACCTTAAGAATGGCTTACCTTAACGTAAGGCTTACTGAATTGTCATTGCTGGTAGACAAAACATAGACACCAAGTTGCGAAACTGTCCTTGTCAGGTACACAAGGAGGTAACGCGATGATGAGGATGCAGCCCGAAGCCGAAGGGTATTCCGGTCAGGTTTCTTGCGGGGGCGCCGCTCGCCGTCTTGACGTAAGCGCCTTGAGCGAGCTTCGCAATCGAGTCGCGGGCGCTCATGACGCGCTGGACGACGCCTCTTCTGCCGGCGCGCGGACCGCAAACGCCCCCTCATTCGCGACCGCTGCGGCAATGTCGGCCGAGGCCGTCGCAGAGGACGATGGTCTCGATGCCCGCCGTCGAATCCTGCTCCTTCGCGTGCTTTTGGCGCTTGCAGCCTCGGTCGCGATCCTCGCGACTGCATGCTGGGAATACCTTCCGGGGATCTTGGCATGGCTTGCAGACCCTCAGGCGGTTCGGTCGTTCGTCGCCGACCATAGCGTGATAAGTCGTCTCGTCATGCTTGGAATCAACGTCACCCAGATCTTCTTGGCCTTTTTGCCCGGCGAGCCTGTGGAGCTGGCGAGCGGTTACGCGTTTGGCTTCTGGGAGGGGACGGCGCTGTGCCTCGTCGCCTCGGGGCTGGCGACGTCGGCGATTTATTGGATGACGCGTCGATGGGGCTGGAGCCTGGTTGGCCTCTTCTTCGACCGCAGCCTTCTCGACCGGTTTTCGTGGCTCAATAATGCGAAGCGACTCGAGCTGGTCATGCTGGTGATTTTCTTGATCCCGGGAACCCCGAAGGACTTCTTGACGTATTTCGCCGGCCTCACCAAGATGCGCTTCGCCCCCGTGGTGCTCATCGCAACGTTTGGGCGCATTCCCTCCATTGTGACTTCGACGGCCGCGGCATCCGCTGCGGGCAGCGGAAACTGGTTGGTGGTTGGTGTCGTCGCTGCCGTGTCACTGCTGTGCGTGGCGTTGGGCGGCTTGCTGTATCGTCGCCTGTGTGCCAAGGCGAACTGAGGCGGCCGACGAGGATGTACGGCGGCTGATGGGCCTTTTGCGGCTACATCGGACCGCCGGTCGCCACAGCAATCCAAAACCTCCCCAACATGTGCATTCTGAAATCGAAATCTTGCGGAAACGCGAGCAAAATGCACATGCTGGGGAGGTTTCGAGGGTTTACGCGCTTGCGACCCCGCTATGCGCTCCGATTGATGAAAAAATCGGCCATGGAGCAGAGCAGGTCAGCGGCGTTGTGCGAAATGACACCGGCCTCGGCGAGCGCGCGGCTGGTGTCTTGCGCCTCTTGTGCGAGTTTGAGTGCGAGATCACGGCACGCGTCGATGCCGCCGCCGATCTCGATGAGTTCGACGGCGCGCGCGAGGTCCGCGGGGTCGCTCGTTTTTGCTTCGAGCAGCCCCCAAGGGCCGCGGCCTCAGGTTCGACCGGCTGGCCCCGGCGGACCTGTCGCTCGCGATGCCGCACGTGAACTCCGAGCCGCGCGGCGCGCTCGGCTTCGCGACGCCCGCCCGCGCCTTCCGGGCGATGCTCGGCG
>DXZP01000050.1:0-10755 GCA_019419605.1 Collinsella sp.
GACTTGCAGCGACGGACCTCGGGACGCTCTTACACCACGTCTGCGCGCGCCACCTCTATGCATAATGATTTTTTAATCCCCGTCCCAGAAAAATCATCCCGCGGGGCTTGTGGCTCACGCGGGATGATGGCGTCTTACTTTTTCTTGTCCTGTCCCAGCAGATCGGACGGCGTTCGGTCGGGCTTGCCGCCGCGGAAAATCTCGCGGCCATGCAGACGATGCTCCAGGTCACGTTCGGCCTTTTCCTCGTCAATCTTGGTCTGGCTCACCACCGGGTCCTCGATCAGCGACGAAACCGAGTTCACCTGTTTTTGAATGCGCTCGGCAATGGTGTCGTCCATGCTTACGATGCGCATCTTCCAGTCGATACTCGTGGCGTTGGATGAGCTCTTGGTCCACACAAACGTCAAAATGGCGCTCTGATGACCCCGCGCGGGGAACATGCCAAAAAAGGAATCGTGCTGAATGTTGCTATCCTCGTCGATATAGGCGTGAACGTTATACACCACGCGGTCAATCTTGTCGTTGAGCAGGGCGTTGGTCGCAAGCGCCGCGGCCTGGATCTGCCCGTTGGACAGCAGCTCGAGCTCATTGGCAGACGACGTGTCCAACACCGTCACCTCAACCGTGCCCGTGCGCTCATCGGCTTCATCGACGGTAAAGTCGAGTGGGAACTGCGTAAAGCCGTTGCCCCACTCAAGGCCGCCCTTCAGCGCCGTCGAAACGGTATCCACCGAAACGCTCTCGGACAGGTTGGCGGTGTTCAGACGACGCATCACGCCGTAGCCGATCTGCATGCCCACGATCAGCACCAAAATACCAATGACTACGGCCATCGCGGTCTTCGTAATGGTATGGCTCACCTGCGAGCCCGAAGGATCGTCCTCGGACAGCGGGTCGATATGTTTTGCCTGGCTCGCGCGGTCCTCGCTGCGCAGCTGCGCTAGCGCCGCTTTGTCACCGCGCTTGGCCGCAGCCTCCTTCTCACGCATGCGCTCGGTTCGCTTTTTGGCAAGCGTGGGATCCAAGACGCCGGATGCATCGATTTCGGAGAATAACTCCGTCACTTCTTCCGGAGTCAAAGGGTTCTTGTCAGCCATAAACTTCCTGTCATATCAATCAGTCGAGCTCGTGCGCACGCGCACCTTCGAACTGCATTCGATAGTAACGGGCATAGGTGCCGCCACGGGCGAGAAGCTCCTCGTGCGTGCCACGCTCCACAACGCGACCATGCTCAACGGTCGCAATCTCATCGGCATGCTTAATGGTCGAAAGACGATGGGCGATGATAATCGTGGTGCGGCCGCGTGCCAGCTCTTCGAGTGACTCCTGCACCGCCCCCTCGCTCTCGTTATCCAAAGCACTCGTCGCCTCGTCCAAAATCAGGATCTTGGGGTTCTTGAGAAACACACGCGCGATGGCAACGCGCTGTTTCTGTCCGCCCGAAAGACGGCTGCCGCGCTCGCCCACGACCGTGTCATAGCCCTGTGGAAGCGACTCGATAAAGGCATCGATGTTGGCGCGACGGGCGGCCTCGGCGATCTCTTCTGCCGTAGCGCCCGGCTTGCCGTAGGCGATGTTCTCGCCGATTGTTCCGTCAAACAGGTAGACATCCTGCTGCACCAGGCCGATAGCGCGGCGCAGGCTCTGCTGCGTCACATCGCGCACGTCCTGACCGTCGATGCTAATGGACCCAGCGGCAACGTCGTAAAAGCGCGGCAGCAGCGAACAGGTCGTGGACTTGCCACCGCCCGAAGGGCCAACCAAAGCGATGGTCTGCCCGGGCTTGATGGACAGATCCATATGGTCGATAACGGGACGCTCGTCGGCATCGCCCTCGCCCAGCTCAACATCCTCGTAGTTAAAGCACACGTCGTGATAATCCACGGCGCCGGCGGTCACCTGCAGATCCATGGCGCCCGGCTTGTCCTGGATATCCGGCGCGGTCGAGAGTACCTCGTCCATGCGCTTAAAGCCGGCGATGGCCTTCTGATACGTTTCGGCCGAATTGACGAGTGTCTCGAGCGGCGTGCAGAACAGCGAAATATAGAGTGCAAAGGTCGCCATATCGACCGCCTGCAGCTGTCCCTGGGCGACCAGCCAGCCGCCCAGCAGTACCACGATCACATAGAGCACACCCGAGAGCAGGCCATACGTCGCAGTATAGACGCCCATGGCGTGATACATGTTCTCCTTGGACGAAAGATAGCGATTGTTGGAGGCGCGGAACTTGAAGCGCTCGGTCTCCTCATTGGCAAAGCTCTTGACCACGCGCATGCCCGCCAGCGAATCCTGCAGCTGCGCATTGATGCCGCTGATCTTTTTGCGGTTGTCGCTAAAGACCTCGCGCATGCGCATGTTCTGCCAAAACATGATGACCGAAAACGCTGCTGTCACCGCAGCCATGGCAAGCGCCAGCACCGGGGCGATGGTAAAGAGGATCACAAACGAGCCGATAATCTCGATGCCGCAGATGATGATCCACTCGGGCACGTGGTGCGCCGCCTCGCAGATATCGAACAGGTCGTTGACCACGCGGCTCATCATGTCGCCCGAGCTGTTACGGTCGAAGTACGCAAAGCTAAAGCGCTCGTACTGGTCAAACAGGTCCTCGCGCATCTTGGACTCCATGCGCGCGCCCATCACGTGGCCCCAGTAGCTCACAAAGTAGCGGCAGGCGCAACGGATGATATACATCAGCACCAAACCCACCGCGATCATACCGAGCGCCTGCATAATGGCAGCCTGACCCTGAGTAAACAGCCCGCCGGTCAAATTGCGCAGAATAATAGGAAACGCAAGGTCAATGGCAGCAAGCACCAGAGCGCAAACAGTATCGGCAACAAAAAGCCCCATCTGGGGCTCGTAATAAGACAGAAAACGCTTCAGCATGTGATCCTCAAAGAAATGTCAGCAACGTAAGGCCCTGGGACAAAACAATCAGTAGTATTTGTCCCAGGGCTATCCCCGCTCGTTAAATCTCCGCTCCGCCCAGCCTGTGCGCGATGCTGTCGCAGGCAAGCGCGCCTACAACGGTCTTGGCGTCTTCGATCTTGCCGTCGAGTACGGCGTCGATCAGCTCGTGCAGCGGCACCAGGTCCACGTTGACAAACTCGTCATCATCGGGGTTGGGCGCATCAAACTCGAGCTTGGTAGCCAAGTAGATGTGGATGATCTCATCGCAAAAACCGCAGGACGTGACAATCGACGTCAAAAAGCGAATACGACCAGCCCTAAAGCCCGTCTCCTCATGCAGTTCGCGCTTGGCGCAATCGAGCGGGTCCTCGCCTGGATCGAGCTTGCCGGCGGGAATCTCGACCGTCACGCGGTCGATGGCGGTGCGGTACTGACGCACCAGTACGATCTTGCCGCTCTCGGTCAGCGCCACAACGGCCGCCGCACCCGGATGGCGAACGATATCGCGGGCGCTGCGGCGACCGTTGGGCAGCTCAACCTCAAGACGGTGGACGTCGAGGATCTTGCCCTTCCAGGCGCACTCCTCCGAAAGAATCTTCTCGTGCAGCTCGGCATCGTGCGGGTCGTCGTCGCCCAGCACCAGCGCCGGCTCGTCGGCGACCTCGCCACCAGGCTCGCCCTCGGCGTGCCCATACATGCGGCTGTCCTCTTCGACGATCTGCGCGTCCACGAGCTCTTCGTTCTTCTCGTCCATCCGTCTCATTCCTCTCGGATTTTAGGCATCCCAGGCGTCGCGGCCGCGCAGCGCACGCAGGCCAATGTCGTGACGCAGGGTCTTGCCCTCAAAATCAATCTTCTCGCAAGCCTCGTAGGCAAGGTTGCGAGCGTTCTCAAACGTATCGCCCAGCGCGGTCACGGCAAGCACGCGGCCGCCGTTGGTCACAAGCTGGCCATCCACCACGGCGGTGCCGGCATGGTACACGGTCACGTTCTCCATGGCCTCGGCGTCGGCGATACCGGTGATGACCTTGCCCTTCTCGTAGCTGCCGGGGTAGCCCGCACTCGTCAGTACAACGGCCACGGCCCACTCGTCGCGCCAGTCGAGTTCAATCTGATCGAGTTCGCAGTTGGCGCAGGCGAGCATGACCTCGACCAGGTCGTTCCTAAGGCGCGGCAGCACGACCTGCGTCTCGGGATCGCCAAAGCGAGCATTGAACTCCAGCACCTTGGGGCCGGCAGGCGTGAGCATAAAGCCGCCGTACAGGCAGCCGCGGTAGTCGATGCCCTCGGCAGCGAGCTCGGCCACGGTCTGCTCCATGACCGCCACCATGGTGGCGTGCTCCTCGTCGGTCACGATGGGCACCGGGCTGTAGACGCCCATGCCGCCGGTGTTGGGGCCCTTGTCGCCCTCGAGCGCGCGCTTGTGGTCCTGCGAGGTGGCCATGGGACGCACGGTCTTGCCGTCGGTAAAGGCCAGCAACGAGCACTCGGGGCCGGTCAGCATCTCCTCGATGACCACGGTGTTGCCGGCGTCGCCAAAGGTGCCGCCAAAGCACTCGCGCACGGCCTCCTCGGCCTGCTCAAGTTCGGTCGCCACGATAACGCCCTTGCCCGCGGCAAGGCCGTCGGCCTTGACGACCAACGGAGCGCCCTGCTCACGCACGTAGGCGAGAGCCGAAGCCTCGTCGGTAAATGAACCATAGGCTGCCGTCGGGATACCGGCGCGCTCCATGAGCTGCTTGGAGAACAGTTTGGAGCCCTCCATCTGGGCGCCCTCGGCACCCGGGCCAAAGCAGGGAATACCCGCCGCGCGCACGGCGTCGGCCACGCCCGCCACGAGCGGAGCCTCGGGACCAATTACCACGAGTCCGCATCCGTGGCTCTGAGCAAACGCCGCCACGGCCGCAGGATCGCAGTCGTCGAGAACAACGTTCTCGCCGCAGCTCGCGGTGCCGCCGTTGCCCGGCGCGATGTAGAGCTTGCCGGCGCGCGGTGATGCTGCGAGCTTTGCTGCCAAAGCATGCTCGCGGCCGCCGCTGCCCAACAACAGGATGTCGATGGTTTGAGTGTCCGCCTTCAAGGGTGCCTCCTCTATGGATGAATAGCCCGCTCCGCGCGAGCCCTTTGCAAGCAAATATACCCCTCGGCCGCCCACTTGGGCTGCAAAGGGGTATATCGCAATAACCAAATGATCCCGATTACTTCCAGAATCGGTTGATAATCTGCTCGCGACCAGCGCCAACGCCAATGAACGTCACGCGGGTGTGTGCCAGATCCTCGATAAACGCCACATAGTCCTGAGCCTCTTGCGGCAGCTCGTCAAAGCTGCGGCAACCGGTAATGTCGCACTTCCAGCCGGGGAGCTCCTCGTAGATGGGCTTGGCGTGCTCAAAGCGCACCTGATGCTCGGGCACGCTCGTGTAGCGCTCGCCATCGACGTCGTAGGCCACGCACACCTTGATGGTGTCGAAGGCCGAAAGCACGTCGAGCTTGGTCAGGGCGATATCGGTAAGGCCGTTGACACGCGAGGCGTAGTTGGCGATGGGGCCATCGAACCAACCGCAGCGACGGCGACGGCCGGTGGTCACACCGTACTCATAGCCCTCCTCGGTCAGCGTGTGGCCAGCCTCGGACTCATAGGAAAGCTCGGTGGGCATGGGGCCCGAACCGACGCGGGTGATATAGGCCTTCATGACGCCCAGCACGCGGTCGACGTTCTTCATGCCCACGCCGGAGCCGGTGATGGCGCCGCCGGCGGTGCAGTTGGAAGACGTCACGTACGGATAGGTGCCGTGGTCGATGTCGAGTAGCGTCGCCTGGGCGCCCTCAAACAGCAGGTTCTTGCCCTCATCGATCATGTTGTTGAGCAGCAGGCTCGTCTCGGTGATGTAGGGGCGCAGGCGCTCGGCCATCGGCAGGTACTCGTCGCAAATCTGGTCCACGGTGTAGGTGGGCAGGTTGTAGATGAGCTCGAGCTCGGGGTTCACGCGGGCGAGAGCGGTCTCCAGCTTGTCGCGGAACAGCGTCTCGTCCAGCATGTCCTGCATGCGCAGTCCGATGCGGGCCATCTTGTCCTGATAGCACGGACCGATACCGCGCTTGGTGGTACCGATGTTCTTCTTGCCGAGCTTCTGCTCAAAGGCGCCATCCAGATCGATGTGGTACGGCATGATGACATGCGCGTTGCCGCTAATCTTGAGGTTCTTGGTGGTGATGCCGTCGGCCTCGAACATGTCGATCTCCTCAAGGACAACCTTGGGGTTGACGACGCAGCCGTTACCGATCACCGACACGTGGTCGGAATACATGATGCCGGAAGGCACCTGGTGCAGGCCGTACTTCTTGCCGTTGACGACGATGGTGTGACCGGCGTTGTTGCCGCCCGAGTAGCGCACGACAGCATCGAAGTCGCCGGCGACCAGGTCGCAAATCTTACCCTTGCCCTCATCGCCCCACTGGGCACCGACCAAAACGGTTGACGGCATGTTTACTCCTTACATTCATGGACTGTCTACGCGCCACGCCGGCACGCAGAAGCACAAAACATTCCCAGTATACCCGTGCAACGGGCGCCTGTCCTACTCCTCGGCATGTGCCCCATCAAGCTCATAGAACTTGGTGGATGCCGGCAGGAACATCAGGTCGACGTCGCCGATCGGGCCCGAACGGTTCTTGGCCACGACGATACGCGTAACGCCCTCGTCGGGTCGATCGTCGCGCGAGGCTTCGGCCTCGTCGGCGGAGCGGTCCAAGAACATAACGATATCGGCGTCCTGCTCGATGGAGCCCGATTCACGAAGGTCGGAAAGCTGCGGGCGCTTGCCGGTACGGGATTCGACCTGACGCGAGAGCTGCGACAGCGCGATGAGCGGGATCTTGAGCTCCTTGGCCATGATCTTCAGACCACGCGACATCTCGGAGACCTCGACGGTACGGCTCTCGGAGCGGCGTCCCGGCGGAGGACTCACCAGCTGCAGGTAGTCCAGGATGATGATGGCCTTCTCCTTGTTGTGGAGCATGCGGCGGCTCTTGGCGCGAATCTCGGTCACTGTGGTGCCGGGCGTATCGTCAATCAGAATATCGAGCTTGGACAAGGTCTGCGTGGCCTCGTTGATATTGGCCCACTGCTCGGGGCTAATGCGGCCCATGCGGAAGTCACTGATCGAGATCATGGCGTAGGCGCAAATCAGACGCTGGGCAATTTCCTTGCCCGACATCTCCAGCGAGAAGAAGCCGACGGTATAACCGGCAGCGGCAGCGTTGAGCGCCAGATTCAGGGCGAACGACGTCTTACCCACAGCAGGGCGGGCGCCGATGATGATGAGCTGGCCCTCGCGAAAACCCATGAGCATGCGGTCGAGCGACGGGAAGCCCGTGGGCACGCCCGCAGCCTGGCCGCCTGCCTGGCACACTTCCTCGGCCTCGTTATAGGCCTCGACCATAAACTCGGTCAGCGTCTTGTAGCTCGACTTGACCTCGCGCGCCGTGACCTTGAGCAACTTGCTCTCGGCCAGCTCCACGACCTCTTTGGTATCGGTGGGAGCGTTATATGCCAGCGCGTTGATCTCGTTGGTGGCGCCGATCAGCTCACGCAGCATCGAATCGCGGCGAACGATAGCGGCATGGTGCTGCCAGTTGACGAGCGACAGGGTCTGACCCATCAACTCCAAAATGTAGGCCTCGCCGCCCACGGCATCAAGCTTGTTGATGCTGCGCAGGTAATCGATCAGCGAGATGGAGTCGATGGGAATGCGGCTGTTGTACATATCGACCATCGCGGTATAGATGGTCTTATGAATGGGCCGGTAGAAGTCATCGGGCTGCAGCTCGACCTGGGCCTCTTCGACCACCTCGGGCGATAGCAGCATAGCGGCCAGTACATTGGCCTCTGCATCTTGGTTTTGGGGAAGACCCAACTTGGAGCCGCGGTCCTCAACCGTCAGCCCGGTCTCCCTATCGTCATATGCCATGAGCATCCTCATTCATATCGCTTGCGAGCATCCATAGTATCAGCCACGGTCCCAAAACGCGCCGCGCGCCGCCAATCATCACCGAACCAAACGGATGAACGGTCCTGTATATAGGACTTCGACGCAACGTTCACCATGAAACTCACTCAGCGCAAAAAACAAAAGGGCGCCCCGGTTTCCCAGAGCGCCCTTCTTAGAACAAGATTGCTGCGTTGCAGCAAATGCTACTCGGCAGCAGCCTCAGTCTCGACCTCGGCGGTCTCGGCCTCGGCGACCTCAGCGGCCTCCTCGACCTCAGCCTCGGCAGCGAGCTCCTCTGCGGTAACGCCGACGAGAACGACAACCTCGGCCTTGATCTCGCGGTACAGCGAGATGGCAACGGTGTGGGCACCGGCAACCTTGATGGGCTTACCGAGCTCGACGCGCTTGCGGTCGATGTCCATACCGAGCTGAGCCTTGATGGCGTCAGCGATCATAGCGGCGGTAACAGAGCCAAAGAGGATGCCCTCGTCGCCGACCTTGACGTCAACGGTGACCTGCTTGCCCTCGAGGGCAGCCTTGGTCTCGTTGGCGGTAGCCAGACGGACGGCCTCGCGCTTGGCGATGTTGTTGCGACGCTCGTCGAGCTGCTTGAGGTTGCCCTTGGTGGCGGCAACAGCGAGCTTCTTGGGGAACAGGAAGTTCTCAGCGTAACCCTGAGCGACCTCTACGACGTCACCCTCGCCGCCCTTGCCCTTGATCTCATCGAGAAGAATAACCTTCATGATGCGTCTCCCTTCTTAGCCGCGGTCGCGGTTGCCACGAGAGGAAACCACGGGGACGGTGTACGGCAGGAGAGCCATCTCGCGGGCGCGCTTGATGGCGTTGGCGATGTCATGCTGATGCTGCGTGCAAGCGCCAGTGACGCGACGGGGCTTGATCTTGCCACGATCGGTCATGTACTTACGGAGAAGCTGAGTGTCCTTATAGTCGATGAACTCAGTGTTCTCCTTGCAGAACTGGCAGTACTTACGACGCGGCTGACGTGCAGAAAAATCATTAGCCATGTCAAAATACCTTTCATTTGGCAACTTCGGCGAACCGAAGCCGCCTCTCACTCAAAAATAGGTGAACAACCCTTAGAACGGGATGTCCTCATCGTAGACGTCGACCGCGGGCGGCGTAGCCACCGGTGCGGCAGGACGTGCTGCAGGCGCGGGAGCTGCGGGGGCATAACCGCCCTGATCGTAGCCACCCTGGCCACCACGGGAGCTCATAAACTCGATCTCATCGACGATGACCTCAAGCTTGCTCCGGCGCTGGCCGTCGCGCTCCCAAGAGCTGTAGCGCAGCTTGCCCTCGATCGCGACCTTGTTTCCCTTTGCCAGGAAACGGCTCACGGCCTCGGCGCGGGTGCCGAACATAGTGCAGTCGACAAAGTTGGGATAGTCCTCCCACTCGCCAGTCTGCGCGTTACGGCGACGATCGTTGACGGCGACGCCAAAGGACAGAACCTGGGTTCCGCCGGCGGTGGCGCGCAGCTCGGGATCGCGGGTGAGGTTACCGGTGATGTTCACTCGATTGATGCTCATAACTCACTACTTCCTCTTGGGGCACAAGCCCAGTCCAAAACGACAGTCTTACTCCTGGTCGTCGCGACGGACGATCATGTGGCGGACCACAGCGTCGGTGATGCGCAGGATGCGATCAAGCTCGGCGATCTGGGTAGGATCTGCGTGGAAGTTGATGAGGGTGTAGTCACCATCGGTGAGGTCGTTGATCTCGTAGGCGAGCTTGCGCTTGCCCCAGTCGTCAACGGAGTCGACCTTGCCAGCGCCCTCAGCGATCGTGGTATCGATACGCTTCATAACAGCGAGACGAGTCTCGGGGTCGAGCGACGGGTCAACAAAGAACAGCAGTTCATAAGCCTTCATATTGTCACCTCCTCTGGGCAAATGTGGCTTCAGGTCGTGAAGGTGCGCCTGAAGCAGGAAAAGACTTGGTAATAATATCTTTCAACCTCCTAGGCCGCAAGAATATGCAGCTACAACCTCATGACCTCCACATATGCCCATACTCGCACGACGTTTCATGCGTCTTCCAACCAAATGCTGACCAAGTGCTTGACGGATTTGTGGACAAGATACGACGCCGCGGGGACAAGCTGAGCCAAGCCACAGGTCAACGGGCACAAGGCTGTGGTCGCAAAATGCATACCAGTGGTCCACAGCGCCACCCAAAGATTTTTAAATTCATTGCCAAGTCGCTTATGAATACCCCTTTTGAACAATTGAGTTAATCAACCCCGCTGGTCGGAAGCCGTTTTTTGGCACCTCAAACCCCACTGCAACGACAAGCGCGGCCAAGCGTTTTAAAAAATGCCAACTTTTCTGTTTGCACTTTGCGGTTCCTCGTGTATACTGACTTTCGCATTTAACGGAGAGTTGTCCGAGTGGCCGAAGGAGCACGATTGGAAATCGTGTAGGCGTCAAAAGCGTCTCCAGGGTTCAAATCCCTGACTCTCCGCCAGTTAATTCCAAAGCAGGCCTTCGAGCCTGCTTTGTTTTTACCCCACGCGGAGGGGTGGCAGAGTGGTTGAATGCGGCGGTCTCGAAAACCGTTTGGCCTGTATAAGGTCACGAGGGTTCGAATCCCTCCTCCTCCGCCATTTTGGTTGAGAAAGCTCCCGAAAACGGGGGCTTTTTTGTTTAGAGTCCCTTACAAGCAAATACGGCGGAGGAGGAGGGATTCGAACCCGCCCTTCCCTCAAAAACATGTACGTCAGCCTCCAAAACCGACATTTTTCGACATCTTTGAAGGCTGATGTACATGTTTGGTGGTAGCGCGCAGAGATGTGGTGTAAGAGGCGGGGAATGCCCCGCCTCCGCCC
>DXZP01000051.1:0-8087 GCA_019419605.1 Collinsella sp.
TCGTCGACCGTATTCCAGTAGAGCTCGGGGTCAACTTGCGCACTCTTGGCGTGGGTGGCGCCATGGATAGTGAGCTTTTGCTTGACCTTGCTGGCGCACGCCTCGTAGTTTTGGTCGAGCATGCTGTACGGCACAAAGGTGTCTTGGTCGCCGTGGATAAACAGCATGGGAACCGTCGCGTGTTTGAGTTGCTCCACACTGCTCGCCTTATGAAAGTCGTAGCCCGCGCGCACGTTGCACACCAAGTTTGCTACATCGAGCAAGGGAAAGCTGGGCAGGCCGAACACGTCCTTGAGCTGCAGGGAAAACTCGTCCCAAACACTCGTATAACCGCAGTCCTCGATAATGCATTTCACGTTTGCGGGCAGAGATTCCCCCGCGACGTTCATGGCGGTTGCCGCACCCATCGACTCGCCAAAGACCAGGATGCGCGCCTCGGGGTCAGCCTGAACGATTTGCTCGATCCATGCGACGATGTCGAGGCGCTCGGGCCAGCCCATGCCGATATAGTCGCCGCCGGAGCGCTCGTGGGCGCGGGCGGCGGGTGCGAGTACGTTCATGCCGCGGTCGTGGAATCGCTTGACGTATCGGGCCATACCGATAGGCTCGTTGGTATATCCATGCAGGCAGACGGCGTAGTCGTGTGTGCTCTCCGACGCAGCAAAATACCAGGCGGCGAGCTCAGTCCCGTCGTCCGCGGTGAGGCTGCTGCTCTCGCGGTTCTCTTTAAACCACGCCCGTGCCTCGCCCTCCTCGGCATCCATCTGCTCGCCCTTTTCGGCGTCCTTGCCGTCCTGCATCATCTTCATGGTGTATGGCGCGCGGGGATTCAGCGCGAAGTCAAACAGAAAGTTGCCGGCAAACCCCAGCAGCGCGACAACGAGCACCAGCGCAACGACGCCGGCTATCTTGAGCTTTCGATGGGAACGTGCGTTTTGAGACATAAGAAGCTTTCCTATAAGATGTTAATACATCAACATTTAATGCAAGCGCATTATGGACGTTCGCCGTTGATGCGTCAACAGGCAAAGAATGGGTAAACAAAGGGTCACGTATGGTGCAAATTTCGCACGTACCTAGACGCTTTGATATAGTGTTGAGAACTCTTTACGTTGGAGGATGTAACCGGCATGTCCGATTCGAGCGACAGTTCTAAGCCGCGGCCCAAGACCGCGGCCGTTCCACACTACACGGTGGGCGAGGAGATCATGAACTCCGTCACCCATGGTGTCGGCTGCCTGCTGGGTATCGCGGGCCTGGTGCTCCTGATCGTATTCGCTGCCCTGCGCGGCGGAGGCCCGGCCCACATGGCCGCGGCGATTGTCTATGGTGTCAGCATTATCCTCGAATACCTAGCCTCCACGCTCTACCACGCGATTCAGCCCGCGGGCGCCAAGCGCGTGTTCCGCATCATCGACCACAGCTGCATCTACCTGCTCATAGCCGGCAGCTATACCCCGTTTTGCCTCATCACGCTCGCAAACGACGGCGGCCCTGCGCTGTTCTTTGCCGTATGGGCCATCGCCATTATCGGCATCGCCCTCGAGTGCTTTATGCGCGAGCGTCAACCGCACTGGGTAAGTGGCCTGGTCTACCTGCTGATGGGTTGGCTCGTCGTCTTTAAGCTGCCCGAGCTCGTGGCGCTGCTCAACCCCGTGGCACTTGCCCTGCTCGCCGTCGGCGGCGTGTGCTACACCGCGGGCGTGCCGTTCTATATCGCCAAAAACGTGCGCTATCTGCACAGCGTGTTTCACCTGTGGGTACTCGCCGGCAGCATCTTCCAGTTCATGGCGGTGATCCTCTTCGTAATCTAGCGACCACGCCAGCGCCCGTGCCCCCGCTCGGTCGCCAGTGCAATTGCCGTATCCGCCACCAACGTTTTACCCTAACGTCCCGAATCTTGGAGGTTCGAGAAACTCCCGATGGACATAACCATCTCCCTTATCACCACCCTCGTTTTGACCCTCATCAACGGCTACTTCTCCATGTCCGAGATGGCGCTCACCACGGCAAAGCGCGCCGTGTTGGAGCACGAGGCCGAGGAAGGCGACAAGCGCGCCGAGCGTGCCATTAAGCTGGCTGCCGACTCCGACCAGCTGCTCGCCACCATCCAGGTTGCCATTACGCTCGTGGGCTTCGCCTCGTCCGCCGTCGCCTCGACGAGTCTGTCCGACCCACTCGCCACGTGGCTCATGAGCTTTGGCATCGCGCCGCTCTCCGCCATCGCGCGCGGCCTGGCGCCGGTCATCATCACCGTCGCGGTCGCCTTCGTGTCCATCGTGATCGGCGAGCTCGTCCCCAAGCGCATCGGCCTGGCCAATGCCGAGGGCGTGTCCAAGCAGGTCGTGGGACCGTTGTCGTTTTTCCAAAAGATCGCCCGTCCGCTCGTGTGGCTGACCGGCGCCTGCTCCGATGGCCTGGCCCGCATCCTGCGCATCAAGAGCGCCGACGACCGTCAAAACGTCTCGGAAGAAGAGATCAAGTACATGGTCTCGGAGCAGGACGACCTGCTCGACGAGGAAAAGCGTATGATCCACGAGATCTTTGACTTGGGCGATACCGTTGCCCGCGAGGTCATGGTGCCGCGCGTGGACACCACCATGTGCGAGGACGACGAGACGGTCGCCGACGTGCTGTCCACCATGCGCCAGACCGGCTTCAGCCGCATCCCCGTCTATCACGAGGATCCCGACAACGTCGCCGGCATTGCGCACATCAAGGACCTGATCCAACCCGCGCTCGACGGCAAGGGTGACCAGCCCATCGCCGGCTTTTTGCGCGACGCCACCTTTGTGCCCGACACCAAGGACATCCTGCCGCTACTGTCCGAGATGCAGACCTCGCACGACCAGATCGTGGTGGTCGTGGACGAGTACGGCGGCACGGCCGGCATTATCACCATCGAGGATATCGTCGAGGAGATCGTCGGCGAGATCGAGGACGAGTTCGACCCCGACAACAAGTATCTCACGCGCCTTTCGCGCCGCGAGTGGCTCGTTGATGGGCGTTTTTCGTGCGATGACGCGATTGAGCTTGGTTGGCCGCTCGAGGAAAGCGATGATTATGAGACCATCGCCGGCTGGATTTTGGAGCTTTGCGACTCGGTGCCCGACATCGGAGAGGTGTTTGAGGTCGCGGGGTACAAGTTTAAAGTTCAGTCGATGCGTGGCCAGCGCATCTCGCTCATTCGCGTGATCGCTCCGGCCGAAACCGATAAGAAGGATTCCGAGTCTTCGGCAGAGAAGCCGGCGGCGTCGGGTGCGGGCTCTGTGGATCCGCACGATGGCGACGAGTAGGGCAAGGAAGAGTAGGGGAGAGTTATGGCAGGCCTGTTCAACATCCTTAAGGTCACCGTCAGCGAGGACAAGATCTGCGCGCATGTGCTGGTGAACCCCGGCATGCCGCTCATGACCTCGGAGGATATCGAGGCCACGGCGCGCGTGTATTACCTGGTGCCGGCGATTGCCAAGCACCTGTGCCTGGGTGATTCCGGTCGCGAGTTCCAGGACTGCATGGGCCAGACCGAGCTCTGCCACCTGCTGGAGCACGTGACGGTTGAGCTCATGAACGAGACCGGTCTTGCCGGTAGCATCTCGTGCGGCCGCACGCGCGTAAGCGAGCACGACGAGCGCGTCTTTGAGGTTGAGCTTTCGTGCCCCGATGACGCGCTGGCCATTGGTGCGCTGTCGTCGGCCACCTTTATGATGGACTGGGCGTACCTGCACGCCGACCAGCCTGCCCCCGACGTGGAAGGCACGGTCGCGGGTCTGCGCAACCTGGTGTTGGGCATGCGCGCCGAGGCCGAGGGCAAGGATCCTCACGAGGCCGTCGCCGCTGCGAACGGCGAAGATGCTGCCGAGGACGAGGGCGCTGACGAGGGCGATGTGCCGGTCGACGCCGAGCTCGTTGCCGATGCGACCGCCGAGCCCGTTCCCGCCGAGCCCCAGGGCGTCCCCAACTTTGACGACGAGCCCCAGGTGGCGATTGATACCGAGGGCGCGGTTGCCGAGAACCACGAGGCCTCCGCTGCCGTCTTTGGCGGTGCTGCGACGGTTCCGGCAGGACCTGCGCATGAGGGCGGCCTGCCGCTCGTGGACGGCGCCGGCGAGGACCCGGGTGCCACGGTGGCCATGCCGGCTATGCCCCAGGAGTAGGCCTACGCGTTTATCACCATCACGTACCTGCGCCTTTGCCGTACGCAGATGAGCGGAGCGGCAAGTGATGCGCTGCGGGTATAATGGACAGCATTCAAACGGTGGGCACCGACGTGCCCGCAGGAGAGGAATGATCATGGGTAAGACTTTCAGCTTTGTCTCCGGCGCACTTTTTGGTGCCGCTGCCGGCGCTATTGTCGGCGTTGCTCTGGCCCCGCGCTCGGGCGCCGAGACCCGCGCCATGGCTGCCGATATCGCCAACGACGCCTGGGACAATATGCGCGACACCTACGAGCACAGCGCCGAGGAGGCCCGTGCTGCGGTGAATGACTTTGGCCCGATGGTCGACGCCAAGACCGACGACCTGCGCGCCAAGGTCGACCTGGCCCGCGAGCGCATGGACCAGCTGCGCGAGCAGCTCAACGACGCCATTTCGGGCGGCAACGTGACGCCTGCCGCCGACGTCGTGGTCGAGAACGCCGTCGAGGCTGATACCGAGGCTGCGGAGCCCTCGACCGAGGCATAATGCGCGCCGGGGATTTTGTCGGCGCCAAGATCTATCGCAAGCCTACTGAGGACAAGCGTACCAAAAAGGACGGCACACCGCGCAGCCCTAAAAAGCTCGGAAAGATTCACTTTCCGGTCTTTACCCCGGGCGGTACGCGCGTGGTCGGCTTTATGGTCCGCCAGTCCGATATCGCGGGTATGATCGAGCGTCCCGACCGATTCGTAGCGCTCGACGCCATTGGTGTCTACGAGGGCGCCATCGCGGTTGACGACGTCAAGGGCACCTACGATACCGCTGCGGCCAAGCGCCTCGACATCAACCTGGACGATTGCATCATCTGGGTCGGTATGGACGTGCGCACGGAATCGGGCGACGTCGTGGGCTATTGCTCGGACGTTGAGTTCAAGCCGCGCTCGGGCATCGTGCAGGCATTCTATGTGACCGCCGGTGCTGCTTCGAGTGTTTTGGTTGGTGACACGCAGGTGCCGCCGACGATGCTGCGCGGCTACGAGAACGGCGCGATGGTCGTCTCGGACGAGGTCAAGTCGCTCGGGTATTCGGGCGGTGCGGCTGCCAAGGCCGCCGAGGCCAGCGTCGTGGTGGGCGACAAGGTCAAAAAGGGCGCCAAGGTGCTCGACGACAAGGGATCGGTTGCCGTGGACAAGGGCAGTCGCGCACTGGGCAAGCAGCTCGGCAAGACGCGCGGCATGTTCAAGGCCTTTAAGGACGAATACCAAAAGGCGAGCGGAGGCTCGTCAAAAGCTACAAAATAGCGACGTACCAAATGATGGGAGGCAAGCCGGAGACCTGTTGCTCCGGCTTGCTGTGTTTATGGGGGAGGGCACATGCGCCAAAACGGATCCAACTTAAACGAGCGTTCGGGTGCGCGTCCGACGGCGCGCCGCGATTTGGGGCAGCTGCCCAGCGGTCAGCGCAAGCGTCACCGTAAGCCCGGCGCGATGTACCTCAACCATAGCCGCGGGTTTAGCGACCGCAGTGCGCGCATCGGCAACAGCCGTACGCCCCGTCGTTCGTCTCGCCTGCCCTACGCGCTCATCGCCGTGGGTTGCGCGCTCGTGCTGTTTATCGCTGCCGTCGTGGGCTACGTCAACCGCAGTGTGGACGTGGAGCTCAACGGCCAGAAGACCGCGGTGCGTGTGGGCTCTACGCTGCAGAATCTCATCGACGACCAGGAGTTGACTGACACCTACGACGCAGGCGACCTGCTGGCCGTCGATGACAGCGTGCTCAAGCGCCATGGGGGCGAAAAGCTGTCGGTGAAGGTCGACGGCAAGCGCGTGAAGCAGGGCAAATGGGATAGCCGCGAACTCGAGGGCGGCGAGAAGGTGACGGTCAAGGATGGCCGTAACACTTACGAGAAGCACGAGGTTCAGGCTACGGTTATCGAGCCCAAGCTCAAGGTCGAGGGCACGGGCGCTATCGAGTATGTGCAGACATGGGGTGTCCAGGGCCGATCCGAGGTGTGGGTTGGTGAGCAGTCAGGCAAGACGCAAGACCGCGGCGAGGTTGTGCCCGCCGCCGATTGCGTTGTTACGTGCGCCTGCGTGGCGCCCAAGGGCAACAAAAAGTACGTGGCACTGACGTTTGACGAGGGTCCGAGCGGCGCCACCAAACAGATCTTGCAGGTGCTCAAGGAAAAGGGCGTCACCGCGACGTTCTTCCTTTCGGGCGATGCGGCCGAGGCCTCGCCTGCCACGGCCAAGGCGATTGTCGACGCCGGGTGCGAGATCGGATCCAACAGCTACAGCGACGATTCGCTCAAGGGTCAGGACCGTGAGGCGGTACGCGAACAGATCACGAAAGGCACCGATGCGATTAAGTCGGCGACCGGCGTGAAGACGATGCTGCTGCGTGCTCCCTACGCTGCCTTTGACGAACAAAACTGGATTGATGCGATGGACCTGGTCTCCGCCGTGGTCTCGTGGAATATTGACTCGGGCGACTGGCTGCTCAACGGTGCCGACGAGCAGGTCTCGACGGTGCTCGATTCGGTGACGCCGGGCAATATCGTGCTGCTCACCGATAGAGACGAATGCGCCGAGCAGACACTCGAGGCGCTGCCGCAGATTATCGACGGCCTCATTGCCGACGGCTACAAGATCGTGACGCTCAGCGACCTGGTCAAGACGGACACGTCGTTGAGCAAAAAGCTCACCTCGCTGACGAAGGCCACCATGCCCAAGGACGCCGTGTTCCCCCAGCTTGCCGAGGACGACGACACCACAGAGTAGTCATTGGGTAGTCGTTTAAGAGCGTCCCCAATGGCTATGTCACGGATGCGTCAGCGTTTGGTATGCCTGCAATGTGCAGCGCATAAATTCGATGCCGCAGGGCGATGCTGATGCTATAGTTACTGCGGTTAATGAGGGTCAAGAGAAAGGTTACAGGTGAAATCCAAACCTCGACCATACAGTCGATGACCCCATGCAGGTGCTTTTTGCGCATGCACGGGGTGTAAGCGTCGAGCGGCGTGCCGCCCGCGCATGCGTATACATATCCAGAAGCCCCCGGACGCCGCACGCGCGGCCGCGTTCGGAGGAATAATGATGGGGAGCACCATTGAATTATCTGAGTGAGATGCTCAAATTGCCGGTCTTGGACGTCGATGGCGAAAAGCTCGGCGTGGTCAACGATTTTGGTATTGCTACCGGCGAAGTTTTTCCACACGTGACGTCGCTCGCGTTCCGCGGTCCCGGCAAGACGCCGTTTATGATCAGCTGGCGCAAATGGGTCGACCGTATCGACGAGACGGGTGTACACCTTAAGACGTCGGCCACCGAAATCCGTTTTTCGTACCTGCAGCCGACCGAACTCTTGCTTGCCCGCGACGTGCTCAACAAGCAGATTGTCGACACGCAGGGCATGAAGGTCGTGCGCGTAAACGACATCAAGTTTTCCATGTCGGGCGAAAACCAGCTGCGCCTGCTGGGCGCCGAGGTCGGTGCCCGCGGTCTGCTACGCGCCATCAGCCCCGCGCTCGAGCATATCGTCGAAGGCTTTATGAAGCACCTGGGCAAGCCGCTCAGTGAGGACATCATCGCTTGGTCCTACATGGACCTGCTCGACCGCTCGACCAAGAACATTCAACTCTCGGTGTCGCACAAGACGCTCGGCGAGCTGCACCCTGCCGACATCGCCGACATTATCGAGCAGCTCGACCCGCGCCTGCGTGCGCAGGTGTTTGCGCAGCTCGATACTGCCCAGGCCGCCGAGGCCATCTCGGAGTTCGATGACGACGAGCTTATGACCGAGATGCTCGAGGGCCTGTCCGATACCGACGCATCGTCGATGCTGGCCATGATGGACCCGGACGACGCTGCCGACCTGATCGACGAACTCGATTATGAGAAGGCCGAGAAGCTCCTGCGCCTGATGGGCGTCAAGGAGGAGAAGGCGATTCGTAA
>DXZP01000051.1:8187-10490 GCA_019419605.1 Collinsella sp.
CCCGACGAGGACCAGGAAGACGTGACGGACGAGATGACCAAGTACGACCTGGTTGCCATCCCTGTCTGCGACGAGAACCGTCATATCCTGGGCATCGTGACCTTCGACGACGCCATGGACGTTATTGCCGAGGAGCATCAGGAGGACCTGCAGATCGCCGGTGTCGGCTCGGGCGATAGCGCGTCGGACGACTCGACGAACGTGCTCAGCTGGTTCGTGCATCGTCAGTACTGGGTCGTCGTGTGGGGCATCGCCTCGTGCATCATGGCAACGGTGCTGGGGACGGCGCTGGGCTCCGCGCATTTGGTGGTGTTCCCCATGTGCGCCATGCCGCTCGTGTTGCTGGCTGCCTCGCGTATGGTGTCGTTCGTCAAGAACTACTTCCTGGAGTATGACGGTCACGACGACGAGCCCAAGCCGTATCTGGGGTTCTTCTTCCAGAGCACGGGCATGGGCCTGATTCTGTCACTCGTGACCTATCTGTGCGCCCAGCTGGTGCGCACCGCTGCGTTCCCCGATGCGCCCATGTTTGAGGAGCAACTCTTTACCGGGTGCTTTAATATCGCTGCCATCATTTGCCTGGTTGGCAACATGAGCGCCGTGATTTACCTGATGGTGCTGTTCTGGCGTGACGAGCATGACCTCAACACGTCGGGCACCGCCATGAACGTTATTGCCGTCATGATCTCGTGCGTAGCGTACTGCGCCGCTGCGGTGCTGCTCACCATGTCGGTCATGGGTTAGGTGGTCGCGTGCAAAATACCAAGCAAAAGTCGGGCACCAAGCAAAAGTTGACCATCGCGGCCATCTTTGGCGCTATGGGTCCCGGTCTGCTGGCGGCGCTTTCGGGCAATGACGCCGGCGGCATTGCAACGTATTCCAGCGCGGGCGCCAGCTATGGCTACAAGATGCTCTGGATGCTTCCCGTCATGACTGTGCTGCTCATCGTGACGCAGGAGACCGCGGCGCGCTGCGGCTGCGTCACGGGCAAGGGCCTGGCATCGCTCATTCGCGAGCGCTTTGGCGTGCGCAAGAGTGTACTTGCTATGGCGGCGCTGTTGATCGCCAACACGGCTGTGACCATTTCGGAGTTCGCGGGCATCGCCAGCGGCCTTGCTCTCTTTGGCGTGCCGGCGAGCATTTCGGTGCCGCTGGTGGCGCTGCTGGTGTGGATGCTTACCATGTCGGGCAGCTTCCAGCGCATCGAGAAGATTCTGCTGCTGGTGAGCTGCGTGTTCGTGACCTATATTGTCGCCGCGTTTATGGCTGGCCCCAACTGGGGTGAGGTCGCGGTCGACCTGGTCGTGCCTAACATTCAAAATGACCCCAGCTACGTGTCGCTCGTGGTCGCAACGATCGGTACCACCATCGCGCCGTGGATGATTTTCTTGGCGCAGAACAACGTGGTCGATAAGAACGCGGGCGAGGACGATATCGTGCTGCAGCGCATCGATACCGTGAGCGGCTCGCTTGCCGCCGATGTCATTGCCGGCTTTATTATCATCACGACCGGTACGGTGTTGTTCCCGGCGGGTATTCAGATTAGCGATGCTGCCGATGCCGCCCGCGCGTTGGAGCCTATTGCGGGTCAGTGGTCCACGGTACTGTTTGCCTCGGGCCTGGTCGCGGCGAGCTTCTTGGCTGCCTGTGTGCTGCCGGGCGTTACGTCGAGCGCTATCTGCGAGGCATTTGGCTGGGAGCGCGGTGCCGACCGCAGCTGGGACGAGGCTCCGGTCTATCGCGGCATCATTACGGCCATCATTGGTATCTCTGCCGTGCTGGTGCTTATGCCCGGCGTCGATCTGTTCCAGATTATGATGACCTCGCAGGTCATCAATGGCGTGCTACTGCCCGTGGTTCTGGTGTTCCAGGTGGTTATTGCCGCTGACCGTCACATTATGGGTGCCAACCGCAACGGCCGCGTGTGGAATGTGCTCACTTGGGCGACTATCGGTGTGATTACGGTGCTCACGGTCGTCATGTTTGTTCTGCAGGCGATGGGCTACAGCGCTTAACGCCCACTTTTGCTTCCGAACAGGCCGCAGCGATGGGCTGCGGCCTGTTTTTTGTCTGCTATTGGGTGTTAGTTATATAGCAATGGACAAAAAATGCCAAATATGAGTACTGTTGCTAAGTGAATAGCATTTACATCCTAAAAGATAATGAACATAGCCTTTAGTATGTTCATTAAAATTGGCTCCAATACGCCTTAAACCAGTCAGGTTGGCTGCTTTAGGGGGTTGTAGGGGGTGGCGCGCGCAGACGTGGTGTAAGAGCGTCCTGAGGTCCGTCGCTGCAAGTCC
>DXZP01000052.1:0-10486 GCA_019419605.1 Collinsella sp.
GAACCGGACTCAGAACCGGAAGCGTCGCCGCCCTTCTTGCCGCATGCGGCAAGAAAAGCCATGGAGCTCGCAGCAAGGGTACCGCCGACAAAGGCGCGACGACCCATAACGGGCTGGTGGAACATAGAATCAGCCATGCCATCCTCCTTATGAGATAGGACAAAGAAATGTTCAGTCGGACACATGTCGAGACAATCCGATCCGAACCATCAAAACGCCGCCCGTTGCTATGGCTGGTTATGCACAACGAACCAACGTTTCTCAATACAGTAGCGCATTTTATGCACGATTTGGGGCTAATTCCGGTCAACGGTCGAGAATTTCTTTAGTTGGGCGAAGTATGTGGGGATATTTTGGCTCTGTTACAAATATGTAAACAAAAAGGGTCCCGCACTTGCGGAACCCTTTTCAAGTATTTATGTGGCTCGTGCTTAGTAGCCGACGATACCCTGCGGGAAGAAGAACATGCACAGGACGACACACACGGCAAAAACGACGGCCATAATTACCGTCAGGCGATCGAGGTTCTGCTCCATGACGCCCGTGGCAGAGCTGGAGTTATACAGCGAGCTAGCGATCATATCCGAAACGCCGGTGCCCTTACCAGAGTGCATCAGGACGAGAATCGTCAGCGCCACGGCAGAGACAGCCCAAACGACAAACAGAAGAATCTGAAACGGACCCATAGATAAGCTCCTTAATAGAACAATTCAAACTCCAGTACTGTACCACAACCCCCAGCACTCCCCCATCAGCCATTTGGTGACGAGGTAGAAATAGCGCAAAAAAAGAGGGTTGTCCGGTTGTGGACAACCCCCTTACTAGAAAACGGTATTTGTTTTCTATTAGGCCTCGGTGGCGAGTACGCGACCCGTCATCTCGGCGGAAGGCTCAATACCAGCCATGGTGAGCATGGTCGGAGCGATATCGGAAAGACGGCCGTCCTCGATACCGGTGAGCTGTGCCTTCTCATCAACGATGATGAACGGCACGCGGTTGGTGGTGTGAGCCGTGAACGGATGCTTGGAACCGTCGGAAGCAACGTCAAACATGTGATCGGCGTTGCCGTGATCGGCGGTAATCAGCGCAAAGCCGCCCTTAGCGAGAATCGCCGGGACAACCTTGGACAGGGCATCGTCAACAGCCTCGACGGCCTTAACGGCAGCGTCGAAGACACCGGTGTGACCAACCATGTCGCAGTTTGCGAAGTTCACGATGTAGAAATCAGCGCGATCCTCGTTGATGGCGGCGACAAGCTTCTCGGTAACCTCGGGAGCGCTCATCTCAGGTTGCAGGTCGTAGGTAGCGACCTTGGGAGAAGCGACGAGCACGCGCTCCTCGCCCTCCTTGGGCTCCTCGATGCCGCCGTTGAGGAAGAACGTCACGTGGGCGTACTTCTCGGTCTCGGCGGTGTGCAGCTGCTTCAGGCCATTGGCGGCGATAACGTCGGCCAGAACGTTCTCGGGGAACGTCTTGGGGAAGGCGACCTCGACGTCAAACGTCGGGTCGTACTCGGTCATCGTCACAAAGTGCGAAAGCTTGATCTGCTCGCGCTCAAAGCCGTCGAACTCCTTGTCCGTGAACACGCGAGTCATCTGACGAGCGCGGTCGGGACGGAAGTTGAAGAAGATGGCCGCGTCGCCCTCGTGGATGCCCTCGTTGTGGGCAGCGAAGGGCTCGACGAACTCGTCGCCGCGCGGATCCTTCTCGTAGTAGGCCTTGATACCGGCAACAGGGTCGGTATCGGCATCGGATGCGTTGACCATGACATCGTAGGCGCGCTGGATGCGCTCCCAACGGTTGTCGCGGTCCATGGCCCAATAACGGCCCGAGACGGTGGCAACGCGAGCGTCGCAACCGGTCTCCTCGGAGATCTTAGCCAGGAAGGCGCAGAACTCACTCATGTAACCGGCACCGGACTGCGGGTCAACGTCGCGACCATCCATGAAGGCGTGGACGCGAACGGTCTTGACACCGTGCTCGGCAGCCATCTTGACCAGAGCCTCGACGTGGCTCATATGAGAATGAACACCGCCAGGGCTCATAAGGCCCATGAGGTGGAGAGTCTTGCCGTCAGCCTTGACGTCGTCCATAGCCTTGACGAAGACCTCGTTCTTGGCGATGGAGCCGTCCTTGATGGCATTGTTGATGCGCGAAAGCTCCTGGAACACGATGCGGCCGGCACCGATGTTGAGGTGACCCACCTCGGAGTTGCCCATCTGGCCATCGGGAAGACCCACGTCCTCGCCCGAAGCGCCGAGCGTGGTGTGGGGGTACTTCTCGTACAGGCTATCGAGGAAGGGCGTCTTGGCAGCGGCGACGGCGTTCTCGCCATCGGCCGGAGCCAGGCCGCAACCATCCATGATGATCAGGAGTGCAGGAAGATGACGCTGTGCCATATGTCCTACTCGCCTGCCTTGACGACCATAGAGGCGAAGTCGGCAGCCTTGAGCGAAGCGCCGCCCACGAGGGCGCCGTCGACGTCGGGCTTGGCGACGAGCTCGGCGATGTTGCCGGGCTTGGCAGAGCCACCATAGAGAACGCGGATGCCGTCGGCGAGCTCCTCACCGAACATCTCCTTGAGGGTCTCACGGATAGCGCCGCAGACCTCCTGAGCGTCCTCGGCGGTAGCGGTCTTGCCGGTGCCGATGGCCCAGATGGGCTCGTAGGCGACGACGACCTGCTTGGGGCAAGTGATCTCGAGACCCTCGAGACCAGCCTTGACCTGGTTCACGACGTGCTCGACATAGGTGCCGGCCTCGCGGACCTCAAGGGACTCGCCGCAGCAGAAGACAGGAACAAGACCGGCGGCAACGAGGGCCTTGGCCTTCTTGTTCTGATCCTCGTCGGTCTCGTGGAAGTAATCACGACGCTCGGAGTGACCGATGATGCAGTAGGTGCAGCCAGCGGACTTGAGCATGTCGCAAGAAGACTCACCGGTGAAGGCACCCTTGGCCTCCCAGTACACGTTCTGTGCACCGAGGGCGATGGGGGCAGCCTGAATACGGTCATGAACCGTGGTGATGTCGATGGTCGGAGGGCAGACGAGCACCTCGACGCCAGCCGGAACCTCGGGCAGAGCCTGAGCCAGCTCGTCGGCGAGCTTGGCGGCCTCGGCGACGTCGTTGTTCATCTTCCAGTTACCAGCGATAAGAAGGGTGCGATTAGGCATCGAGAAGCGCCTCCACTCCGGGCAGGGCCTTACCCTCGACGAGCTCCATGGAAGCGCCACCACCGGTAGAGATCCAGCTCATCTTGTCGGCCAGGTTGAACTTGTTGACGGCTGCGACAGAGTCGCCACCACCGATGATCGAGGTGCAATCAGCCTCGGCGACAGCCTCGGCGATAGCCTGGGTGCCGTGAGCGAAGTTATCGAACTCGAAGACGCCCATGGGGCCATTCCAGAACACAGTCTTGGCACCCTTGACAGCCTCGGCGTAGAGCTCCTCGGTCTTGGGGCCGATGTCCATACCCTCACGGTCGTCGGGGATAGCGTCGGAAGCGACAACCTCGGGGACAGCATCCTCGCCAAAGTGATCAGCAACGCGGTTGTCGATGGGGAGCAGGATCTTGACGCCCTTCTCCTCGGCCTTCTTGAGCATCTCACCGGCGCGCTCGACCCAGTCCTCTTCCTTGAGGGACTGACCGACGGACAGGCCCTGAGCCAGGAAGAAGGTGTAGGCCATGCCGCCACCGATGATCAGGGTATCAGCGGAGTCGATGAGGTGATCGAGAACGCCGATCTTGGAGGAAACCTTGGAACCGCCGACGATGGCGACGAAGGGGCGCTCGGGCTCGGCGAAGATGCCGGTCAGCGTGTCGACCTCCTTCTCGAGCAGGAAGCCGGCGACGGCAGGCAGGTAAGCGGCGGGGCCCACGACGGAACCCTGGGCGCGGTGTGCGGTGCCGAAGGCATCGAGAACGAAGACGTCACCATAGGAAGCGAGCTTCTTGGCGATCTCGGGATCGTTCTTCTTCTCACGCTTGTCAAAACGGACGTTCTCGAGAACGAGGACCTTGCCCGGCTCGACGGCGGCGACAGCCTCGGCGGCCTTCTCGCCATACGTGTCGGCAACAAAAGCAACGTCAAGGCCAGAGAGCTCAGCGAGCTTCTTGGCGACAGGCTCGAGGGAAAGCTCGGGCTGGAAGCCAGTGCCCTCAGGACGGCCGAGGTGGCTCATGAGGATGACGCGAGCGTTGTGCTCAACGAGGTAGTTGATGGTGGGCAGGGCAGCCTTGATACGGGTGGTGTCGCCAACGACGCCATCCTTGATAGGCACGTTGAAGTCAACGCGGACGAGAACGCGCTTGCCGTCGACATCGATGTCGCGGACGGTCTTCTTGGTAAAGGCCATGTTTGCTTCTACCTTTCGTACGTGTCTGCCTCCCATTACGGCAGACGATTTCCTATAAAAAGGGCGCGACCCTAGGGTGTAAGCCCTATGAGGCCGCGCCCTTCTTTAGACGCTCAACGAGCTATTCGCTAAAAGCTAAATTAAGCAACGAACTTCTCGAAGTACTTGATGGTGCGGACCATCTGAGAGGTGTAGGAGTTCTCGTTGTCGTACCAAGAGGTGACCTGAACGAGGGTCTGGCCGTTGCCGAGATCAGAGCACATGGTCTGAGTGGCGTCGAAGATGGAGCCGTGGGTCTCGCCGACGATGTCGCGGGAGACGATCTGGTCCTCGTTGTAGGCGAAGGTATCGGGGATGGTCTCGGCGTAGGCCTTCATGGCAGCGTTGACCTCGTCGACGGTGACCTTCTTGTCAACGACGGCGTAGAGGTTGGTCAGCGAGCCGGTCGGCGTCGGGACGCGCTGGGCGGCACCGATGAGCTTGCCGTTGAGCTCGGGGAGAACCAGGCCGATGGCCTTGGCAGCGCCCGTGGTGTTCGGGACGATGTTCTCGGAGCAGGCGCGGGAGCGACGGAAGTTGCCCTTGCGCTGCGGGCCGTCGAGCGGCATCTGGTCGCCGGTGAAGGCGTGGATGGTGGTCATGATGCCGGAGACGATGGGAGCGAAGTCGTTCAGGCCCTTGGCCATCGGGGCGAGGCAGTTGGTGGTGCAGGAAGCAGCGGAGATGATGTTGTCCTCAGCGGTCAGCGTCTCATGGTTGACGTTGTACACGATGGTGGGCAGATCGCTGCCGGCCGGAGCGGAGATGACGACCTTCTTGGCGCCAGCGTTGATGTGGGCCTGAGCCTTAGCCTTGCTGGTGTAGAAGCCGGTGCACTCGAGAACGACGTCGACGTCGAGGTCGCCCCAAGGCAGGTTGTTGGCGTCGGCCTCCTTGTAGATCTTGATCTCCTTGCCGTCAACGGTGATGGAATCCTCGCCAGCGACGACCTCGTGATCGCGAGCATAGTTGCCCTGCGTGGAGTCGTACTTCAGCAGGTAAGCGAGCATATCGGGAGAGGTGAGGTCGTTGATAGCGACGATCTCGGAGCCCTCATGACCGAACATCTGGCGGAAGGCCAGACGACCGATGCGACCGAAGCCGTTAATAGCAACCTTTACTGCCATTGTGTCTCCTTTCGTAAGGCCCCCGCAAGCTACAGCGCCTGCCGTTGAGGCCCACAAACTAACCACTCGCCTAATATACCTTTTTTTTGGCTTGAATTTCACGAGAATGCTCGAAATTGAAAATCAAATTTGCGTTAAAACGCTTTAACGTATAAAACAGCAGTTAAACCACCATAAAAGCTATTGCGTTAAACTACCCGCTTGCTTCAATGAGCTTTTCAAGGCGCAAAACACGGTGATACAAGGCCGACTTCGACAAAGGAGGGTCGGCCATTTCCCCCAAATCTCGCAGTGAGAGATCGGGGTAACGCTCGCGTAAGTCACAAAAAACTGCCAGAGCGTCCGGCAGCGTTTCGCGCAAACCGCGCCGATCAAGCTCATCGATGAGCGCAAGCTGATGTTGGGCGGCACCGGCACTTCTGGTCTGGTTGGCAAGCTCTGCGTTCACGCGACGATTCACGTCGTTCTTCACCAGCTTAACCGCGCGGGCCTCTTCAATCTCGGCAACGCTGCGCTTGGCGCCAATCAGCTGTAACAGACGTTTAATCTCCTCGGCACTCTTGATGTACACGGCATACGAGCCGCGACGCGCATTGACGCGGGCGTGAACTCCAATCTGCTCCAGAAGGTCGCAAAGTCCCTTTGCATACTCCTCGCCCTGAACCGCGATCTCCAAATGAAAATCGCCACGCGGGTCGGCAACAAAGCCTCCGGCAATCAGCGCACCGCGAATATAGGCGAGCCTGCAGCAAGGACGGGCGACGATGTGGCGCGGCACACCCGCGACGAGCCCTCCCCTACGGTCGAGAATGCCCAGCAGCACCAGAGCCTTATCCAAATCGGGCTGATCGGGCAAGGTGATGAGATAGTTTCGTACCTTGTGCAGGACCGACTTACGAACCGTGAATTCGGTCTTGAGCTTAAGGATACGATGCGTCAGCGCAATCATCGTGCGCGCCACAGCACCCGTCTCGGTCGCGACCGTCAAGCGGTACCGTCCCGAGCCCGCCAGCGAAAGCGTGCCGCTCACACGCGTTAGCGCAGCAAGCGTCGACAAATCGCAGTATTCGCATTCTGGTTCGCAGCGCGCAAGCTCGTCACGCACCTCAGCGGTAAACGACATGTAAACCTATGCCTTCGTGTTGGCACGCGACAGGTCACGGTGGGAGATGCTCACATGATACTGAGCACCCTCCAGGTAGCGGGCCGTGGCCTCGGCAATGGCGACGCTACGGTGCTGTCCGCCTGTGCAGCCGATAGCAATGGAAAGCTGCGGCTTGCCCTCTGCGATATAACCCGGCATGACCGTATCGAGCAGCTGAGTCCAGGCCTTCCAGAACTCCTGGGTCTTGGGGTGGTCCAAGACAAAATCGGAGACCTTCTTATCGAGACCGGTCATGGTGCGCATCTCGGGATCGTAGAAAGGATTGGGCAAGAAGCGAACATCGATCATGATATCCGCCTCGATGGGCATGCCATGCTTAAAGCCAAACGAGAACACGTGGACATCCATAAGCTGCTGGTCGGACAGCTCGGAAAAAGCCATGCGCAGCTTGTTGCGCAAGGCAGAAGTGCGCAAGCGGCTCGTGTCGATAATCATATCGGCTCGATCGCGAACGCCCTGCAGCTGCAGACGTTCACGCTGAATAGCGTCGGCCGTGGTCTCCCCCGGCTTTGCAATGGGATGGCGACGACGGTTTTCGCTATACCGGCGAATCAGCACCTCGTCAGACGCCTCGAGAAACACAATGTCGCAGCTCATCTCGCGCTCTTCCAGTGCGGCAACAGCATCGAGCAGTTCATCGAACAAGCCCTGGCTACGCAGGTCGCAGGTAACGGCAAGGTGCCTGCCCACGCCCGTATTGATGCCAACGAGCTCAGCAAGCTGGGCAATCAGGCGTGGGGGCAGGTTGTCGATACAAAAATAGCCCATGTCCTCAAACACATGCATGGCTTGCGTTCGGCCCGAGCCGGACATTCCGGTGATGATAACGATATCGGGGATACGCTCCGAGCGCTCCGCCGCATCCATGGCATCTCCCTTTTGCATGTGTGCCTCCTAAAATAAGCGCGGGACCCGGCCAGCGGATCCCGCGCGATCAATTGCCTTTATTGAGTATACCGCCCCAAGCGGATACAAGGCCCGTCTTACGCCTCAAGCGCAGCCTTGAACCAACTTGTAATACTCGTGGGGTGCGTGATAGCGGTGCCGACGACAACGGCCCACGCGCCGGCGTCGATTGCAGCGCGAGCCTCCTCGGGCGTATGCACGCGACCCTCGCAAATGATGGGAAGGCCGGGAAATTCCTCGGTCGCCTGACGCAGGAGCGGCAGGTCGGGGCCATCGGCCATGGTGCAGTCGATGGCGGCGACACCGTGAGAGAGTGTGGTGGATACCAGGTCGAAGCCCATATCAACCGCACGGCGAATGTCCTCGATGGTGGCACAATCCGCCATCTGGAGCACACCCTCCTCGTGCAGCGGGCGGAAGGTATCCTCGACCGACTTGCCATCGGGACGCGGACGATCGGTGGCGTCGATCGCCACGATATCGGCACCCGCAGCAACGCAGGCACGAGCGTGACGCAGCGTCGGCGTGATGTAGACGCCCTCGTGCCCGTCCTTCCACAGACCGATGACGGGAACCTCACAGCGACCCTTAATGGCGGCAATGTCGGCAAGGCCCTGGCAGCGAATGGCGGCGGCGCCGCCAAGCTCGCAAGCGCGAGACATTTGAGCCATGGTCTCGGGCGTACGAAGCGGCTCGCCCATATACGCCTGAACGCTCACGACGAGCTTGCCCTTCAGGGACTGGATCAAAGGATCAACGGTCATGTTCGACTCAACCTTTCTCAAAACAGCCTTCTGAGACACCGCACCTTGACGTTCAAACCGTCGCTCGCGTACCGAAGTACGCTTCGCTCCTCTTTCACGTCAATCTGCGGCACCTCAGAAGGCGCACTTGGTAGTTATGTTTACTTCAACGATGCAAGAAGGTGTTCGGCGGCACCGATGAGCGGCGCGTCGCCCTCCAGAGAGCCGATGAGAATCGGCGTGTCCTGAAGCGGGTCGAGCGCCTGGCTGGCATAGCCCTCGTGCACCGAGTCCTTCCACGTCTGTGAACGCCAATCGGGACCTTGGTGAATCACGCCGCCCGAAAGCACGATGACCTCAGGGTCCAGGATGTTAGCGAGCGAGCCCAGGCTGGCGCCCAGCGCAAAGCCGGCGTCATGAATGACCTCGGTCGCCTTTGCGTCGCCTGCGCGGCACAGGTCGTTCACGTCACGGCCGACCGAAGGACGGCTGGGGTCGACGCGGCCAAAACGCTCATCGTACATGCGCCCGATTGATGTTCCGGAAGCAACCGACTCCAGATGGCCGGAACGCCCGCAGGCGCAGGGAATGCCGGCGGCAGCCGAGCACTCGATGTGGCCCATATGGCCGGCAGCACCATGGAAGCCCTGCATCACGCGGCCGTTCTCGACATATGCGCCGCCGATGCCCGTACCGATGCCCAAACACAAGACGGAGAACTTGCCCTTGCCGACGCCCCAGTGGGCCTCGCCCAGAGCATGAGCCTGCACGTCGCCTACAACGGCAACGGGAAGGCCGAGGTCCTCGCGCAGACGCGGCCCCAACTGAACGCCGGACCAGCCGGGCATAATCTCATTGGCATACGCGATGGCGCCCGTCTTGGGGTCGACGACACCGGCAGCGCCGATGCCAACTCCGAGGACCTCGACATCGGGATTTGCCTCAAGAGCTGCCTTGATAGACGCCTCGATGCGCTGGAAGACCGCTTCGCCACCCTCCTGGGCCTCGGTGGGAACCTCAGCCTCAAAAACGGGATGGGGCACACCGCCGTCAGCCGGGTACTCCATGATGGCAGTCGCGATCTTAGTTCCGCCGATATCGACAGAGCAGACGTACTTGTTCTCCATGTCGTTCTCCTTCGGAGACAAAACAACTACAGGAAATGCGCCGTCAGGCTAGCCGTCACAGCGCGGTAAAGGTTTTCCAGGTGCCCGAGATCGCCGAGAAACCGTGCGGCCATTGGCCTAATGGGTCATGGCCGCACGGTTGAACGGCGAGGTCGGGTGCCTGGGAAAGCTTTAAAGGAGACCGTTGTCCTGGAGGACCTTGCGAATCGCCTCGACGTTCTCACCGGTCATGGCCTTCACCGGGCGCGGCATGGTCGGGCTGTCGAAGATGCCCATGAGGTTCATAGCGGTCTTGAAGGCGCCGACGCCACCGGCATAGCCCTGGACGCCCGAGGTGACATCCCAGATGTGCGAAATCTCATTGAGGCGATCCTGCTCGGCCTTGACGGTAGCCCAGTCACCAGCCTGAGCGGCCTTCCACTGACGAACGTAGCCCTCGGGCTCAACGTTGGCGAGGCCCGGAACGGAACCGTCGGCGCCACCGAGATAGGCACCGTCGACGACGACCTCATGGCCGGTAAGGATGCTCATCGGATGGCCGTTCTTCTCGTTCTCCTGAATGAGGTAGCGGAACGAGATGTCATCGCCCGAGGAATCCTTGACGCCAGCCAGGACGCCCTCGGCGCCGAGCTTAGCAAGGAGCTTCCAGGGGAGCTTGGTGTGAACGCACACGGGAATGTCATAGGCGAAGATGGGCAGGTCGAGCTCCTCGTGCAGGATGCGGAAATGCTCCTCAACCTCGGTCATGCCCTGCAGGGCATAGAACGGGCAGGTGGCGACGAGCGCATCGGCGCCCAGCTCCTGAGCGACCTTGCCGTGCTCGATCATGCGCTCGGTCTCGGTATCGATGATGCCGACCAAGACGGGCACGCGGTGGTCGACGATGCGGACGGCCTCGGCGATGATCTGGCGACGACGCTCGTCGGTGGAGAAAACGACCTCACCCGAAGAGCCCAAGAAGAACAGGCCATCGACGCCGGCGTCGATCATGCGGTTGATGCTGCGCTCAAAGGAGGCAACGTCG
>DXZP01000053.1:0-10382 GCA_019419605.1 Collinsella sp.
ACGCGCATAAAGAAAGCCTCCCATTTCTCATGTCCAAGAAATGGGAGGCAGTTCATTGGTGGTCTGGGCTTTTTTCATCTTGTGTGCTGCGGTTTTGAAGGGTTCGCCATGGGAAACAAAAGGCTCGACTGGATCGATATTGCAAAGGGGATTGCAATGATTTTGGTCATTGTGGGGCACACCGTCCCAAATCCTTCTCCCTTGCGGCACGCGATCTTCTCGTTTTACATGCCGGTGTTCTTTTTTCTTGCCGGGTATACGTTTAGGCCGAAGCCGTGGCGCGAGCTGCTGAGCGGATCGGTGCCGCGTCTTCTGGTGCCATATCTTGTTCTTGCCTTGGCGTGGCAGATGCCGACTTTTTTGATGAGCGGCGCTTCTTTGACGGGCGGTACGCTGGTTGCGGAACTTGAGACGATTCTGTTTGCCTCTGGCGTTGATGTGCCTGGGTTTGGTGTTGCCGCCGTTGGCATGGCATGGTTTCTAGCGGCGCTGTTTACGTCGCGCCTACTGTTTAATGTACTTGTGCGGCTGTTTGATCGCCACGGGATTGGGGCTGTTTGGCAGGGCGTTGTCTGTGCCGCGATTGCCTTTTGCGGTTTGAGCGTGTCTCGCTATTTTGGTGTTTACCTGCCGCTCGATTTGGATCTGAGCTGCTATATTGTGCTGCTGATGTGGGTTGGCTATACGGCACGCCAAAGGGGGCTCGAGCCGAGCGTGGGCAAGCCCCTGCTGTTTATTGGAGTCGGTGTCGCTTGGCTTGTCCTTGCCGCGCTGAGTGGGCTTGAGCTTTCGAGCCGCCGCGTGGATGGGTTTGTGGTTGCGACAGTTGCCGCTCTTGCCGGCAGCTACTGCGTGTGCTGGGTTTCCATAGCGCTGGAGAAGTTGAAAGACGTGCCGGTTTTGGGGTCCTTTGAACAAGCGCTCGTGTTCTGCGGACAGGCCAGTCTTGCCATCTTTGCAATCCACGCGGTCGATTGGTTTATTCCTTGGCAGACCATGCCTCTGCTTATGACGCTGCCAGCATCGTGGCTCTTCGCGTCAATTGTGCGTTGCGCCTGCGATATTGGATTGGCGTACGTGATCAAGAAGGCGTAATTAAAAGCGGGGAGGACCAAGTTGGTTCTCCCCGCTGTCATTTATTCGGTAGTGTTGCAGGCTTACTTTTCGAGATGCTTTTTCAGCAGCTCCAACGCGTGGGCGTAGCCTTGGAGGCCTTCGCCGGTGATGGTGGCGAAGCAGGCCAAGCGGGCGTAGCTCACCTGGCGGAAGTCCTCGCGCGTCTCTACGGCGCTGATGTGTACCTCGACGGCAGGGATGGCGACGGCCTTGAGGGCATCGAGGATTGCCACACTCGTATGCGTGTATGCCGCCGGGTTGATGACTATGCCGTCGACCTTGCCGTAGGCCTCCTGGATCTTGTCGACGATGCTGCCTTCGTGGTTAGACTGGAAGACCTCGACCTTGTCGAAGCCTTGTGCGGCGCCCGCTTCCTGGCAGATCTGCACTAAGCGGTCGTAGTTGTCGCTGCCATAGATGCCCGGCTCGCGAATGCCGAGCATGTTGAGGTTGGGACCGTTGATGACGAGTGCTTTCATGGTTGCTTCCTTTGCGGTTGGGCGGGCGGTGCGGTGGAGCGGAAAACCACCACAAAGGCGCCTGTCCCCTTTGTGGTGGTTTTGGTTAGAGAGCGGGTGGGAGGGTGTCGAGGAGGGCTTGGGCGGTGTTGGCGGCGCAATCGCGCGAGTCGATGAGGTAGTCGGCCCAGGCGCGGTAGCGCGGCATGCGCTGCTCGGCCAGCTTGTCGATGCCATCGCGGGCGGTGATGGGGCGACCCTTTTGGGCGAGTTCGTCGAGCTTACGGTTGAGCATCACGATCTGGCTGTTCTGGTGCAGTAGCGGGTAGTTCTCGTCGCGCGTGACCACGCCGCCGCCCGTGGAAAGCACCAGGCCGCTGCGCTTGGAGATGCCGGCCAGCGCCGCCGTCTCCTGCTCGCGGAAGGCCGCCTCGCCGCGCTCGACGATAAAGTCGGCGCAGGGCATGCCCAGGCGCTCCTCGAGGGCGCGGTCCAGGTCGATGTGCTCTCGCCCCGTGAGCAGGGCAATCTGCTCGCCCACGCGGGTCTTGCCCGAGCCCGGCATACCGATCAGCGCGATGTTCTGTTCGCGGCGTGACAGGCGCTCCGTTACGTCCAGAATGCGCTCACGCGGAGTGACCTGGCCGGTGTAGCGCTCAACGGCTTGCGCCGCCTGGGCCACGAGCATCAGCAGGCCGCCGATGCAGGGGATGCCGCGGCGCTCGGCCTCGAGCATGAGTCCCGTGCGTGCAGGGTTGTAGACAATGTCGATGACGCCCTCGAGCGCATCGAGCCCCTCGAGCGTGCAGGGGGCATCGGGACAGTGGGGGAACATGCCGGCGGGCGTGCAGTTGACGAGCAGTGCGGCGTCGGACTGCTGCGCGATGTTGTCGTAGTTGACTTCGCTCGTACGGCCGACCGGCACGACGATGGCGCCCAGGTCTCCCAGCACCATACTTGCCGTGGTGCCGGCGCCGCCGGTGGCTCCGAGCACGAGGACCTTCTTGCCGGCAACCTCTACGCCCAACTCCTCGACCAGACACTGAAAACCAAAGTAGTCGGTGTTGTCGCCGCGCAAACAACCGTCAGGCAGGCGTGTGATGGTGTTGACGTTGCCCATACGCTCGGCGAGCGGACTCAGCTCGTCCAGGTATTCCATGACGGCGCGCTTGTAGGGGATGGTCACGTTGGTGCCCTCCCATTCGTCACCCGTCATAAAAGCCTGGAGGTCCTCGGGCTCGCGCTCAAATCGTACGTACTCGAGCCCCGCGAGCTCCTTGTAGATGGTCGGGGTGTAGCTGTGGCCCAGCACGCGGCCCAGCACGCCGTAGGGGCGGGTTGCGGCGACATCGGTCATCTAGAGCACCTCCGTGTAACTGCCAAAGTAGGTGAAGCTCTCGCACACGTCGTCGATGGAATCGAGCAGGTCATCGAGGGCCTTGCTGCCAAAGGGGCAGTCCAGGTCAAAGTAGAACATAAACTCAAAGTCGTGCCCGGGGATGGGGCGGCTCTCGAGCTTGATGAGGTTGATATTGAGCGCGTAGAAACGCTCGAGTACGCGATAGAGCGCGCCCGGCTCGTTGGCCGTGGTAATCATGAGCGAGGTGCGGTTGGCGCCGGGGTAGACGCGTGGCTCGCGGCTGATGACGACAAAGCGCGTGTAGTTGTTGTCCGAGTCCTGGATGTTGGGCTCCAGTACCTCCAGGCCGTAGAGTGCGGCGCAGCTGCGCGATGCGATGGCGGCAACATCGGTGCGCTCGGAGCTGGCGACCATCTCGGCCGACATGGCGGTGTTGGGGTACTTGGTGGCGTGCAGGCCGTGCGCCTCGATAAAGCCAGCGCACTGCGCGATGGCCTGACCGTGGCTGTAGACCTCGCGTATGCCCGCGAGCTTGGTGCCGGGCTTGACGAGCAAGTTGTGGTCGATCTTGAGGCGCAGCGAGCGCACGATGTGGAAGTCGAACTGGGCGAGCAGGTCGTAGACGGCGTTGACTGAGCCGGCGGTGGAGTTCTCGATGGGCAGCACGCCAAACTCGCAGAAGCCGTCGCGCACGGCGCGCATAACGCCCTCGAAGGTCTCGAAAAACGCGATGTCGGGCACGTCGAAGAGTTTGCACGCGGCGATTTGACTGTAAGCGCCCTCGACGCCCTGGCAGGCGACGGTGGCCGTTTGAGGGAAGGGCGTGTCGGAGGCTGCAGCCGTGGCATGGGCCTTTTGCGACACCGTGATGCCCTTGAGCTCGTTGATATAGCGCTGCTGCTCGGCCTTGCTCATGCTCATGAGGAGGCGGAACAGGGTGATGGCTTGGGCCTCGTAGCGCTCGGGTGCGCGGCTGGCGAGGTTGTTGAGCTTGGAGCGCTCACGGGCGGGGTCGAAGACGGCCTTGCCCATCTCGATTTTTGACTTGGCGACTTCGGTGGCAATGTCCATGCGCTCAACAAAGCTGTTGAGGAGCGTGGTGTCGATGCCATCGATGGCCTGGCGGATGTCAGCAAGGTCCATGAAGACCCCTTTCACGTGTTGGGGGATGTTGAGGGGTGGGTAGTTAGCGCTGGGCGGCGTCTTCGAGGAGGGCGTCCCAGATGGCAAGGGCGGCGGCTGCCTCGGCTACGGGGACAGCTCGGGGGACGATGCAGGGATCGTGGCGGCCGTGGACCGAGAGCTCGGCATTTTCCATAGCGTCCATGTCCACCGTCTGCTGCTCGCGGCCAATGGAGGGCGTCGGCTTTACAGCCATGCGCCACATGACGGGCGCGCCGGTCGAAATACCGCCCAGGATGCCGCCGGCGTTGTTGGACTCGACCTCGATCTCGCCGGTCTCGGCATCGATGCGATACGGATCATTGTTCTCGCTGCCGCGCATGGCGGCCACGGCAAAGCCCATGCCAAACTCCACGCCCTTTACGGCGGGAATGCCAAACGCGATCTGCGCGATGCGGTTCTCGATGCCGTCGAACATGGGGTCGCCGATGCCCGCGGGAAGCCCGTAAATGCCGCACTCCACGATGCCGCCGATGCTGTCGAGTTCGTCGCGCGCGGCTAGGATCTCCTCGCGCATGCGGCCGGCTGCGGCGGCGTCAATGCACGGCAGATCGTTCGTAAGGATCGCCTTGCGGTCGGCCTCGCGATAGACCATGTCGTCCATCGGCAGGTCGGAGATGCCGCCGATCTGCGCGACGTGCGCCATCACGTTAATGCCGCGGGCCTCGAGTGCCTGCAGCGCAATGCCGCCGGCAATGCACAGGGGTGCCGTTAGGCGGCCAGAGAAATGCCCACCGCCGGCGACCTCGTGCATGTTGTGATACTTCACGCGCGCCGGAAAATCCGCGTGTCCGGGGCGGGGCTTGCGGCGCAGCTCGGAATAGTCCTTTGAGCGCGTGTTGGTGTTCTCGATAATCGCGGCGATGGGTGCTCCCGTGGTATGTCCATCGACCACACCGGCGATGATGTGGGCGGCGTCGGCCTCGCGGCGTTTGGTCGCGGTCTCGTCGCGACCGGGGGCACGACGGTCAAGGAAGGCCTGCAGCCGCTCCTGGTCAACAGCGATGCCCGCCGGGATGCCATCGAGGGAGCAGCCGATGGCGGGGGAGTGCGACTGGCCGAAGATGCTTAAGTGCAAGACGTTGCCAAAGGTCGAGGACATGCTATTCCTCCTCGAGTGTGACCTTGCCGCCCAGCAGGCGGTAGTGGTCGAAGAAATCGGGATAGGACTTGTTGACGGCCTCGGCGCCGTGGATCACGACCTCGCCGGTGGCGCGGCTCGCGGCGATCGCGGCCATCATGGCGATGCGATGGTCGTTGTGCGAATCGACTTCGCCGCCGGTGAAGGCATCGACACCCTTGATGATGAGGTCATCGCTGGCAATGCGCACCTGCGCGCCCAGCGCGGTGAGCTCGCGGGTGGTCGTGACCAGGCGGTCGGATTCCTTGATGCGCAGACGGGCGCAATCGCGGATAAAGGTGCGGCCCTGCGCCAGCGAGGCTACGGCCGAGATGACGGGCACCAGGTCAGGAATGTCGTGGGCGCTCATCTCAAAGCCGGCGAGCTTGTCGGACTTCACGGTGGCGGCGTTGGTGGAGCGCACGATGCGGGCGCCAAAGCGCGAAAGCGCGGCGAGCACGTTTCGGTCGCCCTGCGCGGAGCTCAGGGATACGCCCTCCACGGTGATGGGGTCGGCGCCGATAGCGCCGGCGCACAGCCAAAAGGCGGCGTTGGACCAGTCGCCCTCGACGGCTACGCTGCCGGGCGTGCGGTACGAGCCGCTGCTCACGCGGAAGTTCGTGACTTCGGGCTGGCCGTCCTTGGCCGGAATACGCTCGACGTTGACCTCGACGCCAAAGGCCTTCATGGCCTGGATCGTCAGGTTGATGTAGGGACGGCTCTCAATGAGGCCGGTTACCTGCACGCAGGAGGGCTGGGCCAGCAGCGGGGCTGCCAGCAGCAGGCCGGAGATATACTGCGAGCTCACGTTGCCCGGAAGCACAAAGGTGCCCGGGCGCATGCGTCCGCTCGTCTTGAGCGGAAAACCGCCCAGACCCTGTAGGTCGCAGCCGGCGGCGATGATCTCGTCCGAGAGCGGGGAGAGCGGGCGGGCGCCCAGGCGGCCCTGGCCTACGAAGGTGGCATCCGCACCCAGCGCGCAGGCGACAGGCAGCATAAAGCGGAGCGTGGATCCACTTTCGCCGCAGTCAAGCGTGCCGCCGGCAAGGGCCTTGAGCAGGCCAAACTCAACACTCTTCATGGTGGGGTGGACCTGGAAGCCGTCCTCGACGGTCTCGATGCGAGCACCCAGGGCCGTAAGGCAACGCACCGTAGCCTCGATGTCGGCGCAGGTGGTATTGCAGGTGACGTGTGTCTCGCCGTTGGCAAGCGCAGCGCAGATGATGAGGCGATGCGCCATCGACTTGGACGCGATGGCGGGAACGGTGCCCTTGAGCGGGGACGGGGTGATGCGGGCTAGCATGCGGAAGCGTCTCCCTTCTGGCCGAGGCCCTCGGCAATTAAATCGTGGAAGGTGGAAAGCGGCGTGCGGTCGATGCTGCAACGGCCAATGCCGTGCGGAATTACCAGGTCAATCGTGTCACCGGCGCGCTTTTTATCGTGCAGTGCTTCGGCAAAGACGGCGTCGGCCGAAAGCTCGCAGCGGGTCTTGAGACCGTGGCGTGCGCAGAGCTCCTCGATGCGGCCCGGCAGCTCGGCGTCGCAGATGCCGTGCAGGGCCGCGGCGCGCGTGATGATGCCCATGCCGATTGAAACGCAGTTGCCGTGTCCGAGCTCAAAGTGCTCGCAGGCCTCGACGGCGTGCCCGGCGCTATGTCCAAAATTGAGGAGCTTACGCTGGTTGGTTTCGCGCTCGTCGGCGACGACCACGGCGCGCTTGATGTCGATATTGCGGGCGATGATGAGCGCTACGCGGGCCACATCGCGGTTGAGCAGCTCCAGCGTGAGCGGGGTCTTCTCCAGTTCGGCGAAAAGCTCCGGGTCGGCGATCACGGCGTGCTTGACGACCTCGCCGCAGCCATCGGCGAACTGCTCGGGCGTGAGGGTGGCCAGGCACCCCACGTCGGCGATAACCACGCTCGGCTGCCAAAAGGCGCCGGCCAGGTTCTTGCCGGCAGCCAGGTCTATGGCGGTCTTGCCGCCCACCGACGAATCCACCATGGCGAGCAGGCTCGTCGGGATCTGCACAAACTTGCAGCCGCGCATGTAGGTGGCGGCCACAAAGCCCGCCATGTCGCCCACGACACCGCCGCCGAGTGCCACGATCACGTCGAAGCGCGAAAGCTCGCGCTCGGCCACAAACTCCAAAATGGCAACGTAGGTCTCAGCGCGCTTATGGGCCTCGCCGGCCTCGAAGGTGCAGATGCTCACCTCGTAGCCTGACGCCTCCAGGCTCTGCTTAACGGGCATCTGGTAGAGCGGGCCCACGTTGGTGTCCGTCACGATGACGGCCTTGGTGCCGCCGGCGGTGGCGCGCACGAGCGGCCCCGCCTGCTCCAGCAAAAACGTGCCAACATGCACCTGGTAGGGGCGTGCAGTGTCGATATCGATGGTAATCGCCATAAGCTTCGGTCCTTTCGACCTGGCGTGATGGGTGGTCTAGTGGGAGGCCTCGTCGTCGAGTGCGCGCTTAATGCGGTCGCCCTCGGCAAGGAGATTCTCCAGATAGCGCTGGTCGCGGTCCTTGAGCGCGCGGCTGTAGGCGCCAAGCGATTCGATCAGATGGTCGATCTCGAAGGCGAGCGCGTCGGCGTCGTCGATCATGAGCTCGGACCACATTTGCGGGTTGAGGTGCGCCACACGGGTGAGATCGCGGTAGCTACCGGCCGAAAAGCCGTGGTGGACCTGAGCGGTCGGGCTCTTAACATAGGCGTTGGAGACGACGTGCGCGAGCTGGCTCGTAAAGGCGATGACGCGGTCGTGCTCGGCGGCGCTGGTCACGCTGAACTTGCCAAAGCCCAAGGGGCGTACCATCTCGCGCACCTGGCCCAAAAGCTCCAGTTTGAGCGCATCGTCCACCGCGGGCGGTACGAGCACGAGCGGGGCGCCCTGGAACAGGTCGGCGCGGGAGTGCGCATAGCCCGAGTACTGCGTGCCCGCCATGGGGTGCGCGCCCACAAAGTAAAAGCCGTGCTCGCGGGCTAGCTCAAAGGCGCGCTCGCACACGATGCCCTTGACGCCCACCGTGTCGATCACCACGGGGCCCATGATGGCCTCGGTGTCGGTGGCGTCGGCGAGCGCCTGGGCGTGCGCCTCGAGCCACTCGATGCATGCCTCGGGATAGCAGGCAAGGACGATGATGTCGCATTCGCCGAGCGTCTTGTCGTTAAGCTCTCCGGCGACAGTGCCCATGCTGGCGGCCGTCATGACATCGTCATCGGGGTCCCAGGCCAGCACGCGGACGCCCGCCTGCGCATAGCCGCGGGCAAAGCTGCCGCCGATGAGGCCCAGGCCGACGATGCCGGCGCACTTGGGGCCGCCCTGGTTAACGCGCGCGTTTCTCACTGTACCCATGGGCTACTCCATGGTCTCATGGCAGACAACCTCGCGAATGGCTCGGATGCGGCGCATGGTGTCGTCGAACTGATCGGGGGTGAGGGCCTGAGCGCCGTCGGACCATGCGCGGCTGGGCTCGTCGTGGACCTCGATCTCTAGGCCGTTGGCACCGCAGGCGGTCGCGGCGAGCGCCATGGGCTCAACGTAGCGGGTGTAGCCGGTGGCGTGGCTGGGGTCGGCGACGACGGGCAGGTGCGACAGGTGGTGCAGCACCGGCACGGCATTGAGGTCGAAGGTGTTGCGGGTGCGGGTCTCGAAGGTGCGGATGCCGCGCTCGCACAGGATGACGTTGTCGTTGCCCTCGCTCATGATGTACTCGGCGGCCATGAGCAGCTCATCGATCGTGCCGGACATGCCGCGCTTAAGCAAGATCGGAGTCTTGGTCTTGCCGACCTCTTTGAGCAGAGGGAAGTTCTGGGCGTTGCGGGCGCCGATCTGCATGACGTCGATCTTCTTGTCCAGGAAGACCTGCACGTCGCGCGGGTCCATGATCTCGGTGACGATCGGCATGTCGAGCTCGGCAGACGCCTCGCACAGCAGGTCCAGACCGGCGGGGCCCATGCCCTGGTAGGCGTACGGGGAAGTGCGGGGCTTGTAGGCACCGCCGCGCAGCATCGTGGCACCGGCGGCCTTCACGCGGCGGGCGATGCGGATGAGGTTCTCGCCCTCGACGGAGCACGGGCCGGCGATGACCTGGAACTGATCGCCGCCGATCTTGACGCCGTGGCCGCAGTCGATGACGGAGTCCTCGGGGTGGAACTTGCGGTTGGCGCGCTTGAACGGCTCGGAGACGCGCTGCACGCGCTCGACGACATCCATGGACTCGAGCAGGAATGGGTCGATCTTGGTCGTATCGCCCACCAGGCCGATGATCGTCTCATTCTCGCCGCGCGAGACATCGGTTTTCAGGCCCTTTTTCTCAATCCAGCTGACGATATGGCTGACGGCCTCGTCGCTGGCGCTCTCTTTTAAAATTGCAATCATGGTGTGCCTCTCACCTCGATGGATAACCCTTGCAAAAACGGCCCGCATCGCGAGCCGTGTACATATGGTGCATGAGAGTTTATACTATCTGACTCGCTTTTGCCTTCTAAAGTGGGCCGTTGAGCCGCGTCTTCCTCGGAATTGCAAAGCTTTTTCTTTTATTTTGATAGCCCGTGGTGTACTTGGGTATAATGCCAAACGTTGGCCCTATTAGCTCAGGGGATTAGAGCGTCTGCCTCCGGAGCAGAAGGCCGTTGGTTCGAATCCAACATGGGGCACCATCGAACGTGAGACCGTCCGAACCTCGCATGGTCCGGGCGGTTTTTCTTATACCGACGCGACGTGATGGGACGTGGTATGGCAGCAACGGATATCGAGCGCGGACTCTCGACCGCCGAGGTCGAGGAGCGCATCGCCGCCGGTAAGATCAACCGCAACATGGAGCGCAAGACCAAGTCGGTCAAAGAGCTCATCATCGAGAACCTCTGCACGCTGTTCAATTTGATCAACGTGATCTTGGCGTTCCTGGTCATTTTGACCGGTTCGTTTAAGAATTTGACGTTCCTGTTCGTGGTGTTCCTCAATACCGCTATTGGCGTCATTCAGTCCATGCGTTCCAAGAAGATGGTCGATAAGCTCACGCTGCTGACCTCCAAGAAGGCCATCGCGGTGCGTGACGGCTCCGAGGTGGAGCTCGACCTGGACCAGATCGTGCTCGACGACATCATCCGCCTGGGGCGCGGCGACCAGATTCCCGCTGACGCCG
>DXZP01000054.1:0-10021 GCA_019419605.1 Collinsella sp.
CGTCGGTCCAGGTGACGGTCTTGACGTCGTCAACGTTGGCGCCGATCAGGGCCTCGTTGAACTCCTTGGGGTTGCTGTCGCTACCGGCGATGAGCATGCGGCCCTCGGCGGCAAAGTTGTCGGCGTTCTCGACGGCCTTGAGATCGACAGTCACATAGTCGTCAGCCTCGACGGCGCGACCCTCGACGTCCTCGAAGGTGGCACGGTAGTTGAGGAGCATCTCAACCTGGTTGTTGATCTCGGACTCGGTGACCTCCGCAGGGGGCATCTCGATCTCGACAGCGTCGAAGGAGGAGAGCTCAGCAGCGGGACGCAGGGAGAACTCGACGGTGTAGGTGTAGTCCTCGTGATCCTTGGCGAGGTCGAGCTCCTTGTAGTCACCGTTCTTGGTGGGGACGATGTCCAGCTCGTTGAGGACGGCGGGCTCGTTGGCGGCGATCAGGTCGTTGGTGGCCTGAGCGAGGGTAGCCTCGGCGCCAAGAGCAGAGTCGATGACCGGACGGGGAGCCTTGCCGGCACGGAAGCCCGGGAAGCGGTACTTCTTGGCGGTGTCCTTGTAGGCCTTCTTGATCGCGGCGTCGACGTCGGCGGCCGGGATGGTGACCGTAGCGGTGAGCTTGGCGTCCTTGACGTCAGAAGCGGTGATGTTCAACACGTTCCTCCTCATACTGCCCAGCTTATCTGAGGTGCTGGTACCTTTATGCAACAAGCGTCGCGAGGGCATAAGCCGACGCGGGTGCGTTGGTGCGGGCGAAAGGACTCGAACCTTCACGGGAATCCCACCAGAACCTAAATCTGGCGCGTCTACCAATTCCGCCACGCCCGCATGAGCGCACAGATTAGGAATGATAGCAGATACGAGCGGCAAGCGCACGCACACCTTTTACAGGCTCACGACCTCACCACGAGTGCAAAAGGCGGGGCGAGTTGCCCCGCCCCGCCCATTACGACTTGTTCGCTGCCCCGCTACTCCCCCAGCAGGGCCTTCTCGGGCGTGATCGGCAGCGAGCGCACCTGATGGCCGGTGGCATGTGCCACGGCCGAGGCCACGGCGGCGAGCGGCGTGTTGATGACGACCTCGCCGATCGACTTGGCGCCAAACGGACCCGTCGGCTCGTAGCTCGGCTCAAAGGCCACGCGAATGCTACCGATATCCAGGCGCGTGGGAAGCTTGTAGCTCATAAAGTTGCCGGTGCGCAGACGGCCGCGGTCATCGTGCTCGACGATCTCGTAGAGCGCGTGGCCGATGCCCTGGGCAATGCCACCCTCGGCCTGGACGCGCGCGAGCGCCTCGTTGATTACGGTGCCGCAGTCCACAGCCGCCGCGTAGTCCACCACGGTCACCTTACCGGTGGCCTTGTCGACCTCGACCTCGGCAATGCCGGCCATAAACGGCGGAGGCGAAACGGGCAGGCAGGCAGAGGCGTGCGAAGTCAGCGCGTCGCCGCCCGCGATGTTCTTGACGCACAGGTTGGCAAAGTCGCGCAGCGTGAGGTAGCGGTTCTGCTCGCGCGCGGCACGCTCGTCGGTCAGACGCACGTACTGGCCATCAAAGACCACGTCGGCGGCGTCCACGTCCCACATCTGGGCGGCCTTGGCGCAAATCTTCTCACGCAGCTCGGTAGCGGCGTTCTTAGCGGCCAGACCCGTCACGTATGTACCCGAGCTCGCGTACGAGCCGGCATCGAACGGCGACACGTCGGTGTCCACGCCGCGCACCACAATCAGCGAGCTCTCCACGCCCAGCTCCTCGGCGGCAATCTGCGCCAGAATCGTATCGACGCCCATGCCGTTATCGGTGGCGCCGGTGCCGATGGTAATGAAGCCGTCCTCTTCCAGGCGCATGTCAATGCCGGCGATATCCACGTTGGAAATGCCCGAGCCCTGCATGGTGAGCGCGCAGCCCAGGGCGCGCACGCGGTCGCCCAGGTCCACGGCCAGCGGCTTGTCGCGCCAACCGATCATGTCCATCGCGCGCAGCAGGCAGCGGTCGAGCGCGCACGCGTTGAGCTTCTCGTTGTAGTACTGCGGCATGATCTCGCCTTCGCGCACGATGTTCTTAAGGCGCAGATCGGCGGGGTCCATGTGCAGCATGTCGGCGAGCTCGTTAACGGCGCTCTCCACGGCAAACTGGCCCTGGGTGGCACCGTAGCCACGATACGCGCCGCCGCGGTTGGTATTGGTGTAGACGGCGTCCCAGCTAAAGCGGCTCGCCCTCACATGGTTGTAAATCGGCAGGCTCTTGTGGCCCGAAAGCCCGATCGTCGTGGTGGCATGCTCACCATAGGCGCCGGCGTTGGACAGCGTATGCAGGTCGATGGCCGTGATGGTGCCGTCGTTCATGGCGCCCAGCTTAACGGTCATCTGCATCTGGTGGCGCGAGTTGCCTGCAGTGATGGTCTCCTCGCGCGTGTAGCAGCAGTAGCTCGGACGGCCGGTCTGCTGGGTGACAAACGCCACGAAGATCTCGCAGCAGCCCGTCTGCTTGGAGCCAAAGCCGCCACCGATGCGCGGCTTAATGACCTGCACCTGCGACTGCGGAATGTCGAGCGACTGCGCGACCATGCGACGCACGTGGAAGGGCACCTGTGTAGAGGTGGTCACGGAGATGCGCCCAAACGCGTCGGTCGTCGCGAAGGCTCGGAAGGTCTCCATGGGCGCGGTCTGCGTGGCCTGGCTGGTGTAGGTGCGGGTGAAGACGATGTCGCTCTGGGCGAATGCCTCATCAAGATCGCCAAAATCGCTGGTACCGCTGCACACCAGGTTGCGTGAAACGTCGCCGCCCTGCGGGAACATAAAGGTCACGTCGCCCTCGGGGTGGACAACGATGTCGTTATCGAGCGCCTGGGTAAAGTCGAGCAGCGGCTCGAGCACCTCGTAGTCTACCTTGATGAGCTTGAGCGCCTTGTCGGCGGCCTCCTCGGTCTCGGCGGCGACGATCGCCACCTCCTCGTTTTGGTAGCGCACGAGGTTCTCGAGAATCAGGCGGTCGTAGGGACTCGGCTGCGGATAGCTCTGGCCGGCGATGGTAAAGCGGCGCTTGGGCACGTCCTCGTAGGTGTAGACGCCCACCACGCCGGGCACCTTCAGGGCGCGCGACGTATCGATGGAGCGGATCTTGGCGCGGGCATACGGGCTGCGCTTGAGCTTAACGATGAGCGCGCCGGCAGGCACCAAGTCGCCCGTGTAGACGGGACGACCCTCGAGCAGGGCCTTCGAGTCCTTCTTGGGCTGCTTGTGGGTGATCTGCTTGTAGGTGATGCCGTCGCAGCTGGTATCGTTGACCGGCAGCTCGGGCATCTCAAAGCCCACCTGCACACCGGACTCGTTGAGGAAGCGAACGATGGCGCGCAGCTGGCTCTCGTAGCCGCTGCAGCGGCAGAGGTTGCCGGCGAGCTGGCGTGAGAGCTCCTCGCGCGTGGCGACGAGGCTCGGGTCCTCCTTGGCGGCGCGGGCGAGCGCCAACACGTTCATGATGAGGCCGGGGGCGCAAAAACCGCACTGCTCGGCACCTTCGGCAGCCATGGCGCGAGCGAGCGTCTCGGACTCGGCCTTGAGACCCTCGAGCGTGGTGACGGAGCGGCCCTCGACGCGCGCGGCGGGAACCGAGCAGCTCAGCACCGGATCGTCGTCGAGCCACACCGTGCACAGGCCGCAGTTGGTGGTCTCGCAGGCGCAGCGCACCGACGCGCAACCCTGCTCGCGCAGCAGCGCAAAGAGCATGGTATCGGGGGCAATCTGAACCTTGACCTTGCGACCGTTGAGCGTAAAGGAAAGATCGATGAGTTTGGCAGCCATTAGCGCACCTCGCTAGAATCGACGCCGGGCACGCGGCGGCAGGAATACTCGTCCGTGGCAAACTTGGGGACCTGAACGGTCTCGAGCTCGCGGGCAAGCGCGGCCGAAAGCTCGATGCCGGCGGCGCGGCGCACGGCCTGAATCGCCAGCGGGGCCGAGATGCGGCGGCGGTAGTCGGCCGAGCCCCACATGTTGGTGCCGTAGCTCAGGGCACGCACGGATGCGGCAAGGGCGCACAGCTCGTCCTCGGAAGGCTGCTCGTTCACCAGGCCGCATGCCTCGCCCCGCAGCAGGGTCGCGCGCAGCGGGCGGGCACCCACGGTGACGTGCCAGGAGCCGTCCCACCAGGCGGCGGTGACGTTCAGCGAGGGGAAGTCGGTCGCGGCCTTGCGTACGGCCTCGTAGCTTGCGCGGTAGTCATGCTTAACGACCACAACATGCTCGATCACGTCGCGCACGTAGCCCATGTTCACAAACTCGGCGAGCGGCACGCGGCCGGCACCCGTCAGCTCAACGTACGAGTCGAGCGCCAAAAAGGCCGAAAGCACGTCCGAGAAGCCAAAGCGGCCGTAGATGCTACCGCCCACCGTGGCGGTATTGCGCAGCTGCACGCCCACGATGTCGTGGACGGCGAACTCAAAAACATTGTTGACAAGCACGTTGAGCCCGGCATGACGCTCGAGCTGGCGCAGGGTGCACATGGCACCGATGCGAAACTCGGTCTCGGTCTCCTCGATCTGATCGAGTCCGCAGGCCGAAAGGTCAATCGCCGTCGCCACGCGACGCGATCCCAGGCGCATCCAGATGCCGCCGCCCACAATCTTGTTGTTGCGGTTCTTCTGTAAGAGCTCATAGGCTTCGGCCGCGTTTCCAACACGGACGTAGGTACCGAACTTGAGCACGTTCTCCCCCATCTCTTTACTTGTCCAGTACCCCTAAGTGTACCAAACGAGGGCGCACGACCCTCACCACCATAGAAAAAGGCTCCCGGCAGGAATTGCCGGGAGCCTTAGGCGCATCAGCTGGTGCTGTGCGGAGCTATGTCAAGCTGGATTTAGCAGACGCCCTGGGCCATCATGGCGTCGGCGACCTTCAGGAAGCCGGCGATGTTGGCGCCCATGACAAAGTTGCCCTCCTGGCCATACTCCTTGGCGGTGTCGTCCACGTTGTGGAACATGCCACGCATGAGCTGCTCGAGCTTGCCGTCGACCTCGTCGAAGGTCCAAGACAGGTGCTCAGCGTTCTGGCTCATCTCAAGGCCGGACACGAGCACGCCACCGGCGTTGGCAGCCTTACCGGGCATAAAGGCGACGCCGTTCTCCTGGAAGTAGGTCGTGGCCTCGATGGTCGTGGGCATATTTGCGCCCTCGCCGACCACCTTGCAGCCGTTGGCGACGAGCGCCTGGGCGTCCTCGAGCAGCAGCGTGTTCTCGCGAGCGCAGGGCAGCGCGATGTCGCAGGGCAGCTGCCACACGCCGCGGCCGTCGCCCTCGTGCCACACGGCACCGGGCTTCTCGTCAACGTACATGGCGAGCGTGACGCCCTTATCATGGCCGGAACGCTTCTGGTTGTAGACGTGCTCGAGCACGGAGTAGTCGATGCCGTCGGGATCCTCGACCCAGCCGTGGGTATCGGAGCAGGCCAGCACCTTGCCGCCAAGCTGGGAAACCTTCTGGACGGCGTAGATAGCGACGTTGCCGGAGCCGTGAACGACGACGTTCTTGCCCTCGAAGGAGTCGCCGCGGCTCTTGAGGTACTCGTCCACAAAGTAGACCAGGCCGTAGCCAGTGGCCTCGGTACGGGCGAGCGAGCCGCCAAAGGAGAGGCCCTTGCCGGTGAGGACGCCGGTCCACTCGTTGGTCAGACGCTTGTACTGACCGAACATGTAGGCAACCTCGCGGCCGCCAACGCCAAGGTCGCCGGCGGGGACGTCGGTGTTGGGGCCGATGTGGCGATAGAGCTCGGTCATGAAGGACTGGCAGAAGTGCATGATCTCGTTGTTGGACTTGCCCTTGGGGTCAAAGTCGGAGCCGCCCTTGCCGCCGCCCATGGGAAGGGTGGTCAGGCTGTTCTTAAGAATCTGCTCCAGACCCAGGAACTTGAGCATACCCAGGGTGACCGTCGGGTTAAAGCGCAGGCCGCCCTTGTAGGGCCCAATGGCAGAGTTGAACTCGACGCGGTAACCGCGGTTGACCTGGACCTTGCCCTGGTCGTCGACCCAGGGAACACGGAACATAACGATGCGCTCGGGCTCGACGAGGCGCTCCAGTAGGGCGGCCTCCTCGTACTCGGGATGGGCGTCGAGCGCCGGCTGGATGGTGCCGAGGATCTCGGTCGCGGCCTGGATGAACTCAGGCTGCTCGGGATAGCGGGCCTTGAGCTCGTCGAGAACTTTCTGCGTGTAGCTCATGCTTCCTCCAATTGATGGAAAAGAAAGGTGTCGTTCGCGGCGCCCCATGCGCCGTGAGCTTTATCGAGTATGGATAATATCGCACTGTTGCTACAAAGTTACGAATAAGGCAACGAGCGGATGTTTCATTTTGATTACGATGCAGGTAGATAGCTTTTTGACCGCCTGACGAGCAAATCGCGTGTTTCGAAGCTGTTTCCCGCACGTTTCGAAACCACCACAAAGGGGACAGGCACCTTTGTGGTGGTTTTGGCGAGATGCGTTGGCGGGAACGGATGTGAATCGAACACATCCAAGACGTTTTGCACGCCTCACAACGGTTTTGAAGACCGCGGGGCCCACCGGAGCCCATCCGCTCCCAAACGTGGCGGTATTTTACCAAACCCAACAGACCACAACCGAAAAGAGCGATGCGGAAACCGCTAACGCAGCGATCTCAGACCGCCGGACTCCTTGTCGAGTACTGTAAAGCGCACGGCATCCAGGTGCTCCAAGATGCTAATGGTTCGTTTGCGCGACACGCCCAGGGCTTCGCGCAGCACACTCGTGGTGGCGGCGCCGCCAGCAGCCTCGATAGCCGTCGCAACAACCTCACGCGCATGGGCCTCGGCAGCGGCGGACAAGGCAACGTCGCGCTCGACCTTAACGATCGAGTGGTTGAGCGAAAGCTCGCGCAGTACACGCGTCATGGTGTCGCGATCGAGCTGCAACTGTTCGCTCACCTCGGGAAGCGTCAGCGCATTAAGACCGGCCTCATCCAGCAGGGCCACGATACGCTGGCCAGCCTCGCGCACCACGCGTATCGCCGCGGCGGCGGAATGCGGGTCGAACACCTCGGCACCGTCGACGGCGCACACGCCACGTGCACAGCCCTCGGCAATAAGTGCCATCGCGACATCGTTACCGGCGCCCGGCCAAGCCGCGTGCGCGACCGCACCGGACGTAAAGCCGATCTCTTTGGGAGCCGCCGCGTGCATGGAGGACAAGGCCGCAGCCAGCACATCCATTGCAGCATCGAGAGCCGAGGCATCTGCGTAGAGCACCGCACCGCCCGCAGCAAGCTCGCACACGGCAGCCTGGTCCACAAGCCCACGCAAAACGATCTCGACCTCGCCGGTAACAAGATCGAGCGCTGCGGCAACACCGGCAGCAGCAACAGGCAGCGTTTGCAGCGCCAGCCACGCGTGTACGCCGTCCGCGACATCTCCGGACTCAAGCGCCGCATACAACGCGCGCTCCCCCGCCGACAGGACCCGCGCGCGGCGACAGCGCGATAGCAGGACGCGTCCGCCGCCAAGCAGCGAAATCGGCGAATACGACAGAATGACGGCATGATCGCCGGCGCGCAACGGCAGCGGCCGTTCCAGGCGCACCTGCACCACACGCGTCTCGCCGACCGCAATAGGCGGCTCGTCGTCTAAAAGCATAATGCGGCCGAGCACCTCAGCCGTGCCCGCCATAACGTGCACGCGTGTACCCGAAGCAAGAACGCCGGCTCGCACGCCATCGCGCCCCACATATGTCAGTTGCATCAAAAAGCGCAGCGTCTGGCCCACGCGACCCTCGACGCCGAGCATCTCGCCGCGCTTGAGGCCCGCCACGCCATCGCCCACCAGGTTCAGGGCGACGCGCTGGCCGGGAACCGCGCACTGGGTATCCCCGTGAACCTGCACCCCGCGCACGCGACAGCGCGTTTGCGACGGCAGCGCAACGAGCTCATCGCCAACCGAAACGGGACCGTCGTGCAGCGTACCCGTCACGACGGTTCCGGTGCCGCGGATGCTAAAGCAACGGTCGATGGGAAGACGGGGCGCGGCGCCCGAGCCAGCGGTCGCCTCCAGATGCTCCGACCAGCACGAACAAACCGTGTTATCGAGCGTCGTAAGCAGCTCGTCCAGGCCCTCGCCCGTCTTGGAGGACACCGGCACTATAGAGGCACCCGCAAACACGGTCCCGTCCAGAAACGCCTCGACATCGAGCTCCGCCAGCGCGGCAATCTCGTGGTCGGCCAAATCGCGCATCGTGAGTGCGACGACCATGCGCGTCACACCCAACAGCTCCAGAACCCGAACGTGCTCGCGGGTCTGCGGCATCACGCCCTCAACGGCCGAAACCGCCAGCAACGCAACGTCCACGCCGGTGGCGCCCTGCACCATGGCGCGCAGATAGTGCGCATGCCCGGGTACGTCGACCAAGCCGACAAGCTTGCCGCTGGGAAGCTCGAGCTCGCCAAAGCCGAGCTCAGTGGTCATGCCTCGGCGCCGTTCGACCTCCAGACGGTCGGGATTTTTGCCGGTCAGCGCCTCGATAAGGGCCGACTTTCCGTGGTCGACGTGTCCTGCCGTTCCGACGATAACGGGACATTCGACAAGCTCGCGCGCGGTCATCGACGCAAACCTGCCCGCACGGCATCCGCCAACGCAGACGCACACAGGTCAAGGTCGGTGTCGCGCAAAAGCGTGCGAACGTCAAAAAGCACCTGGTCGTGCCGCACGCGCGTCACAACCGGCGTATCGGGCTCCTGTACCATAGCGCGCTTTAGGCCATCGGCGGATAGACGCCCATCGACGGGACAGACGGCAACGCAAAAAGTTGGGAGCTCGACGGTCGGCAGCGAACCGCCGCCCGGAGCAGACACGCCCTCGACAACCTGCAGCTCCACCGCCTCCTCACACTGAGACTCGCGAAGCTTGCGCAGCATGCGGTCATGCAGGCGCTTGGCCTGACGCTCGAGCGGAGCCGGCGCGCCGGAAAGCATGTTGAGCACCGGGATCTCCCGATGCGCTGTATCGGTTCCGGTCACATACAGGCGCAAAGTGGCCTCGAGCGCCGCGAGCGTGAGCTTGCCGGGGCGAAGCGCGCGCATAAGCGGATGCGAGGCACAGGCGGCGATTACCTGGGCGCTACCGAGAATAATGCCCGCTTGCGAGGCGCCGAGCAGCTTGTCGCCCGAGCACGAGACGACGTCAACGCCGGCGCAAAGCGAGGCGGACGTGGGCTTCTCCCCAGCATCGACGAGCACCTCATCTGTAAGCAAAGCGCCCGAGCCCTGGTCCTCGTACAGTAACAGCCCGTGCTCATGCGCCAGCGCAGAAAGCTCCGCCGCGGAAACCTCCTCGTGGAAACCCTCGATACGGTAGTTAGAAGGATGAACTTTCAAGATCATCGCCGTATTGGGCGTAATGGCGCTTCGGTAATCATCCAGATGCGTGCGGTTGGTGGAGCCCACCTCGACAAGCTTGGCACCCGAAGCCGCCATGATATCGGGAATGCGGAAGCTGCCGCCCACCTCGACAAGCTCGCCACGGCTCACGATGACCTCTTTGCCGCTTGCATGCGCGGCAAGCACCAGCAGCACCGCCGCGGCGTTGTTGTTGACAACCAGGGCGTCCTGCGCCCCCGTGAGCGTGCGCAGCAGACGCGCGGCATGCTCTTTGCGGCCCCCACGGGCACAGGTCGCGACGTCATACTCAAGCGTGCTGTAGCCGCGGGCGACATCGGCCACCGCCTGCACCGCTACGGGAGCAAGCGGAGCACGGCCCAGATTGGTGTGAATCACAACGCCCGTCGCGTTGACGGCAGGGCGCAGGGTCGGCAGCGACAGGCGATGGGTCCGCTGCTCAATTGCCAAGGCGAGCTCGCGCTTGTTCCTTGCAGGGGCGCCGGAGCGAATCGCCGCGCGCTCGGCATCGAGCTCGGCGTCAATCGCCTCGCGTACCATCGTGTCGCCTGCATCGCCAGCAGCCTTCATGACCGGCCACTCGGCAAGCAGCTCGTGAACGGCGGGAATGGAACGCAGGCGGCCGCGCACCT
>DXZP01000055.1:0-9667 GCA_019419605.1 Collinsella sp.
GTACCCTGGTCCTCGAGAAGAAGATCACGCACAGCTATCCGCACTGCTGGCGCTGCAAGCATCCGGTGCTCTTCCGTGCTACCGACCAGTGGTTTGTCTCGATGGACAAGACCGGTCTGCGCGAGCAGGCTGGCAAGGAGGTCCGCGAGAACGTCAAATGGTATCCGGCCCACGCGGCCAACCGCATTGGCGCCATGGTCGAGCAGCGTCCCGACTGGTGCATCAGCCGTCAGCGCAACTGGGGCGTGCCTATCCCCAGCTACACCTGCGCCGACTGCGGTGAGAAGGTCATGAATGACGCTACGCTCGACGCCGTCATCAAGCTCTTCCACGAGAAGGGCTCCGACGCCTGGTTCACCGACGCTCCCGAGAGCTACCTGGGCGAGGCCTGCGTCTGCCCCAAGTGCGGTGGCCATCACCTCAAGGCCGATAAGGACATTCTTGACGTGTGGTGGGACTCCGGCGTCTCCTGGAAGGCCGTCTGCGAGTACCGTCCCGAGCTGGAGTACCCGGCGGACGTCTACCTCGAGGGCTCCGACCAGCACCGTGGTTGGTTCCAGAGCTCGCTGCTCACCTCGGTGGGCGCCAACGGCCATGCTCCGTACAAGGCGGTCGTCTCGCAGGGCTTCACGCTCGACGGCCAGGGCCGTAAGATGTCGAAGTCGCTCGGCAACGTCATCGACCCCAACAAGGTCTGCGACGAGATGGGCGCCGACATCATCCGCCTGTGGGTTGCCTCCGTCGATACCAGCTCCGACGTGTCCATCGACCACGAGATCCTTGCTCGTACCTCCGATGCCTACCGTCGTTTCCGCAACACGCTGCGCTTCCTGCTCTCCGAGCTCGAGGGTCAGTTTGAGCCCGAGACCGACGGCGTCGCCTTTGCCGACCTGCTGCCGCTCGACAAGCTCATGGTTGCCCGCCTGACTCAGGTCCAGGCCGAGGTTGACGACGCCTACTCTTGCTACGAGTTCCCGCGCGCCTACCGTGCGCTCTACGACTTCGTGGTTACCGAGCTCTCTAACGTGTACCTCGACGCCCTGAAGGACCGTCTGTACTGCGATAAGCCCGGCTCGCTCGAGCGTCGCAGCGCCCAGACCGTGCTTGCCGAGCTCTTCTCGATGCTCATGCGCGACCTGCAGCCGATCCTGTCCTACACGGTCGACGAGGCCATGGCCTATGCGCCTGCCGGCTGCGTCGATCACCAGAAGTACGCTGCGCTGCTCGATTGGTATAAGTCGCCCATTACGGTCGACGAGGCCAATGAGTTCGAGGGCTTGCTCGAGGCTTCACTCGAGCTCCGTAGCGCCGTGACCAAGGCCCTTGAGGACGCCCGCTCCGCCGGTACCTTCACCAAGAGCCAGCAGGTCCGCGTCAAGGCGGTCGTTCCCGCCGAGATGTACGCGCTGCTGACCGGCGACAAGGCCGTCGACCTGGCCGAGTTCTACATCGTCTCCGATGTTGAGTTGACCCAGGGCGAGGAGCTCTCCGTTGCCATCGAGGCTGCTGAGGGCGAGTGCTGCGACCGTTGCTGGAACTACCGCACCACCGTCGGCGAGTACAACGGCCACGCTCACATCTGCGAGAGGTGTGCGAACGCTTTGTAGTTACGCGGTTTTACCAAACCGCGTAACAGGTTGACGCTGCAAACCCGCCAGAGCGGCAATCTGCCTTTCAGCTTCGGCGGCATGACCAGAAGGTCTATGCCGCCTTGCTTCAAGGCACCTTGCTCGCTCTGGCGGGTTTTCGCTGTTGGTAACGAATCATCGGCTATTTCGTTGCTGGTCAATATAAGATATTGATTTGCGTTAAACGTAATTCGATGTTCTTGAGGGTAGGGGATTGATTTGGGTCGTACTGGGGATATGACGCCGCCTTTGCGTTGGCGGTTGGGTGTTGCTGGTGGGATGGCGCTGGTTGTGCTGCTTCTTGACCAGCTGACCAAGTTTGCGGTTCGTGCCGTGGGCGACGCTTTGCATGTGACCGTCATCCCTGGTGTCATCGACTTTATGTTTGTCCGCAATATCGGTGCCGCCTTTAGCATGGGCGAGGGGCATGGCATCGCGTTTGCCGTGCTGGCGTTGGCGGTCATTATCGCTATTTTTGTGTACCTCGTTCGTGCACCCCAGCTTGCCCATCTTGAGGTTGTGGGCATGGCGATGGTTGCGGGCGGTGCTATCGGTAACGCAATCGATCGTTTGGCCTTTGGCTTCGTGACCGATTTTATTGCCACCACCTTCATCGACTTCCCCGTCTTCAATGTGGCCGATATCGGCATTACGGTCGGTGTAGTGCTCGCCCTCTTCGGTTACATGTTCTTGAGCCCCGCGGCCCGTGAGGTCGATGCGACCGCCGAGCTTAACGCCCGTGATGAGGCCCGCGCCAAGCGCAAGGCTAAACAACGTGGGGAGCGTGCCCGCAAGATTCGTGAAAGGAATGAGCGCTAATGGCCGACATCCATATCCTTGTTGCCGACGATGCCGCTGGTCAGCGTCTTGACGCCTATCTGGGCGCCAATGACGGCTGCCCTACGCGCTCTGCCTGCGCGCATCTGATTGAGGGTGGGGCCGTAGTGGTCAATGGCGAGACCTGCCTGTCCAAAAAGTACGCCGTGCGAGCCGGTGACCGTATTTCGGTTGATTTGCCCGAGCCGCACGATCCCACCGATGTGATTCCCGAGGCCATCCCGCTCGACATTCGCTACGAGGACGACTATCTCATCGTGCTCTCCAAGCAGCGCGGCCTGGTGTGCCATCCTGCGCATGGTCATGAGAGCGGTACGCTCGCGAATGCCCTGGTCTATCACTGTGGTATCGACCATCTGGGCACCGTGCAGGGCGAGGACCGCCCCGGTATCGTGCATCGTTTGGATCGCGATACCTCAGGTCTTATGCTTGCGGCAAAGGACGACGACACCCAGCGCGCGCTCCAAAATCTTATCCGTACGCGCACGCTCGACCGCCGCTACATTACGCTCGTTCACGGGCACATCGCCATGGACGAGGGCACCATCAACACCGGTATTGCCCGATCGACGCGCGACCGCGTGAAGATGGCGGTTTCGGACGATCCCTTTGCGCGCCAAGCCATCACGACCTTCAAGGTCCTTGAGCGTTTTGATTCCACGCGCTTTGATGACGGCTACACACTCGTTGAGTGTCACCTGTTTACCGGTCGCACGCATCAGATTCGCGTGCACATGCGCCATATCAACCACGCCTGCGTGGGCGATCCGCTCTACGGCAAGTGCGATGCACGCGCCGATCAGGGTCTGACCAGGCAATTCCTCCATTCCTGGCGCGTAGCGTTCGATCATCCCGTGACGGGGGAGCGCATTGAGCGCCGCGACGAGCTGCCGTGGGATCTCGCTGCGGTTCTTGACGACCTGGCCCCGCGTTCGCTTGGTCGCACTGCTGCCGGCGACGAAATCGTACCGCAGCTCGGCCTGCTCGAAGCCTAGCCAGTATTAGGTGGTTTCTTGAACGCCCCTAGCCTGCGGTAAGATATACGGTTGTTTACGTAACGCGTTCCTGGGAGCCTGCATGCTCGCCTTTTTACAAACCAACACACCCATCGTGATCTTCAACCAGATTGTCGTCACGCTGCTCACGGTCTGCTTCTTGTACCAGGTGGTCTTCTTTGTCATCGGTGCTCTCCGCGGCGAGGTCGCGCCTCCCAAGGCCAAAAAACTCCACCGGTATGCCTTCTTTATTGCAGCACACAACGAGGAGGCCGTTATCGCCAACCTCGTTCGCTCCATCAAGGACCAGGATTATCCGTCCGAGCTCATCGAGGTCTTTGTCGTCGCCGATGCCTGCACCGATAACACCGCGCAGCTCGCGCGCGAGGCGGGCGCTGTCGTGTACGAGCGAAACGACCTGGCCCGTAAAGGCAAGAGCTGGGTCATGGACTTTGGTTTTGACCGCATTCTTAACGAGTATCCCGATACCTTTGAGGGCTACTTTATCTTCGATGCCGACAACGTTATCTCCCGCGATTACGTCTCCAAGATGAATGACGCCTTTGACCAGGGATTCCATGTGGTCACAAGCTACCGCAACTCCAAGAACTTTGGCAGCTCGTGGATCTCGGCTGCCAACGCCACTTGGTACCTGTGCGAGGCGCGTTTCCTTAACAACGCGCGTAATATCTGCAAGACGTCCTGTGCCGTCTCGGGTTCGGGCTACCTCATCTCCGCCAGTGTTATCGAGGGTATGCACGGCTGGCAGTTCCACACGCTGACCGAGGATATTCAGTTCACCACGTTCTGCGCCATTCACGGCATTCGCATTGGCTATGCGCCGGCGGAGTTTTTTGACGAGCAACCCGTGACGTTTAAAGCGTCTTGGAAGCAGCGTATGCGCTGGACCAAGGGCTTCTACCAGGTGTTCTTTACCTACGGTAAGCATCTGGTCAAATCGACGTTTTGCTATCATCGCTTTGCCGCATATGACATGTTTATGACCATCGCTCCGGGCATGTTGCTGTCCCTGATCTCCATGCTCGCCAACGCTACCTTTCTCATCGTGGGCGGGCTTTCGCATGGCTTCTTGGCCACCGAGGTCGAGATGCAGGCTTGTGCCGCCTCGCTCATTATGACCTTCGCGATGATGTACCAGACCTTCTTTATCCTGGCGCTACTTACGACCATCTTTGAGTACAAGCACATTCATTGTGCGCAAAAGTGGCGCCTGGTGACCAACCTGTTTACCTTCCCGATCTTTATGTTCAGCTATATCCCCATCACGGTGGCAGCGCTGTTCCTAAAGGTCGACTGGGTCCCGACGCAGCACGCCGTCAACGTTACCCTCGACGAGGTCATGCAAGGCGCCAAATAACCACCATCAAAACCACCACAAAGGTGCCTGTACCTTTGTGGTGGTTTTTGCTTTTGAGCAGCTGTTCATGGAGGTGCACGATGGTCTATATCCCGTTTTGGATTTGTTTCTTTGCCGGCGCGGTGATTGATGCCCGTGAGCGGCGGTTTCCCAATCAGCTTGCCGGCGCGTGTGCGGTGGCGGCGCTTGCAGGCGTTTGGCTCGACAAGGGTGTTAACACGGCGTTTGACCACGCCGGTCTTGCGGTCATCGTCTACCTTGCCCTTGTGCTTACTGAGTCACTCTGGCGTCGTGTTCGCCACGTCCCTGGCATTGGCATGGGGGACGCCAAGGCGCTCTTCGCGCTTTGCACGCTCGACCCTATGGGCGGCATCGTGGCATTTGCCGTTGCGCTCCTGGCCCTTGCCCTCTCCTGCCTCTTCACAAAATCGCGCTCCCTGCCTTTGCTGCCGTTTTTGGTGCCGATTTTTGCCATAATCGAGGTCGTGGGCTGCACATTGTAACCGATTGCGCATCCTTCTTAAGGAGCATGCCATGGCATCTAATCAAGAAACGGCCGTCATTAAGGCGCGCATGGACCGTATTCCCTCGGCGTTATCGCCCGAACTTGTCGAGCGCATTGCCGCAGATCGTGCTTCGGGCTATGTCAACCCGTACCGTTGCGACGATGACCAGGTCATCCGTCGCGTTGATCGAGCCGCAGACGAGGGCACGCTCATGCGTCCGGCCTTTATGCGCGATACCGAAAAGATTCTTCATCTGCCTGCGTATGCCCGATACGCCGGCAAAACTCAGGTCTTCAGTTTTCGCAGTAACGATGACCTGTCGCGCCGAGGCCTGCACGTGCAGCTTGTCTCGCGCATCGCGCGTGATATCGGACGTGCTCTGGGGCTCAACTGCGATCTGATCGAGGCGATTGGCTTAGGCCACGACTTGGGTCACACGCCCTTTGGCCATGCCGGCGAGCGATTCCTCAACGATATCTATCACGAGCGTACGGGTCGCTTCTTTTTCCATAACGTGCAGTCGGTCCGCGTCCTCGATGCGCTGTACGGTCGCAACGTGTCGCTTCAAACGCTCGATGGCGTGCTATGCCATAACGGCGAGTACGAGCAGCGTGTTTTTGAGCTTTCGGACATGGGTTCCTTTGACCAGTTCGACCGAACCGTCGAGGAATGCATTGCCACAGGCTATAGCGCGATTGAGCACCTGCGTCCCATGACGCTCGAGGGCTGCGTCGTTCGCATCTCGGATATCCTTGCCTACGTTGGGCGCGATCGCCAGGACGCCATTGCGGCTGGCCTGCTGTCGCCCGACGCTTTTGACGACGGTCGGGGCGGCGCCTATAACAGCTGGATTCTCACGCACGCATCCATCGATATCGTTGAGCATAGCTACGGCAAACCGCGTATCGAGATGAGCGGGGACCTGTTTGAGGAGATCCGCCGGGCTAAGCGCGAGAACTACGAGAAGATCTATAGCAAGGGCGGTATCGAAGGCGACTCTGAAGCGGAACTGCGCGAGGCCTTCGAAAAGCTCTACGACCGTTGCCTGCAGGATATAAACGAGGGTGACGAGTCCTCCTACATCTTTAAGCACCACATTTCGCGTATTGAGCAGCAGCTTTCCTATTATGGCCGCACCTATGCTTGGCAGGACGACAAGGATCAGGCCGTCGTCGATTACATCGCAAGCATGACGGATGGTTATTTCTGCGAGCTGACGAGCAAATTGTTCCCAGGTCTAAAGTTTCCGCACCGCACCTATATTAACGAACGGTAGTTCGTATCCTTTCGGTATACTGTTGGTCAACAACGATTTTGATTAATGCACGGGATGGCTATGGACGACCTTTTTTCTGCTTCGACGCGCGAGCGCTCCTTTAAAAATGCGCCGCTTGCGGTGCGTATGCGCCCCAATTCGCTCGACGAGTATGTGGGCCAGCAAAAGGCCGTCGGTAAGGGCTCGTGGCTGCGCGCCGCGATTGAGCATGACGTGCTGTCGAGCGTGATTCTGTACGGCCCGGCTGGCACGGGCAAGACGACGCTGGCCCACATTATCGCCAGCCATACCAAGAGCGAGTTTGTCGAGGTCAGCGCCGTGACGGGCACTGTGAAGGACCTGCGCCGCGTAATCGATGAGGCTAAGACCCGTCTGAACACCTACGACCGCCGCACCATTCTGTTTATCGATGAGATCCATCGCTTTTCGAAATCGCAGCAAGATGCCCTGCTGCATGCGGTCGAGAACCGCACCGTCATTATGATTGGCGCCACGACGGAAAACCCGTACTTTGAGGTCAACTCGGCATTGCTCTCGCGTGGGCGTGTGGTAGAGCTTGAGCACCTGAAGGACGAGGATATCGCCACGCTCATTGAGCGTGCGCTCGAGGCGCCGCAGGGTTTAAACGGTAAGTTCTCGGCCGATGAGGATACAGTCAAGACCATTTGCACGCTGGCCGCGGGTGATGCGCGCTCGGCGCTCACGACGCTCGAGCTTGCGAGTGAGATTGCCGTTACGCGTCCCGATACCGAGGGAACGCCAGCGCCGGCGGCGGGGGAACGCTATCCCATTACCGTGGATGACGTGAAGATCGCCAATCCGCGTCGTGGGTTTTCGTATGACAAAAACGGTGATATGCACTACGACATTATTAGCGCGTTCATCAAGTCCATGCGAGGCAGCGATCCCGATGCCACCATTTATTGGCTTGCGCGCATGATCGATGCGGGGGAGGATCCCAAGTTTATCGCTCGCCGCATTATGATTCAGGCTTCCGAGGATGTTGGCAACGCCGACCCGCAGGCGCTTTTGGTGGCACATGCCGCATTTAAATCTGCCGAGGTCATTGGCTATCCCGAGTGTCGCATCAACCTGGCTCAGGCTGCGCTCTATGTGTGCCTGGCGCCTAAGTCCAACGCGTGTGAGGCCTCGATCGATGCGGCGCTGGCCGATATCCACAGCAGTGGTCTTCGCGAGGTGCCCAGCTACCTGCGCGATCGTCACCGTCCCGGCAGCGACGAGTACGGTGTATACAAGTACCCGCACGATTATCCCGAAGGCTGGGTCGATCAGCGCTATTTGCCCGAGGGGTTGGAGCGCGGTGCGTTCTGGCAGCCTGCCGGCCGCGGTTGGGAAGAGTGGCGTGTGGAGCAAAGCGAGCGCGACCGTAGCGGCAACGCTCCCAAGTAGGCCATTGGCGCCTCGCGCATTCCCTTTGGGTATCTTTGCCCTTCTTTGGGGTACCATGAAAAACGTCTGTATTTCGATTCCTTCGGGAGGCTTGTATGAGTCCCATTCAAATCGCCCTGCTGGTGCTCGCCGTTGCCGGCGTGTGGGCTGTTGTCGAGCTCGCGCTCACGCTGCGCAAGACCCGCACCGTCGTCGACTCGCTCGACAAGACGGTGAGTGACCTTAACAATACGCTCGCCGAGGCACAGCCCGTGGTGGCAAAGCTCGATGGCGCCGTTGACGAGCTTACGCCGGCACTTGCCCAGGTTGAGCCGCTCCTCAAGTCGAGCAAGACTGCCGTTGATGCTCTGACGTCTAACCTCGTTGAGGTTGAGGCGGTCGTTCGCGACATCTCCGAGGTCACGGGCAGCGTGGCCGAGGCTAGCAATGCCGTATCGAGCGTGACTGATTCTGCTGCTGGCGCCGTGCAGAAGCTCTTCAATAAGGTGAAGGCTCCTGCAGCCGACGCCGATCGCAAGCTCGCCGCTGCCGCCGCCGAGGCCGAGCAGCCTACTGAGCGCGTTCTGATTGACGATGACGATGCCGCTGCTGACGACGATGATGTTCAGAAGCCCGCTGCTAAGCCTGCTCAGTATTACACCTATACGCCTGCCGAGACCTCCGAGGAGTCCTGCGATGAGTAGTGAAGCAACCTGCCCCATTACGCTGAGCGTTGCCGGTGATCCGCGTCTCGCGCGCTTGGTGCGCATGACGGCCGCCAACGTCGGCGCCCTGTGCTCTATGTCCGTCGATCGCATCGAGGATATCCGCATGGCTGCCGAGGAAGCCTTCATCTTTGGGTGCACCGCGGTCGACTGCGACGACATCACGATCAATTTCGATGTGGACGAATCTCACGTCGGCATGACCTTTACCTTTGGGGAACAGGCCACCGTCGACGAGGATGACCAGGCTGCTGTGTATGCCGAGCTCATTCTTGCAAGCGTGTGCGATTCCTACGAAAAGACTGCGGCGCCTCTAACGCTTTCCCTCGACCTCAAGGCGGATATCTAATATGACCGAACGTTCCCGGAGCGGCAAGACCGCTTGGGACAAGGAGAAAACCCGCGAGCTGTTTCGTCGTTATAAGGAGACCGGTGATCCGGATGCTCGCGAGCAGCTCGTCATGTCCCATATGAACCTGGTAAGGTTTCTTGCCAACAAATTTAAGAACCGCGGCGAGCCGCTCGATGACCTTTTGCAGGTCGGCTATTTGGGCCTGCTCAAGGCTATCGACCGCTTTGACCCTGAGCGCGGGCTCGAGTTCACGACGTTTGCCACACCTACTATTATGGGTGAGATTAAGCGTCATTTCCGCGACAAGGGCTGGAGCGTGCGCGTGCCCCGTCGTTTGCAGGAGCTCTCGGCCAAGGTCAACCAGGCTACCGATAAGCTCACCAACGAGCTGCAGCGTTCGCCCAAGGTTGAGGAAATCGCCGAATACCTGGACGTGACCGTCGACGAGGTGCTCGAAGCCATGGAATCGTCCTCGGCTTACACCTCGGTGCCCATCGAGGCCCCCGGTGCGTCCGATTCCGATGATGCGCCTTCGATTCTCGATCGCTATGCCGACGACGACAACGAGCTCGACTTTACCG
>DXZP01000056.1:0-9162 GCA_019419605.1 Collinsella sp.
CAGGCCGAAGAAGCCCTCCATCGCCGCGTTGTCCGGGCTGCAGCCCTTGGCGGACTGGATTGGCTACGCTGATGTGGACAGTTCCGGGAGAGGCGCAAGAGACGGGAAGGCCGTGTGCGCGTTCCTGCGCGAGGGCCGTGGGGAGGGGCTGCCTGGGTACGGCGCCTGTCAACTCGGTCTACGTCTTTGATGACCGGGTCGTACTCAATATCAACTTCACGGATGATGCCAAAACGGTCACCCGTGAGGAAGTGTTGGGTTCGAGTGCTGTGGACAATGTTCCAGCATGCTGGGATCGAACTCGCTAGCCGGAATCACACGGTACCCGTGACGCAGCAGCAGATCGACAAAAACACCATTGCCCGCGGTGAGCGTACCGCTAAAGGTGCCATCGTAGACGTGACCCGTACCGCACGAGGGGCTGCGGTCCTGCAAAATGCACGCAACGATCTCGGACGGGCCGCCCGCCTGCTCGCACATATCGAGCGCGCGCTGAGCACCCTGGCGAAACTCGCGATCGACCGAGATGCCCTCGCAGGTACAAACCTCGCCATTCACAATCTCGGACGGCTTGCGCGGTGTGGGCAAGCCGCCAAAAACCTCGGGGCACACCAACAGGACCTCGGTCCCTGTGCGTTCGCAGGCCTCGACCAACGCGCGATGGTAATTGTCGAGCCCGTTATATTTGCAGCTCTCTCCCATCAAGCAGGCACTCACCACGATCTTCATACATATCCCTCCCAAACAAAACGCCCCATTTGAGATAGAAACTCAAATGGGGCGTTCGACGTTGTGCAACCAGCCTTACTGCTGCTTTGGCATCAGCGGATTCTCGCGCGTGAGGAGATTCATGAACTCCTCGCCCGTGATCGTCTCCTTCTTGTACAGATAACGAGCCAGCTCATGGAGCTTAAACTTGTTCTCCTTGAGGATCTGCAGGGCGCGGTCATGTGCGTCCTCGATCAGCTTGGCGACGATCGCGTCGACGCGCTCGGCCGTACCGGGGGCACAGGTGAGCGACGTGTCCTGGTTGAGGTAGGCATTCTGAACAGTACCGAGCGCCATCATGCCAAACTCTTCCGACATACCAAAGCGCGTCACCATGTTGCGGGCGAGCTTGGTGGCCTGCTCGATATCATTGGCCGCGCCAGTCGTCATCTCACCAAAGATGAGCTCCTCGGCAGCACGTCCGCCGCAGTAGACAGCGAGCTTGTCGAGCACCTCCTGGCGCGTGGTCAAGAAGCGCTCGTCCTCCTCGACCTGCATGGTGTAGCCCAGAGCACCGCTCGTACGCGGCACGATGGTGATCTTCGTAACCGGCGCAGAACCCTTCTGGCGGGCGGCAACGATGGCATGGCCGATCTCGTGATAGGACACGACCTGTTTCTCGTGATCGGACAGCACCGTGGACTTACGCTGCTGGCCGGCGATGACGACCTCCACCGACTCCTCAAAGTCATCCTGCGTGGCGCGCTTGCGACCCTCGCGGACAGCGCGCAGGGCGCCCTCGTTGATGATGTTGGCCAGGTCGGCACCCGAGGCGCCAGGCGTGGCGCGGGCGATCGCGGTCAGGTCGATCGGCGGCTGCGTCTTCACGCTCTTGGCGTGCAGTTCAAGGATATTCTTGCGACCGGTCAGGTCGGGCAGCTCAACGGGGATGCGGCGGTCGAAGCGGCCGGGGCGCAGCAGGGCCGGATCAAGGCTGTCGGGACGGTTGGTCGCAGCGAGGACGACGATACCCTTGTGGTTATCGAATCCATCCATCTCGGTCAGCAGCTGATTGAGCGTCTGCTCGCGCTCGTCGTTGCCACTAAAGCCGCCGCCATCGCGCTTCTTGCCGATGGTATCGATCTCGTCGATAAAGACGATGCACGGGGCCTTTTCCTTGGCCTGCTTAAACAGGTCGCGAACCTTAGCGGCGCCTCGGCCGACAAACATCTCAACAAACTCAGAACCAGAAATACTAAAGAACGGCACGCCCGCCTCGCCGGCCACAGCCTTGGCGAGCAGGGTTTTACCGGTACCCGGAGGGCCGACAAGGAGAGCGCCGCGTGGCAGTTTGGCGCCGATCTCCTCGTAGCGCTGCGGCTTCTCCAGAAAGTCGACGACCTCCTTGAGGGACTCCTTAGCCTCTTCCTGGCCGGCGACATCCTTAAAGGTCACGCCCACGTCCTTGGAGGCGATCACGCGCGCGCCGGACTTGCCCAGTCCGCCGCCGCCAAAACCACCGCCGCCAAAGTTCATCGACGGACCGTCATCACCCATGGCCTTCTTCATGCGGCGGTTGAGCCACCAGCCAATCAGGAAGAAAATCACCATGGGAAGAATGAGGGTGAGCAGGTAGTAGGTCATCAGGCCCGAGTTCTTATCGGGAACGACCGACTCAAGCGAAGCACCGGACTCAAGCACGCGATCGGTAAAGCCCGCGTCATTCGGCACACCGGTCGTCTTGTAGGCGATATTCTCGTCCTCGCCCTTCTTGGTGTAATAAATCGTGTAATCGTCCGTGTTGTACTCGACCTTGTCGACGCTCTTCTTATCGAGCGCTTTGACAAACGTCGAGTAATCGGTCTTCGTAATCTGCTGCGTGTGACCGATGTTGGGGAACAGAACGGTCGAGAGCACGAGGTAGACGACGAAGGCGATGAGCACGTAGAGGATCATATTCCGTCTACGTTTATTGTCATCCATCTCCATCTGCTTGAACTCCATCTACTGGGGTTGATAATTTTTTCTAGAATACCCAACCCGGACGGCGATAAACCGACGCCGGGCACGAAAGGACAGAGAAGGCATCACTGGGAGTCGGCAAGGTTCAAATCTATACGGGCGACGGCAAGGGCAAGACGACGGCTGCGCTGGGGCTTGCGCTGCGCGCCACGGGCTATGGACTTAACGTACTCATGCTTCAGTTTGCCAAGAAGCTGCACTGCGCCGAGCATGATGCGGCGCCCCGTTTAGGTCTGCGCATCGTACAAGCCGACCGCGACACGCCCGAAGCCTGTGCCGCACAGATCATGGAGCTGGCGCGCGAGCAGATTAGCCAGGTCGACGTGCTGATCTTGGATGAGCTGGGAGAAGCCATGCGCCGAGGCTTTGTGACGCGCGAAGATGTCGAAGCGTTGATCGCAATGAAACCGACCACCACAGAGCTCGTGCTCACCGGCCGCGGCTTGCTGCCACTGGCCGATCTCGCGGACCTAGTAACCGAAATGCGCCCCGTCAAACACTACTTCGACGAAGGCCTCCTAGCCCGCCAAGGCATCGAATACTAAATGATCCGAAGGGGACGGAGGAAAACGGATCATTTTGCCTTATCGCCAGGTCAATGATCCGTTTTCCTCCGTCCCCTTCGGATCATTAGGCGGTGGCGCGGCCGAGCCAGTTGCCGCTGTGGTGGTAGATGGTAAACATCGTGGCCGTGATTAGCCAAGTTACGGGGTAAACCAGCAGCAGGTGCTCAAGCGACGGATCGAACGGCATAATCGCAAACACCCAGATCACCCTGAGCACGACGGTGCCAAAAATCGTGAGCATCATAGGCTGGAAGCTCACGCCAGCGCCGCGGATGGAGCCGGACGCGTTTTCGATAATCGAGAAGATCGCGTAGAACGGCGCGATGAAATGAAGAATCGTCGTGGTGTAGGCCGAAATCGAAGCATCGTCGACAAACAGACGCGACAACGGACCCGAGAACACCAGTAGCACGGCAGACAGGCCACCAATGAGCATAAACGACAGCACAAGCGACGTATGGTAGCCCTTGCGCATGCGCTCGTAGTTGCGCGCGCCAAAGTTCTGTGCCGAGAACGTGGTGATCGAAACGCCAAGCGCCTCGGTAACCATCCAGACAATGCCATCCAAACGGCCCGAAAGACCCCACGCCGTGGTGACATCGGCACCAAACGAGTTGACCGACACCTGAATCAAAACGTTGGAAATCGAATACGCAGCAGACTGAAAGCCAAGCGGCAGACCACACGAGATCATGCTCTTACAAATGCCAGGATCAATGCAGAGTTTGGACAGTGAAAGCCGCCACGCACCCGGAGCGTGCATCATACGAATCACGATCATCGTGGCGTTGGAGCAAATGGTCAGCGCCACCGCGATGCCGCAGCCCAGAGCCTCCATATGAAGCACGGCAACGAAGATGACATCCAGCACCGCATTAACAAGGCAGCCGGAAGCAATGATCACAGCAGGACCGCGTGTGTCGCCCACGGCGCGCAGCAGCGCCGTTCCCATATTGAGCAGCAGCGCCGCAACCATGGCGGCAAAATAGCAACGAGCATAGGCCACGCCCTCGGCCAATAGTTCATGCGGCGTGTTCATAAGTACCAGCATGGGCTCAACGAACACTATGCCAAGAATCGAGAAAACGATACCGCCCACCAGCGCGAGCGTCATGGCCGTATGGACCGAACGACTCAATCGCTCATCATCGTGCTGACCAAAAAACTGACCGGTAATGACCGCGCAGCCAGCGCCAACGCCAACGCAAAAGCCAATGCAGAGCTCGGTGAGCACCATCGTGGCTTGAATGCCACCCAGCGCGAGCTTGCCGCCAAACTGGCCGACGATATACGTACCAATAAGCGTGTAAGCCTGCTGAAAAAACGAGCTAAAGAAGATAGGGACGCACAGCGACAGCAGCTGTTGCCAAATGACACCCTGCGTTACATCGATAGCCGTAGATTTCTTAGCCACACGCCCTCCCCACCAGCGTACGTCAAACAACAAAACGGCAATTTAAGACCAAAGCCAATACCAGCTTAGCACCGACCGACGTCGGCCGAAACGCCCCGAACCAGAGCCCGGTGCTAACTATCTGCCTAGTGATACAGCCCCGGCTGGTAGTGGTACTCGTTGCTCACATGCGGGCACAGCTGCCAAAAGGCAACAGCGCTTGCCGCGGCCACGTTGAGTGAATCGACCCCATGCGCCATCGGAATACGCACGGCGCGGTCGCAGCCTGCAATGGTCTTGGCGCCCAAGCCAGCACCCTCGGTGCCCATAAAGATTGCCAGGCGGTCAATCTCCTGGAGCGCGGGATCGTCCAGCGACACCGAATCATCCGTCAACGCCATAGCGGCACACGAAAAGCCGGCATCGTGTAGCGCCGCCAGCCCATCATGCGGCCATACGCGCGCTTCGCTGCCAATGCGTGTCCAGGGCACCTGGAACACCGTGCCCATGCTCACGCGGGCCGAACGACGATACAGCGGATCACAACACGTAGGACTGACCAAAATGCCGTCGACGTTGAGCGCGGCCGCCGAGCGGAATATTGCGCCCACATTGGTATGGTCGACAATGCCCTCGAGCACGCACACGCGCACCGGGCGCTCCCCCGCCGCCTCGACGACGCCGCCCAAGAACTCATCAACCGGAATCTGTCGCGGGCGACGAAATGCCGCGAGCGCACCGCGCGTCACATTGAAGCCCGTCAGCTGCTCCATGAGCTCCATGGAGGCAACGAACACAGGAACCGGACCCGCGCCCTCGCGCACAACCAGGCGCTCAAACAGCGGCATCATCTGGTCGAGCCAGCGCTCACCCAACAGAAAACTCACCGGCCCGTATCCGGCGCGAACCGCGCGCTCGATAACCTTAGCGCTCTCGGCGATAAAGATGCCCTTTTGCGGCTCCAGCACGCAGCGCAGCTCGCGCTCGGTCAGTCGCACGTAGGCATCGAGCCGCTCGTCCTCGAGCGAATCGATTCGCAGCACCTCAACGGCATCAGTCATAGCAGCCCGAACCCTTCCAATAGCAGCATCTATATACAACGAGGCGACGCCAGGCGTCGCCCCTCAATCATTCCAACCCGATAATACCGTGGCAAAAGGTGATTTAAGCACTAACGCGACGATACGTCACGAACTCATAATCGAGGCCTTCGTCACCCTCGCCCGCGGCAATCGTGGCAACCCCTTCGCGCCGCGCAACTTCCCACGCGGGATCGGCGTCCAAGTCGGGAAAGTACGTGTCCACGGGATGGACGCAGTGGTTATGCGTGACCTCGGCCTCCACGCAGTACGGCAAAAGCTGCCGATAGACATCGCCGCCGCCGATCACCCAGGCAACGGGCTCATCGGCAACCGCGGCGAGCGCCTCGCCGATACTATGCACCACGTCGACTCCCTCGGGCGTAAAATCCTCGTCGCGCGTGAGCACGATATTGCGACGATTCTTGAGCGGACGTCCACCGGGAAAACTCAGCAGCGTCTTGCGTCCCATGATGACCGGACAGCCCTTGGTACACGCCACAAAATGGCGCATGTCGGCGCGATTGGACACGACCATATCGCCCTCGCAGCCAATGCCCCAGTCGTCACACACGGCGACGATGGCAGAAAGCTTACACGTCATACCTGCCACCTATACCGCAATGGGGATGCTCTTGACCTGCGGGCCGTGCTCGTAGCCCTCGACGATCAGGTCGTCGGTCGTAAACGCGTAGAAATCGTGCACATCAGGGTTAAGCGTTACCTTGGGCGCCGCAAACTGCGGACGCTCGATAAGTTCGCGGACGATGTCGACATGGCGGTCGTAAATGTGGGCATCGGCAATCACATGCAGCAGCTCGCCGGGAATCATATCGACCGACTGCGCGACCATCATCAGCAAGATGGCGTACTGGCACACGTTCCAGTTATTCGCGGCCAAAATGTCCTGGCTGCGCTGGTTGAGAATCATGTTGAGCGTCGGTTTGTCATCCTGCGGTCGCTGTGTCACGTTATACGTCACGCTGTAGGCGCACGGATACAAGTGCATCTCGGAAAGGTCGCTAAACACGTACGTGTTGGTCATGATGCGGCGACTGTACGGCGTATGCTCAAGGTCGTACAACACACGGTCCATCTGGTCAAAGTCGCCCTCGGTATAATGGCTCTTCTGGCCAATCTGATACCCGTAGGCCTTGCCGATGGAGCCGGTCTCGTCGGCCCACTCGTCCCAAATATGGCTGTTGAGGTCATGCACGTTATTGGACTTCTTTTGATAGATCCATAGGATCTCATCCATGGCAGATTTGAGGGCCGTACGACGCAAGGTAAGCGCGGGAAACTCCTCGCGCAGGTCGTAGCGCGCCGTAACGCCAAAGTTTTTAATGGTATAGGCAGGGGTGCCATCCTCCCACACCGGACGGACCTTTTGGCCCTCGGTGGTGGTGCCATGGTCCAGAATATCGCGGCACATGGTTACAAACTGTTGATCAGCCTTGCTCATTGACCCTCCTGTCAGTCGCCTATAAGCAATTTTTATTGTAGCCCAGGCGCACGCGGCCCCACAGCCCAAACATAAGCCCTCATTTTCTGACATATGCCAGAAATTCCTTGCACAAATCCGCACGTTCGCTATTCTATTGTTGACATATGTCAGATTTGGAGCACGTATGGCAGGAAGACGCGAAAAATTACGCCGTGTTGGGATCATCCCCGAATATCGCGGCTTTACCCCCGACGGCCTTGCCAGCGGAGACGCCATCGAGATGACGGTCGATGAGCTCGAAGTACTGCGCCTGTGCGACCTGGAAGGCCTCAATCAGGAGGCCGTCGCCCAGCAAATGGGCATCGCCCGCGCCACCGTGGCGGCCATCTGCAGCCGCGCACATCGCAAGGTGGCAAACGCTCTGGTCAACGGGCGGGCGCTCGTCATCGAGGGCGGCAATATCGCGTACTCCCCCATCACCGCAACGACGGCCGCATGGCCAGCAAAGGAGGTCTACACCATGAGGGTGGCAACCACGTACGACAACGGCAACATCTTTATGCACTTTGGCCGCAGCGAGCAGTTCAAGATCTACGACATTCAGGATGGCAAGGTACTCAACGAGCAGGTCGTGGGCACCGACGGCACCGGCCACGGTGCCCTTGCGGGCCTGCTCGCCAACGGTGGCGTGGACACGCTCATCTGCGGCGGCATCGGCGGTGGCGCCATCAACGCGCTTGCCCAAGCCGGCATCACGGTGTACGCAGGAGCTCAGGGCAGCTGCGACGCTTGTGTCGAGGCCCTTATCGCCGGAACGCTCGCACAGAACGGCGAGGCCACGTGCGGCTGCCACGGCCATGACCACGCCCACGAACATGGCGAGTCCTGCAGCTGCCACGGCCATCACGAGCACGAGGGCCACGAGGGCTGCGGCTGCCACTAACGGCACGGCACCGCGAGCTCGGGGCGCGACGCTGAACGCAGCCCAACTATCAAAGCCAACAACAGAGGCCACCCGGTAGCTTCCGAGTGGCCTTTGCCATATCAAGCTGGAATTACAGCCCTATTTCTTATTGCGCATCTGCGCTTCCATCTGGCGCAGCAGGTCCATATCGGACTTAGGACCACCCGTTCCCAGGCCGCCAATGCCGCCCAAGCCCATGGCATCCAGACCGGGAATATTGGGCATGCGCATCTTCTTGCCCTTCTTGCCCTTTTTGCCCTTCTTGCCGCCGGCCTGTGCCTGATTGGCCATCGTGCGCATGCGGCCCATCATCTTGTTCATCTCGCCCCACTGCTTCATAAGGCTATTGACCTCGGTGGGGGTCACACCGGCGCCCTTGGCGATACGCGCGCGACGCTGGCCGTTGATGATGGAGGGACGCAGACGCTCCTCCTTGGTCATCGACATGATGATGGCCTCGTTCTTGTCGAAGATGCCCTCGTCCAGGTTACCGCCCATCTGGTTGAGCGCGCGCTGGCCACCGGGGAGCATGCCCAGGATACCCTTCATGCCGCCCATCTTTTTGACGGCTTTCATCTGGTCGAGCATGTCGTTCATGGTAAAGCCCTCGCGCAGCATGCGCTCGGCAGCCTCGAGCTGTTCGGCATCGGCGGCCTCCTGGGCCTTCTCGATGATGCCGACAACGTCGCCCATGCCCAAGATTCGCTTGGCCATGCGATCGGGATAGAACGGCTCAAGCGAATCGGGTTTCTCGCCCATGCTCACAAACTTGATGGGCTTGCCGGTCACCTGACGCACCGAAAGCGCGCCACCGCCACGGGCGTCACCGTCGAGCTTGGAGATAATCACACCATCAAAGTCGGTGCGCTCGGCAAACGTCGAGACCACGTTGACGATATCCTGGCCGGTCATGGCGTCGACGACCATCAGCACCTGGTCGGGCTTGACGGCCTTCTTGATGTCGACGGCCTCCTGCATCATCTGCT
>DXZP01000057.1:0-8141 GCA_019419605.1 Collinsella sp.
TGATTGGTTGTTGAGCGTTGGTCAAAATGGTTGTTTTTACAGTAGCGCTAACACCCCTCGAGGGAGTCGATGCTGCGCCTGACGTGCGCGAGCCTCATGGAGACCGAGGGACAGTGGTCCCAGCAGCGCGTGTTCTCCGAGGCCTCGGCCGCCGAGGGCTTCGCCGAGCCCGCGGACAGGCCGGCCCCGACAGAGGGGAGGCGCCGCGCGCTCGGGCGGCGCGCCAGGGAGATAGTGGACGAGATAGTCGAGAGGCGCGGTCTCAAGAAGGAGTAATATCGGGACTTGCAGCGACGGACCTCGGGACGCTCTTACACCACGTCTGCGCGCGCCACCGCGGGTGTGCTTAGCGACTGGAGCCTCACTATCGATTATCTGAAAAAACTTGTTCTGGGTATCATTTTAAAGTCGTCCGGAGCAACAAAATCGCCCCCCGTTTCGTGAATACGGGGGGCGAATGGGCTTCGTGGTCTGTCTGGCAGGCTTGGCACCGGCGCTATTTAATCACGCGCACGCGATACATCGACGGAATCTGCTTGAGCGCCTCGATCGTGCTGCCGTCCAGGTGCTCATCGGTGTCGAACATGGTGTAGGCGTTCTCGCCAGCGGACTCGTTGGTCATGCGCTGCACATTGGCGTTGTCCTTGGCGAGAATGGCCGTGATCTGGCCGATCATGTTGGGCACGTTGGCATGCAGGCAGGCAATACGGCTTGCGGCGCGCGCCTTGCCCATGCTGCAGGCGGGGTAGTTGACGCTGTGCGCGATGTTGCCGTTTTCCAGGTAATCCTTGAGCTCGCTGATGGCCATGTCGGCGCAGTTGGCCTCGGCCTCGCCGGTGCCGGCGCCCGAATGCGTGGTGATAAACGTATTGGGCATCTTGACGGTCTTGGGCGTGGCAAAGTCGCAGCTAAACCAGCTGAGCTTGCCCTCGCGCAGGGCGGCGTCGACGGCGTCCTCGTCAATGATGGTCTCGCGCGCGTAGTTGATGAGCACGGCGTCGGGCGCCAGCAGGTTAATCTGCTCGGTGCTGATCATACCGATGGTGTCGGCCTTGCTGGGCACGTGCACGGTGAGGTAGTCGCAGCCGCGGCACAGATCCTCGAGCGTGCCCACGCGCTGCACCTCGCGGCTCAGCACCCACGCGTGCTCGACGGAAATGAACGGGTCGTAGCCGTAGACGTCCATGCCCAGATCGACACAGGCGTTGGCGACCTTGGAGCCCACGTTGCCCAGGCCGATGACGCCGATGCGCTTGCCCTTGAGCTCGCGGCCCACAAAGGCCTTCTTGGCCTTTTCGGCATCGACCTGAATCTCGGGGTCGTCGGCGTTGTTGCGCACCCAGTTCATCGACTGCACGACGCCGCGGCTCGAAAGCACCAGCATGCCCAGGACGAGCTCCTTGACGGCGTTGCTGTTGGCACCGGGGGAGTTAAAGACGACGACGCCCTTCTTGGCGTACTCCTCGACGGGGATGTTGTTGACGCCGGCGCCGCAGCGGGCGATGGCGCGGATGCCCTCGGGCAGCTCGTAGCCGTGCAGGTCGGTGGAGCGCATCAGGATGGCGTCGGCCTCCTCGGCGGTGCCCACAAACTCGTAGCCCTCGCCAAACTCGACTTTGCCGTCTTTAGTGATGTCGTCGATGGTCTTAATCTTACGCATGGAAAAACTCCTTAGCAGGTTTTGATCTAAGCAGGGTGGTTTGAAGTGGCTGGTCGGCCCGCGGGTTGCGGGCTAGTTAGATCGCGGACTCAAACTATGCTGCGCTTCGAAGTCCTTCATGTACGTGGCCAGTGCCTGCACGTCTTCCATGGTGACGGCGTTGTACACGCTGGCGCGCATGCCGCCGACGAGGCGATGACCCTTGACGTTTTGGATCTGGTGCTCTGCCGCGCCCGCAACGAAGGCCGCGTCGAGTTCGGCATCGCCGGTACGGAAGGTGACGTTGGCGATGGAGCGGCTATCGGCCTGCGCAGTGCCATGGAACAGCTCGCTGAGCTCGAGTAGATCATAGAGCAGGTTGGCCTTGGCCCAGTTGCGCTCGGCCATGGCGGCAAGTCCGCCGGTCTCCTCGACCCAGTGGAACACCTTGCCGCACACGTAGATGCCAAAGGTGTTGGGCGTGTTGAGCATGGAGCCCTTGGCGGCTTGGGTCTTAAGGTCCATGTACTGCGGCGTCTGCGCATAGGCCGGGCCTTCGGCGATAAGGTCGTCGCGCACGATGACCACGGTCACGCCCGCGGCGCCGGCGTTTTTCTGCGCGCCGGCGTAGATGAGCCCGTAGCGCTCAACGTCGAGCGGCTGCGACAGAAAGCAGCTCGAGACATCGGCGACCAGCGGCACGTCGCCGCAATTGGGCAGCTCGTGGTACATGGTGCCAAAGATGGTGTTGTTCTGGCAGATGTAGACGTAGTCGAGCCCGTCGCCCGCAGCCTCGGCGGCAATACGCGCGTTGATGTCGGCCATGTCGGGGATGCGGTCGAAGTTGGTGTCTTCGGAGCTCGCGAGCAGCACGGCCTCGCCGTACTTGGCGGCCTCCTTGTACGCCTTGTTGGCAAAGTTGCCGGTCACGACGTAGCCGGCGCGGCCGCGGCGCATGAGGTTCATGGGGATGCCCGCAAACTGCAGCGTGGCGCCGCCCTGCAAAAACAGGACGCGGTAGTTGTCGGGGATGCTCAGCAGACGGCGCAGGGTTGCCTCGGCGTCGTTGATAATCTGCTGGTACATGCTAGATCGATGGCTCATCTCGAGCACGGACATGCCGCAACCGTGGTAGTCCATCATCTCGTCGGCGATCTCGGCGAGCACGCTTGTAGGCAGCGCGGCCGGGCCAGCTGAGAAGTTGTGCACACGTGCCATCTTCTAGTTCCCCTCGTAGTCGTTTGAACGTTCGGGATACTTTAGCACAGTGGAGCGTCAGGCGCGACCGAATCACAGCAAAACCCGAGTGCGCCGCTATGATTTACAGGATGGTTACATCGGGGAGGGGTGCTTTACTCCTCGGGCAAATCCAAATCTGCGAGCGAAGGCATGAGGTTCTCTAGGCGCTTGATTTCTTCGTCGCAAATTAGCTAACCCCTGGTCACTACGACGCCAGCGTGGCGATGACGGCTTCGTCGCCGGCGTTTATTAGGGTGTTGCCATCGGGAATGATCGTTTGGCCGTCGCGCTTGAGCATCACTACAATAAACGGATGCTTGCCTTGCGGCACATCGCGCAGGCGCTGACCGGCCAGGCGACCGTGGGGAGTCACGGTGACCTCGCGCAGGGTAACCTCGGCACGCTCTTCGAACGTTGGGGCTGCCATCACCAGAAGGTCGCCTTCCTCGATGACGGTATCGCCGTTGGGCAGTACCGGGTGCGCCCCGTCGCGCAGCACCAAGACCACGAGCATGTCCGTCGCACTGCCAATATCCGCAAGCGAGCGACCGGCAAACGGATGGCCCGCGCCCACCTTGAGCTTGACGAACGACATGCCGTCTTCGTCGCGGTAATCGTTAAAGGTGCGGCGCACATCGCCTGCTGCATCGATCATGTCGAGCTTCTTTGCCACCGCCGGCAGCAGCGAGCCCTGCACCACAATGCTCGACACAGCAATCACAAACACCAGGTCAAATAGGTCGTGTCCGCCGGGAACGCCGGCCACCACGGCAAAGAGACTAAAGACGACCGAAGCTGCTCCGCGCAGGCCCGCCCAGCTTACGAGCGCGACCTGGCTGGGATTCGTCTTAAAGGGCGCTAGGAGCACGCCGACGGCGATGGGGCGGCTCACGAAGAGCATGAACGCCATGAGCGCCAGGCCCGGCAGCAGCATCTGCGGCAGGCGTGCGGGCGTTACGAGCAGGCCGAGCAAGAAGAAGATGGTCATCTCTGCCATCTCGGTGAGGGTGTCGAAGAAGTGCGCCATCTCGACCTTACCGGTGATGTCGCTTGCGCCCAGCACAATGCCTGCAAGGTATACGGCCAAAAAGCCGTTGCCGCCCAGGTAGCTCGGCAGCGCGTAGGCGACGATGGCCACGGCGAACAAGAAGATGGTCTGCGCGCCTTCGGCCGTTGCGTGTGCGCGCTCAATCAGACGGCTGGATGTCCAGCCGATGGCAAGGCCCAACCCCACGCCCAGGATGATCTGCTTGGTCAGCAGCACGGGAATGTCGATATTGCCGCCCGCCGCGAGGGTCGCGAGCACGGCGGTGAGCATGTAGGCGACGGGGTCGTTGGAGCCCGATTCGACCTCGAGCAGCGAGTCGGTGCCGCCCCTCAGCGAAAGGCTGTGCTCGCGCAGAACGCTAAAGACGCTGGCCGCGTCGGTGGACGCCACGACCGATCCCAGCAGCAGGCCGCCGATCCAGTCGAAGCCCAGCACAAAGTGGGCGAACACGCCGGTGATGCCTGCGGTGATGACGACGCCGAGCGTGCTCAGCAGCACCGCCGGCGCGGCGACGGGCTTGGCGCGGTCTATGTTGGTGTTAAAGCCGCCGTAGAACATGATGAACAATAGCGCCGTGCTGCAGACGGTTTCGGTGAGTGCGTAGTCGCTAAAGTCGATATGCGCCGGGCCGTTGACGCCCAACAGCATGCCGAGCGCGATAAAGATAAGCAGGGTGGGGAAGGGGAGCTTTTTGCCGACGGGTTTGATGGTCAGGCACAAAATGATGACGAGGCCGATAAAAAGAAGGATCTGGTTCATGGATGGTGTCCGCTCCTGGGTGGTTGGCGTGGCACGGTTAGTTGTCTGCGGTTATTTGTACCCAAAGATGGTGGGTTTATGGGGTTGAATTGCGGGCGTGCGCGATATCGTCATAGACGGCTGCCGTCTTTGCCTCTGCTCGGAAACCCTTTCCAGCTTTATTGCAACGGAGTACAATGGGTAACGTTTAAGTTCAACTTGAAGTTTTAGTTGCGGCGCCGGGCTTTGGCCGCAATGCAAGGAGAGGCGTTCCATGGCGATCTATGTGACATCTGATGCTCACGGACACGTGCATGCGCTTGACGAGGCCCTGTCTAAGATCTCGTTGACGTCCGACGACACGCTGTACGTGCTGGGCGACATGATCGATCGCGGGCCCGATCCGGTCGGCGTTATTAAGCTCGTGCGCTCGCTGCCTAACGCCCGCGTTCTCAAGGGTAATCACGAGCAGATCATGCTCGATGCCATCATTAGCCAGGATCCGCTCGATGCCGAGACCTGGGATATCAACGGTGGCTGGACGACGCGCGAGCAGCTCAACGACATGGAATTTGACGCATACGAGGAGCTCGTGCGATGGATGGCCGCGCTGCCGCTCTACGCGGTGGCCGAGACCGAGGAGCGCCCGTATCTGCTGGTACATGCTGGAATCGAGATGAAGGCGGCGCGCGCGTTTTTGCTTGAGCATGGCGTCGATTGTGCCGATGGCGTTGGAGCGGTGGGTGCCGATCGCGAGCTGCTGCAGCAGATGCTCGCGGTGCAGTCGGCCGATGACCTGCTGTGGATTCGTCACGGCTATTGGGATGCGCCGACCGGGCTGCTTTCTGCTGAGGGCAAGGGTCCGGTCGTGGTGAGCGGTCACACGCCAACGGTGTCGCTCGGGCGTTATTGCGAGGTCGGTGGTCTTGCGGGGCTCGATGAGGAGTCGGGCCGCGGGCAGATCGTGCGCCTGGGTGGCGAGGATACCGCCGGCGTGCCCGATCGCATCGATATCGACTGCGCCGCCGCCACCGGCTCCGAGTTCGGCCGCGTCGGGATCCTGCGGCTCGATGATGGGGCGGAGTTCTACGCGAACATCAACCCGGGCGAATAATCGGTGCAAGTGGTAGCTAATTTGGGACGGAGCTTTTTTGACTACTTTCGGAGAATAGCGCTTTCTTGCTCGGTAAGCGTGAGAAATGAGGAGCGTCTGCGTCCTCGGCAGTGCGAAAATGCTCGAAAAACCGTCGCAACGGAGTCAAACGACGTTGCGACGGTTCTTTTTTGGCTGTCCGCTGGCTAAGTGAGTAGACTGTTTTGGAAATGCCGAGCAGCCGGCAAATTTGCCTCAACAAAACCGCAGGTCACTGACTTGTGTTTTGCCGGTGTGGTCAGGGATTCGGCAAAAGTCTACTCACTTAGTTTTGCGTGTCGCAAATCGTCCGCAACGAGACCCCCCATTGCGCCAATTAGGCGCCGTACGGGTTGCGGTCGCGCTCGATGCGTTGGCGGATGTGGGCGTATTCGATAATCAGCAGCACCAGGAGTAGGGCCATGATGGCTAGGTAGCTCACCACGGCGCCCATCAGACCCAGCAGGTTGATCAGGATCACCGGGAGCACCACGCTCACGGCAAAGCAGATCAGGTAGATCTTGGTGACGTCTCCAGCGTGGCGCAGCACCGTGATAATGGCGTAGATAAAATCGATGGCCGCGGTTACGCCGCCGGCGACGACCATCAGCAGCGCCAGCGTACGGTAGCGTTCAAAGCTGAGGCCGTACATAAAGCTCATGAGGGGAATACCGGGACCTGCCATAAATGCGGCGCACACGCCGGTGATGACCGCGATCAGCGCCATAACGGCAACAATAATCAGGTCAAAGCGACGACGCTTGCGAGGATTAGCCCAAATGCTCGACAAGCGCAGGAGCTGCGGTTTATAGATAAATCCAATGCTCAGCAAAATAGCCTGCGCCGGAAAGAACAGGGCATTAAAGTACAGCTGATATTTGTATGCCAGCGTGCCTTCCATCACAAACTTGGGCATGCTCTCGATAAGGTTGAACAAGAACAGTGCACCAAAGAGTGGAGCGCACTGGACAAACAGGTGGCCGACCTCGCGAAGGCTCACGCGGCGCGATTTTTCGGTCTCGAGCAGGGCGAGCGGCGCGGTGACCAGCACGAGCGAGGCGATCGCGGCGATGCCCATGGCCATGGCCGCGATGGGCATGCTGCGCGTGAGGAACAGCGCCACGCTGAAGACCGCGATGACGCCGACGGAGCGTAGCGTTTGGCTCATGCCAGCCAGGTAGAGTTTGTCGGCCTGCTGCAGGCGACCTTCGTACACGTCGGCGACGCCGTCGATGACCTTATACAGGTAGACGCCCAGGCCGATCGTCGCCATCTGCGCGTCATAGCCGCGGGCGCTGCTGTACATGAGGCCGCAGCCTAGGGCGAGCGCTCCACAAAGCCAGCGGTTGAGCTGGTAGGAGGCAAAGGACGTCTTTTCGTCGATGTCCGAGACCTGGAAATTGCGCACGCCGTAGTTGCACGCGATCATGATGAGCGTGCCGGTGACAAAGGCGATGGAGAATTTGCCTGCTTCTTCGGCGCCCACGAGCTGCGTAGACACGATGGTGAGCAGTGGAAACGCCAAGCCCCACACGGCGGTGCCGAGGGTGTTCCAAAGATAGTCGCGACTGGTGGCGTGCTCCTCGTATTCCGCTTCCTGCATGGAGAAGCCGCCGCCGTAGACGGCGCCGAGCAGACGGTTCCACCAAGCGTTGACCATGCGGCGGACGGGGCCGGGCTCCCGATCGCGTTCGCGCCGGCGACGGCGCGTGGCCTGGCTGCTGTCGGGGCCGCCGGCGTTGCGCTGGCTCAGCTCCTGGATGCGCGCGAGCTCTTCGGCCGTGTGGGAGGCGGGGAACAGGCCGTTCTCGATGCGTCCGCCCTGGGCCCTTGCGGTGCCGCTGCCCGCTACGGCGGGGTCGGCGACGCCATTGCGGCGGGCGATGGCGCTGCGAATGCTATCGAGGGGCGTGATGCTCAAAGCGGGGTCCTTTCTATTGCTGCGCTCTAGTATAGACGCGACGGTGTTCGCTCGTGTTTTTGAACGGATTGTTCAATATTTTCGGCAGGCGGCTGTAATTTGTCGGTAAGTGTGCGGTATCCTGTTGAAGTTTTGTGACACCCCCCCCGATGCCGCCCACGCGGCACCAAGGAGCTTCTACCTATGGACGTCGCCGCATTCTTACTGGCTCTTGTGCCGATTATTTGGCTGGTCGTGATGCTGCTGTGCTTTAAATGGCCAGCTTGGAAGGCCGCTATCGGATCGTTTGTCCTTTCGTGCGTGCTTGCCTTCGCATGGTGGCACCTGCCGGCAGCGCAGATCGCGACCGCCTCGCTTGAAGGCTTTTTGATGGCTCTGTGGCCCATCGTCCTGGTGATCATCGCCGCGGTATTCACGTATAACC
>DXZP01000058.1:0-7891 GCA_019419605.1 Collinsella sp.
GCGATCATCTCATCGCGCTCTTTACCCGTCGTGCGAGCATGAACGGTACGTACGGGACCTGAATTCTTGGCCATGAAAAGCCCTCCTCTTAACAACCTGCATCGATAATAAACGAACGGCTGTTCGTGGTCAACCGTTCAGATAAATCATATGCAGGCAGTCTTTCCAAAACCCAACCAAACGCCGACCTAACACTGACCAAATGCTTGACCACAAAGGGGCAAATAAGAACAAGAAAGGCAAAAATACACCTATGACCAGCGCAAACGCTAAATTCGTCAGGGGTCCCTATCTCCACAATTAAGGGGCCCGAAGGCCCCTTAAAACACGTCTATTCCATAGAGTTAAGCACAAGGGCAATGCGTCCCAATGCCTCCGCGACCGCATGGGCACGAACACACGAACGGTCGCCCTCATAGTGGCAGCGCACAGAGTCCACGACCGGCACTTCCCCATCAGCCGCGCGATACGCCCAGCCAATATAGAAAGTGCCAGCCGGATCGTCCTCAGTGCCGCCGCCGGGGCCGGCATAACCCGTTGCGCTCACTGCAATATCGCTCTGGTACAGCTCCAGCGAACGCGCCGCCATCTCGCGCGCGGTCTGATGCGACACCGCGGTATAGCGGTCGAGCGTCTCCTGATCAACACCCAAAACGCGATGCTTGATCTCATCGCAGTAGGTCACCGCACCGCCACGCAGCACCGCCGAGGCGCCCGGGATATCGGCAATCGTCGAGGCGATCATACCTGCTGTCAGCGACTCAGCCGTCGAAACCGTCACGCCCCGAGCGCTCGCGCGCTCGACAATATGACGCGCCAGCTCCTCGTTATGTGCGGAAATCTGCTCAAAAGAGTCCGTCATACCCACCAGAACCTAGACCGAAAAGACGATCTTGCGGCAGTTCCAGAAGTACTGGGCGCCCGAGATAACGGTCAGGACAACGGCAACGGCGTACAGGAAGCGCGACACCGAGTAGATGCCGAGCGTCAGCGCCAGCGGGCCAAGGTGCAAGCCGGCCATCGCAAAGACGCACAGGTAACCGCAGATGGAGACCATCGTGGTCGCCGTCTTGTACTTGCCAAGCTTATCGGCGGCAACGACCACGCCGGCGGCACTCGCAACCATGCGCAGGGCGCTTACCAGCAGCTCGCGGAACAAGATGATGAACACGGACCAAACCGACACGGCACCAAAGTCCAAGAATAGCAGCAGGGCCGAGAATACGAGCAGCTTGTCGGCGATGGGGTCCAAGAATTTACCGAAGTCGGTAATCTCGTTGCGCGAGCGCGCCAGGTAGCCGTCAACCTTATCGGTGCACGACAGGATGACGTACAGAATGAAGGCAGCGGCGGCGAGCGGGCCGTCGAAGGTGCTCCAATCTGTACCGGCAACACTCGTGTGAGAAAGCGCCGACACAATCATGAACACCGGGATAAAGACGATGCGAACGCACGTCACGATGTTGGCGGGCGTCCAAACACTCGTCAGTTCCTTATTGCTCTCGTTTGCCACGACGCTCTCCTACTCCACAACATGGCCGATAAGCTCATAGCAGAAGCTATCGGTAAACTCGACCGTCAGAATATCGCCCACAGATGCCTCGCTGGCATCCAGATGCACCGCGCCATCGGAATCAGGCGCCTGGAACCAGGCATGTCCGATCAGCTCGGCGCCGTCCTCGGTCTCTTCGATACCGTCGACAATCACCTGGGCGCGCTCGCCCACATGTGCGGCAGTTGCAGCAAAACCGAGCGACTCGGCCAGGTCCATGGCCTCCTGGGCGCGCTCGAGCTTGACCTCTTCGTCGACCTGGCCCTCCATCTTGGCGGCCAGGCTGCCCTCCTCCTGCGAGTAGGCAAAGACGCTCGTGTAGTCGAAGCCGACGGTGTCCATAAAGTCGATAAGGTCGCGGAACTCGTCGTCGGTCTCGGTCGGGAAGCCGACCATGGCCGTGGAACGGATCACGATGCCGGGGATGCGCTCACGCAGATCGCGGAACAGGTCCTCGAGCTCCTGGCGCGAACCAGAACGGCGCATAGCCTTGAGGATGCGCGCGTCGCAGTGCTGCACGGGGATATCGATATAGGGCAGCACCTCGGGCGTATCGCGAATCGTATCGATAAGCTCGTCGGTCATGCCCTCGGGCTGCAGATAGAGCACGCGGACCCAGACATTGTTCGGGCGCACGGCCTCGGCGACGGCACGCAGCAGCTGCGCCAGATTGCGCGGCGAGCCCTCAGCGACGTCCTCGTCTGCAAAGTCGGTGCCCCAAATGCCCGTGTCCTGGCCGATCAGCACGATCTCGCGCACACCACCGGCAACCAGTTCGCGCACCTCGGTGATAATGCTCTCGGCATTGCGCGAATGATAACGACCGCGAATGTAAGGGATCATGCAGAAGCTGCAAAAACGATTGCAGCCATCGGAGATCTTGACATAGGCAACGGCACCCTCGACGGTACGCTTGACCTGCGGAATATAGGCCGCGATCTCACGTTCCACACCAAGCACGCCATCGACGACAGTGACGATGCCGTCTTCCTCGTCGGCCTTTACAAAGGCCGCGACCTCGGGAAGCTCGTCGGGCAGGTCATCGCCGTAACGAGACGGCACGCAACCGCACATGACGATGGGGCAGGTGCGAACGCCGTCCTGCACCTCGTTAGCAAGCTCGAGCGTGGACTCGATGCTCTCAGACGTCGCCGAGGCAAGAAACGAGCACGTGTTGACGATGGCGATATCGGCATCCTGCGGATCGAATGCCTCCTCGTAGCCCGCAGCGGTCAGCAGCGAACGCATGCGGTCGGTATCGACCTCGTTCTTGGCGCAGCCAAGCGTGATATAGAGTACGGAACCCAAAGGAGTATCCATCTTGGAGAGCGGTCCTTTCGAAAGAATTAGCGGTAGTTGGTAAACTGCAACGGCTGGCCGTAGTCCTGGTCGCGCAGGAACTGGATCACCGTCTGAAGCGCGTCCTTGGAAGCAGAGGATACGCGCAGCTTATCGGCCTCGATGCTCACCTTGACCTTGAGCTTTTGATCCTTGATGTCCTTATTGATCTTCTTGGCGGTCGCCTGGTCGATGCCCTCGACGATATGGCCGAGCACGCGCACGGTACCGCCCGAAGCCGCCTGCGGCGCGTCCCAAGAGACAGCCTTGAGGTCGATACCGCGCTTGATGAGCTTAGAGCTCAGCACGTCAATGATCTGCTTGGAGACAAAATCGGCCGGGGCATTGATCGTAAAGAGCTTGTCGCCCTTCGAAAGCTCAATGGTGGCGCCGGAATCCTTAAGGTCATAGCGCTGGGAAATCTCGCGGGTGGTCTGCTGGAAGGCGTTATCGACCTCCTGCATATTGACCTCGGACACAACGTCGAAGCTGGAATCTTTAGCCATGGTTCTTCCTTTCGGTACGGGGAGCCTTAGTAGCTGTCGTACGAATAGCCATCTGAATCGTTCGCCGTCTGGCCGTCGGATGCCGTGTCGGTGCCGTCGGTAGACTGGGAATCGGTGCCGTCGGCAGTATCGGTGCCGTCGGTACTCTTGCCATCATCGGAGTCTGTGGTCTCCTTCTTAGGAACGGTAATGGTTACGCGCGCCACACCCGATGTCTTGGTGTCATAGCGAACCTTTTCACCGTTCTTGGTGACCGTGACGTCGGAGGGCTTGGACGTGGTGATCTCGATCGAGGACTCGGGCGTGTACTCCTGCTCAAAGGGACCGGTCGCCTGGGCGCCGTAGACCGATTTACCGTCGACCTTGACCTCAATCCAGGCGGTCTTGCCCTTGGCAACGGAGACCTTGACCTTGATGACCTCGTCCTCTTCCTTTTTCGCCGTCGCCTTAGCGGCGTCCGAATCGGCAGAATCCGTCGCCTCGTCGGTGCCATCATCCTCGTCAATGGATTCGGTCTTCTTGGAAGACTTCTTGGTCGTCGTCTTAGTGGCCGCGGGCATCTCGGGCGTCGACTCGGGTGCAGGAGAGCCACAGCCACGCAGGAGGACCACGATGAGCAAAATCAGCAAAAGCGCCACGGCACCGATGCCGGCGTAGATGATGCGCGGATCGAGTCCATTGTTCTGGGGAGCACGTCCACCGCCGCGTCCGCGATTATTAGAACTACCGCGACCGTTTACCTGCGGCATGCGGCCGCGATCGCTATCGGAACGACCACGATAGTCGCCCTGGCGCTGCGAGCCACGCTGGCCCGAACGCGGCGCAAGCTCACCACGGTCCTGATAGCCACGCTGTCCAGAGCGAGGCGCAGAAGAGCGCTGCCCGTAAGGCTGCGATTGCGAACGGAGGCGCGGCGTCACCTGTGTGGTATCGGCATCGGCGTAACCACCGCGGGAACGACCGGCAGAAACTCCGCGATAACCCCGACCGGAGTAGCCACCGTCGCCGTAACCGGCGCGAGGATCACGGCTCAACCCGCGAGCGGCGGGAAGCGCACGGTCATCCGGCATGGGCGTACTGCGAAAGCGATCTCGCTGAGAACGAATCTCCTCGCTGGAGCCCGTCTCGGTGATATAGCCCGCTTGCGGAGGACGCTGACCGTACCGCGTCGAGCGACCGCCCTGAACCATCAGAAAGCGTCCGTTATCGACCGACGAACGCGAGTTAACGTAGCCGGCAGCATCCTGAAAACGACCGCCCTGCTGCGAAGTCTCGCGTTCATATGCCATGAGGTCGTCAAAATAAGCGTTGACGACCTCGCGCGGGTTAAGCCCCAAAAAGCGAGCGTAGCTCGAAATCATGCCCTGCGCATAGCCACGCGGGGGCATCGATGCAAAGTTACCGGTCTCGAAAAACTCGATGATCTGCGGTCTGATTTTGATGGTGTTGGCGACCTGCTGGATGGAAAGGCCCATCCGGCGACGCTGCTCGAGCAGCATGTCACCAAAGCGTGCAGCCATCAGAATCCTCCAAACTCACGATCTTCACGTGCCATCTCGGCGTCGACAGACTCCAACGCGGCGAGCCCCTCCTCGTCCAGCAGGACCTCGCGCGGCTTGGAACCGTCGGGCGGGCCGACGACACCCTTTTCTTCCAGCATGTCCATAATACGCCCGGCGCGCGCATAGCCAACCTTGAGGCGGCGTTGCAAGCCAGATGTGGAGCCCAGCTGCGATTCCACCACAATATGGGCGGCCTCCCAGATAAGCGGGTCGTCATCTTGCGGCTCGGCAACGCCCGTGCGAACAATGCCGCCGCCACCCGCCATGGACATGGAAGCGGGCGCCACGGCAGACAGAATCTCCTCGTGATAGTCGGGCTCGCTCTGTGACTTAACGAATTCGACGATCTCGTTGATCTCGTCGTCCGAGACAAAACAGCCCTGGATACGGCGGGGCTTGCCCCAGTCGACCTTGGAAAACAGCATGTCGCCCAAACCGGTAAGCTTTTCGGCGCCCATCTGGTCGATGATGACGCGGGAGTCGATGCCCGTTGCGACGTTGAAGGCGATACGGTTGGTAATGTTTGCCTTGATGAGACCCGTCACCACGTTAGAGCTCGGACGCTGGGTCGCCACGATAAGGTGGATACCGGCGGCACGGCCCAGCTGGGCGATACGCACAATCGACGCCTCGACGTCCTTACCGGCGACCATCATCAGGTCCGAGAGCTCGTCGATGATAATGACCAGATAGGGCATCTTTTGCGGCGGGTTATCGTAATGCTCAAACTCGCCGGCGGCCTGCTTTTCGTTGTAGGTCGAGATCTTGCGCACGTTAAGGCGCTCGAAGACCTTCAGGCGACGCTCCATCTCGGACACGGCCCATTGCAGAGCGCTCGCGGCCTGCTTGGGCTCGGTAACGACCGGCACATAGAGATGCGGCAGGCCGTTATAGCCCGCGAGCTCGACGCGCTTGGGGTCGACCATGATCAGGCGAACATCCTCGGGAAGCGCGCGCATGAGCAGGGTCGTGATGATGGAATTGATCATCACCGACTTACCAGAACCGGTCGTACCGGCAATCAGCAGATGGGGCATCTTGGCGAGGTCAGCGACAACCGGCGTGCCCTCTGCATCGCGACCAATGGCCAGCTCGAGCGGACCGCCCTTCACATAGGGAAGTACGTCGCCCAGGTTGACGTTCTGGCGCTTGCGATTGGGGATCTCGATACCCACAAGCGAGGTACCGGGGATCGGGGCAAAGATGCGCACCGACTGAGCAGCGAGCGAAAGCGCGATGTCGTCCTCAAGGCTCGAAATCTTGCTCACGCGCTCGCCCTCGCCGGGCTGCAGCTTAAAGGTCGTCACCGTGGGGCCGGCAATCCAGCCGACAACGCGAGCGCTACGGCCAAACTCAAGCAGCGTGGACTGCAGCGACTCGGCGGTCTGTTCCAGCTCCTTGTCCGAAGACGCGGCAGAAGCGGACTGAGGATTTGCATGCAGGATTTCGAGCGGCGGAAGCTTAAGGCCGTCCTCTTCTTCGCCCTCGTTATCCGCGGGGGCATTGTCCGCTCCCCCATCGTTAGAAGCAGACGCCTCGGCAGCGCCCGCGACAGCCGTATCGGCAACCTTGGGATGCTTAAGGAAATCAGGTATTTGAGGGGCGGCCGAAACGGGGTTCACGGCAAACAGCGGCTCGGACTCGTCGATCTTGGCCTGATCGTCTTCCATCGATAGCTGACCGGTCACTTGGCCGCGCTTGGCATGGCGGCGCGGCAGCAAGGTCGTCTTGGCGGTCTCGATCGGAGCCTCGTCGTCCTCGTCATCACCCTCGGTAAGCTCAATCTCGCTCTCGGACCAAGACGGGTCGGGCTCACTCGTATTGAGCTTGGGGGCCGCCTTACCTTTCTTGGTGTGACGACGCGGGAGCAGCGTGGTCTTAGCACGCTCGGCCTCCACGGCGTCGGACACGTCGACAAACGGATCCTCGTCCTCGTCGTCATCGTCCAAAACCGGGTCCGCATCGTTGCCCATCACCGTGGTCACGGCCATATCGGAGCCCTTTTGACGAAGAATGCTCAGGCGCGGACGGGCAACGCCGGGCACCGACAGGGCTTCGTCGTCACCCCACGGACTCGCGTTGACGTCGGCACGACGGCGCTCGGCAAAATCGGCCGCACGGTCGCGGGCAGAGCGCAAAACGCCGCCCACCGAAAAGCCAATGATGACAAAGCCAACGACGGCCAGACCCAACAGGACCACCATCGCGATAGGCTTACCCAGGGCATTCTGCAGCGCGCTCGCAATAAACGCACCGATGTAACCACCCGAGGCGGACAGGTTTTGCAGCGTGAACATAAGGTCGCACGAATCGCTCGTACCCGGCACCATCAGCGAAAGAATGGAGACGACGGCGATAAAGACCACGGCGCCGCCCGCAACAGAGCGCACGTTGAGCGGCGAGTCCTCGCCTAAAAAGAGCGTGGCGGCAAACAGCAAAATGACGATCGGCAGCACGTAGGCGCCCAGACCAAAGCCCAGGTGGTAGAAACCGGCAACCGCAGCCGTAACGGGTGCGGTCGCCGGCGAAATTACGGCAATGAAGGACGCAATCGCCAAAACGGCAATGACCACGCCGGCGATATCGCGGTTGGCCGAAGGCTCGACCAGAGGCTCGAAATCGTCGAACTCGGCCTCGTGACCTTTATTGGCACGAAGATGGGAACCGGCACCCTTAGCAGATGCCGGTTGGTTGTTGGCTTTATTGCCTTTGGCGTTTTGTGCAGATCCGCGCGCCAAACTAAACCTCCATGACGACCGGGATGATCATCGGACGAGTGCGCGTGCGGCTCCAGATAAAATTAGAGAGCGAGTCGCGCACGGCCTTGCGAATGGCATCGGAACCGCTGCTCGTAAAGCTGAACTTGCCCTTCTCGATCGTCTTCATGATGGACGCCGAGGCGTCCTCGGAGAACTGGTCGTCGATGGCAAAGG
>DXZP01000059.1:0-7451 GCA_019419605.1 Collinsella sp.
TCACCTCGGCCGACTTCTTCCACGGCACCCTCGAGCTCGTGGAGCCCGGCGTCCCCGTGTTCCTGTTCATGGGCGAGGACGAGAACCGCAAGCTCGACGAGCGCGTCCGCGCGTTCCTGACCCGCGGCGTGACCGGCGACACCGACATCAACATCATCGACACCGCCGAGTTCGCCATCCCCGGCCTTGACGACGAGTTCCGCGTCATCGTCTCCCCGTGGATTCTGACGGTGCTCGTGACCGACCGCCTGGCTCGCTACTACGAGACGGTCACCAAGCACAACCTCAAGTATCGTCGCTACTATCACCAGTTCGACTACTAAAGAAAACGGGTGCGGGAACGTGCCGGGCTATTGAGAGGAACACAGAATGAGACAGTACATCATCGCCAGCCATGCGCACTTCGCCACCGGCATCAAGGAGAGCGTCGAGCTGCTCTCGGGCGCTCGCGACAACGTCCACGATCTTTCGATGTTCGTCGATGGCCGCATGGACGTGGCCGAGGAGGCCCAAAAACTGCTGGCAGGCATGTCTGCCGACGATGATGTCGTTGTCTGCACCGACCTCTTTGGCGGTAGCGTTAACAACGAGTTCACCAAGATCGTCCAGACGCGTCCCCGCACGTACCTCGTTACCAACATGAACCTTCCTCTGCTCATCCAGCTGCTGTTCTCTGACGAGTCGGCGCCGGTTGAGGAGACGATTCGCGCCATCGTCGCTGCGGACGATACGCGCGTGAAGTTTGTCAACGATCTTTTGGTCGATGACGAGGAGGAGGAAGAGTTCTAATCCGCAGCACCTACTGACACGCCGTATGACGGCACAAGACCTTTGGGGGGTCACATTATGATTCAGCTACTTCGCGTTGACCATCGCCTGCTTCATGGCCAGGTCGCAGTTTCCTGGGTTCAGGGCCTTGGCTCCAACTGCATCTTCTGCGTGGGCGATAAGGTCGCTAACGACCCGGTGTGGAAGACGACGCTCAAGATGGGCAAGCCTGCCGGCTGCAAGCTCGTCATCAAAGATATGGAGCATGCAATCGAAGCTATCAACTCGGGCGTGACCGACAAGTACAAGATGATCATCTGCGTCGCCACTATCGCTGAGGCAAAGCAGCTTGTTGAGGGCTGCCCGCAGATCAAGTCGGTCAACCTGGGCAACACCAAGCCCAAGGACGAGAAGCGTCCCGACGCTCGTCAGGTCTCTCGTCAGATCTTCCTGACCGCGGCCGAGGAAGCCGATGTGCGCGAGATGCTGGATCGTGGCGTTGAGGTCGAGATTCGACCCCTGGCCGATGACCCCAAGGTCGACTGCGCCAGCGTGCTCTAGGCGTTCAATTTCGAAGAGTCTGAGCTCTTCGTAGTGTCCTATATGGAAAGGGGGATGTATGCTTACCCAAGCAATCCTCATCGGACTTATCGCCGCATTTGGTAAGTTCGACTGCCAGCTCGGTACGCTCTACGCGTTCCGCCCCATCGTCCTGTGCCCGCTCGTGGGCCTGGTGCTGGGGGACCTGCAGTCCGGCCTCGCGATCGGTGCGAGTCTGGAGCTGCTGTTCATGGGCTCGATCTCCATCGGCGCCTACGTGCCGCCTGATGAGACGATCGGCGGCGTGCTCGCCTGCGCCTTCGCTATCCAGCTGGGCCAGAGCACCGAGGCAGCCATCGCGCTTGCCATGCCCATCGCCACGCTGTGCCTTGCCATCAAGAACATCCTTAACGCCGCCCTGCCGATCCTGGTCGACCGCGCTGATGTCTACTCCGGCCAGGGCAACCTTAAGGGTGTCTATGCGATGCACTTCCTGATCGGTTTGACCGGTATCATCATGGCGTTCCTGCTGTGCTCGCTGTCGTTCTATCTGGGTGCTGACGCCATCCAGGGCCTGCTCGACTTCATCCCGCCCTTTGTCCTTGCTGGCTTTGGCGTTGCCGCCAACTTCCTGCCTGCCATGGGCTTCGCCATGCTCGGCCGCCTGGTGCTCACCAAGCAGCTCGTGCCCTTCTACTTCCTGGGCTTCCTGCTGTGCTCCTACGCCAACGTGCCCGTCCTGGGCGTCGCCCTGATCGCCATCATCATCGGCATCGACAAGTTCGACCTGCTCGGCCTGGGCGGAGCCCAGCCCCAGCTCTCCGCGGAAGGGGATGAGGACGATGACTTCTAGTCCCGAGAACAAGATCACGCGCTCCGACCTCGTCAAGAGCGCCGTCAACGTCGGCGCCCTGGGCATGGAGTTCTCCTGGACCTACTACAAGCAGATGAACATCGCCTTCTGCCTGATGGTCGCCAACATGCTCAAGAAGATCTACGCCGGCCGCCCCGACGACTACGCCGCGGCCCTGCACCGCCACTGCGCGTTCTTCAACATCACCGTCCAGTTCGCCCCGTTCGTCGGCGGCATCGCGATGGCCATGGAGGAGAAGGTCGCCCGCGGCGAGATCGAGCCCGAGAGCGTCAACGACGTCAAGGCCGCCCTCATGGGCCCGCTGTCTGGCATCGGCGACTCCATCTTCCTGTCGACGCTGCGCGTGGTCGCCGCCGCGGTGGGCATCAGCCTGTGCCAGGCCGGCAACCCCTTCGGCCCCATCGCCTTCCTGCTCATCTACAACGTCCCCGGCTTCGCGCTGCGCATCTGGGGCGCCGTCAAGGGCTACGAGCTGGGCGTTGGCTTCCTGGACGAGGCCCAGAGGACCGGCCTCATGCAGAAGATCATGACCTGCGTGGGCATCGTGGGCGTCATGGTCGTGGGCGCCATGTGCAAGGACATGTTCTGGGCCAGCATCCCGGTGGCCATCGGCTCGGGCGACGACGCCCAGACCCTCCAGGACATCCTGGACGGCATCATGCCCGGCATGCTCGGCATGATCGCCTTCTGGCTGTACTACTGGCTGCTGTCCAAGAAGATCAACCCCATGGTGCTGATCGTGGCCACCATGGTCGTGGGCATCATCGGCGCGTTCTTCGGCGTGCTGGCGTAGGTTCCTGCGTTCTATTCTGCCCCCAAGGGAAACGGCGACCCATTGCGGTCGCCGTTTTTTATTACCGAAAGCTAGCCGGAGGTGCTTCGTGATTCGATCTGACAATCCATCCGATAATGGCGTGAGCGGGGCGATGTATCTATTTGGCACGGCGCTCTTGTGGAGTTTTATCGGCATCCTCGTTCGCGCCAATTCGCAGTCAGCTCTTTTGATCGGTGCCGTCACGGCAATATTTATGGCGCTCTTTATCCTGCTCGTCGGCAGGCCCGTCCTCCGCGTCAGCCGCCTTATTGTCCTTGTGGCCGTCTGCAACTTCGTGACGGGCACCACGTTTAACTTTGCCAACCAGCTCACGACGGTCGGCAACGCGATCGTCCTGCAGTACACCTCGATGATTTTCGTTATCGTGTATCAATCGCTCGCAACCCGCACGTTGCCCTCGCCTGCGAAGATTGCCTCCGTGGTGGTTGCTTTTACGGGTATGGGACTTTTCTTTTTAGGCGATTTGAGTGCCGAAGGCATGCTCGGCAACCTGCTTGCCGTCATTTCGGGAGCCACCTTTGGGCTGTGTTTCTTTTTGAACTCTCGCCCCGATGCGTCGCCCATGGTGTCCTCGCTCATCTCCTGCGGTATCTCGATGCTGCCGATCGTCTATTTTGCCGGCGCCCTAGACTCCGTGAGACCATTTGAGTGGGGGCTCATGCTGGTACATGGCCTTTTTTGCAGTGGCCTTGCGAGCGTGCTGTATGCCAAGGGGATCGCGCGAACCAACGCGTTTGCGGCCAACTTGGTTTGCATGAGCGAGGTCGTGCTCGCTCCCTGCTGGTCGGCGCTCTTCTTTGGCGAGGTCTTTCGCTGGAACGAGTTTTTGGGCGCGGCGATTATCGTTTTGGTGATTGTGGCCAACTTGGCATCCGATGCCTTTGGCGATGGCTTTCTGGTGGCGCTTGTCCGCCATCGAAACAAAGAGCGCGCCTGATGAAATACGTCTGCCGTTTACGGTAAAAAACACCCCGCTGAGCGAGTGGTATTAAATAGTAAGAACCTGCATATCTATAATTGGTATCAAATCATTTGTATCTGGCATAGGTGTTAGCAGCACACCAGGTACGCTTCGAGCCGTGTAATCGAACTCCCGGAATTGATATCAACAACGCGCGCGGCGGGAGTGACGACGGTTCGAGATTCCTTATTGGGAGGAATTATGCTTGTCCAAGCAATCCTCGTCGGCTTAGTCGGAGCGTTTGGATGCCTCGACTACCAGCTCGGCACCCTCTACGCGTTCCGCCCCATCGTCCTGTGCCCGCTCGTGGGCCTGGTACTGGGGGACCTGCAGACCGGCCTTGCCGTCGGCGCCAGCCTGGAGTTGCTGTTCATGGGTTCGATCTCCATCGGCGCCTACGTACCGCCTAACGAAACTGTCGGCGGCGTGCTCGCCTGCGCGTTTGCCATTCAGCTCGGTCAGGGTACCGAGACGGCCATCGCGCTCGCCATGCCCATCGCCGTCCTTTCGCTGACGATCGGCAACATTACGGATGCTGGATTCTCGATCATTGTTGACATTGCTGACAAGTGCGCTGCCAAGGGCAACCTCAAGGGTATCTACGCGGCACATTGGAGCATGGGCCTCTTTGGCTGCCTTGAGTACTTCCTGCTGTGCGGCGGCGCCTTCTATCTGGGTTCCGACGCCATCCAGGGCCTGCTCGACTTCATCCCGACCTTTGTGATCGATGGCTTTGGCGTTGCAGCCAACATCCTGCCTGCCATGGGCTTCGCCATGCTCGGCCGCCTTGTGCTCACCAAGCAGCTCGTGCCCTTCTACTTCCTGGGCTTCCTGCTGTGCTCCTACGCCAACGTGCCCGTCCTGGGCGTCGCCCTGATCGCCATCATCATCGGCATCGACAAGTTCGACCTGCTCGGCCTGGGCGGAGCCCAGCCCCAGCTCTCCGCGGAAGGGGATGAGGACGATGACTTCTAGTCCCGAGAACAAGATCACGCGCTCCGACCTCGTCAAGAGCGCCGTCAACGTCGGCGCCCTGGGCATGGAGTTCTCCTGGACCTACTACAAGCAGATGAACATCGCCTTCTGCCTGATGGTCGCCAACATGCTCAAGAAGATCTACGCCGGCCGCCCCGACGACTACGCCGCGGCCCTGCACCGCCACTGCGCGTTCTTCAACATCACCGTCCAGTTCGCCCCGTTCGTCGGCGGCATCGCGATGGCCATGGAGGAGAAGGTCGCCCGCGGCGAGATCGAGCCCGAGAGCGTCAACGACGTCAAGGCCGCCCTCATGGGCCCGCTGTCTGGCATCGGCGACTCCATCTTCCTGTCGACGCTGCGCGTGGTCGCCGCCGCGGTGGGCATCAGCCTGTGCCAGGCCGGCAACCCCTTCGGCCCCATCGCCTTCCTGCTCATCTACAACGTCCCCGGCTTCGCGCTGCGCATCTGGGGCGCCGTCAAGGGCTACGAGCTGGGCGTTGGCTTCCTGGACGAGGCCCAGAGGACCGGCCTCATGCAGAAGATCATGACCTGCGTGGGCATCGTGGGCGTCATGGTCGTGGGCGCCATGTGCAAGGACATGTTCTGGGCCAGCATCCCGGTGGCCATCGGCTCGGGCGACGACGCCCAGACCCTCCAGGACATCCTGGACGGCATCATGCCCGGCATGCTCGGCATGATCGCCTTCTGGCTGTACTACTGGCTGCTGTCCAAGAAGATCAACCCCATGGTGCTGATCGTGGCCACCATGGTCGTGGGCATCATCGGCGCGTTCTTCGGCGTGCTGGCGTAAGGGCCCGGCTGCATAGATTTTCGTTGCAACCTGGAAAGGGGATGGAGCAGGCCTATGCCCTCCATCCCCTTTTTGTATAGAAGGAGTTCGTATGTTCGCGAAGGATCGCGAAGCAATGCGCCTGACGCCGGCAGAGGTCAGGCTGATTCTTATTGAGTCCCTGCAGTGGTGCGCCAACAACGCGGTCTACTTTTTGGGGCTTATCGGTGCGGCCACGTATGATCTGGCTGGCACGGCCTTTTTGGTTGCCGCCATTACGCTCGCGCGCAATCTTATGACGTCGGTGGGCAATATAGTGTCGGGTTCGGTCATCGACCGCTTCGGGCCGCGCCGGACGTCGTTTGTGACGTGCGTGATTACGGCGGTGCTATCGCTTGGCGTGGGGTTGGCACCGTTGTCTGTCCCCGGGCTTGTGTTTGCCGCGTGCGTCTTGGGACTTGCGGGCGGCTTTATCAACACCTGCACACATGCGTTTCCGGGATACCTGGAGTCGACCACCGAGGGCCGTACCCGCGTGAACGGCCTCATGGTGTTCTACAGCAATATTGCCTATACCGCTGGCCCGCTGCTCGGTGGTGCCATCGTGAGCTGTTTTGCCACGCAATCGGTCTATCTGCTCATGGCGGGCATGATGGGTGTGGCGGCCGTGCTCTCCTTGGGCTGTCACGAGTGTGTTGCTCCCACAAAAGGGGAGAAGCCGAAGGGCGGTATTCTGGGCGGCATGGCCGAGGGTGCGCGACTTACGTTTCGCGACCACGACCTGCGCCTCATCTTTATCTCGGGCTTTTTGGGTTTCTTTGCGTTTGGCGCGTTCGATTCGCTGGAGTCGTTGTTCTACCGCGATGTGCTCAACGTGGATATCGTCTGGCTGGGCTGGCTGTCCTCGGTCGTGGGCCTCACTTCCTCGGTGGGCGCGTTCATCCTGACCAAGCTTTCTGCTCGCCATGTCAACCTGCGATTGTTGCTCGGCGCGCTCATGGCCGTGGGCATTGGGTCCATGGTGTACGTGGGCACCGATATGCTGGGGGTCGCGATTATCGGTCAGGCGATTAACGGTCTGGCCTGGGGATTCCTGGAACCGCTGCAGATGATCTTGATTCAGGAGCGCGCCGACATCAAATACCTGGGGCGCATTACCGGCTTTGTGCGTTTTGGCCTGATGAGCGCCGGCGTGCTGCCGCTGCTGGCGGCTCCTTTTTTGGCGGAGGCTTTGGGCGTCCAAGCGGTGCTATTTGGGGCATCGACCATTATTGCGCTGGTAGGAACGCTGTTCTTTGTCATACAAGGGAGGCGCCAGAGGTGTTAGCTATACATTCAATTCTAATTGAATACCACTCACCAGAGAATTTCGACCGTTCACCGAGGATTGGAACAGATTGAAAAGTGGTATTAAAAACACGTTGGGTGTATGTCTATAATTGGTATCGAAAAGAAACGCGATGTATAGATTCGCGTGCTGGACAGAAAGGAAAAGCCATGAAGGAAACCGAGAAGATCGAGATCATGCACTTTAGCCAGGAGGGCTATCTCGAGGACGGCAAGAACGTCTATGAGACCGGCAAGAAGATGACCGCGCTCGCCGACAAGGTCGCCGACGAGGGCTACGACGCCGTGTTCCTGATGGGTGTCGGCGGCACCTGGGACGAGCTCATGCAGCTCGAGTACCTCATGAACAAGTTCGGCG
>DXZP01000006.1:0-72779 GCA_019419605.1 Collinsella sp.
CCAGAAGGTCAATGCCGCCTTGTTTCAAGGCACCTTGCTCGCTCTGGCGGGTTTTCGCTGTCGGTACCAAAGCATCGGCGTTGCCTTGATCCAAACCTACCAAAAAGGGACAGGTTTATTTTGGTCGGTTTTATCTGGGCAAACGTGGTCGTCTATCGCAATATGGTCGTTGGGGACGTTCTTGTTTGACTAGTCGTTTAAGAACGTCCCCAACGACTACATAGCATGAGAGTGGATAATCTCCCGGTTTGAGCCTGCATTCAAGCTCAAAGTGGGAGATTATCCACTCTCATTTGTTGTATGTCCGAAAATCCACGCTCGTTTAAATTCTGCCTACATTTGCAGGAACAGTTCGTGGAGGCGGGTGTCTTCGTCGAGCTCGGGGTGGAAGGTGACGCCGAGCTGGTTGCCTTGGCGGGCGGCGACGATGCGACCGTCGACTTCGGCTAGTGCCTCAGTGTCGCCGTGCACTTCGACGATGCGGGGCGCGCGGATAAACGTCAGCGGCACCTCACAGTCGATACCGCCTACCTGCCCCTTGGTGCGAAAGCTGCCGAGCTGTCTGCCGTAAGCATTGCGCTCAACGAGCACATCCATGGTTGCCAAGCGCGGCGTCCCCTTATCGTCGTGGGCGGCAAGATCGCGCGCCAACAGAATCAAGCCGGCGCAGGTGCCCAGGACGGGCATGCCCTCAACAATGCGGGTGCGAAGCTCATCGAGCATACCAAGCTCGGCAAGTAACTTGCCCTGAACGGTGGACTCGCCGCCGGGGAGGACCAGGCGGTCAAAGTTCTGCTGCAAATCGGCCGCCTGCCTCATCTCGATACAACGTGCGCCCAGCTCGGACAGTCTTGCCTCGTGCTCGGCAAAAGCGCCCTGGACCGCCAGCACGGCGACCGTTTGGTCTGCATAATCGCTCATGTGCGATCCTTTCTGCTGGACTAGCGCCCGCGCTCCTCCATGATGATCTCGATTTCGTCGGCGTTGATGCCCACCATGGCCTCGCCCAGGTCCTCCGAAAGCTCGGCGATGAGCTTGGCGTCGGTGAAGTTTGCCACGGCCTTGACGATGGCGGCGGCGCGCTTGGCGGGGTCGCCGCTCTTAAAGATGCCCGAGCCAACAAAGACGCCCTCGGCGCCCAGCTGCATCATCAGCGCGGCGTCGGCGGGGGTCGCGACTCCGCCGGCGGCAAAGTTTACGACGGGGAGCTTGCCCGCGGCATGGACCTCGCGCACCAGCTCGACCGGAACCTGCAGCTGCTTGGCTGCCTCAAAGAGCTCGTCGTCGCGCAGGGCAACAACGTCGCGGATCTGCTTTTGGATCTTGCGCATATGGCGCACGGCCTGAACGACGTCGCCCGTGCCCGGCTCGCCCTTGGTGCGAATCATCGTGGCGCCCTCGGCAACACGGCGCAGTGCCTCGCCCAGATCGCGGGCGCCGCAGACAAACGGCACGTCAAACTGGGTCTTGTCGATGTGATAGACATCATCGGCGGGGGAGAGGACCTCGGATTCGTCGATGTAGTCGATTTCGATGGCCTGCAGGATCTGCGCCTCGACAATGTGGCCGATGCGGCACTTGGCCATAACGGGGATGGAGACAGCTTTTTGGATGCCCTTGATCATCTTGGGATCACTCATGCGCGAGACGCCGCCTGCGGCGCGGATGTCGGCCGGGATGCGCTCGAGCGCCATGACGGCGCAGGCGCCCGCCTCCTCGGCGATGCGTGCTTGCTCGGGCGTGGTGACGTCCATGATGACGCCGCCCTTGAGCATCTGCGCGAGCTCGCGATTGAGTTTGACGCGATCGGCCTTGCTGGTCTGTTCTGCCATGGTTGCTCCCTTGGTTGGCATGTGCATTGCTTAACGGAACATCCTATCGGGGAGCTGGGTATGGCGAAATACTCAGTTTTCGAGATAATAACAAGGTCAGACTAATGCCAGATTGAATGATTCAATAAGGTCAGGTGATAGACCCATGCTTGACTACAATTTGGAAAATCGCGGCGAAGCATCGCTTTATGAGTATGTTTACCAGCAAATTCGCGATGATATTGTTGCTGGCCGTATTGCGGCGGGGGAGCATCTGCCGTCTAAGCGCGCCTTTGCGAGTCATCTGGGTATCAGTGTCATTACCATCGAGAATGCATATAGCCAGTTGCTTGCCGAGGGCTATATTTGCTCAATGCCGCGTCGTGGCTACTACGCGTGCGAGCTCCCGGATGCGCCGGTTTTGGCTTTGGCTGCGGGGGATATCGACCGAGATGCTGTCCCTGTTGGTCCCAGCGCGCATGATGCCATGGGGCAGGCAGAGCGATTCGACGCACTTTCTCCTTCCGCTTTGGAGGCGGCGCGGCTTTGGCAAAGTGCGCTACGGGCGACGCTGACGTCCGAAGACGAACGTGAAATCTTTTCGCCCGCACCGGCGCAGGGCACCGCTCGACTGCGACGTGCGATTGCGCGCCATCTGCGCGGGACAAGGGGCATGAATGTCAATCCCGACAATATCGTTATCGGTGCGGGCGCCCAGCTGCTCGATACCATGTTGGTTCAGTTGCTTGGCGCGGACAAGGTGTATGCCGTCGAGGATCCAGGCTATTTGCGCTTGACGCGCATCTATCAGGCCATGGGTTGCGAAGTGCGGCATGTCCCGTTGGATGCTGAGGGCGTGGACTTGAGCGCGCTGCAGAAAACCGGGACCGATGTCCTTCACCTGATGCCGTCTCATCAGTATCCGACCGGTCTTGTGACGAGCATTGCACGTCGCTATGCGTTGCTGAGCTGGGCCGCCGAGCGGCCAGGTCGGTATCTCATCGAAGACGACTTTGATTGTGAGTTTCGCCTTGCCGGCAAGCCGATTCCCGCGCTCGCGTCGATCGATGCCGCCCAGTCGGTTATCTACACCAACACGTTTTCGAAGAGCCTTTCATCGGCGTTACGTTTGGCGTACATGGTGCTGCCCGATGAACTAATGGAGAGGTTTAAACGCAACCTTGGTTTCTACGCCTCGTCGGTAAGTTCTGTTGATCAGGTTGCCTTGGCGCGTTTGCTGGAATCGGGTGATTACGAGCGACATGTGAACCGCGTGCGCGTTCGTGCTCGTGGGGCGCGTGATGGCCTGGCGGCGCTTGTACGGAAAACGTTTCCGGCAGGGGAAGTCTCGATCGAGTACGCGGACGCCGGCCTTTACTGCGTCGTGGCCGTGGAGTGTGACGCGGGCGGAAGCTCTTTTGCACGGGCCCTCACGCGCTCGAGCATCCCTTTTATCGATATCGGTGACTGTTTTTGGTGTGCCGATGGCGCATCTGTCCCTGAAAACTCAACTCAAATTCTTGTTCAGTATGACGATCTGAGTCCAAAAGTACTAACTACCTTGGAATTGCAGCTAATGGGGGGGGGGCACTCTGCAACCTAAGTGAGTAGACTTTTAGCACTTTGGCGACCAGGCAGTTTTGTAACAAGCTATCTACCTGCGGTTTTGAAAAGCAGGATGACCGGCCTGCTCGGGATGTTCAAAAAAGTCTACTCACTTGCCGCGCAAAGCTCCTGCATGAGAAAAAATGGGGTTTACAACAGGGCTTCGTCCAGCTCTCGGCAAGCTTTTGGCCAGTTGGGGAGGGCTGTTGAAAACTTGGCAGTCCGTTCGGCGCCATTTTTGGTGCGTTCGCGCCAATGCGTGACTGACTGGGTTGAAATTCGTGTTTTCCTGTGCCTATGAAGGATCTACTTTGTGACATATCAGCTTTTAGGTACTGGCGTTTGCCTCCTCAAGTCCGCGCTTTGTGTCCGCCGCTTCCACGACCGGAAGAAGACCGGCAGCGATATGATCTCGCCCGCAACCCGACGGCTGCGGTCGCGCTCGGTTTTCCGTTGTATACATTGGTTCGGTCGAGAAACAAACGGACTTGTCCTGCCAGCATTAGGCAGCGGCTGTTTCTTGGTGAGCTTCCCAGGGAATCCGTGCTGGGAACGGAGCATGGGGTTTTGATTACGTCTCCTCTACTGACGGCATTCATCATGTTGCGGCATCTGACGGATCTTCAGCTTCTTTTGGTATTGGCGGAGATGTGTGGCTTGTTTGCGGTGTGTGCCCTGCCGGCGGCACTTGAGGCGGAGCTTTCGCGTGCAATTGATTCGGGCGCGATTTCGACAACGTTCGGTTGGGTGCGCTGCCCGTCCGAGGACGGCACCGCCTCAAATTTATGGCGTCGAGACGCTTTGGTTTTGGGCGGAGACCTTGACCGTTTTTGTTCAGATGTTTGCGGGATGCGTTACGGCAATAGATTTATAGCGGTATCGCAACTCGTTCCATTGGGCGCCGCGTCGCCTTTTGAGGTCGAGGCGTATTTGCTACTTGCACTGCCGCGATCCCTGGGAGGCGAAGGTTTTTGCGGCATAGAGCTTAATGTTGAAGTGATGCTAAGCACAAGTGCTCGAGCGATTGTGGGAAAGTCCCGTGTATATATCGACCTACTTCTTTCTTCGCCGGACGGCAGGCGACAGGTGGCCATTGAATGTCAGGGAAAGGCCTCGCACGGACGCGCAGGGGATGGCTTGCGTGACGCTGACCGCATGACGGCCCTTCAGGCCATGGGCTACGATGTACTTCTCCTGACACACAGACAGATATCCGATGAGGATAGATTCCGCGCGATCGTTAAGGCCATATGCAGGATGCTCGATGCTGAATATCGTGATAAAAGCTCAGATGAGCAAAGGGCTGAGACATTACTCCGGTCTGAACTATTCGTTGACTGGACAAAATTGGGAGTAATCGACGGAAAGATGCCCGTTAGACGCAAAACAGCTCGATCGTGGACGGCTGCGGTTCTAAGTGAGTAGGCTTTTGGCACTTTGGCGACCAGGCCGTTTTGAAACAAGTCATTTACCTGCGACTTTATAAAGCAATACGGATGGTCTGCTCGGCAAGTTTCGAAAAGTCTACTCACTTAGTTTTTGACGAGAGACCGATGCCGAAGATAGCTCTATTTCAGGGCGTTAACGAGTCCTCGAGACACAAAAAGGCCCGAACCAATACGGTCCGGGCCTTCTTCGAGCTAGAGGTTATGTCTCAGGCAGTTGGCTTAGCCAAAGTAGCGCTTGAGCAGGCCAGCGAAAGCCTTGCCGTGGCGGGCCTCGTCGCGAGCCATCTCGTGCACGGTGTCGTGGATGGCATCGAGGCCAGCGGCCTTGGCGCGCTTGGCAAGATCGGTCTTGCCGGCGGTGGCGCCATTCTCGGCCTCAACGCGCATCTCGAGGTTCTTCTTGGTGGAATCGGTCACGACCTCGCCCAGGAGCTCGGCGAACTTGGCGGCATGCTCGGCCTCCTCGTGGGCAGCCTTCTCCCAGTACAGGCCGATCTCGGGATAACCCTCGCGATGAGCAACGCGAGCCATGGCCAGGTACATACCGACCTCGGAGCACTCGCCCTCAAAGTTGGCGCGCAGATCGGCAACGATGTCCTCGGAGACGCCCTCCATCTTGGCGACGCCCACGACGTGCTCGGCAGCCCACTCGAGCTGGCCCTCCTCCTGCTTCAGGAAGCGAGAGCCGGGAACGCCGCACTGGGGGCACTTGAAATCCTCGGGCAGCTGGTCGCCGTCGAACTCTTCCACATAACCGCAAACGGGGCAAACAAACTTCATGATTCGATCCTTTCGATCGATGGCGATGGTGCGCTCGTCCGGTCCCGTAAGGGCCCTCTCCGGACGTGCGTCTTGACGAGTTCTATTATCCATAAATGAGACCGAATGTGAAGCCTATTAGGAATGATTTTTAATAAAACAATTTAAGCATGTGTAGATGTTGATTGATTAACGATTGCTAGACCTCGTGCGACCTCCGATGAGTACAATCGGTCGAGCAAATGTTGACCAATCAACAAATGAAGGAGCTTCCTTTATGCATCTAGCCCGCCGCGCCTGGTGCCGAACGTATCAAACGGTTTTTCGCATCGCATTGCCGGTGCTGCCCTATACCGAGCCACGCATTTTAGAGCACGCTGAGGAAGTGCCCGCAGTGCTTCAAAAGCGTTCAATACACCATGTTCTTATCGTGACAGATCCCGGCATTGCCCGTCTGGGGCTCACGGCACCGCTCGAGACAGCGCTCGCGTCCAAGGGAATTAGCGCTGCGGTCTATGCCGAAACATGTGCGAACCCCACGGTCTCAAACGTGGAGGAAGCGGCATCTCTGTATCGAGAGAGCGCCTGCCAGGCCATTATCGGCTTTGGCGGCGGTTCGGCCATGGACTGCGCCAAGGGCGTGGGCGCGCGCATCGCGCAGCCAAAGAAGCCCATCAACAAGATGCGCGGCCTGTTGCGTATCCATCGTCGCCTGCCGCTGCTCATCGCCGTTCCCACCACGGCGGGCACGGGAAGCGAGGTCACGCTTGCAGCGGTAATTACCGACGACGAGACGCACTACAAGTATCCCATTAACGACTTTGTGCTGATCCCGCGCTTTGCGGTGCACGACCCCGAGTTTACGCGCGGCCTGCCCGCCTCCATTACGGGGCAAACGGGCATGGACGCCCTGACACATGCCGTCGAGGCCTTTATCGGGCGCAGCACCACGCCCTATACGCGCAAGATGGCGCGCCAGGCGGTGCAGCTCATCCACGACAATTTGCTCGAGGCCTATGAGTGCGGTGGCAACATGCGTGCGCGCCGCAATATGCTTTCGGCGGCGTATAAAGCGGGTGTTGCGTTTACCCGCTCCTATGTCGGATATGTGCATGCCATCGCGCACAGTCTGGGCGGCCGATACGGAATTCCGCACGGTTTGGCCAACGCGATCATCCTGCCGCACATGCTTCGCGCTTATGGTGACGCCGCCGCCCCCAAGCTTGCCGACCTCGCTCGCATGGCGGGCATTGCGCCGGCTACCGCACAGGATAGTCTTGCGGCCGAGGTCTTTATCGATTGGGTCGACCGCATGAACGGGGCCCTGGGAATCCCCAAATATGTCTCAGGTATTCGCCGCTCCGACATTCCTGAGATGGCGGCGCATGCCGATGCCGAGGCCAATCCCCTGTACCCCGTTCCGCTTTTGATGGACCGCTTGGAGCTCGAGCATATGTACGAAGTCGTTGCAGGTGGTATGTTTGAGGGCGAGAACTAGGAGGGTCCATGAACACCGGGGAAATTGCGCGCATCGTCGGCGATCAGCGCACCTACTTTAAGACGCACGCTACGTTTGATGTCGATGCTCGACGTCGCGCGCTCGTGAGTTTACGCGATGCGGTCCGGGCGCACGAGGCCGATATTGCCCATGCGCTCAAGACCGATTTGGGAAAGTCGCATGACGAGGCATATATGTGCGAGATCGGCACGTCGCTTTCCGAGATTCGTCATCAGATTGCTCACGTGGTTCGATGGAGTCGTCCGCGCCTGCGTCCGTGCGATCTTGCCAACGCCGTGAGTGTGTGCAAAACGCAAGCCGTGCCCTATGGCGTCACGCTCATCATGGCGCCCTGGAACTACCCGTTTTTGCTGACGCTCGAGCCGCTCGCCGGATCCCTTGCCGCGGGCAATACCGTGGTCATCAAGCCGAGTGCATATGCTCCGGCATCGAGCGCGGTGCTCAAGCAAATCTGTGAAGAGGCATTTGATCCGCGTCTGGTGACGGTTGTCGAGGGCGGGCGCGCCGAGAACGAAGCGTTGCTCGATGAGTGCTGGGACAAGATTTTCTTTACCGGTAGCGTTCCGGTCGGCAAACTCGTCATGGAGCGCGCAAGTAAAAACCTTGCGCCCGTGACGCTTGAGCTGGGCGGAAAGAGTCCCTGCATCGTGGATGCGACGGCAAACTTGAAGGTTGCGGCACGGCGTATCGCCTTTGGTAAATGGCTCAACGTGGGGCAGACCTGCGTGGCGCCCGACTACCTGCTGGTCGATACGAGCGTGCACGACGAGCTGCTGGGCCTCATCAAGGAAGAGGTCCGTCGCATGTTTGGCGAGCACCCGCTCGATAACGAGGATTACGGGCATATCGTCAACGCCAAACATTTTGCGCGCGTGCGTGGGCTGATCGATCCCGATAAGGTCGTGCTTGGAGGTGTCACGCGCGAGGCTTCGCTCAAGATCGAGCCGACGATTTTGGATGGCGTGGCCCCCGATGACGCCGTGATGCAGGAGGAGATCTTCGGCCCCATCTTGCCGGTACTGACGTTTGAGAACTTAGACGAGGCCGAAACGTTTATTACGGATCGTCCGACGCCGCTGGCCCTGTATATCTTTAGCCAGGACCGCGAGGTCCAGCAGCGCTTTGTGCGCTACGTGCCCTTTGGCGGCGGCTGTGTTAACGACACCATCATGCATCTGGCTACGAGCCATATGGGCTTTGGCGGCATGGGCGCGAGCGGCATGGGGCAGTACCATGGCCGCGAGAGCTTCGATGCGTTTAGCCACAAGAAGAGCATCGTGAACAAGGCAACCTGGCTGGACGTGCCGTTTCGGTATGCGCCCTACGCAAGCTGGAAGCACAAATTCGTGCGCATGTTTGTGCATTAGAATCAGATGACATAGGGATAAACAAAGTGGCCGCCCCCGCGTAAGCGAAGACGGCCATTTCTCACGATGAAAACGTGTATCGGAGTTGGCAAGACCCGCTGCCACGGGTGCCATCCGTGTTCCCATCTTATCTGCAAGCGTTCCGTTGCGCAAGCGTTGCGGCAAACGATTGAAAGACGCAGACAGGATGAATTTGTGTCCGCACGGGCCCGTAGACTTCTCAACTACGTTGTGGATGCTCGCTAATCGGTAATGGAGGCGCACGTGTTTGATGACGATGACCTGTTCGATCTGACAGACGATCCGTTTGAGTGGGATATGCTACTCGATGACGATGAGTTGGAGCAGGACCGTAAGAAGCGGCAGGGCAAGAAGACGCGGGATGACGCTTCGAAAAAGCAGGACAAGCGTCGCCGAGGTCTGTTCGGCGGGCTCTTTGGGTGACTGTCTCATCGCCGCGTCTGTATACTAAACAGGTCTTATACGCGTTGCGAAATGAGGACAGAGACGATGATGTGGTTTACCGCCGACCTGCACCTGGGCGATACGAATATCTTGCACGACATGGATCGACCGTTTGATTCGGTCGAGGAGATGAACCGCAAGGTCATCGATGCCATCAATGAGTGCGTGGCTGTGGACGACCGCCTCTATATCTTGGGAGACTTTACCTATCGTTTGCCCCTGGCGGAGGCGGTGCGCCTGCGCGAGCGCATCGAATGTCAGAACGTAACGCTCATCCGCGGTAACCATGACGGCGACTGGGAAGATCCAGACGCGCCGCACATTTGGGATGAGGTGCGCGATTATCTGGAGGTCGCCCCCGGTTACGCGAAGGGCCATCGCCTGGTAATGAGCCATTACCCCATGCTCAGCTGGAACGGCAAGGCGCGTGGCGCCATCATGTTGCACGGGCATATCCACAGCAGGGGAGACCGCACCAACGCGCGCAACCGCGATCGCGAGCGCCCGGTTCTGCGCTACGACGTTGGCCTCGATGCCAACAACTACAAGCCCGTAAGCCGTGACCAAATCCTAGGCTTCTTTGGACTGTAGCTGTAAGTGCAGGTAGAATGAACGCGCCGCGCGGATGGTCTGTGCGGCGCGTTTCAGTAGGAGCGATGAATCCATGAGGGCTATCCAGCGCATTAACCATAACGCTGCCATCTGCGAAGACGGCGCGGGGCGTCAGCTTATCGCGCTGGGTCGCGGTATCGGCTTTGGCGATATGCCGCATGAGGTCGACCTGGATGTCATCACGCGTACCTTTTACGGCATTGATTCAAAGTACCTGGCGTTTATTGATGAGGTCGACCCCGAGGTGCTGGAGTTTTCTGCTCAGCTGGCTGATATCGCAACCGGACAGCTTTCGTACGAATTGAGCCCTAACCTCCCCATTACACTGGCGGACCATATCCAGTTTGCCATTAAGCGCGCCCGCGAACACATGGTGGTGTCGTTGCCGCTCGAGCGCGATTTGGAGCAGCTGCATCCCATCGAATACCGCTTGGGCGAGCTGGCTGTTCGCGGCATCCAGAAAAGCTTCCGTGTGCGTATGCCCCGAAGCGAGGCCGCGGGCATTGCCATGTCGATTGTCAACGCATCGGTTAAGCCGAGCGAGCGGCGCGTGCTTGCCGAGCAGCACGAGGAGCGACTGCTCGATATGACGGTCGCGATTATTCAAGAAGAGTTGGGTGTGACGGTCGATCGCTCGTCGTTCGCCTTTGCCCGCTTTGCCACTCATGTGCGCTATCTGCTCGACCGCGTGGCAAAGAAAGAGCCGATCGATACCGAGAACTCCGGTCTTTACGACGTGCTCGTGGAGCAGTATCCGGCGGCATCGCGTTGCGCTCACCGTGTCGACGATCTGATTCAAGAGACCTTTGGCGAGCCATTGGCCCAAGAGGAGCTCGTCTATCTGATCATGCATGTGAATCGCGTGGCTTCTGTCCACTCGGATAAATAGGCTCTCTGGTATTTCCTTTCCGTCATGGCGACCGTTCGCGGGTCGTTTGCTACCGTTCGTCGGTAATCTGAGCCGCAACGAACGCATCTGCCGCATATACTCGCCGTGTGTTGGGTGTTACTCACGGCGCAGCTCCGAGAGGCACTACCGATTCTGCCAAGACCATAATTGGGTCTCTGTCGGTTGTGCGCGGGGCTTTTTTCATGTCGATCCACCCGGGAATCACATGCAAATCAATCTCTTGCCAACTGGTATCGCGCGCTGCGCAGGCGCGAGCGGAATCGTGCGTCTTGGTGCCGTGAAGTCCCACGGCCTTTAGTTGGAAGAGAAGGGATTCGACATGGCTGTCGATAACAAGAAGATTGCCGAGGACGTGCTCGCTGCCGTCGGCGGCGCCTCCAATGTGACGAACGCGACGCACTGCATGACCCGCTTGCGTCTGAACCTCAAAGATCAGTCCATTCCCAATGATAATGAAGTTAAGAAGATCAAGGGTGTGCTGGGCGCACAGTGGTCTGGCGGCCAGTATCAGGTCATCATTGGCCAGAACGTGCCGAAGGTCTATGACGCCGCCATTGCGCTGGGCGTCAAGGGCGAAGGCTCCATTGACGAGAACCTCGATGACGGCACCAAGGAGCCACTGACGGTCAAGACTGCGGGCAAGAAGGCCCTTAACTACCTGTCCAAGACAATGTGCATGACGATCCCCATTATCATGGGCGCCGCCATGTTCCGCACACTTGCCGTACTTTGCGGCGACGGCATGCTCGGTATCTGGTCTGCCGATTCTGACATCTACAACTTCTTCTACAACTGGATTTACAACGCCGGCTATTATTTCCTCCCTGTCTATCTGGGTTGGGCTGCCGCAAAGCAGCTCGGCTGCAGCCAGCCGCTCGGCATGATGCTCGGCGGCGTGCTCATTGCCCCCGAGTTCATGACGTTGGTCAACGCCGCTGCGGATTCTGGTGCTACGACCACGATGGTTTACGGCGTGCTCCCGGCTCAGCTGAACAACTATTCTGCGACCGTGCTCCCCATGCTGCTGTCTATGCCGGTGCTGATGGTCGTCGAGAAGTTCATGAAGAAGATCATCCCCGACATGCTCTCCACGGTGTTTGTGCCCGTGTGCACCATGGCTGTGATGACCCCCGTTTCCCTGTGCGCCCTAGCTCCGATTGGTTCCATTCTGGGCGACCTGGTCGGCAACTTTATGTTCGGCCTCGGAAACGCTGGCGGCATCGTCACAATCCTCTCCCTCGTCGCCATTGCCGCGCTTTGGGAGTTCCTGGCTATGACCGGTATGCACCAGGTTCTGATTGCCCTCGGCATTGTGCAGGTGCTCACCTCAGGGTCTGACTCCTGCGTTATGGTCGCGGGTGCTATCGCTCAGTTCGCCACGTGGGGCATGGCCTTCGGTGCCTTCCTGCGCCTTAAGGAGGTCGACGAAAAGGGCGCTATGCTTGGTTTCTCGCTCTCCGGCATTGTCGGTGGCGTGACGGAGCCCGCGCTGTATGGCTGCGGCTTTAAGTATACTCGCTGCCTGGGTGCCATGGTCGCGGGCGGCGCTATCGGCGGCCTGATCGCGGCTCTCACTAATGTGACCACGTATGTTTTGGGCGCAACTAATATCCTTGGTATTACAGGTTATGTTGCAGGCGGAACTGCTAATCTCGTATGGGGCTGCGTTGCATCGGGCACTGCATTTGTTGCCGCCGCTGCCATCGCCTACTTCTTTGGCTTTACCAAGGAGCAGCTCGACGAAGACGCTGCTGCCGCCAAAGCCTAAAGCATCCGTTCGGTAGGACAATTATCTGGGGCACTTGGCTGCGCTTCAAGTGTCCCTTTCCGTAGATGGGGGTCAATATGAAGCAATTGCTCATTCGTGCCGATGATATCGGTTATTCGTATGCCGTTAACCTGGGGATTGCCCGCAGTATCAATGAGGGCCTGGTGCGCTCGGCGGGACTTATGCCCAATATGCCCGAGGCCGAGCGTGGCTGGTCGCTCGTGGCGGATGCCGGCATTGCGGTGGGTCAGCATACCAACGTGTGCCTGGGCAAGCCGTGTGCCGACCCGGCGCTCATTCCGAGCATGCTCAACGAGAATGATGAGTTCCATAGCAGCCGTACCTTCCGCGATCATTTTAAGCGCGGCGAGGAGTTGATAGACTTCGACGAGGCCTGCATCGAGATCCGCGCGCAGCATGACCGCTTTGTCGAGATCGTGGGCCGCGAGCCCGATTACTTTGAGGCCCATGCCGTCATGAGCAAAAACCTTAACCGAGCGATCTCGGCGGTTGCTCAGGAGCTGGGCCTTAAGGAGCAAAAGGCGAGCTTCGACCCCGCGGCTGTGGTGCATTGCGGAGATACTGATCTGCGCATGGTGATGCGCTCGATGGAGCCGGGCTACGAGCCCAAAGAGGCAATCATGCAGACGGTTCGCGGGATGGTGGACGGCGAGACGGTCGTCTTTGTGTGCCATCCGGGTTATCTCGATCGTTTTATCCTGGAGAACAGCTCGCTCACGACCGATCGTACCAAGGAAGTCGATGCACTGATCGACCCCGAGCTTCGCGCTTGGCTCGAGTCTCAATCCGATCTTCGCCTGATCGACTACCGCGACCTGTAAGGACCCAAGTCACCACAAAGGGGACAGTCGCCTTTGTGGTGGTTCTGGCGCCGTTGCCATTATGGCAGCGGCGCCTTTTTTGTCCGTGCGGCGCGGTAGAGTGTAGGCGGTTGAAATTTGCGTCCATCGAGGAGCTGCTATGAACGAGATCAAGTGCCCGCATTGTGGCGAAGTTTTTAAGGTCGATGCGTCCGGCTATGCGGATATCGTCAAGCAGGTGCGCGATGCCGAGTTCTCGCGCGACCTGGATGAGCGCGTGAAGGCGGTCCAGCGCGAGGGCGAGCAGGCACTGGAGCTTGAGCGCTCGCGCTCGACGGCTGCTTTGCAAAAGGCAGAGTCTCAGCGCGACGCTCAGCTTGTCGAGCAGAAGAACGCTGCAGCTCAGCAGCTGGCACAAGAGGTTGCCAAGCGCGACGCTGAGCTTGCCGAGCTGCGCGCCAAGCTCGAAGGCGCTGCCGCAGAGCGCGAGAGTGCAAGTCAGCGCGCGGCGGTTGAGGCTCGTTCCGATGCTCAAAAGGAGAATGCCGAGCTTCAGCGCGAGATCGACAATTTACGTGCGCAGTTGGAGCGCAAAGATGATGAAGCCAGGCTTGCCGAGGCGGCGGCACGCAATGCTGCTCAAAACGACCTGTCCGCGCGCGACGCTCAGATTGCCGAGCTGCAGGCCAGGATCGCCGCGGCGGACAAGGCCCAGGAGATGGCGCTTGCCGCTGCCGCGGCAGAGTCGCAGCGTGAGCTCGATGCCGCTCGCAGCGAGGCCGAGCGCGCGCTTACTGACTATCGCGCGAAGGTGCAAGAGAAGTTTTCCGCCGCAAAGGCTCAGTCCGAGCAAGAGGCCGAGGGCCTGCGTGCCCAGCTGCGCGAGCAGGAACTGATGGCAAAAATGAACCTGTCAGAGGCGGTCGCCGCGGCGGAGCGAGAGCGCGATGAGGCACGTGCCAAACTGACGAGCGAGCTGGCGGTGCGCGATTCTCGCGAGGAGCAAGCCAAGGCGGCACACGAGCTCGAGCTTGCGCAGGCCAAGCGCGCGAGCGATGACCTGATTCGCTACAAGGATGAAGAGATTGAGCGCCTTAAGGACATGAAGGTTCGCCTGTCCACCAAGATGGTGGGCGAGTCGCTCGAGCAGCACTGCGAGACCGAGTTTAACCGTCTGCGCATGACGGCGTTTCCCAATGCGTACTTCGAGAAAGATAACGATGCATCCGAGGGCACCAAGGGAGACTTCATTTTCCGTGAGCGCGACGCGAGCGGCAACGAGGTCATTTCGATTATGTTCGAGATGAAAAACGAGAACGACGAGACCGCGACCAAGCATAAAAACGAGGACTTCTTTAAGAAACTCGATCACGATCGTCGCCAGAAAGGCTGTGAGTACGCGGTGCTCTGCACGCTGCTCGAGCCCGAGAGCGAGCTTTACAACGCGGGAATCGTGGACGTGAGCTATCGCTACGAGAAGATGTATGTGATCCGCCCGCAGTTCTTCATTCCCATCATTACGCTGCTACGCAATGCCGCCATGGGTTCGCTTCGCTATAAGCAGGAGCTGGCGGAGTACAAGCAGCAGAATATCGATGTCACGAACTTCGAAGCCAAGATGGAGAAGTTCAAGAACGATTTCGGCCGCAACTACGAGATCGCGAGCCGCAAGTTCCAAACGGCAATCGATGAGATCGACAAGACGATTAGCCATCTGCAGAAAACCAAGGAGGCGTTGCTGTCCTCCGAGAACAATCTGCGCCTTGCCAACAAGAAAGCCGACGATCTTACCATTCGCAAGCTCACGTGGGGCAACAAGACCATGAAAGCAGCGTTTGACGAGGCGCGCGGGGCCGCGACAGAGACGAACGATGAGCCAGCCGAGGCGGATTCGTATGAGGTCGAGGATGCCGAGTAGGGGATAGCGTATCGCGCAAAAAGCGGGGCCGCTGGCGATGTTGCCAGCGACCCCGCTTTGTTTCGTCCCATTGCGCCCGGCTAGTCCTCGAGCAGGTCCTCGATAAAGCCGACACGGTAGTTCTTGAAGATTACCTCGCCGCCGTCTTGCGTGGCGTCCAGATCGACATCGCCCATGATGCCAAAATCGTGGTCGCCATCCTCGTCAGCAAAGATCTGGTGCACGTGCCATACGTGCGCGGTCTTCTCGTCGGACTCGTCGATGGAAAACATCGCGGCGCTGCGGGCATCTCCGTCGGTGAGGATTTCCTCGTGCTGCTCGTGGTAAGCGTCGAGTGCTTTTTGCCAGCGGATCTCGCTCATGCCCCAGTCGTCGTCGAGCTCGCCCAGGTCGCGAACGTGCTCGCGGGCGGCAAGGGTCACGCGGCGGAAGAGCGCGTTGCGCACCAACAGCGTGCAGCCGCGGCGGTCCGCCACGACCTCGTCGATGCCCTGCGGCGGCGCAGCATCGAGGGCTGCCGGGTTGCCGGCGTTCTCCCACTCGTCCACCAGGCTCGAGTCCACCGAGCGCACCACAAAGCCGAGCCACGAGATAATGTCGCGCAGACGCTCGTCGCGCTTCTCGATGGGCACGGTGCGGTCGAGCGAACGGTAGGCCTCTGCCAGGTAACGCAGCAAAATGCCCTCGGAACGGGCGATGCCGAGCTTTTGAATGTAACCCTTAAAATCGCTCGCGCTTTCCAGCATATCGCGCAGGACGCTTTTGGGAGAGAGCTGGTAGTCGTTTGCCCAGGGCACTTCCTGGCAGTACTTGTCGAAGGCGGCGTCGAGCAAGTCCTCGAGCGGTTTTTCGTAGGTGACATCCTGGATGCGCTCCAGGCGTTCCTCATATTCGACGCCGTCAGCCTTCATTTCGGCCATCGCGCGGTCGCGCGCTGCGCGCTCCTGAGCGCGCAGCACCTGCTTGGGATCCTCGAGCGTTGCCTCGACCATCGAGATCAGGTCCATGGTATAGGTCTCGCTCTCGGGATCGAGCAGCTCCAACGCGGCAAGCAAAAACGGCGAGAGCGGCTGGTCGAGCGCAAAGTCCCCGGGCAGGTCGACCGTCAGTGCGTAGTCGATGTCCGGCGCGGCGTCAGCCGGAGCGTCGGGTGCGGGCGGCACCTCGGTGCGCACGACGACGCCGGAATCGATGAGCGTGGCGAAGATCTCGTCGGCACGAACCTCGAGCTTAGCCTTTTCCTCGGGGGTCTGCAGGCTCGTCTCGATGAGGTCGTGTACGCGGGCTCGGGCATCGCCACCCTGCTCGACCACGCTAATCACCATGGAGTGCGTGATGCGCAGGCGCGGCTTGAGTGTCTCGGGCTGCGTCTCGATCAGGCGCTCGAACGTCTGCTTGTTCCAGGTGACAAAGCCCTCGGGGGCCTTCTTTTTTTTAATCTTGCGGAGCTTTTTGGGGTCGTCGCCCGCCTTGGCCATAAGCTTGGCATTCTCGATCTCGTGCTCGGGTGCCTCGGCGATGACCATGCCCTCGGTATCGAAGCCCGAGCGGCCGGCACGACCGGCAATCTGATGGAACTCGCGGGCGCGCAGACGACGCATCTTATAGCCATCGAACTTGGTGAGCGCGGTGAGCACCACGGTGTGGATGGGCACGTTGATACCGACGCCGAGCGTATCGGTGCCGCAGATGACGGGTAGCAGGCCCTGCTGCGCCAAGCGCTCGACCAGCAGGCGGTAGCGCGGCAACATGCCAGCATGGTGCACGCCGACGCCGCATCCGAGCAAGCGCTTGAGGATTTTGCCGAAGGCCGTCGAGAAGCTCGTGCCCTTGGCCGCCTCCTTGATGGCCTCGCGCTGCTCCTTGTTGGCAATGCCAAAATTGGCGAGCGACTGTGCCGTCGCAAGTGCGGCATCCTGGCTAAAGTGCACGATATAGAGTGGGGCCTCGTCGCGGCGCATGGCGAGCTCGACCGTGCCCTCGAGGGAGGTCGTCACATAGTCGTAACTCAGCGGAACAGGACGCGGGGCGTCGACGACCAAGTCGCAAGCAGCGCCGGTGTGCTCCTCGAGTGAGGCGGCGATGGCAGTGACATCGCCGAGCGTGGCGCTCATGAGCATGAATTGCGTGTGAGGCAGGGTGAGCAGCGGCACCTGCCAGGCCCAACCGCGATCGGGGTCGGCAAAGTAGTGGAACTCGTCCATGGCGACGCAGCCAACATCGGCATCTTCGCCCTCGCGTAGTGCGTCGTTGGCGAGGATTTCTGCCGTACAGCAGATGACGGGCGCCTTGGTGTTGATATGCGTGTCGCCGGTGATCATACCGACGTTATCGCGGCCGAGCACCTGCACAAGGTCGAAAAACTTCTCGCTGACCAGAGCCTTGATGGGGGCCGTGTAATAGCAGCGTTTGCCCTGTGCCATGCCCATAAAGAGCATGCCCAGCGCGACAAGCGACTTGCCCGATCCGGTCGGCGTGCCCAGAATGACGTGATCGCCGGCGGCTAGATCCATGAGGGCCTCTTCCTGGTGGTCCCACAGCTCAATACCGCGATCGCTCGTCCATTCAAAGAAGCGCTCGAAGGCCTGGTCGGGCGTGAGCCACGGTTCGGGCTCGCTGCCGTCCTCGGGCTCCCACCAGGTGGGGGAGAGCGCACCGAGTGAGCCGAATTCGGCTTCGGTTCCCGTGCCGCCCGAGAATGAACTGGCGGCTCCGGCACCGGGGACGGTGCTGGCGGCGATATCTGTCGTGGTCTGTGCCATGTGTTTGCTTTCTCTCGCGATTGTCCGCCAACTATTATGGCGTAGCGTCGCATCGATGCGTTCGCAGGCAAGAAAATGCAGGAAATGGGCGTTCTGCCCAGCCGTTTAGTGTAGTCGCTAGCCAAGTGAGTAGACTTTTTGCGATATTGCGAGCACATGACTTTTGCGCAAGGGTTCTACCTGCGGTTTTATGTTTCGCTATGCGGGCTGTGCCTGGCTATTGCAAAAAAGTCTACTCACTTAGGTTTGAGGGCCGTTCGCTGGCGCCAATTTGCGCTTGTTTGCCGACGCCGCGACCATCAGAAGCCCCTAGGACTCTTGCGGCAGGCGCTTCTTGCCTTTGCGGGCGCGGTTTCTAAAGTTCTCGACGGCCTCTTCCATGCCCAGAGGTACATAGGTGAGCTCATCGAGGTTTTCGGGCAGGTAGCAGGCAAGGCTTTGCTCCTGCGCGCGGCCCGCCGCGAGCTGTTCATTGCTGGGCTGCGCGCCGGGTGTGGCGCAAATGCCATAGACGACGGCACCCATCTCGCGCGTGCGGCATTCGTACTCGGTCTCGGGATGCTCGGGATGGTCGCGGCGGACGTCGTCGCTTACCCAAAGCGTGTCGTAGCCGGCCGCGGCAAACTGCCCCAGGGCGTAGTCGCGCAATGGCTTACTGTCGGTTCGCAGTGTGACGGTGGCGCCGGCTGAAAAGAGCGGGCGGTAGAGCATCAGATGGTCGACATGGACGAGTCGTTTTTTGGCGTACTTGGCCTTGGGCTGCGGCGTGGGAAAGTTAATGGTAATGGCATCGAGCTCGCCTGCGGCAAACAGCTGCGGCAGCGATGCGGCGCCTCGGGGCAGGACGAGTGCGTTGGACAGCTCCTGCTCGCAGATTTTCTGTGCGGCATAGGCGATGCAGATGGGCTCCTGGTCCATACCGATAAAGAGGGTGTTTGGCTCGTGGGCCGCGCGCTCTACAAGGTACGTTCCCTTGCCACAGCCAAGATCCAGGTGAAGGTGTTCGAAGGGCTTGCTGCCAACTGGCGCGCAAGCCTCGCGCCAATCTCCGGCATAGGCCTCGGGGTTCGTCTCAATCGCATCGGCGTAGCGCTCCAGGCGCTCCTCGAGCACAAAGTTCTTAGGCGTGCGAACGTGGACGGCTCCCATGAGGCTCCTTGATCATGAGTATGGAACGCATGGCAGCACGTTCCATCAATGGGTTGAAAAGGGTGGGGCATAGCTTGCCCGAAAGTTGCGGTGCGGCTCGGCGGCAAGTCGCCGATGCCTACAGGCGCTTGAGAATCACGTAACGGTTGAGCTCGCCGCTGCGACCGTCGGCATAGAAGCGCTCAAGCTCGCGCACGGGGACCTCGCCGCTCTTGTAGAATGTGCGCACGCCGCGCACCAGGTCGGTGATCTGCTGATCGTCAAAGTGATGGCAATAGCGGTAGGCGTGGCGGTCGTTTTGCCAGCCAATGAGGTGGTCGCCGGCTTCAAACTGCGCGGAATCGTAACTTTCAAACGGCGGGGTGAGCTCGGCGCGGGCTTCGGCGCGAACGGCCTTGCGCGCCATGCGCTCGTCGTTCATAAACTCCCAAAAGCTGATGGCGATGATGCCGCCTGGGCGCGTCTGGCGCACCAGGGCGTCGAGCACGCGTACGCGGTACTCGCACGACGGCACGTGGTGCATAAAGCCAAAGCAGACCGAGATGTCGGCGAGCGGGGCGTCGAAAAGCACGTCGGGTGTCTCGGCGGGGTTGAGCTTCATGAGGGCATCGAGTACGTCGAGTTCCTGGAAGTGCAGGTTGGGAATGCGCAGGGCGTGACCGTGCGCATCGATAGCCAAATCCTGACACGAGTCAACACCATAGAACTCAAACGGGCAACTGGCGTCTGCCGAGGGGTTTGCGCCGTCGACGCCCTTGGCGGAAAGTGCGCCGCCGGCGGCAAAGTTCTCGAATCGCATGTTGCCGCAGGCAAGATCGAAGACGCGGACGGGATGCTCGATCGTGGCGACGTCGAGCTGCTCGAGCGCTATGTCCATGGTGCGTACCCAGCCGGGCCACGGTGCCTGGCGCGTATCGGAGAAGGAGGCGGAGTGCTCGCGATAGAACGTATTGTTGAGCTGAATGAGCGATGAGGCGAAATCGCGGTTCACGGCGCGGAACTCCCTCCGTTGGCGGTGCGGAATAAACAGTACGACCATACTACCGTTAACGCCGCAACGGGGACAACCGAGCTGCGGGTCATTGCTTTGTTTGGACACATTTCCGCAGCTCATATATGCCCGCAACCGCCGGTTGTCAAAAATCTCACTAGAATAGGTGGCATGCTTTTGGCGGTGGCGGATAGATTTTTAACTGTGCAAGGCGCCTTAAGAACAAAAACGGTCCGGCGGCACGGCTGGCATCGCATAGGAGGAACCATGAATGTAGAAACTGCGCAGCGGCTCGCCGACCTTCGTCGCAGCAAGGGTTTTAGCCAAGAAGGGCTAGCGCGAAAGCTGGGGCTGTCGCGCCAGGCGGTCAGTAAATGGGAGCGTGCGGAGAGCTCGCCCGATACCGAGAACCTGATCTCGCTCGCAAAACTCTATGGCGTGAGTTTGGATGAGCTCCTTAATCCGAGCGATGAGATCGAGGACGATATCGAGTTTGAGAACGAGGACCGCGCCCGTCAGCGCGAGGCCGAGGCAGCGGAGCGCGCCCGTACCCATGAGGCAGCGGCACGTGCTACCGAGGCGGCAACACAGGCGAGTGATGCCGCCGCCAAGGCGGCGCAAGCGGCAAGCTGGAGCGCGCAGGCCGCCAATGCCGCTACGGCGCAGGTGACGAGTGGCGGCGCAGCTGGCTCGACTCCGGTGAAAGGTCCGTTCCAGTCGTTTCCGTATTGGGCCGTGTGCTGGCTGCTGTTCTTTTTGCTGATGTTCCTGTTTGGTTGCTCCTTTGCCGCGCTGATCTTCTTTACAATCCCCATCTATCACTGGGTGGCGCGTGCGCTCGATGGCGATTGGGCACGCGGGGATATTCAGGTTGGTCCGGCGCCGGAGGCGGCTAAGGCTCAGGATGTTTCCGCTGCGGTTGATACTGACGTGGCTTCCTCGACCGCCGCTGAGCCGAGCGCCAAAGAAGGTGATGAATGATGAAGCTCTCGCATGAGTCCAAGGTCCGCCTGGGCGTCGGTATCGGAGCGTTCGTGCTCATCATCGGGCTTATCTTTGGCACTTCGCGGATATTGTTTCATTTTGATGGCCCGTGGGATCTCGGCGATATTGCATCCGGTTTGTCCGGTATGGACGATGTGGTTGACGGGGACGATTCTTTGGATGGCGGTAACTATTCCGCTCAGTCTCGGCAGCTTTCGAGCGAAACGTTTGATGCCGACTCATTCCAGTCCCTTGACCTGGATGTGACATCGGGTGAGGTTGAGATCAAGTGCGTTTCCGGCGGGCAGGTGCGTGTCATCGAGAGCGGTCGTGTTGCAAAGGGGGTAGCTACCTACGATGCTGCCACTCAGAATCTGGCCGAGGTTAAGGGTTCTGCGCTCAAGATTCGCCAGTTCGATTGCGATGACGAGCGCGCCATTGACCGCACGGTTACCGTCGAACTGCCGCGCGAAGTTGCCGATAACATGGTGGGCATTACAGCGAATGTAGGATCGGGCGATCTGACGGTCACGGACATTGCGTGTCATGACCTCAACTTGACTTTGGACTCGGGAGACATCGAGTTTGCGGGCACCGTAACCGACACCTTGGATGCCGAGGTCGGTTCGGGCGATGTGGCGTTCGAGCTCTACCAGGCCCCCGCGAAGTCGATGGACGTAAGCGTGGGCTCGGGCGATGTGGAGATATCGGTTCCGAACTCTACGGGCTTTAAGGCGAGCCTCACCGTGGGCAGCGGTGACTTTGAGAGCGATTTCCTTCCGCTTGGCTACGATGGCGAGACCATATTGAATGCTGAATTCGACAACGGTGACAAGTCTGCAACGTATCGTTTTAAGGTCGGTTCGGGCGACATGTCGTTCGAATCGGTGTGACATGCGGTTTTCGGAGATCGGTGCATATAGGCATGCTCTTTGATGGAGGCGCCGGGGCCGTGACTGGCTCCGGCGCCTTTGCCTTTACAATGGGGGCATGGAACAGATTATTTTGAACATACTCGAGGCTCTGCGTCGCGGCGAGACCGTGGACGACAAGGCACTCGTCAAGCTGATACATGCCGAGGCGCGCCGTGAGGGCGCCGACAAACGCGATTTGGCCAAGCGCCGCCTGCTGCCGTTTTACCAGCGGGTGAAGCGCGAGGAGCCGGCTCGTTGGGCTGGATGGAATGTCGATGCCGATCTGGAACGCCAACTGCTGCAGGTGCTGCGTATGAAGCCGCGCCGAACGGCCTCGGGCGTGGCGACCATTACCGTCATCACCAAGCCCTGGCCATGCTCGGGCGATTGCCTGTTTTGCCCCAACGATCTGCGCATGCCCAAAAGCTACCTGCACGCCGAGCCGGCGTGCGCCCGTGCGGAGCAAAACTGCTTCGATCCGTATCTGCAGGTGAGCGCCCGTTTGACGGCGCTTTCGCAGATGGGGCATGCGACCGACAAGATCGAGCTCATCGTGCTCGGCGGTACCTGGAGCGACTATTCGCAAGGGTATCAGGCATGGTTTATGTCGGAGCTCTTCCGTGCGCTCAATGATGATGCGGTGGCGGGCGTGGCGGCAAACCCCATGTTGGCGCGTCCGGGCATCAGCCGTGCCGAGGCGGGGCGCCTGCTCGATGACGCTCCCGCCGATGCCCTGCCGCCGGTGGTAACAGAGCGCCGCGAGCGCTATCGGGCTGCCGGCATTGCGACAGACGAGGCCAAGCTCGCTGCCGGCGTTGCCGACGAGCAGGAGCGTGTGGATGTTGCCGTGGGCGGCTATAACCGCGCGGTGCGTCGTCTGTACGGCCCCGGTACGCCGTGGGGCGAGGTCACCGAGTGGCAGACGGCAACGATGGAGGAGCTCGAGCGTCAGCAGCGCATCAACGAGACGGCGAAGCATCGCGTGGTGGGACTCGTTATCGAGACGCGCCCCGATGCCGTAACGCCGCAGGCCCTCACGCTTATCCGCCGTCTGGGCTGCACCAAGATTCAGATGGGTATCCAGAGCCTCGACCAGCATTTGCTCGATATCAACGAGCGTCGCATTTCGGTGGCGCAGATCGAGCGGGCGTTTTCGCTTGCGCGCCTGTTTGGCTTTAAGATCCACGCGCATTTTATGCTCAACTTGCTGGGCGCCACGCCCGAGGGGGACAAGCGCGACTACGAGCGCTTTATGACCGAAGGGGCCTTTATGCCCGACGAGGTCAAGGTTTACCCGTGTGCGCTCATCGAGGGCTCGCGTCTGGTGGGCTGCTATGAGCGTGGCGAGTGGCGCCCCTATACCGAGGAAGAGCTGCTCGATGTGCTGGCCGACGACATCGTGGTGACGCCGGCGTTCTGCCGCATCAGCCGTATGATTCGCGACTTTAGCTCCGACGACATCATGGTGGGCAACAAGAAGCCCAACCTACGTCAGCTCGTCGAGAACCGCCTGGCTGCTCGGGGTGACGGTGCGACGGTGCGTGAGATTCGCTATCGCGAGATCAGCACGGCGGGTGCCGACCTGGACGAGTTGACCCTTGATGAGGAAGTGGCGTACGAGACGCCGGTGACTTACGAGCACTTTTTGCAATGGGTGACGCCGCGGGGCAAGATCGCGGGCTTTTTGCGGTTGTCGCTGCCCGATCGCGCTTTTGTTGCCGCGCATGTGGACGAGCTGCCGACGACGCCGGACGAGGCGATGATTCGCGAGGTGCACGTGTACGGTATGGCGGCGCGCGTGGGCGACCAGGGTCAGGCGGCGCAGCACCATGGATTGGGACGTTTGCTCGTGGAGCGTGCGTGCCAGATAGCTCGGGATGCCGGTTATACGCACATCAACGTGATCAGCGCGATTGGTACGCGCGAGTACTATCGCCATCTTGGGTTTTATGACCATGGACTCTATCTGCAGAAGGAGCTCTAGATGAACAAGCCAAGTGTTTCTGCCGGCGTCGTTGCCGGCGTTGCCCTGGGAGCCGCGGCGCTTGGTGCGGCCGCCGTCGCTGTTCGCGCTGCCTGTTTGCAGGTCGCGAGGACCCGCAACGGGCTGGCGCGGGTGAAGCGCATGCACAATGAGGGCGGTGACGAGGTCCGTGTGCTCGTGCAGGGCGGCGTCTACCAAAGCGCGAGCTATGTTGGCGATCGTTGGGCGGAGCCGGCCTTTGCGTACTATCGTGCATTTGACGATGTGTTTGAGGCCGAGGATGCAATGCGCGACGCTTATGGTCACGGCATCGACCGCATGCTTATGCTCGGCGGCGGTGGGTTTTCCTATCCCAAGTTTGCACTGTTGTCGCATGAGGGCTTGCGTATGGACGTCATCGAGTATGACGGAGAGATAACGCGCTTGGCGCGCCGTTGGTTCTATCTGGATGAACTGGAGCACACGGTGGGCGATCGCCTGCGGGTGATTACCGCCGAGGCTCGCTCGTATCTGGGTGTGACGAGCGTGGGCCATCGTCGCTACGACGTCGTTGTGAGCGACTGCTTTGGCGGTGCCGAGCCTGTGCGCGAGCTGGCGACCGTTGAGGCGCTGCGCCTGGTGCGGGGCAGCCTGAATGCCGGCGGCATCTACGTTGCCAATATCGTGAGCGCAAACGAGGGGAGCGATGTGACGTTCCTGCGCGATTGCGTTGCCACGGCACTTGAGGTGTTCAACCGCGCTTGGGTGGCGCCTTGTGGCGATACGGAGTTCGGCGGCGAGGAGAACTACCTGCTCATCGCCAGCGACGGCGACTACGCCTTTGCCGAAGCCGTGCCCTTCGACACCGACTTCCTCGGCACCGTCCTTCACGACAAGTAAGTCTCCCCGTCCCAAAAAAGACTGGTCTTAGGCGTGGTCGCGCCAGCCGAGAACGCGCTGCTTCATACCCTCGATGTCGAGCACGCCTTCGGCAAAGCCCTTGCGCACGAGCTCTTCGGGAACAAACTCGTCGTAGCGGTCAAAGTAAGGCACCTCGCCAGGATAGACGAGCTCGATGGGATCGAAGTCCTTTTCGGCCTCGGCGGCGAGCACCTCAAAGAACGTCTCCTCGTCGGCCTTCATCTTAAACTGCATAAAGTACGGGCGTGACGGATCGAGCCCGCGAAGGCCCAGCTCCGCGGCACATTTAATCTTGAGCATGCGCTCGAGCGCCAAAAAGGCGTAGCTGCCCAGCCAGGGGAAGAGCACCCAGGTATCGCCGCCCAGGTTAATGAGCGGCTTGGTTCCCGCCCCCGAAATCTCGGCGGTATGACGAGCCTGCGCCAAGCGGGCCCGTGCGTTACCCATAAGGTACGGATATGTCGCGTGCTCGTTGAGCGCCTTGCGCATGCGCTCGAGCACATGCGTGTTAATGTCGCCGGGGCAGTCGCCAAAGTAGGCCGGCACCCGGCCCTTGACCTGCGTGGCAAAGACAGTGTGGCGCTTCCAGTCCACTTCCTCGACAATCCAACAGTGTCCGGCGATGGCGATGCGCTCACCGGGCGGGGGCGGATTAACGATCGTGCCCAGCTCGGCCGATTCGCTCCGGACGGTAAACTCCTCGTTTTCCTGGAACACGGCGTAGAACTTAAAGTTGTTGATGATGCGCTCGCCCGCGAGACCCACGATGAGCCCGCCACCTTCGGTGACCTGGATATGGTCGATCTTAATGAGGTGACGTAGCAGCACGCGGTAATCGTCTGCCGAGACACGGTGGAAATAGCTGAGCGTGAGCACGCGCTGGGCAAGTTCGGCCGGCGTGAGCTCGCCGGTGCTGGTGAGGGTCGACATAGTCTGGTGATAGAGCAGGCTGTAGGGGAGACGATCGAGCTTGGGTGGCTCGACCCACTTTTCCTCGCGATAGAGTTGTACGAGCGCGATACCCTGCAGGAGCTTCCAGGGAATGGTTTCGGGCATCATCGTGCGCGGCTCGGGCTCTTCCTCGCGCATGACAAACCACATCTCGGGCGGAAGATCGCGACGGCCCGTGCGCCCCATGCGCTGCAAAAAGGAGCTAACGGTAAACGGCGCGTCAATCTGGAAGGCGCGCTCCAGGCGGCCGATATCGATACCGAGCTCCAACGTAGAGGTGGTGACGGTTGTCTGCGTCTGCTCCTCGTCGCGCATGAGCTCCTCGGCCGTCTCGCGTAGCGATGCCGAAAGATTGCCGTGATGGATGAGAAAACGGTCGGGCTCGTGCCGGCTCTCGCAGTAGCTGCGCAGCATGGAGCACACGGCCTCTGCCTCCTCGCGCGAGTTGGCAAAGACCAGGCATTTGCGGCCGCGCGTATGCTCAAAGATATAGCCCATGCCGGGGTCGGCGTTGTCGGGCGCCGTGTCGGTGGGGTTGAGAAGCGCCTGCTCGGTCGCTCGTGGGATGTCGACTTCGCCCTCGGGGGCCGAGGAAGTGCGACGGTCTTTGGGAGCGGCCTTGCCCCGCGCCTGCTCACGACGTTGACGGTGTTCTTCCTGTGTAAGCTGTCCGCTGTGGCACATGTCTTGTCCGGATGCGGGCAGCGCCGCGGGCGCCGCCGTCTCAATACGCTCGCAAGCAAGCACCTCGGCTTCTTGTGGACCTGTGCCTACGAATCCTCGTTGCTGAGCCTGGGGGCCCGAGTTGTAGAAGTGCTCCATGGAGATGCGCCACACGCGGTGCGGTTCCTCAAAGCGGGGGATAACGCAGTCGCGCCCCGTTCCCTGCGAGAGAAAGGCGCCCGTGCGCTCGGGGTCGCCGATGGTGGCCGAAAGGCCAATGCGGCGGGGCTGCACGCCTGCCATGCGCGAGAGGCGCTCGATAAGACAGAGCGTCTGCCCGCCGCGGTCGCCGCGCATGAGCGAATGGACTTCGTCGATAACCACATAGCGCAGGTCGCAAAACATGCGCGGGATCGCCATGTGCTTATGGATCAGGAGCGCCTCGAGCGACTCGGGCGTAATCTGTAGGATGCCGCTCGGTTTTTTGATGAGTTTGGCCTTGTGTGATTGCGAGACATCGCCATGCCAGTGCCAGACGGGGATATCGGCTTCTTCGCACAGGTCGTTGAGGCGGACGAATTGGTCGTTGATGAGCGCCTTGAGGGGGCCAATGTAGAGGGCGCCCACGCTTGCGGGCGGGTTCTCCCAAAACTCGGTCAGGATGGGAAAGAAGGCTGCCTCGGTTTTGCCGGAAGCCGTGGATGCCGTCAGGAGCACATTATCTTGCGTGTTAAAGATGGCATCAGCTGCTGCAACCTGGATAGAGCGTAGGCTCTCCCAATCGTGGGAGTAGATGAAGTCTTGGATAAACGGGGCGTAGCGGTCAAAGGCGTTCACGGGGCCTCCTTTCAACAACGAATCTCTCAACGCGGCTGGCAACGGCTTGCTGCATTACTGCTTCAACGTTTGCCCAGATAAAACCTGCCAAAATAAACCTGTCCCTTTTTGGTAGGTTAGATGGTGAACTCGGCGAAGTTGCGGTTGCCGCCTGCGGTGCCGGTGTCGCCTGTTGCGGCTGCCGGCGCCAGCGCGTCGCCGCCGACGCTTTGCAGCAGCTCGGCCACATTTGCATCGGGGTTCTGACACAGGATATCGAGCAGCTCGATAAAGTCACGGATAACCTCACGCGGCGTCAAGTGCGTATCGGTTCCCACGCGGCCGAACTCAATCTTGAGAAAGTCCACCAAGTCGTTTTCGGCAAGCGTGGGCGTCCAGCCAAAGTAGCCGGCATGGATCTGCATGAGTTTTTCGATGAGCACCAGTAGCTCCTCGTAGGTGAGTGGCTGCAGGCGGATGATGGGCGCGAGCATGTCCTTAAGGTCTTCGCGCGCAAAGCGGCCCTGAGCGAGTCGGCTGCGCAGGGCCTCGTAGGAGAACACGCCGCGGCGGCGGTCTTCGATGGAGGTTGGCGTGCCGCCCATGATCATGCCCAGGTACTGCGCCTTGCCCTGGAGCGTGTCGTTGTACATAGTCAGGATCTTCTCGTAGTTGTATTGGCGCGTGATGGCGTTGGGAATCTTATACAGATTCACGAGCTCGTCGATGAGCACCAGCATGCCCTTGTAGCCACTGCAAACCAAAAAGCGCGCAATGAGCTTAACGTAGTCGTACCAGTCGTCATCGCTGATGATGGTCGAGGAGCCCAGCTCGGCGCGTGCCTCGCTCTTGGTGCGGTATTCGCCGCGAATCCATTTGGTCACGCGGCTCATGGTCTCTTCGTCGCCCCCGGATGCGGCCATGCGATAGCGGCGGAGCATGCGGGTGAAGTCGAAGCCGTGGACCATCTCCTCGAGCGGGGCCAGTTGGGCATTGACGACCGACTCGTCGACGTCGGCACACGAGGCGACCCAGCGATCCAGAATAAGGTTGAGCGCACCGCCCTCGGGGCGCGTCTTGGTCGATATATTGCGGATGAGCTCGCGGTAGGTGGCAAGGCCCTGTCCCTGACCGCCCTGCAGGCGGCGCTCGGGCGACAGGTCGGCATCAGCGACGACGAACCCCTCGCCCATGGCGTGCGTGCGGATAGTCTGGAGCAAAAAGCTCTTGCCGGCGCCGTAACGACCGACCAGAAAGCGGAAGCTCGCGCCACCGTCGGCGATGAGACTCAGATCGGTGAGCAGGGCGCGGATCTCGACCTCGCGCCCTACGGTGATGTAAGGAAGGCCGATGCGCGGGACCACGCCGCCCTTGAGCGAGTTGAGAATGACGGCAGCGACGCGCTTGGGCACGCGAGGTGCTGCGGATGCGGTATCACTCATGGTCTAGGTATCCTCTCACGTCTGCTTCGTAGTCCTCGATAATCTGCGGCCCTGCTGCGCTAAATTCAATTACGGTGTCGCCCACCAGGTCAAAGAGCGCCTCGTTGATGGTATCGACGAGCATGTCCTCGCTCTGCTCCGATTGCACTACCGCCGATTCCGCCTGTACTGCGTTGTGCTCGAGCAGAGCGCGGAGATAGGCGTTTGCGGCGGGCGCGAGTTCGTTTGTGGCGTCAGCGGGCGTAACAGCTGCGAACGTGGGCGTCGGCGCGAGAAGCGGTGCCACGACACCAAACTGTTCGGTGGATATGGTCGGCTCGTCGGACTCGTCCTGCCCTGCAGCCGCCGCGACCGCCTCGACCATCGCGTCGGCTACGGGCTCGGCTTCCGGTTGCCCTGAGTCCGCTGCCTCGGCTTCTGCGGACGAGCCGTCCTCGCGTTCCTCGTCAATCAAAAGCGCCTCGCGCGTTTGTGCGGCGGCGCTCCGAATATGCCCCAGCTGACTCAGATCGATATCGATCTTGACGGGCTGGTGTGCGGCGTCCCACGAAAGCCATGCCACAATCTCGTCATCGATAATCTTGGCCAGATATTTGGGGACCTTTTCTTCCTTAAGGGGATGGGCAGGGTCCAGCGCCAGGCGCAGGCGTTGGTCGCAGGCGCGCATCATTTCACCGAGCTTGCTGCTCTTTTGCCTACTACCGTGGATACGCATGCATTCCCAAAAGCCGTTTTGGCAACGGTAGATATGGATGGGGTCCAGACGGTATTCGCAGTCCTCGTGGCGCTCGGGCGCAAAGAATACGGCCGAGGCAAACATGGTGTAGGGCATTGCCGTCTCCTCCCCAAATAAACTTGCCACGATGCCGGTCTTTCGGTGCGTGTCATAGTAGCGCGCCATGCGGACATACACGGCGCACGCCACGTGGCGCAGATCGCGGTGGTGGCTGCGGTCGAGCCGCGAGCTACTTAGGTTGTACGTGGAGAGGGCGTTGATGGCGGCCATGAGTCGCTCCTCGCGCACCTCATCGGGCGGAAGGGGGAGCGTGGGCTCGGAGGTTTTGCGACGCTTAGGGGTCTGGCCGGACGGTGCCGGTACAAGGTCTCGTGCCGCGCGCCGCAGTTCGATAAGGGCGTTATCGAACATGACGGTTTTAGAGTCGCGAAGCAGCTTGGGGTCGAGCCCGTGGAACATGGCGTAATCCTGCAGCCACACGCGCGCAAACCGGTCGATGCCGGGCTCGAAGGCGCGATAGACATCCCAAAAGGCCTTGATCTTGTTAAAACCATCGAGCGGATTATCTACGCCAATGCCGCAAATCAGCTCATAGAGATACAGAAAGGCAAAGGACGTAGACGTTTCCTCGACGGTTCCGCGGCGCACTTGGGCACGCCAGGTAAAGTAGCCGCGCAACTGTCGATCGCTCATGGCATTGTAGGTGGGAAAGTACGACTTAAAGGTGCCGTTGTAGGGGCAGTCGTCCTCAAAGTCGGCCATCAGCAGGCCTTGGCGGTAGAAAAGCTCGGCTTCCGAAAGCCAACGACCCGCGCCGCCCTTGGGGTCATCCTGCCAGCGCGATATCTCGCGCATTTTGCGGTACTGGTCGGGGAGGAAATTCTGCATCTGTCGGCCGGTTTTGAGAATCGGCTCGTCTGCGTAGATTTCGTTTGAGAAGCGGGCGGACTGATGGGTCCGGGCCTCGGCCATAATGCGCTCGATGAGCATCTTGATGTCCTGGTCGGCCACCGCTTCTCCTCTCCTAACGCAGCTTCGGTGACCTCATATCATAGCACAGCATCAAACAGGTGTTCGAGATACTGCTGCGTAGATAGATTTAGAACAGGAGGGCGTAGATGACGGCGATGACGACGGAGGGGAGCATATTGGCCGTGCGGAAGGTCTGAGGACGGATGAGGTTGACGCCGACGCAGAAGATGAGCATGGAGCCTACGAGCGAAAGGCTGTCGAGGGCAGCTGTGGTCATGATGGGGGAGAGTGCGCCGGCAAACAGCGTGATCGTCCCCTGGAACACGGCGACGGGCAGGGCGGAGAAGATGCAGCCGCGGCCAAGCGAGGCCGTCATGGTGCAGACGATGATGCAGTCCAGTGCGCCCTTGAGGGCAAGCGTTGACCAGTCGCCGAGCAGGCCGTCCTGGATCGATCCCACAATGGCCATGGCGCCGATGCACACGGTGAGTGAAGTCGAGACAAAAGCGTTGGTGAACTCGTTATCGCCCTCACTGCCAGTCTTGCGCTTGAGCCATTCGCCAAGGTTTTCAATGGCGGCTTCCAAGTTGACGGCCTCGCCGATGAGCGAACCGAGCGCAAATGAGACGATGAGCATGGTGGTACCGGTGGTCGACAGCGCCTTTCCATCGATGACAAGCATCTTTTGCATGGTGCCGCCCAGGCCGATAAACAGGACGCACAGCCCCGATGCTTTCATGAGCGTGTCTTGGATGCACGGTGTAATGAAGCGGCTGCCCGCTAATCCCAAAAGACCGCCCGCAACTAAAAGCACAACGTTGATGACTGTTCCCAAGCCCGGCATGAGCCCTCCTGTATTGATGCCAACGTGGCAATCGTAGCAGAACGAAATGCGAGGCACATCGCGACTCATCTAATACGTTATATAAGTGGTGTTAGGAATGATGCGCAGCATTTAAGCCTCAGGTGGTTGTCGGGACATAGGGATAGTAGTCAAAGCGCAGTGTCATAAGCCGCTGTGGGGATTCAATAGCCGCGGCGATGATATTGGCATCGCGGGCGCGATCAAACCCTTCGAGTTCGATCTGATACGAGACGTCTTGCATAATGTCCAGACGTCGCCAGGCTAGGAGTGTGTCACCATCGAATTCCAAGGTTTTGCCTTCGTCTGGGGCAACGGCGTATAGACGCAGTTTAGCGGTGGTTGCAGGGTCGACAACCGTGACCTTTTTAATTTCGTTTCGAGTATTCTTGGCGCCCAACAGGGTGAGCAGTGTTGGGGCCACGACCTCGCCCGATGGCAAAAAGACGACTTCGATGGACTCGGGAAATGCGATGATGGCCGACTTGCGGACGGGCTGATTGGCGGCGGCAACTTCGATGTTCGCAGCGTCGATGACCTCCGTGTGGTCGAGCGCGGCAAGCACGCAGCAGTTACCTTCATCGATTTCTTGAGGATCAGCAAGCCCCAGACTGTCCGCGAGCTCGGGATCGTTTGGATCGGTAGCGGGCTCATTCGGTGCTTCGAAAGAAGCTGGGACGCTGTTTGTCGGCGACGGCGTGTCGCCCGCACCTGCTTCTTTGTCCGCGCTCTCTTCTTGTGTGGTTGCGTTGATGGGTTCGTCGTTTGAGGGGAGCGTCTTGGCGTCAAGCGCGGAGGGGAGAATTCCGATGGCTCCGGATCCGTTCCACTCCATTTCGAGAAGCGCCGGGTCGGCAAGAATGCGTTGCCTGCTTTGCGCGTGGGCATCGATTTCAATAGGGCCTGCCTCTATCCCTCGTGTAAGGCTGAGTGATCCGTCTGACTTCTCGAAATGAGCGTCTGTGTCTTTGGTGCTGACGGCGTAGAACAGCAGGGACGCTTCTCCCGCCGCGACGGCATCGGTGCCGGCTTTGGTCAGCTGCAACGATGCCGTGAATGAGAGGGTGGGCTGCGTGTCGTCTGCATTCGCGGCGGCGCAGCCCAGACATATACCGCCTCCTTTCTCGAAAAACGCATCGTCGAAGACGACCTTCGCTCCGTTCGCCGAGTCATCGACCGAAGCGATGTCGATGCGCAGCTCTAAATTGCATGGATCGCCATCTGCATCGAGCACAACCGAGCGCCACGTGCAGACGGCGCACCCCGCCTGGGAGCCGTTTGCCTTGTTCGAACGATTGATATCCACGACTATCGAGCCGTCCGTATTACGACGAAGGCATCCCGAGGTTGAGATCGCGGCCTGTGCGATCGAAAAACGCTTGCACGCAATGGCGCTCGACGGATTTGGGGCGGAACTTAGGGCTGCTGGTAAGGAGTCTGCCATGACGGGAGTCGCCCAAGCGGCGACAGGCGTTCCGGTTGCGAGCGCGCCGCAGAGTGCGACGACGGGCAAAAGGTTCTTCGATGCCATGGGGTCTCCTTAGCTAATTTAGTGCGGCCTATCCGTGTTTTGTTTCTGGCTGTGTTTGATGTGCAGACCGAGGCCGGCGGTCCCCGCGCCTGCTGCTGTGGCACCTACTGCCAAGAGCCATCGTCTGTCGCCTGTCTGTGCCAACGGTTCCTCGCGGTCGCCGCGGTCGAGCTCCGAGAGATCGACCGTCACTTGCGTGGCGGCCTGTGCCTGTTCTTGCTGGGCAAAGGCCATAGCTGGCCCAAACGCTAGGATGCTGACGGCGGCGGCCAGGGCGATAGCCTTATGCCGTGTGCGCACCGGGCTCGACCGTCCAGGTGATCGTTGCAACCTGATCGCCTTCGCCGGTTACGCGGAAGATGTCGCGCGTGACGCGGGCGACGTTTCCGCTTGTCTTGAGCTTAATTTTGTCCGTGCCGCCGGCAATGCCCTGGTAGCCCATGTCGAAGGCTGCGTTCTTGGAAAGATCGAGGCCCGTCCCCTGCATTGCGGCGCTGGCGTTCTGGAGTGCGCCATCGGGGCCGACCTTAAAGTCGATGGAGTTCTGTGCGGTTCCGGCCTTGGCGTCGGCAGCAATGGTCCAGGTGTTCATGGCGTCGATCTTCATGTTGGTGACATGGATGCCGTAGGCCGAATGATTGTCGATGGTGGTCGCGTCTTCTGAGGGGCCCTGAAGCGTGCCGTCGGCCTTGGCGACGAAGGGAATAACCGTCGGAACTTTGAACTCAACGTTATCGATCTCGGTCCTGACCATTACTTTCGTGGTTCCAACGCGCCCGGCTGCCATAGCTGGCGTCGGGGCGGCGCCCATTGCGAGCGCGAGCGCGAGCCCTGCGCCCACGACGAGCGCTCTGGCTCCGCTCATGTTCCTGGTGATGTCCATGGTCGTTCCTTTCTATTCGCCGCGGGCCGTCCCCACGATGATTGGACGAATGCTGGTGAATTGCGTGCGGTGCCGCGTCGGCCGGAAAAGCTAGTTCTCGGTTTGCTCAACCCGCACCTTGACACGTGTCGGATTGCCGTGGCTGTCGAGGGTCTTGGCATCGAGTGCCTGGATCTCGATGTACGCCTCGCCTTCCTTGATGTCGCCGGCGGGGCACGTCTCGATTGTCTTGCCGGTCTCGACCACACCGGATTCGTACATGGTCTCGTCGTTTTGGATGACGCGGAATCGCTGGGGAAATTTATTGTCTTGGACGTTTTGTACGTTGACGCGCAGCTTGCCGTTCTCCTGCAGCTGAGCGACCGGCGCGACCGAGATCGTCATCATGTTGTCGCGGACGATGGCATCGAGCTCATCTTGGATTTCTTGGCGCGATTTACCCTCTGCCGTCGTGACTGAGGCACCCGCTTCGGGCACGGGCTGCGACTGCCAGGCGTATAGCCCTACGGCGATGAGGGCGCAGACGATAGCCAGGCAGACAACGACGAGTTTCTTGCGACGCCCCAGTCCTGCGAGGCGGGGCGGCTTCTTCGCACTCATGCAGCATCCTTGGTGGTGTAGACACGTGCGAACGTGGACGGGTCCGCTCCAAAGAGCATGTGAAGCATCAGGCGGCGCGAGTAGATGAGCTCGTCGAAGTCGTGAGGGAGCTCGATGTCGTGGATACGAGCGATGTGGTGGGCGAGCGCCGAGAACGACTCGGGGTCGCAGATAACATCGGTGGTGACATGGTAGACCGCCGTATCGGGGAACGCCTCTTCGTCGAAAGGCAGGAGATAGGGATCGTCGTCGACCTCGATGGCGACGCCGTACTGGGGCCAGTAATATGCCATGGGAACCTCCCTGCTCTTGGGCCAAACCTTCTCTTGGCTTTGGCTGTCGACGCCGACCCTATCAGTCGCAACTTGACCAATTTCTGACCAAATGCTTGACGGATTGGTGTCTCCGCAGGTAAAAGGCAGCAAAAATTACTTCAACTTTTTTCGAGCGACAATCGAGCGATCGGCGACGGCGTGACCATATGTGTTAAAAGCTTCGTCTGCCGAGGAAGACTTGCCGTTCGCCGAATTGCACAAACGTAAAAATCGCCAATTATGGAGACGGTCTCGAACACGTCGACGAAACGATGCGGTAACATCTCCCTGCAAACACTGTAGTTAGCTAAAGGGGGAGTTCGCGTGTCTGCAACCATCAAACCCTTCACCGACGAGTTCGAGGAGTATGGCCGCGATGAATCTCGCGCATCGGGCGAAGCATCGAGCATCTCGTTTCCGACAACGGAAGACGAGGTCCGTGCCATTTTGGAAACGCTCCATGCCGAGCGTGTCCCGGTAACGGTTCAGGGCGCCCGAACCGGCCTTGCCGCCGGTGCCGTGCCCCACGGTGGGCATATCCTCAATACTTCCCGTATGAATCGCTACTTGGGCCTTCGCCGCGATGAACAAGGCCAATTTCTGCTGCGCGTGGAGCCGGGCGTTGTGCTCTCGGAGCTGCGTAAGCAGCTGAGCAAGAAGGTACTGCCGACCGCTGGTTGGGACCAGGCATCGCTTGAGGCCTACGAGGAGTTCCAAGAGTCCCCCGAGCAGTTCTTTCCCACCGATCCCACCGAGGCATCTGCCTGTCTGGGCGGCATGGCGGCATGCAACGCCTCCGGCGCCCGCAGCTACGCTTACGGCCCCATGCGCCCGCATATCACGGGACTCCACGTCGCACTGGCTGATGGCGATTTGCTTGAGCTTCACCGCGGCGAGGCTTTTGCCCAGGGCCGACACCTGTCGCTCGTGACGGCAGCGGGCCGTACACTCGAGCTCGATCTTCCTGACTACACCATGCCCAAGACCAAAAATGCCTCGGGGTATTTTGTTGCCGACGATATGGACGCCATCGACCTCTTTATCGGCGCGTGCGGCACGCTCGGCGTTGTCACCGAGCTCGAGATCGCCCTGCAGGCGGCACCTTCGGTCGTATGGGGTGTGAGTTGCTTTTTCGATAGCGAGGACAAGGCGGTGTCCTTTACCGATTCCGTGCGCCCTGTCCTGTCCCATGCGGCTGCCATCGAGTACTTCGATGCCGGCGCCCTGGATATCCTTCGTCGCCAGCGCGAGCAGTCGACCGCGTTTGCCTCGCTGCCGGCGCTCGACAAGGAGGCAAAGGTCTGCGTCTGCGTGGAGCTCGACTGCGACGACGAGGCCCAGGCGACCGAGGAGCTGTACCACTTGGGATGGGTTTTGGAGCTTGCAGGCGGCCGCGACGACGCGACCTGGGTCGCGCGTACCGAGGTCGATCGCGAGTGCCAGAGGTTCTTCCGTCATGCGGTCCCCGAAAGCGTCAACATGCTCATCGATGAGCGTCGCCGCACGGATCCCACCATCACCAAACTGGGTTCGGACATGTCGGTGCCCAATGCACGCCTTGCCGATGTCGTGGCCCTCTATCGCCGCACACTGGCCGAAAGCGGGCTTGAATCTGCTGCCTGGGGGCACATCGGTAACAACCATCTGCATGTGAACATCCTGCCGCGCGATGCGCAGGATTATCGCCGCGGCGGAGAACTCTTTGCCCAGTGGGCTTCCGAGGTCACGGCCATGGGCGGCGCCGTCTCCGCAGAACACGGCGTCGGCAAGATCAAGGCGGGCTTCTTGGAGACGATGTACGGTCACGAGGCCATGGTCGAGTCGGCGCGGCTCAAGCTCCAGCTCGATCCCGACGGGCAGCTGGGTCGCGGAAACCTGTTTGCGGAGAAGCTCTTGGATGAGCTCGTCCAGAAAGGGGGCGCGTGAAGATGAGCGATTTCCATATGGTGGTGTGCGTCAAGGCCGTGCCGGGCAGCACCGAGGTCAAGATGGACCCCAAGACCAATACCATCGTGCGCGATGGCAAGCAGGCGGTCATTAATCCCTTTGATGCGAGCGCTTTGGAATGCGCGCTGGCGCTGAAAGACGACTTTATCGGCTTTGGCATGGACGTGCGTGTGACGGTGGTGTCGATGGGCATCCCCGCGACCGAATCGCTGCTGCGCGACTGCATCGCTCGCGGTGCCGACGACGCGCTGCTGCTGACCGACCGAGCCTTTGCGGGTGCCGATACCCTAGCCACCACCTATGCCCTCAAGTGCGGCATCGAGGCGCTCGACGAGGACTTCGACCTGCTCATCTGCGGCAAGATGGCGGTAGACGGCGATACGGCCCAGATTGGTCCCGAGCTTGCCGGTGCCTTTGAGATTCCCTGCGTGACCGACGTGAGCTGCGTGCAGAGCGCGGGCTTTACGACTTGCGGCTCGCTGGCGCTTGTTCACGGCTGCGATGCCGGCGAGGAGACGGTGTATCTTGAGATGCCGTGCGCGATGACGACTGCCAAGGAGATTGGCCAGTTGCGTATGCCGAGTATTGCCGGTATTCGCGCGGCGGAGGAGGCGGACGTGCGCGTGGTCAACGCTGCCGACGTGAACGCCGACCCCGCACGCTGCGGCCTTGCCGGCTCGCCGACACAGGTCGTGCGCTCGTTTGTGCCCGACCGTGACCAAACGTGCAAGGCCGTTGAGGGGACGGCGTCCGAGCAGGCGGTAGAACTTGCCAAGATTATCGAGGGGATGGCATAGATGAGCGGACTGATTATCGATAGCGAAGCCTGTATCGGCTGCGGTCGCTGCGTTCGCGCCTGTGCCTCGGGCGGCATCGTAGTGGAAGGCGAGCGACCCAACCGATGCGCCCACGTAACCGACGGCTGCATCCTATGCGGTGGGTGCGTCGACGCCTGCCCTGTCAACGCTATCTCGATCGAGCGTGATGAGGCCGCTGGTGCGGTGGACCTTGATACATATCGAGACATTTGGGTATTCGTGCAGACCGACGAGCACGATACGGTGACTCCCGTTGCCTATGAGCTTATGGGCAAGGGCCGCGAGCTTGCCGATGCTCGCCGCTGCCGTCTGGTGGCACTGGTCGGTATGGCCCCCGAGGGTTCTCTCGGTGACCTGGAGCATCTGGTTTGCGCAGGCGCCGACGAAGTCCTGGCCTGTCGCGACGAGCGCCTGCGCCAAAACGATGCGGAGGTCTACGCCCGCTTGATCTGCGATTTGGTAGCCGAACGCAAACCCGAGGCCATCCTATACGGTGCGACCGCCTTTGGCCGCGAACTGGCACCCGGCGTTGCCGTGCGCTTGCAGACGGGCCTTACGGCTGACTGCACCGTACTTTCGATGGATACGGAGACGGGACTGCTGCAACAGACGCGTCCGGCGTTTGGCGGCAACCTGATGGCCACCATCGTCTGCCCCAATCATCGTCCCCAGATGGCAACCGTTCGTCCCGGCATCTTTAAGGCACCCGACTTTGACTACGGCCGCTCCGGCACGATCACCCAGATATCGCTTGCGGATGATGCTAAGGCCCGTGTCGAGATCTCGATTCCCGCCGAGGAGTGGGGGCGGCAGGCTTCGATCGCCGATGCCGAGCGCCTGGTCGTGGTGGGTCGCGGCATTGGTTCCAAGAAAAACCTGCCGCTGATGCGAAGGCTCGCCGAGGCTCTGGGAGCCGAGCTTGGCTGCACGCGACCTGTCGTGGAGGCCGGCTGGTTGGAGTATCGCCATCAGATTGGCCAGACCGGCGTATCGGTTTCGCCCAAGCTTCTCGTGAGTATCGGTGTTTCGGGCGCCATCCAGCATCTTGCCGGCATCGGTGGGGCGGAGTGCATTATCGCCATCAACGAGGACCCGGATGCCCCCATTTTTGGTGCCGCCCAGTACAAGGTTGTTGGGGACGCCGTCGAGGTCGTCGAGGAGCTGCTAGCCCAGCTTGAGCGCTAGGCGCGCGCCAGCCAGTCGCGCATCTCGTCCTTTAGGCGGCTCCAGGTTGCCTGCGTGGCGGGGTCGGTAAAGGGCCGCATAATGCCAAAGGGCGCGTCGAGCAGGCGGTGGATATCGCCCTGTTCGCGCGCCAGCGCACGGCTTGCCGGATAGACGAGCTCAAACATAAAGCAGATAAGCCCCACCAAGAAGTCGGCGGGCTCATCGCGCTCATCGCGTGCGACGCAGCGGTGCTCGTCAAAGGCGGCAAGTGTCGGCGACGAGAAACGGCTGCCGAGAAACGTCTTCTCGTCCACCTTGAGGATGGTGTCGACGGTGCTGTCGGCGATGGTGCGCATAATGTCGATCTTGTCACCATCGCGCACGATATCGCAGAAGCTTTGCGTGCGCACGTCGAGCTGCGCGGGTAGACGGAAATCGCTGTGATAGGCAATGCTCGCTCGGATGAGCTCATCTTCTGCCGGGTCATCGATAAAGTCGCGGATGCTTGTTACGGCGGGTGCATCGGCGGGATTCTCGCCAAAGAGGACCTCGATGCCCAGCGCCGCATGGCTCATGCTCTCGGCGTCCTTAAAGGTGTCCCAGCGCCGCAGCTGCTCAAAGCGGCCCATATCGTGTAGCAGGCCGCAAAGCCATGCCAGGTCAATATCTTCTGACGACCAGCCCTGCTCGCGCGCTACGGCATCGCATGCCTCGGCCACGTGGTACGTATGCTCGATTTTGAGCGCGATGCGTGGATTGGTGGCGTCGTAGGCATCGGTGTAGCTTTTGAAGGCCGCGCGCGCCCGGTCTCGATCGATAGCTGTCATAATGACTTCCTAAAAAGTTGTGTCTTTCGATCCGGTGGCAATTGTAGGTGAACTCGGTTGCTGTCGGATGATGATTCTGCCGTGTCGCTACATGCGGCTCGGAGACCTTGTCAGGATGAGAAGCGTATGGTGCTCAAAATCGTTAGAACCGTCTGGCCGGTGATGCTTACCTATGTTGCGATAGGCGCGCCGTGCGGAATGATCATGGGGCAGACGGGAATGGAGCCCTGGATGGTCTTTGCTCTGAGCAGCACGTTTGTGACGGGCAGCGGCCAGTTTATGATCTGCAATCTTTGGCTGGCGGGCGTACCGGCACCTTCGATTATCGCGAGCGTCGCCGCCATCTCATCGCGCTTTGCACTTTATTCGGCATCGATCGCACCCCATCTGGCGGGCGCCTCGAAGCGTCAGACGCTGGCTGTTGCCGCGACGCTCACCGAGGAGGCATACGGCATCTCGCTTGCCAAGCTGGTTGAGGGGGAGGATTGGGGCCCGCGCGAATCCTTCGTGCTCAACGTGATCCTCATCGCGACATGGGGCGCTTCGTGCACGATGGGTGCCATCGCCGGTGCCGTTGCCGATGTTCCCACCGCTATTGCGAGTTTCGTCTGCACCTCGCTCTTTATCTGCCTGCTCTTTTCGCAGCGGCTGTCGCGCGGCAACGTTGTCGCGGCGGTTTCGGGCGCGGTGTCCGTCGCCGTATGCAAGTTCTTGGGCCTCGTGAATATTGCCGTGCCGGCAAGCGTCGTGGTCGGCATTACCATTGCGCTGGCGTGCGATGCTGTATTTGACGGAAGAGGTGCCCGCGATGCCCGTTAACGAGTTCTTGGTTCTGTGGCTGTCGTCGTGGGCTGCTATCGCGTTCTTTCGCATCGCGCCGGCGTTCGCCTTGCGCGGGCGGACCCTGTCGCCCCGCATTACCGAGGCCCTGGGCTATATCCCGCCCGCCGCCTTTGCCGCGCTGGTCGCCAACGACTTGGTGAGTCCCGGCGCGTTCGACGCGGGGCTCTGGCCTGCCTTGGTTCCCTGGATTGCGGCCGCCGGCGTCGTGGTCGTGGCGGTCAAGACAAAATCGATGCTGTGGTGCTGCGTCTCGGGCATCGTACTCTATATCGTCTTGAGCCTTATATAGGGGTGGCGTCGCGGGCGCCGAATCTCGTTCCATCCCAACTTGTCGAATTTTTCACCGAGCTGGTCTATTTCTTCTGGTACCATGGTCAAACTTTACTGTAGCAAAGCGTGACGTGGGCTTTTGTACCCCGTCAGCGGAAATGGGGGTTTCATGGCACAGGAAGCGAACGCCAACGAGCAAAAGAAATTCAAGGTCCCGCGCATCCCGGGCGACATCATGATCTATCCGATGATCGTCGGTCTTTTGCTCAACACCTTCTGCCCGCAGGTTTTTGAGATCGGCGGCTTCTTTACGGCTGCCTGCCGCGGTGGCTCCAATACCATCGTCGCCGCGATCCTGCTGTTTGTGGGCGCCGGCATCAGCTTTAAGTCCACGCCGGGTGCCATCAAGACCGGCATCGTCGTGCTGATCCCCAAGCTGGTCGTCGCAGCGGCTCTCGGCCTGGGCGTGGCATATTTCTTTAACGACAACTTCCTGGGTCTGAGTTCCGTGTCTATCATCGGCGGCATCACGTTTTGCAACATGGCGCTCTATACGGGCATCATGGGCGAGTTTGGCGATGAGTCCGAGCAGGGCGCCGTCGGTATCCTGTTCTTTACGGCCGGCCCTGCCGTCACGATGATCATCCTCGGTGTTTCCGGCCTCGCCAACATTCCCATTGGCACCATTATCGGCTCCATCTTGCCACTCGTTATTGGCATGGTTCTGGGCAACCTGTTCCCGTTTATCAAGAACCTGCTGGTCCCCGGCGCCAATCCCGCGATCGCTGTCATCGGTTTTCAGCTCGGTGCGTCCATGAGCCTATCGAGCTTTATCACCGGCGGTATTTCCGGCATCTTGCTGGGCCTTGTCACGCTGTTTGTCGTCGGTCCCATCACCTTTGCGTTTGAGCGTCTGTGCGGCGGCAATGGCAAGGCCGCTGTGGCTTGCTCCACCATTGCCGGCACGGCTATGACCACACCGGTTGCCCTCGCCGAGGTCGCACCGCGCTACGCCGAGCTTGCGCCCACCGCGTACGCTCAGATCGCCACCGCCGTTATCATCACGGCGATCATGGCTCCGATTCTGACTGGCTGGGTCGACAAGAAGTTCTGCCAAGGCAAGGAGGATCTGCCGCCTGTCGGTGTCGAGGCCATCGAGGAGGCTGTCGCGACTGACATCGATGGCGAGTAGCAATCGATACCCATCAATGATGCCGGCGTGTGCAATTCGCGCCGTATGGGCGCCCGAACAGAAACTGTTTTGCAGTGATGTTCGGGCGCTCTGCTATTTATCCCCTTTACCCCTGCGGAGTAAAGGGGTGTTTATTGCCCTGATTCGAATTGGGCGATTCTGACCACTTGGATATTGAAGGGATGGCGCTAGTGGTTAAGGCACTCAAGATTGAGATATTCGTGCTATGCATGATTGTTCTTATCGGGCTTGCCGTACGAAGCCGTCGCTCCCTGTTCTCGAGCACCCAGCAGCTTTTGTTTAGCATGCTGGGCTACACGTCTGCTGCGTACATATTATTCGATATGATCTGGACGCTTTCGGACGGTGTGGACGGCACGTTGGGCATTGCTGCCAACTGGATTTCCAACGCGGTTTCGTTTTCGCTCTTTGCTATCGCGTGTCTCATTTGGTTTATCTATTCCGAGACGGTGCAGGGTTCTCGCCTTTTGACCTCGCGCTATAGGGTGGTGCTTGTAGCGTTGCCTACGGCTCTGGTGGTCGTGCTGGCGTTTACCAGTTACTGGACGCAAGCCCTGTTCTATATCGATTCGCAGGGCGTGTATCGTCGCGGCTTTGCCTATATGATCCAGCCCATCGTCAGCTACTGTTACGTTATACATACGTCCCTGCATGCATTTGTGCAATCTCGCAGGGTCGAGAGCCTGCAGACGAAGGCCATCTATCGAACCTTGGCATTTTTCGCCATTCCGGCCCTGGTGGGCGGTACCTTTCAGGTCGTATACTCGGTGCCCGGCCTTTGTGTCGGCATAATGATTAGCATGTTGCTGCTCTACATCATCTACCAGGAGCAGCTCATCTCGACCGACCCGTTGACTGGACTTAACAATCGCAACCGTTTTGAGACCTATATGCTGTCGCTCTTCTCAAATGTGGATCAGGCCGAAGATGTATATCTGCTTATGATGGACGCCGACGGCTTTAAGCAGATTAACGATCTCTATGGGTATGTGGAGGGCGACCACGCTCTTCAGGTTGTTGCGACGGCGCTCAAGGATGCCTGTTCGCCGGCTGGTGGCTTTATCGCACGTTATGGCGGCGATGAGTTCGTGGTGCTCCAAAAGGCAGCGGCGGAACAGGACATCATGCGTCTGTGCGCGGCAATCAACGATGAACTCGCACGCGCCGAGGTGCCGTATCTGTTGCGGATGTCCATCGGCTATGCACGGGTCGGTGATGGTGTCGATACCTGGCAAGATTTGCTTCGCGCCGCCGACGCGGAGCTCTACCGCGTAAAGTACGAGAAGAAGAAAGCTGGCGTCCAGATACGCTAGAAATAGGGGCGCACGCTTGCGTGCATGGTGGCCCTCGGCTCTCCGATGTATTCCATTAAACTAAAGTATGTGAATCCCCTCTGCTAAATAAGGGCAGTTCGCTAGGCCTTTTTAGGCCTGTTGACGATGATGATGCCGCCGCAGACCAACAGCAGGGCGACTATAACGGTAACGGGGCTCGTGCCGGCGCCCTCGCCGAGCAGCAGCGCACTCAACAGCACACCAAAGACGGGGTTCATAAACCCAAAGACCGAGACGCGGCTGACGGGGTTGACGGCAAGCAGGCGCGACCATAGCGAGTACGCGATGGCGGAGATGAGTGCCATATAGATAATGAGCGCGATGGCGGGGATGATCGCGGTGGGGGAGAGCGCGCCGCCCATCAAAAACCCGATGGCGGTGAGGACCAGGCCGCCGACCAAGAACTGCCACCCGGCAAGCAAGACACCGTCGTGCTCGCGCGAGAAGATGCCGATCAGGCAGGTCGACAGGGCACCCGCGACGGTGGAGGCCAGGATAAAGCCCTCGCCGTCGAGCGTAAAGCCAAAGGTGCCGTCCGCGCCCGAAAGGTTGACGAGCGCGACGCCGGCAAAGCCCAGTACACAGCCGAGCACCTTGGCCGCATCGAGCTTTTCGGTGCGAAACGCCAGGGCGGCAAAGAGGATTGCGAGGAAGTTGGCGCTGGCCTCGATGATGGAGCTCGACATGGCGCTGGCGCGCGAGAGGCCCAGATAGAAAAAGAAGTACTGCCCGATAGTCTGGAAGAGCGACAAGACAAAGATGGGCTTGATGTCGCGAGCCTGCGGAATGAGGGGGCGGCGTTGGGCCGCACTCATCCCAACGATAACCAGGGCGCCGGCAAGCGTGAAGCGCAAGCCCGCAAAGAGCAGCTGCGAGGCGTTATCGTGCGCGGGGATGCCAAAGAGCGCATAGCCGATTTTGATGCAGGGAAAGGCCGATCCCCAGAGTGCACAGCAAACAAGACAGCCCAGGATGAGTCCGGGCAGGGTGGCGAGATACGGCTTGCGGCTTTCCATGATGTCCTTCCTACATGCGCGAAGCAAAAAAGAACCCGCCACCGGATGTGTCGGTGGCGGGTGTTGTTACCCGAGGGGATTGTACCCGATGGGAAAGGCTTAGGCGAAGTAGGCTACGCCGCTCTCAAAGATCGGCATGAACTTGTCGCCGGGGACATGCTCGGGCACGTTGCGGTACAGGTTGTCGCCGCGACGCTCGGCATGGCCCATCTTGCCCAGGACGCGGCCGTCGGGGCTCGTGATGCCCTCGATGGCGAGTGCGGAGCCGTTGGGGTTGACGGAAAGGTCCATGCTGGGCTTGCCGTCCTCGCCCACGTACTGCGTGGCGACCTGGCCGTTGGCGATCAGCTGGGCGAGCACCTCGTCGTTGGCGACAAAGCGGCCCTCGCCGTGGCTGATGGCGACGGTGTAGGGGTCGTCGAGGCTGCACTGCGACAGCCACGGGGACAGGTTGGACGAGATGCGGGTGCGCACCAGGCGGCTCTGATGGCGACCGATGGTGTTGAACGTCAGCGTGGGCGCATCGGGCGTGGCGTCGACGATGTCGCCGTAGGGTACCAGGCCGAGCTTGATCAGGGCCTGGAAGCCGTTGCAGATGCCCAGCATCAGGCCGTCGCGGGCCTTGAGCAGGTCGCGAACTGCCTCGGTGACCTCGGGAGCGCGGAAGAACGCCGTGATGAACTTGGCGGAGCCGTCGGGCTCGTCGCCGCCCGAGAAGCCGCCGGGGATCATGACGATCTGGCTTTGGCGGATGCGACGGGCAAGCTCGTGGGTGCTTTCGGCAACAGCCTCGGGCGTGAGGTTGTTGATCACGAAGGTGTCGGCCTCGGCGCCGGCGGCGCGGAAGGCGCGGGCGCTGTCGTACTCGCAGTTGTTGCCGGGGAACACCGGGATAATCACGCGCGGGCGGGCGATTTTGGCGCCGCCGTACACGTGGATATCCTTGGTGCGATAGTCGATGGTCTCGACCTCGGGCTGCTCGCCGGTGCTGCGGTAGGCAAAGACACCTTCGATGCCGCTCTCCCAGGCCTCTTGGAGCTCGGAGAGCTCGATGACCTCGGAGCCGGTGTCGATGACATAGCCCTCGACGGTGGTGCCCAGGGGCTCGACGACAACGCCGTCGGCGACCTCGGGCAGCTCGGCGTCATCGGCGAGCTCGACGATAAAGCTGCCGTAGAGCGGGGTGAAGAAGCTCTCCACGTCCACATCCTCGGCAAGCTCGATACCGATCTGGTTGCCGACGCACATCTTAAAGAGGCTCTCGGCGCCGCAGCCGTAGCCGGGCGTGGAGATGGCCAGGGCGTTGCCGGTAGCAGTGAGCGCCTCGACGGCGTCAAATGCGGCGAGCAGCTGCTGGGCATCGGGACGGTAGTCCTCGCCGTAGGTGGCGGGGGCGATGCGGACGACGCGGTGCGTCAGACCCTTGAACTCAGGGGAGACAGCGCGCGCCGCGCGGCCCACGGCCACAGCGAAGCTGATCAGGGTCGGCGGAACGTTGAGCTCGCCGGCCTCGTCCTCAAAGGAGCCGCTCATGGAGTCCTTGCCGCCGATGGCGCCGGCACCCAGATCGACCTGGGCCATAAGGGCACCCAGGACGGCTGCCATGGGCTTGCCCCAACGCTCGGCCTCGGTGCGCAGGCGCTCGAAGTACTCCTGGAAGGAGAGGTAGGCGCGCTTGTGCTCAAAGCCGGCGGCAACGAGCTTGGCGATGGACTCGACTACGGACAGGTAGGCGCCCGCAAACTGGTCGGCCTCCATCAGGTAGGGGTTGAAGCCCCATGCCATAGCGCTCGCCGTGGTGGTCTCGCCGTCCACGGGGAACTTGGCGACCATGGCAGAGCTCGGAGTGAGCTGCGTCTTGCCGCCAAAGGGCATGAGCACGGTCGCGGCGCCGATGGTGGAGTCGAAGCGCTCGGAAAGGCCCTTGTTGGAGGCGACGTTGAGGTCGGTGACAAGCGAGGTCATGCGCTCGGCAAGCGTGGTGCCGGCCCAGCTGGGCTGCCACACGCTACGGGCGCAGACGTGGGCGACCTGGTGCTTGGGCGCACCGTTGGAGTTGAGGAACTCGCGGGACAGGTCGACGATGGCGACGCCGTTCCAGGCCATGCGCATGCGCGGCTCGGCGGTAACCTCGGCGATGACGGTCGCCTCCAGGTTCTCCTCGGCGGCGTAGCCCATGAACTCATCGACGTCACCATCGGCGACGGCGCAGGCCATGCGCTCCTGGGACTCGGAGATGGCGAGCTCAGTGCCGTCAAGACCGTCGTACTTCTTGGTCACGGTGTCCAGGTCCACGTACAGGCCGTCGGCAAGCTCGCCCACGGCGACCGAGACGCCGCCAGCGCCAAAGTCATTGCAGCGCTTGATCAGACGGCAGGCGTCGCCGCGGCGGAACAGGCGCTGCAGCTTGCGCTCGACCGGGGCGTTGCCCTTCTGGACCTCGGCACCCGAGGTCTCGATGGACTCGGTGTTCTGGGTCTTGGAAGAGCCGGTAGCGCCACCGATGCCATCACGGCCAGTGCGGCCGCCCAGCAGGATGATCTTGTCGGTGGGGGCGGGGCACTCGCGACGCACGTGGTTTGCCGGGGTGGCGCCCACGACGGCGCCGACCTCCATACGCTTGGCGACGTAGCCGGGGTGATAGAGTTCGTTGACCTGACCGGTGGCAAGGCCGATCTGGTTGCCGTAGCTGGAGTAGCCGGCGGCAGCAGTGGTCACGAGCTTACGCTGCGGCAGCTTGCCCTCGAGCGTCTCGGACACGGGGACGGTGGGGTCGCCGGCGCCGGTGACACGCATGGCCTGGTACACGTAGCTGCGGCCCGACAGCGGGTCGCGGATGGCACCGCCCACGCAGGTGGCGGCACCACCGAAGGGCTCGATCTCGGTCGGGTGGTTGTGGGTCTCGTTCTTAAAGAGGAACAGCCAGTCCTGGTCCTCGCCGTCGACATCGACCTTCACCTTGACGGTGCAGGCGTTGATCTCCTCGGACTCGTCGACATCGGTCATGACGCCGGTCTTCTTGAGGTACTTGGCGCCGATGGTGCCCATGTCCATGAGGCAGACGGGCTTGGTGTCGCGACCGAGTTCGTGGCGCATCTCCATGTAGCGGTCGAAGGCCTGCTGCACCACGGCGTCGTCGATCGTCACGTCGTCCAGGACGGTGCCGAAGGTGGTGTGGCGGCAGTGATCAGACCAGTAGGTGTCGATCACGCGGATCTCGGTGATGGTGGGGTCGCGATCCTCATCGCGGAAGTACTGCTGGCAGAAGGCGATGTCCGCCTCGTCCATGGCAAGGCCGCGCTCGGAAATAAAGGCGGCAAGGCCGGCCTCGTCGAGCTCGCGGAAACCGTCGAGCACCTCGACGGGCTGGGGCTCGGGGGTCTCCATGTACAGCGTCTCGGGCAGGTCGAGCGAGGCGATGCGCGCCTCGACGGGGTTCACCACGTAGTGCTTGATGGCATCGACGGCGGCCTCGTCCAGAGCGCCCGAGATCATATAGACCTTGGCGGAGCGCACGGCGGGGCGCTCGCCCTGGCTGATGAGCTGCACGCACTCGCTGGCGGAGTCGGCGCGCTGGTCAAACTGGCCAGGCAGGAATTCGACGGCAAAGACGGCGCCATCGCTTGCGGGGAGCTCGTCGTAGGTCACATCGACCTGGGGCTCGCTAAAGACGGTCGGCACGCAGGACCGGAAAAGCTCCTTGTCGATGCCCTCGACGTCGTAGCGGTTGATAATCCTCAGGGCCTCGATGCCCTTGATGCCGAGAATTTCGGTCAGCTCGCCCTTGAGCTGCTGAGCCTCGACGTCGAACCCGGGTTTCTTCTCCACGTAGATACGAGAGACCATTGGTTCCTGCCTTCCTGATCGGTTGGGCGTACGGTACGGTATGCGGCAGCGGTCGGTTTGCGGGGTCTGCCCTGCGGTCGCCTTGAGCCACATGTTTGTAAACCTCACTATGATACGACAGCTCTCGGCGCGTTGAGGACGGCGAGGGTGCTACAGTGAAGCGCAAACAAGAGAAAGGCATCACATGGCATTCGTTTCGCTCGCCATCATCGCACTCGTGGCCTTTGCGAGTCCTTTTATCGCCTCGGCGATTCCCGGAAAACCCGTTCCCGAGACGGTCTTTTTGCTCGTGCTCGGCGCGGTACTGGGACCCCATATGCTCGGCGTCATCCATGTAGATGCTGAGGTCTCGCTGGTGTCCGAGCTGGGCCTGGCCTTTTTGTTCCTGCTTGCCGGCTTTGAGATCGACCCCAAGAGCATCACGGGCGTCGAGGGGCGCTACGGCTTGGCGACGTGGGTCGTCACGTTTGGTATCGCCTGGCTTGCCGTGCGCTTTACCCCGTGGTTCTCAGTCAGTCATTTCGACGGTATCGCCGTGACGCTTGCCCTCACTTCGACGGCGCTCGGTACGCTTGTGCCCATCATGCGTGAGCGCTCGCTCACCGGCACGCGCGTGGGCGACTCGATTCTCGCGTATGGCACTTGGGGCGAGCTCGGTCCCGTGCTCGCCATGTCGGTGCTGTTGTCTGCCCGCACTGGCATCCAAACGCTCGTTATCCTTGGCTTGTTTGCGGTGGTTTGCGTGTTGCTGGCCGTGGTCCCGAGCCGCTCCAAGCGCGTCGGCAGCCGCTTCTTTGCATTTGTTGAGGAGCGCGCCGATACCACGTCGCAGACCTTCGTGCGCCTGACGGTGCTCATCCTGGTCACGCTCGTGGCATTCTCGGCTGTCTTTGATCTCGACATCGTGTTGGGTTCTTTTGCCGCCGGCTTTGTCCTGCGCTATATCATCCCCGAGGGCAACCATACGCTCGAGACCAAGCTCGACGGTCTGGCCTACGGTTTTTTGATTCCGGTGTTCTTTACCGTATCGGGCGCAAAGATCGATCTGACGGCCGTGGCGTCGCGCCCGGGTCTGCTCGTGGGCTTTATCGTGGCGTTGTTGATTATTCGTGCCGTGCCCATTCTTATTTCCATGAGCATTTGTCCTGCGACGCGCGATGTGTCGGCGTATGGTCGCATTACCGTGGCCCTGTACTGCACCACGGCGCTGCCGATCATCGTTGCCGTTACGAGCGTTGCCGTCAACGCGGGCGCGCTGTCGCAAGATATTGCGTCGGTCATGGTTGCCGCCGGTGCCATCACGGTGTTCTTGATGCCATTGCTCGCGCAGCTCTTCTACCGCGTGGTGGATGCCGCACCGGTCGCCGCCGTGGCAGAGGTTGCCGAGCATCCATCCGATGCGCTCGACATCTTGCGCGCCCACCACGACCTAGCGAGCTTGCTCGCGCGCGAGCACGAGCTGCTGACCTCGCATGGCCATGGTCGCGTATTCGAGGGCCTGCCTACGCTCGATACGATTGCCGAGCGTCTTTCCGCCGAGGCAGCGAGCGGCCACATCGATGCCCGCATCGTGGACGCGGCGCACCTGCTTGCCGATAAGACCTATGGAGACGAGGTCGACCCGTCCGAGCTGACTCCGCGTGAGCGCCGCCGCCTGGAGCGCGCCAAGCTCGCTGTGCGCGAATACCGCCGCCGCATGCTGGAGCTCTATGCGCGCGAAGAAGCCGAAGACGACGACGGTAAGTAGTCGATACTTTCTCGGGGAAGCCGCGTCCCGCTTTGAAGGCTCGGAACGGGATGTGGTTTCCGAAACGGGGGCCGTTGGGAAGCTGTGTCCCGGAATGGGCGCTCAGAGTGGGATGCAGTTTCCGCAAGGAGGTCCTGGGGGAAACCGTGCCCCGTTCTGATCCGAAATACTGGGACATAGCTTCCCTTTCATAACAGGAGAAGGCGCGCTGTCTGTAGTTGATTCAGACGGCGCGCCTTTTTGGTTGAGCTATGTTGAAACTTGAAGCCAAAGCTTGTGGCTCCTTAGGAGCGGGCGGCTCCGTCGACGGGGAGCACGGCGCCCGTGACATAGGAGGACATGTCGCTCGCCAGGAAAACAAAGGCGTTGGCGACATCCTCGGGCTCGCCCATACGACCCAGCGGAATGGTGGCGATGATGGGCTTGATGACCTCTTCGGGCAGGTTGGCGACCATGTCGGTCTTAGTCACGCCGGGGGCGACGGCGTTGACGCGGATGCCCATGGGAGCGAGCTCGCGCGAGAGCGACTGGACCATACCGTTGACGGCAAACTTGGACGTGGGGTAACCGACGCCGGAGGGCTGGCCGTACTTGGCGACCATCGAGCTTGTGGTAGTGATGGTGCCGCCGTGGCCGGCCTCGGTCATGATCTTGGCGGCAGCCTGGTGGCCATTAAAGACGGCGACGACGTTAAGGTCCATGACCTTTGCGAACTCCTCGGCCGTATAGTTAAGGAGCGGCGAGCGCTGGGAGATGCCGGCATTGTTGACGACCGTGTCCAAGCCGCCCATGTCAGCGGCAGCCTGGGTAAAGGCCTCGGTCACGGCTTCGAGCGAGGTGAGATCGCAGGAGCGACCCCAGACCTTGGCGTCGGGATAGGCGGCTGTCAGCTTCTCAACGGCCGTGTCGGCAGTCTCCTGGCGCGAGCCAAAGACGGTGACGGCAGCGCCTTCCTCGATAAAACGGCAGGCGATGGCATAGCCGATACCGCGTGTGCCTCCGGTGATGATTGCTTTCTTGCCCTCGAGCAACATGGTGCTTCCTCTCATCGCGGGCGGACATTCGCAGCACAGCGTAGCGGTAGTCGGAATCGGCCGCGTTTGCATATCGGTGAACGGTAGCCCGCGTTACCGATGAGCGGCTCGCGCAAATGTGCTTTGCCGTTGTGCTTAGGGCAGGTGACAAAAGGGCTCCCGTCCCACATCGGACGGGAGCCCTCAAGGCGCGTATTGCTAGGCGAGCGTTGGGCTAGTTCGCCATGACGCCTTCGGTCCAAGCCTCAACGTCCTCGATGCGCAGGACGTTGGCGACCTCGGCCACGCAGCCGACGCTGGCAAGCTCGGCGGCGGCAGCCTGGACGTCCTTCTCGAGCGCGCGGTGCGTCAGGAAGATGACCGAGCAGGCATCGCTGACGCCCGACTTGCCGTCCTCGACCTGGTTGATGAGCGAGATCGAGATGTTATGCTTGGCAAAGATGTCGACCGTCTCGGACAGGGCGCCCACGCGGTCGGCGACCTTCAGGCGCACATAGTACTTGGTCTGGAGCTCGTCCATGGGCTTAAAGGCGAGGTTGTGGCCATAGGGCTCAATCTCGGGCAGCGGAGCCACGCCGCGGCTGATCTGCTCGGAGAGCGACAGGATATCGCCCACGACGGCGCTCGCGGTGGGGAAGGAGCCTGCGCCCGCGCCGTAGAACATGGTCTCGCCCACGGCGTCGCCTACCACGTAGACGGCGTTCATGGCGCCGTTGACCTTGGCGAGCATATGGTCTGCGGGGATCAGCGTGGGATGCACGCGAACGTCGACGCCAGCGTCGGTGTTGCGGGCGATGCCGAGCAGTTTGATGGTGTAGCCGAGCTCGCGGGCCTGGGCGATGTCCTCGGCGCCGATGGTGCGGATACCCTGCTGGTACACATCATCGGTGGTAACGCGGGTGCCAAAGCCGATGGAGGCGAGGATGGCCGTCTTGCTGGCGGCATCGAAGCCGTCGACGTCGGCGGACGGGTCGGCCTCGGCATAGCCCTTAGCCTGTGCGTCGGCGAGCACGTCAGCGTAATCGGCGCCCTCGGCGTCCATGCGCGACAGGATGTAGTTGGTGGTGCCGTTGAGGATGCCGGCGATGGTCAGGATCTTGTTACCCACCAGGTCGTGCTCGAGTGTGCTGACAATGGGGATGCCGCCACCGCAGCTGGCCTCGCACTTAATCTGCACGCCGCACGCACGCGCCTTCTCGGCAAGCGTCTCGACGTGACGGCCCAGCAGGGCCTTGTTGGCAGAGACGACGTGCTTGCCGTGCTCAAAGGCGGTGGTGAAGATCTCGGTCGCGGGGTGCTCGCCGCCGATGAGTTCGACGACGATATCGACGGCGGGGTCGGTGACGACGTCGTGCCAGTCACTCGTGAAGGCCTCGCGCTCAATGCCTGCCGCCTCGGCCTGCTCCCAGGCAAGCGCGCAGGCGCGGGTCAGCTTAAGGTCGATGCCGTAGGCTGCCAGGTACTCATCGTGGTGGCTCTTGATCAGACGGGCCACGCCGCCGCCGACGGTTCCCAGGCCGATCAGACCGACGTTCACGGTGCGCAGGGGTTCGCTCATAGATAGCTCCTTCGTGCATCTTATGGATGGATAAACCGCTTAAAGGTTGAGTGCATTCTAGCGTGAACCGGGGGCGCGTGCTCGCCAGGCAACAGGAGCCGCACAAAACGGCACCCCCGAAACGCTGCGGAAACATTGGAAACACGCTCGCTACAAACGGACTTCCGTAACAAACTGTCAACGTTTGCGCCATAAGGTTTGCCCTGTACCGCAAGACGGCCGCACCGCGGCCAGCGAAAAAAGGGGGACACCATGTTCAACATCAACAGCACGCTCAGCCGTAGGAACTTTCTCGCCGGCGCTGCGGCGCTCGGCAGCACCGCAGCACTCGCTGGTTGCTCGTCGGGTGGCTCGGACGGCGGCACCGCCGATGACGGCAAGACCTTCAAGATCGGTGTCATCGGCCCTCTGACCGGCGCCGCGGCAACCTATGGCGTTTCGGCCGAGAAGGGTGCCAAGCTTGCCGCCAAGGATTTCTCGACCAAGGACCTCAAACTCTCGCTTAAGTCCGAGGATGACGTCGCCGACGGCGAGAAGGCTATCAACGCCTTCAATACCCTGTGCGACTGGGGCATGCAGGCGCTCGTCGGCCCCGTCACGACTGGTGCCGCCGTCGCTGTCTCGGGCGAGATCGCCGACGATATGCTCATGGTCACGCCTTCGGCCTCGTCGCTCGACGTGACCAAGGATAAGACAACGGTCTTTCAGGTTTGCTTCACCGATCCCACCATGGGTGCCAGCGCCGCGAAGTTCTTGGCCGAGAAGTATGCAGACGCCAAGATCGCCCTGTTCTACAACTCCGGCGATACGTACAGCTCGGGTGTTGCCGATGCCTTTGCCGAGCAGGCCAAGGAGTCCAAACTTGATATCGTCGATACCGAGACCTTTAAGGACGACTCCTCCACGAGCTTTACCAACCAGCTCACCAAGGCCAAGGAGGCCGGCGCCACGCTCATCTTTGCGCCGATCTACTACACGCCGGCGTCCGTTTTGCTCAAGAACGCCAAGGACATGGGATACGACATGACCCTCATGGGTACCGACGGCATGGACGGCCTGCTCTCCGTTGAGGGCTTCGACACCTCCCTTGCCGAGGGCGTGCTGCTCATGACCCCGTTCTCTGCCGACGATGAGAAGAACGCCGACTTCGTCAAGGCATATAAGGACGCCTACGACGAGACGCCTAACCAGTTTGCCGCCGATGCCTATGACTGCGTCCATGCGATTGTCGAGGCTATCGATAAGGCAGACATCGACATCACGGCCGACGGCGCCGACATTGCCGGCGATCTTGCCAAGGCCATGCGCAAGATCAAGATCGAGGGCCTGACGGGCGAGCTCACGTGGAACGACGAGGGCCAAGTCGAGAAGCCCGCCACAGCCTATGTGATCCAGGACGGCAAGTACATCGCCGCCTAAGTGCGCAAAAGTGCGACCGGTGAGGCCGTTTTATTCAGGGCAGGGACGCTTGTAACGGAATGGAAACATTACTTTCACACAATAAAGTGGCTAAACTGCATAAACCAATAGAAATACGCATAATTATGGATAAACGGACAAAACAAAAGAAAAGTTGAAATAATCGCCACTTTTCTCAACTAAAGCGTCTACTATTTTGCGAACGCCGAACACGGCGAAGGATGGCCTGTTGGGTAACCGAAACCCGACGAGATTTGAGAGGAGAGCCGCATGTCGAGCCTCACCGGTAAGTCATTGAACCCTGTTATGAATCGCAGGAGCGTTATCGCGAGCGCAGCAGGTCTGGGGGCGATGTCTATTCTAGCTGGCTGCTCCTCCAACGGCGGCGACAGCGGTTCCGCTTCGGGCGACGCTTCGTTTAAGATCGGCACCATCGGCCCGCTGACCGGCGCCAACGCGTCCTACGGCAAGTCCGTTACCCAGGGTGTCGAGCTTGGCTGCAAGGATTTCTCGACCAAGGAGCTGCCGCTTGCCAGCAAGGCCGAGGATGACCAGGCCGACGGCGAGAAGGCCGTCAACGCCTTTAACACCCTGCTCGACTGGGGCATGCAGGCCCTCGTCGGCCCGACCACCACGGGTGCGTCGGTTGCCGTTGCCGCCGAGTGCGGTAACGACCCCGAGACGTTCATGATCACTCCGTCCGCGTCCTCCGAGGACGTCACCAAGGGCAAGGATTGCGTCTTCCAGGTTTGCTTTACCGATCCCAACCAGGGCGTCAACGCTGCCAAGTTCCTGGCGCAGAAGTATGCGGACGAGAAGTTCGTACTGTTCTATAACTCCGGCGACGCCTATTCTTCGGGCATCGCAGATTCCTTTAAGGTTCAGGCCGCTAAATCCAAGCTCGAGATTGTTGACGAGGAGACCTTTAAGGACGACTCCGCCACGAGCTTTACCAACCAGCTCACCAAGGCCAAGCAGGCCGGCGCTACCATGATCTTTGCGCCGATCTACTACACGCCGGCGTCCGTCCTGCTCAAGAACGCCAAGGACATGGGCTACGACGTCAAGATGATGGGCTGCGACGGCATGGACGGCATCCTGGGCGTTGAGGGCTTCGACACCTCTCTTGCCGAGGGTCTGCTGCTCATGACCCCGTTCTCCGCCGACGACGAGAAGAACGCCGACTTCGTCAACGCTTACAAGGATAAGTATGGCGAGACTCCGGACCAGTTTGCCGCCGACGCTTACGACGGCGTGCACGCGGTGGCCGAGGCCCTCGAGGAGGCCGGTCTTGGTGTCGACGCCGACCCGACCGAGGTCGCCGAGAAGCTGCCTAAGGCTATGCTCAAGATTACCGTTGACGGTCTGACCGGCAAGCTCACCTGGAACGATAAGGGCCAGGTCCAGAAGGAGCCCACGGCGTACGTCATCACCGACGGCAAGTACGTACAGGCCTAATAAGCCGCCTTACATAGAGCGGTTTTGATCCCAAGCAGGGGAGGTTTTGGCCTTCCCTGCTTGCTTGGTATCTAGGGACAGTGTAACGTCCCTGTTTCATACATTAACTGGAAACCTATTCGAAAGGGGGATGTGGAACATGACGGTCTTTATCCAATACCTGGTCAACGGCCTGTCCATGGGCAGCGTCTACGCCATCATCGCGTTGGGCTACACCATGGTCTATGGCATCGCCAAGATGCTGAACTTCGCTCACGGCGACGTTATCATGGTCGGTGCCTATGTCTCGTTCTGCGCCACGTCGTATCTCGGCCTCCCGGGCTGGGCATCTGTAATTCTCTCTTGTGTGGTCTGTACCGTTCTCGGTGTTCTCATCGAGGGTCTGGCATACAAGCCGCTGCGTCAGGCGGGCCCGCTGGCCGTTTTGATCACGGCCATCGGCGTGTCTTACTTCCTGCAGAACGCCGCGCAGCTTCTGTGGGGCGCCACGCCCAAGAACTTCACTTCGCTCGTCACCTTCCAGGTGCCGGAGTTCTTGGCCAAGTTCAATGTAAGCGCCGTATCGCTCGTCACCATCGTCGCCTGCCTGGTTATCATGGCCGGCCTGATGTTCTTTACAGGTAAGACCAAGATGGGCAAGGCAATGCGTGCCGTGTCCGAGGACAAAGCCGCCGCTCAGCTCATGGGCATCAACGTCAACCGCACCATCTCGATGACGTTTGCTATCGGCTCCGCCCTTGCTGCCATCGCCGGTGTGCTCCTGTGCTCCTACTCGCCGGTCCTGCAGCCCACCACGGGCGCCATGCCTGGCATCAAGGCCTTCGACGCTGCCGTTTTCGGCGGCATCGGCTCCATCCCCGGTGCCTTTGTCGGTGGCATTCTCATCGGCATCATCGAGGCGATGGCGCAGGCCTACATTTCCACGAGCCTTGCCAACTCCATCGTCTTTGGTGTTTTGATCATCGTCCTGCTCGTCAAGCCTGCCGGCCTCTTGGGCAAGTACGTCCCCGAGAAGGTGTAGGTGAGCGTTATGAAGTTTCTTAAAGACAAGCAGACGCGTCACGACTTTGTTACGTACGCCATGTGCCTTGTGGCGTTCGCCATCGTGTTCTTTATGCAGTCCAACCACATGATTCCGCGCATGATCGCCGGTCAGCTGGTTCCCATCACGGCCTATATCGTCATGGCCATCTCCCTCAACCTCGTCGTCGGCATCGCGGGCGACTTGTCGCTGGGCCACGCGGGCTTTATGAGCGTCGGCGCCTACACGGGCATCGTCACCGCGGTCGCCCTCGAGAGCGCCGTTCCCTCCGATCCGGTGCGCCTTATCATCAGCATCGTGGTCGGCGCCATCGCTGCCGCTATCCTGGGCTTCTTGATCGGCATCCCGGTCCTTCGCCTGAGCGGCGATTACCTGGCTATCGTGACGCTGGCCTTTGGCGAGATTATCAAAGAGATCGTCACCTGTCTCATTGTGGGCGTCGATTCCCGCGGCCTGCACGTGATCTTTAACATCACGGGTAACTCCACAATCGACGATCTGCACCTGCTCGAGGACGGCACCGCCATCATCAAGGGCGCCCAGGGTGCCTCGGGCGTGTCGACGTACTCGACCTTCCTCGCCGGTGCCATCCTGGTTATGGTCGCGCTCGTGATTGTACTCAACCTGGTTCGCAGCCGTACCGGCCGTGCCATTATTGCCGTGCGCGATAACAAGATCGCTGCCGAGTCCGTGGGCATCTCCGTCACCCAGTACCGCATGATCGCCTTCGTGGTTTCCGCCGCCCTCGCCGGTGCTGCCGGAGCTTTGTTCGGCGGTAACTTCTCGCAGCTTTCCGCTACTAAGTTCGACTTCAACACGTCGATCCTCATTCTGGTGTTCGTGGTTCTGGGCGGCCTGGGCAACATGCGCGGTTCCGTTATCGCCGCGGCGCTGCTCACGGTGCTCCCCGAGTTGCTCCGTCAGTTCTCGGACTACCGCATGCTCATCTACGCCATCGTGTTGATCCTGGTCATGGTCTTTACTAACAACCCACAGCTCAAGGCATTCTTCGCACGCATTAAGGACCGCTTTGCTTCCAAGAAGGAGGTGGCAGCCGATGCCCAGTAAGTTTGAGTTCAACAAGGGCAAGATGGTCCCGTATCCTTCTGGCGCTATCGTTCCCGACCGCGACCTGGGTCAGCGCCCGGCGCTCGAGTGCATCCACTTGGGCATTGAGTTTGGCGGCCTTAAGGCAGTAGACGACTTTAGCCTGACCATCGGCAAGACCGAGATCGCCGGTCTCATCGGCCCCAACGGCGCTGGCAAGACCACGGTCTTCAACCTGCTCACCAAGGTGTACCAGCCCACGCACGGCACCATCCTGCTCGACGGTGAGGACACCTCGGGCAAGTCGGTCTACCAGGTCAACCGCATGGGTATTGCCCGTACGTTCCAGAACATTCGCCTGTTCAACACCATGACGGTGGAGGACAACGTTAAGGTCGGCCTGCACAACCAGGAGCGCTACTCCGGCTTTGAGGGCGTTCTGCGCCTGCCGACGTATTGGAAGCACGAGAAGGCCGCCCACGAGCGCGCCATGGAGCTGCTGTCCATTTTTGACATGGAGCACCTGGCAAATGAGCAGGCCGGATCGCTGCCTTACGGCGCCCAGCGTCGTCTGGAAATCGTCCGCGCGCTTGCCACCAACCCCAAGCTACTGCTGCTCGACGAGCCTGCCGCCGGAATGAACCCGTCCGAGACCGCAGAACTCATGGCGAACATCGTCAAGATTCGCGACACCTTCGGCATCGCCATCATGCTTATCGAGCATGATATGTCGCTCGTTATGAACATCTGCGAGGGCATCTGCGTGCTCAACTTTGGTAAGGTCATCGCCAAGGGTACGGCCGAGGAGATCCAGAACAACGACGCTGTTATCGAGGCATATCTGGGCAAGCAGGATAAGGGGGAGAACTAAATGGCAGAGCCGATGCTTTCCGTCTACAACATCAACGTCTGGTACGGCGCCATCCACGCCATTAAGGACATCTCCTTTAACGTCAACGAGGGTGAGATCGTGGCCCTGATTGGCGCCAACGGTGCTGGCAAGTCCACGACGCTCAAGACCGTCTCGGGCCTGCTGCGCTCTAAGACCGGCTCCATCAAGTTTATGGGCGAGGACATTACCCATACGCCCGCCGACAAGCTGGTTGGTAAGGGCCTGGCTCAGGTGCCCGAGGGTCGTCGTGCCTTTTTGCAGATGACGGTCGAGGAGAACCTGGAAATGGGTGCCTATACGCAGCCCAAGTCAACGGTGGCTCCGGGCCTCGAGCGCGTCTACGAGCAGTTCCCGCGCCTGAAGGAGCGTCGTCGCCAGGTCGCCGGTACCCTTTCGGGCGGCGAGCAGCAGATGCTCGTTATGGGCCGCGCCCTTATGAGTAACCCTAAGCTGCTCATGCTCGACGAACCCTCCATGGGTCTGGCGCCGATTCTGATCGAACAGATCTTCCAAATTGTCGAGGACCTGCACAAGGCCGGCACCACGGTGCTCCTGGTCGAGCAAAACGCACAGATGGCTCTTTCCATCGCCACACGCGGCTACGTGCTCGAGACCGGCAAGATCACCATGACCGGCACCGGCCAAGAACTGCTGCACGACGATAACGTGCGTAAAGCCTACCTGGGCGGCTAGATAGTTACGGCGTTTTGCCAAACGCCGTAACCAGCCGACGCTGCAAGCCCGCCAGAGCGGCAATCTGCCTTTCAACTTCGGCGGCATGACCAGAAGGTCAATGCTGCCTTGTTTCAAGGCACCTTGCTCGCTCTGGCGGGCTTTCGCTGTCGTTGCCAAAACATCGGCGTTGTGGCAGATGCCAACGACTACCCCCTTTATGTTGCGATGGAATAGGGACTAAATGGGAGCCTCAGAGGCCAAAACAGTCCCTATTCCACCGCAACTTCATGGGGGCGTGCGACAATGCCCATCGGAAAACGTTTGCCATCTGGGGGTCTATCTATGCTGTACGAGTTTTGTGCCGAGAACTTTGAGCGGGTGCCGGCGGCTATCGATGCCGGTGCAAAGCGCATCGAGCTGTGCGACAACCTTGCCGTCGGTGGCACTACGCCCTCGGCTGGTGTTATCAGCGCTACGGTCAGCTATGCTCACGAGCATGACGCACGAGCGATGTGCATGATTCGCCCGCGTGGCGGTGACTTTCACTACAACCAGGACGAGCTGCGCATGATGGAGATGGACTTGGGTCTTGCCGTGAGCGCCGGCGCCGATGGCTTGGTCTTTGGCTGCTGCAAGCCTTGTGCCGGCGGCTGGGCGCTCGACGAGCTTACGTTGGGCGCCCTCGTGATGGCCGCGGGCTGCGCGACCGAGGAGTGCAAGCGCGAGTCCCTTGACATCACCTTCCACATGGCGTTTGACCAGCTCTCGCCCGAGGCTCAGCTCGATGCCGTCGACACACTCGCCGACTGCGGCATCACGCGTATCCTGACGCATGGTGGTGCTGCCGGAACGCCGATCGAGGACAATCTGGAGCACCTATCGCGTCTTGTCGAGTATGCGGGCGACCGCCTGACCATCCTTCCCGGCGGCGGCATTTCCACGGCCAACCGCGATACCGTGGCGGCGGCATTGGGCGTCTCCGAGCTCCATGGCACCAAGATCGTGCCGCTGGAGGCGTAACCCGTGGCGCTGGTATTTGACGTTCAGCAGGCGAGCGGCAAGCCCGACGACAACCGGCGCCCTGGCACCGCGTGCCCCTTTTGCGATACCGAGGGACTCGCCAATATCATCCGGCGCGACGGCGACTGCATCTGGCTCGAGAATAAGTTCAAAACCCTGCGCGCCACCCGTCAAACCGTGCTGATCGAGTCAGCCGATCACGATGCCGACCTGGTGACCTATGAGCCAGATGAACTCCACCATGTGATGAGGTTTGCCCTGGATTGCTGGCAGCAGATGATCGATTCACGGCAGTATCGAAGCGTGCTCATGTACAAGAACAAGGGTCCTCTCTCGGGCGGTAGTCTCGTTCATCCGCACATGCAGATTGTGGGTTTGGAGCAGGAAGACGGCTATGCTTCGTTGACTTCCGCCAATTTCGAAGGCATCAATGTCTGGCAACAGGGGAGAATCGCGGCCAACATCTCAACCGAACCGATCATGGGGTTCTTTGAGGTCAACGTTTCAGCCCCGCAGGGAATCGCCGCCAGCGATGACACAAGAGACCAAGCCGAGGCAGATCTCTTCGCCGATGCGATCCAGGTGGCTCTGCGCTATATCCTGAACGAGCACCACGGTGGTCGCGCAGAGTCGTACAACTTGTTCTTCTATCACCTGGGCGGTCGGACCATTGCCAAGGCGCTGCCGCGTTGGGTGGTTTCGCCCTACTTTGTCGGCTATCGTTTGGCCCAGGTCAATGCCGAGACAACGCTCGATATCGATGCTGAGCGCTTGCGTGCGCATCTGGAAACGCTCGTATAGCAAGATTAACACCCGTGTAATGCGGACAGTCTAGCGCGCCATGGCGTCGCGGCCGGCCTCGACACGCTTGCGCTGGGCGGCGCGCTCCTCGCCGGTCAGACGCTCAAAGAGATGCCCGATAAACGAGGCGAGTATCTGCTGAAACAGCGTTCCGCACATGACGGGAAACACGACTTCGCCTGGAAAGTACTGTGTGGCGATGACGGCGCCCGAAGAGATGTTACGCATGCCGCAGGTAAAGCACATGGTAGTCGTCTCGCTATATGGCAGATGCAGCGCACGGGCGACCAGAAAACCGACGACAAAGCCGCTGATGGCGAAGGTCAAAATAAAGAGGGCGACTTCCAGACGCATCGCGTTCATGTGCAGGACGTACTCGCTCATGGCGGTGGAGTTGGAGGCGATAATGCCCATCATCATGAACTTGCAGGCGGGCGAGAGCGCGGGGGAGAGCTTCTCGTGTCCCCATCCACGTGTGAGCTCGTTGATCACGATGCCGAGCACGGCGGGGATGGCGATCATAAAGGCCATGTCCTGCATCATGCTCGGCACATCGATCGAGACGGTGGCACCCAGCAAGAGCTTCAGCGTGAGCGGAATCGTCACAGGCGAGATAACCGAGGACGTCAGGATGATGGTGAGCGCGAGCGGGCCGTTGCCGCCGAACATGCTAATCCACATAAAGGCAGTGACCGCCACGGGTACGCTGTACTCGAGCACGATGCCGCAGACAAGGTTGGGATTGGAGCCAAAGAACAGCGATCCCATGGCATAGGCTGCTATGGGAATAAGCACCGCCGAGACGAGCAGCGCCAAAATCAGGTGCAGGGGACGGCGGAACACCTCAGCGACCTGGTGGAAGGTGTTGCTGAGCGCACCTTGGAACGTCATAAAGGCGAAGAGGGCGGGAACGATGGGCTTGAGTACGCCGATCTGCTGGGGAAAGAGCACGCCGAGCGTTACGCAAACCGGAACGATGACCTGCATATGCCCCGCGAGGAACTTTCCCAGTCCAACCCATTGCTTCATATGCCCCGTGACTCCCTTTATCCGCGAACTCGTTTGAATGGATATGCTAGACGCTCGCATGCGTCCGTGCGTCAGAAACGCTCGATTATTTCGAGGCTATTACCGGCCTCGTTTACCGAAACCAGGGCGTGCCGCGAGGCTCTGCGTCCGTGCCGCACGGTATAATAAATCCGTTCAACAGATCTGCCTGCCGAAGCGGGCATACACAGAGGACTCATCGCTATGAACCGTGAGAGGTATCGCGGCGACCTGCTCCTATCGGGGGTGGGCGCCTATGTCGTCGCTTAAGACGACACATCGCTGGGCGGTCGCTCAGCAAAATCCCGAGCTCGAAAAGGAGCTTTCGGCTGGTCTGGGCATACCCAGGCTGGTGGCGCGTATTATGGTTGCGCACGGTATTGCCTCGATTGAGGAAGGACAGCTATTTTTGACGCCTTCGCTCGATCGCGACTGGGCCGACCCACTCATTATCCCGGGCATGTCGGTCGTTGCCGACCGTGTCGAGCGTGCTGTTCGCAACCACGAACACATTGCGGTCTTCGGCGATTTTGACGTTGACGGTATTACGTCGACCTGCCTGTTGACCGAGGCGCTGCGAACGTTTGGCGCCAATGTCACACCGTTCATCCCGCATCGCTTTGACGAGGGCTACGGTCTTTCGCGCGCGGCGCTCGACCGCGTTAACGAGCTCGCTCGTCCCCAGCTGATCGTGACCGTCGATAACGGCATTGCCGCCAAAGAAGAGGTTTCCTATCTGGAGAGCCTGGGGATCGATTTGGTGGTCACGGACCATCACGAGCCCTCCGATCAGGTGCCGCAGGGCGTGCCCCTAACCGACCCTAAGCTCGAGGACGAGGGTCCTTCGCGTGAACTTGCCGGCGCCGGCGTGGCGCTCAAGCTGGTGCAGGTCCTGGGCGAGCGTTTGGGCAAGCCATCGTATTGGCGCTCGCTGATAGAGGTCGCGGCACTGGGTACCGTGTCCGACATGATGCCGCTCACGCCCGAGAATCGCGCACTGGTCGCCGAGGGCATCCAACAGATGCGTGTGACGGCCCGTCCCGGCTATATCGCGCTTGCCGCACTTGCCAAGGCCGACCTTTCTACTATTACGGCCGACGGCCTGTCGTTTTCGCTCATTCCCCGCTTAAACGCCGCCGGCCGCATGGCCGATCCCAAGCTGGCGCTCGACCTGCTGCTTGCCCGCGATCCTATCGAGGCAAGCGCGCTGGCGGCCGAGCTCGAGGAGATCAACCGCCAGCGTCGCGAGATTGAGGCGGAGCTCACGCGCGATGCCATGGCGAAGGTCGAGGAGACCTATGACGGCGGGCGTGCGATTGTCGTGGGCGGCGAAGGCTGGCACGAGGGCGTTAAGGGTATCATGGCGAGCCGCCTTACCAACCGATATCACGTGCCGGCGTTGCTCTTCTCTATCGAGGACGGTATAGCACGTGGCTCGGGCCGCTCGGTGGGCAAGGTCAACCTGTTCGAAGCCGTCGAGCGCTGCTCCGACCTGCTGATTCGCCGCGGCGGACATGCGGGTGCGGTGGGCGTGACCATCGAGGCGTCTAAGCTCGGTGAGTTTCGTCGACGTCTTTCCGCCGTGTTGTCCGAGCTTCCCGCCGAGGACTTTGAGGACACCGACGAGGTTGCCGCCACGGTCGACCTTTCCGAATTGAATATCGAGACCATCGAGCAGATTTCCCGCCTTGAGCCGTTTGGCCAGGGTAATAAGGTGCCGCTGCTGGCTGCCGAGGGTGTGACGATGTGTGACCGCGCCGTGGTGGGTAAGACCGGCGAGCATATGCGTTTCGTGGCGACGGATGGCGCCGCAAGTGTGCCGGCCATCATGTTCCGCGTGCCGCAGATCGATAAACTCATCAATTGCGACAGTGCCGTCGACTTGGTGTTCGAGGCCGTGGCCGAACATTGGCAGGGACGTGTGAAGCCCAAGCTCATGATTAAAGATGTCTTGGTGCGCGATACCGCGGCGCCCAATATCGACGATCCGGCATGTGAGCTTCGCCGCGGCGTGCAACCAGCGGATTCTGGCCTGCGCCTGGAGTCGCGTAAACGTGAGACGCTCGCCCAGCTTTCTTATACCGAGCTCACGCGCTCGCTTATCCATAGCTTTATCGGCTCGAACCAGCCGCATCGCGCGCAGGTCGAGGCACTCGACGCGCTCGCCGACCACCAGAGCGTCTTGGCCGTTATGGGGACGGGGCGCGGCAAGTCGCTCATCTTCCATGTGCACGCCGCGCGCGAGGCGGTCCTTCGTGGGCGGGCGAGCATCTTTGTCTATCCGCTGCGCGCGCTCGTTGCCGACCAGGCTTATCACCTCTCGTCGACGATGGCTGCGCTCGGCATTGGCGTGGGCGTGTTGACCGGCGAGACCGTGGAGGCAGCGCGCGATGACGTGTTTGCCGGCCTGGCTTCGGGCCGCACCGGCATCGTTCTCACGACGCCGGAGTTCCTGTCTATCCATCGCGATCGCTTTGCACGTTCTGGACGTATTGGCTTTGTCGTTATCGATGAGGCACACCATGCCGGTCTTGCCAAAGGCGGCGACCGGAGCGCCTACCTCGACATGCCCGATATTCTCAAAGCCCTGGGCGACCCCGTTGTCATGGCGGCAACGGCTACCGCGACGGCCCCGGTCGTGGCGGAGCTTGCTCGTGTATTGCCGATTACCAGGACGGTGGTCGACGAGACCGTTCGCGAGAACCTGCAACTCGAGGACGACCGTGACCTTGCGAGCCGCGAAAATCGCCTGGTGTCAATCGTGGCGACGGGGGAGAAGACCGTCATCTACGTCAACTCGCGCGACCAGTCCGTGGCGCTTGCCAAGACGTTGCGCAAACGCGTGCCCGACTGCGCGACCCATATTGCGTTCTATAACGCCGGGCTTGCGCGCTCCGATCGCCGCCGTGTCGAGGAAGCGTTTCGCGACGGAAGCCTCAGTTGCATCGTTTCGACCTCTGCCTTCGGTGAGGGCGTCAACCTGCCCGATATCCGTCATGTCGTGCTCTACCACATGCCGTTTGGTGCGATTGAGTTTAACCAGATGAGTGGCCGTGCCGGCCGCGATGGACAGCCCGCCGTGATTCACCTGCTCTATTCGTCGCGTGACGCTCGTATTAATGAGCGCCTGCTCGATTGTTACGCGCCCGAGCGCGATGAGCTTGTCACTCTCTATCGAGCGCTGCAGACCATGTGGCGCTCCAACCGTGGCAAGACGGGGGACGATTCATTCTGCGCAAGCGATATCGACATTGCGCAGATGTGTCTTGCCATCGATGCCCGCACGCCGGTCGACGAGCGCTCGGTGGAAAGCGGCCTGGGAATCTTCGAAGAACTCGGTTTCTGCCGCGTTTCGGGGTTTGACGATACGCGTCGCATCGCGATGGCGGAAAACCCCGGTCGCGTGCAATTAAGCAGGTCAATTCGCTATTTGGAGGGCTTGCGCTTGCGCATGGAGTTCACGGCTTTTCGGAGCTGGGCACTCGATTCGTGCGCTTCTGATATGCTAGCCAAAGTTAACCGCCCGATCGTACCGCGGGCCTAGGGGAAGGGGACCTCGATGGACGCCGCAGCCCGTACCGCCCATGATTCCACCCTCCAGCCGTTTTCGGAGATGGAGCACTATAAGCATGCCGATGAGCTGCCGCCCGAGATTATGGCGGACAGCTACGACAAGCTGGAGCGTCTGTGCCTCAAATATATGAACGAGGACGACTTCTCCAATGTGGAGCAGGCCTACTGCTTTGCTGCCGAGAAGCACTGCAACCAAAAGCGGCGCTCGGGTGAGATGTACATTAACCATCCCGTCGAGGTAGCTATCATTCTGGCTGACCTCAAGATGGACTGCGATGTGGTGTGCGCCGCGCTGCTGCACGATACCGTCGAGGATACCGAGACCTCGCTTACCGATGTTTCCGGCCTGTTTGGCGAAACCGTGGCAGAACTCGTCGACGGCGTGACCAAGCTCACCAACATCGAAGTCGACAGCATGGACGAGAAGCAGGCCCTCACGCTGCGCAAGATGTTCCTTGCCATGTCCAAGGACATTCGCGTCATCATCGTCAAGCTCGCCGACCGCCTGCATAACATGCGCACGTTGGCGGCCCTTCGTGAGGACCGCCGTCTGTTTAAGGCACGCGAGACCATGGACGTATACGCGCCTCTTGCCGACCGCCTGGGCATGAGCTCTATCAAGTGGGAGCTCGAGGACCTGTCCTTCTTCTACTTGGAGCCCGATGCCTACCAGCGCATCGCGCGCATGGTAGCCGAGTCGCGCGAGGTTCGCGAGCGTTATCTGGCCGAGACCATCAAGACGCTCACCGACGAGCTCAATCGCATTGGTCTTGAGGGCTTTCAGATCAACGGTCGTTCCAAGCACTATTGGTCCATCTATCAAAAGATGAAGCGCAAGGGCAAGGAGTTCTCCGAGATTTACGACCTGGTGGCGCTGCGCGTCATCACTCATTCGGTGCGCGATTGCTATTCCACGCTTGGTGCCGTGCATACCTTGTGGCATCCCATGCCCGGTCGTTTTAAAGACTATATCGCCATGCCCAAGGTCAATAACTACCAATCGCTTCACACGACGGTTATCGGCCCCACGGCCCGTCCGCTCGAGATTCAGATTCGAACCTACGAGATGCACGAGCAGGCAGAGTACGGCATCGCCGCCCACTGGCTGTACAAGAAGTCGGGCGGATCGTCTGCCTCCAAGACCAACGACGCGCAGCGTCTGGACGACCAGATTAACTGGCTCAAACATTCGCTCGATTGGGCTGCGTCTGATGAGATCACCGACGCCAAGGAATACCTGCATTCGCTGAAGGTCGACTTGTTTGACCAGGAGATTTTTGTCTTTACGCCCAAGGGCGAGGTCATGGCGCTTCGCGCCGGCTCAACACCGCTCGACTTTGCCTACGCCGTTCATACCGAGGTCGGCAACCACTGCGTCGGCGCTAAGATCAACGGTGCGGTGGCGCCGCTCACGCACGAAATCAAGACGGGCGACCGCGTTGAAATCCTGACCAACAAGAGTTCCAAGCCGTCGCGTGATTGGCTCAAGATCGTTAAGACACCTTCCGCCAAGTCAAAGATCCGCCGCTATTTTGCTGCCGCGACCAAGGACGACGACGCTGCCGCCGGCCGCGATATACTGGCCAAGGACCTGCGCAAGCGCGGGTATGGCATCTCTACGCCGCGATCCACGCGTGCGCTCAACGCCGTGGCGGAGCAGTTTAACTACAAGCAGCTCGAGGACCTGTTCGCAGCCGTTGGCGCGGGCAAAGTCGCCCCACGTGCCGTGGGCAACAAGGTCGAGCAAATCTTGGACCCCAAGCCCGAGGAACAGGTCACCAAGGCCGAGGCTATCGCCGAGGTCGTCAAGCAGCCTGCCCGTGGCTCCAACCGCAAGCCGCAAAAGCGTGGCAAGAGCGCCAGCAACGGCATTATCGTCAAGGGCGAGAGCAACAGCGGCCTGCTGGTCCGTCTGGCCCATTGCTGCAATCCGGTGACGGGCGACGATATCGTCGGCTTCATCACGCGCGGCCGAGGCGTCTCGGTTCATCGCGCCAACTGCCCCAACGTCAAGGGCCTTATGGAGCACCCCGAGCGCATGATTGACGTGGAGTGGGACGGCGCTGCCGACACCCTCTTCCAGGTCGAGATCGTGGTCGAGTGCCTGGACCGCATGGGCCTGCTCAAGGATGTCACCATTGCCATTGGCGATGCGGGCGGCAATATCCTTTCTGCTGCCACGTCGACCAACCGCGAGGGTATTGCAACCCTGCGCTTTATGGTCGAGATTTCGGACGCGAGTGGTCTTGATCCGCTGCTGGCATCGATTAGCGGCGTCGACTCGGTCTACGATGCACGCCGCCTGATGCCTGGCGAGGGTGGGGCTCAGCTCAAGCGTCGTGTATAGGCGTGACGAGCGCGCGACAGTAATGATATTTGCTACGTTCGGGGCATCGTTTGATGCCCCGACGTTTATAGAAGGAGGGCGCACACATGGACGCTACGGCTTTGGATTTAACCCCTCGGGGTACGGCTTCGATTGAGGCGCTTGTAAACGGCCCCATCCAGACCAACAGCTACGCCGTTATTTCGAGTGGCGAATGCTTGATTATCGATCCCGCTTGGGAAGGTGAGAGCCTCGTTGCGCATATCCGAGTCGAACATCCTGGCGTGCATGTGCTCGGTTCCGTTTGTACGCACGGTCACGCCGATCATGTTGGTGGTGTCGCTGGAGTTCGCGCCGCCGTTGGCGCTGACGCCCTGTACGAGCTGTGCGGCAAGGACGTAGCTGTGCCGCATATGAATATCGAGGAGCAGCGAGCGATGTGGGGCATCGAGACTCCCGATCCGGGCGAGCCGACGCGGCTGCTTGCCGAGGGCGATACCATTGAACTGGGCGACATTTGCCTGCAGGTTATCGAGGCGCCCGGGCATACGCCGGGCGGCATCGTTCTATTTGCCGCAACAGAGCAGGGAAATATCACTTTCGTGGGAGACACGCTCTTTCCCGGCAGCCACGGCCGTACCGACCTTTCCGGCGGAGACGAGGCGGCGATTCTGCGCTCGCTCTCCAAGCTCGCCCGGCTTCTCCCGCCCGATACCGTTTGCTTAACCGGCCATGGCGATTCGACCACTGTGGCACGCGAGCTTATGCGGAACCCTTTCATGCAGATGTAGCTTTGTAGTCAGCTTCTGAAGCACGAGAAGCGTCCAAACGTCAAGATATTTTCCCCAACGGGTCGATTCTGTAGGGCAAACGGTCAAAAAAAGTCTGTTTGGACGATATTCGTGAACAAACGAACGTTTATGCTCGGATACGCCGTGGTAAAATCACAGGCGTTATCGGAGCAACCTTACAGGAGGTTTCTTTTATGCTCGTCAACGCAGCAGACATGCTCAAGAAGGCCGAGGCCGGCAAGTACGGTCTCGGTGCCTTCAACACCAACAACCTCGAGTGGACCCTGGCTATTCTCCAGGCCGCCGAGGAGGCCAAGTCTCCGCTGATCCTTCAGTGCACCGCTGGTGCCGCTAAGTGGATGGGCGGTTTCAAGGTCTGCGCCGACATGGTCAAGGCTGCCGTCGAGGCCACGGGTGTTACCGTTCCCGTCGCCCTTCACCTCGATCACGGTTCTTACGAGGACTGCTTCAAGTGCATCGAGGCCGGCTTCACGTCCATCATGTATGACGGCTCTCACGAGGAGACCTTCCAGCTTAACCTCGACCGCACCAAGGAGCTCGTTGAGCTTGCCCACTCCAAGGGCATGTCCATCGAGGCCGAGGTCGGCGGCATCGGCGGCACCGAGGACGGCGTGACCTCCAGCGGCGAGCTCGCTGATCCTGCTGAGTGCAAGCAGATCGCTGACCTGGGCGTCGATTTCCTCGCCTGCGGCATCGGCAACATCCACGGCGTGTACCCTGCCGACTGGGCCGGTCTTTCTTTCGAGCGCCTGGGCGAGATTAAGGCTCAGACCGGCGACCTGCCCCTCGTCCTGCACGGTGGTACCGGCATCCCCGAGGATCAGATCAAGAAGGCCATTTCCCTGGGCATCTCCAAGATCAACGTCAACACCGACCTGCAGCTCGTCTTCGCCAAGGGCGTCCGCGAGTACATTGAGGCTGGCAAGGATCAGCAGGGCAAGGGCTTCGACCCCCGCAAGCTCCTCAAGCCTGGTCGCGACAACATCGTTGCTCGCACCAAGGAGCTCATGGAGGAGTTTGGCTCCGTCAACAAGGCGTAAGCGTCGATAAACTTCCCACCGGAAGCCCCGTCCCCCTACACTGTTTCCTTTGCGCTCACCTGGCTTCGCCAGAAGTCGCGCGACGGAATCAGCTCCGGGGAAACGGGGCCTCCTTCGTTAACTCGCTACAGGTTTACTGGGCTGATTTCATTTTTGCTACCGTTCAGCGACGTTGATGGCTCCTTTGTTGGGGCTTTCTTTTTATCTCGCTACAATAGGCTTCAAGAGTTCTAATGACTTGGAGTTTGGCATGGCTGTTATTAACGTGCTGCCTTCGGATGGGAAGGTTATTGACGAAGGTCCTGTTGGTTGCTCTGTTGATGTTTGCTGCGATGACTTTCGCCATCTCGATATTGGGCTGCCGCCTGAGATTCTTCGTCTTAAGGATGCCGGGTATTTGACGCAGGCTGTTGCCGCCTGCGATCGCCTTTTGGAGCAGAACCCTGAGCCTTCGCTGGCTGCCTGTGTTCGTGCCGAGCGGTATCGCATGCTCGAGACGCCGCTTCATTTTTCGGTGTCGCGCGATCGGGCTATTGCGATGATTCGCGAGGAGTGGCCTGAGTTTACCGAGGAGCAGTTTGACGATCTGATTGACCGTAAGCGTATTGACTGGCGCTTTATCGCCGGCGAGCTGTTTGTTCTCGATAACTTCCTCGATTCACTTCGCGTGTATCCCAAGGAGGTCCCGGGTCTGCGTCCCGATTCTACGGATGGAATTGAGCTGCGCAACCAGATGCTCAAGGAGATGGAGTCGCAGGGCGGGCTGTCTCGTGGCATCACGCTTAAGGCGTGCGTGTCTGTCCCCGGTGCTTTGGAGGGAGAGACCGTCCGCGCGTGGCTACCCGTTGCCGCCGCCTGTCGTCAACAGTCTTATATCGAGGTTCTCGATATGACGCCGGAGGGTGCTGTTGCTCCCGCGAACGTTTCGGCGCGTACTGCCTCGTGGTCTTCTTCGAGTGAGCGCTCATTCTCGGTGACCTATCGCTATCAAATCGATGCCGCTTATCGCGATATCTATGGGGGTGCGCTTCCGGCGCATTCTTGCATGGACGCGCCGCTGCCCGTCGACACCTCCGAGGATTGTCCGCACATTGCGTTTACGCCGTACCTGCGACAGCTGACGGAGTGTGTTATTGACGGGTTCGAGGATCCGCTCGATCGCGCCCGTGCTATCTATGATTACCTGACGCAGCATATCGACTATCGCTATCAGCCGCCGTACTTGCTCTTGGGAGCTATTGCCGATGACTGCGCGCATTCGCTTCGCGGCGATTGCGGCGTAATGGCGCTCACGTTTATCACCATGTGCCGTATCGCGGGCGTGCCCGCCCGCTGGCAGAGCGGTTTGTATGTTGCGCCTGATTCGGTGGGGCCGCACGACTGGGCAGAGTTCTATACGCCGCAGACCGGTTGGCTCAACGCCGATGTGTCATTTGGATCTTCTGCTCGCAGGATGGGCGAGGAGTGGCGCCGCCGTCACTACTTTGGCAATCTCGACCCGTGGCGTATGGTGGCCAACAATCGATTCCAGGCCGAGTTTGTGCCTGCTTTCGATGGCATGCGCGAGGATCCCTATGACAACCAGATGGGCGAAGTCTCGGTTAACGGACGCGGATGCCGACGGCGCGAGATGCTCCGCACGGTCGAACTCATTGAAATGCTCGAAGTTCCATTTTCGGACTAATCGGTAGAAAGCTGTGATAAACTAACTCACGCGTTACGTGCCCGAGTGGCGGAATTGGCAGACGCAGTGGACTCAAAATCCACCGTTGGCAACAACGTGCGAGTTCGAGTCTCGCCTCGGGCACCATACATGCAAGCGGGCGTTCAAGGGGGTCGAGGCCCCCTTTTTCGTGCCGAACTCGCGTGAGCGCGCGGAGCGTTAAGCAAACAGGCCTGCGGCCTGTTTGTAGCGGAGCGTGGCGAGGGCGCCGTGCGCCCGAAGCCCGGGGCTTCGCGAAGCGAAGGCCCTTCGAGTCTCGCCTCGGGCACCATACATGCAAGTGAGCGTTCAAGGGGGTCAAGGCCCCCTTTTTCGTGTACGTAATGTGATAACGCGCGGTACGTGTTATTATCCACAATGCGTTGTTCCCGCAATGCCCTAAAGAGGAACCCGAGGGTTCCCACCTTTTGGCGCCAATGAGCAGCTGACTGGTCATACAACTTAGATTCCCTTCCTCATACCGAGGATGTCTATGTGTACGACCTGGTTGCAAAGAAGCGCCGGGTTATTTTTTTATGAATGGAGGTAGGGAAAATAGCTAAGTCTGATGACACCCGCATCAACGACGAGATCACTGCATCTTCGTGCCGTTTGATTGGCGTCGATGGCTCTCAGCTCGGCCTGTTCGCCATCCGCGATGCCCAGCGCGTCGCTGACGATCAGGGTCTCGACCTGGTCGAGATCGCTCCCAACGCGGAGCCGCCGGTCTGCAAGGTCATGGACTACGGTAAGTTCAAGTACCAGCAGGCCATGAAGGCCAAGGCCGCTCGTAAGAACCAGTCCAAGGTCGAGGTCAAGGAAATGAAGTTCCGACCCAAGATCGACGTTGGCGACTACGAGACCAAGAAGGGCCACGTTCTGCGTTTCCTCAAGAAGGGCGCACGCGTTAAGATCACCATCATGTTCCGCGGCCGTGAGATGGCTCACCCGGAGCAGGGTCTTAACGTTCTCGAGCGTCTCGCCGAGGATCTCAAGCCTTACGCTACGGTCGAGTCCAAGCCTAAGATGGAAGGCCGTAACATGCTTATGCTGCTCGCCCCGATTAAGGGCGCCTTCGATGAGGATAAAGCGGCAAGCGATACCAAGTAACTAGTGTTCTGTAACCGATTAAGGAGTATTTCATGCCTAAGATGAAGTCCCACAGCGGCACCAAGAAGCGTTTCCGCAAGACTGGTACCGGCAAGCTTATGCGCGCCAAGGCTTTCAAGAGCCACATCCTGAGCAAGAAGTCCACCAAGCGTAAGCGTGGCTTCCGTCAGGAGACCGAGATCGCCGCTGCCGACCGCAAGGTCATCAAGTCGCGTCTCGCCTAAGTTTGCGTTCCCGTTTTTCGTTTTACCGTCTAGGAGTTGATAGAACATGGCACGTATTAAGCGCGCTGTTGCCGCCAAGAAGAAGCGCCGTACCGTTATGCACCGTGCGAAGGGTTACTACGGTGCCGCTTCGCGTACTTACAAGCATGCTAAAGAGCAGGTCCAGCACTCCCTGCAGTATCAGTATCGTGATCGCCGCAACAAGAAGCGCGAGATCCGCTCTCTCTGGATCACCCGTATCAACGCTGCTGCTCGCCTGAACGACATCTCTTACTCTCAGTTCATGCACGGCCTGAAGGTTGCCGGCATCGAGCTCGACCGTAAGGTCCTGGCTCAGATGGCTTACGAGGACATCGAGTCCTTCAACGAGCTGGCTGCCATCGCCAAGAAGGCTCTCGAGGCTTAATTGCTTCTTGCATCTTAAAGGGGCGCTTCCAATCCGGAAGCGCCCCTTTTTAGTTCAAGACTTTAGTCTGCTGGCCGCGCAGCGGCCAGCTTTAAACCACCCGCTACG
>DXZP01000060.1:0-7388 GCA_019419605.1 Collinsella sp.
CTATGTGCGGCGTAGGCCGCTTATTAGCCCGTCCAAGAATTGGGGCGCAGTTCACGAAGTGCGCAGCGGGGGTTCTTTCATGTCCGAGGACGTCTGCGAAGGTTAGCCCTCAGATCCTGCGGTGGGAGACCTAGGCCTCGTTGTACACCGTCTTGAGCTTCAACAGGTGAGCGTAGCGGTCCATAGCGGCCTGCTCGTTCTCCTTGAAGAGCTCCTCGGCGCGCTCGGGGAAGGAACGCGTCAGCGAAGCGTAACGGGCCTCGTTCATCAGGAACTCCTGATAACCGCCCGTGGGCTCCTTGGAATCGAGCGAGAACTTCTTGCCGGCAGCAGCCTCGGGATTGAAGCGGAAGAGGTTCCAGTAACCGCACTCGACAGCCTTCTTCATCTCGGCCTGGCAGTTCTGCATGCCGCCCTTCTTGATGGAGTGCATCTCGCAGGGGCTGTAGCCGATGATGAGGGATGGGCCGTCGTAGGCCTCGGCCTCGTGGATGGCCTTGAGGGTCTGAGCCGGGTTGGCGCCCATGGCGACCTGCGCCACGTAGACGTAGCCGTAGCTCATGGCGATCTCGGCCAGGGACTTCTTCTTGGTCACCTTACCGGCAGCGGCGAACTGAGCGACCTGGCCCAGGTTCGAGGCCTTGGAGGCCTGACCGCCGGTGTTGGAGTAAACCTCGGTGTCGAAGACAAAGACGTTGACATTGTGGCCGGAAGCCAGGACGTGATCCAGGCCACCGAAGCCGATGTCGTAGGCCCAACCGTCGCCGCCGAAGATCCAGAAGGACTTCTTGGTGAGGTAAGCCTTGTCGGCGAGGATTGCCTTGGAAGCGTCGCAGCCGCACTTCTCGAGCTCGGCAACGTAGGCAGCGGCAGCAGTCTTGGAGGCCTCGGCGTCGTTGACGGAGTCGATCCAAGCCTGACCGGCGGCCTTGAGCTCATCGGACGGACCATCGGCAGCGATGATGTCCTGGGTAGCGGCGATCAGCTTGTGCTGAACGGCCTCATAGCCAACGGCCATGCCCAGACCGTGCTCGGCATTGTCCTCGAACAGGGAGTTGTTCCACGCCGGGCCGTGACCGTCCTTGTCCTTGCAGTAAGGAGCGGTGGCGGCGGGGTTACCCCAAATGGAGGAGCAGCCGGTGGCGTTGGAAATGAACATGCGGTCGCCGGCGACCTGGGTCACCAGACGTGCATAGGCGGTCTCGGCACAGCCGGCGCAGGAGCCAGAGAACTCCAGGTAGGGCTGCTTAAACTGGCTGCCCTTGACGTTGGCCGCGATGAGCTCCTTCTTCTCGGAGACGTTCTCGACCATGTAGTCCCAAACGGGCTGCTGGTCCATCTCCTGCTCGGTGGGAACCATCTCGAGGGCGCCCTTGGGGCAGACCTTGACGCAGTTGGTGCAACCCATGCAGTCGAGCGGGGACACAGCCATGGTGAACTTCATGCCCTTGGCCTTGGGGCCCATGGCGTCGAGCGTGCGGGTAGCCTCGGGCGCGGCGGCAGCCTCGTCCTCGGTCATCGCGAACGGACGGATGGTGGCATGCGGGCACACATAGGCGCACTGGTTGCACTGGATGCACTTGGTCTCGTCCCAGTGGGGAACGACCACGGCGACGCCGCGCTTCTCGTATGCGGAAGCGCCCAGCTCAAACTGGCCGTCGGCGCAACCGACGAAGGCGGAAACAGGCAGGCTGTCGCCGTCCATGCGATCGATGGGCTCGAGCAGGTTCTTGACCTGCTGGGCGATAGCGGACTTGGCCTCCTCGGAGAGCTCGACGGGAGCGGCGTCCTCGGCGGTAGCCCAGTCGGCCGGAACCTCGAACTTACGGAAAGCGGTAGCGCCGGCATCGATGGCCTTGTGGTTGGCGTCGACGATAGCCTGGCCCTTCTTCATGTAGGACTTGGTAGCCGCGTCCTTCATGTACTGCAGGGCGTCCTCGGCGGGCAGGACCTTGGCCAGCGCGAAGAAGGCGGACTGGAGCACCGTGTTGGTGCGCTTGCCCATGCCGACCTTAGCGGCCAGGTCGATAGCGTCGATCAGGTAGACGTTGACGTTGTTGTTCGCGATGTAGCGCTTGGCCACGGCGGGCATGTGCTCGGCGAACTCCTCGTCGCTCCACTGGCAGTTGACCAGGAAGGTGCCGCCCGGCTTGACGTCGCGGACCATCTTGAAGCCCTTAACGATGTAGCTGGGGTTGTGACAAGCGACAAAGTCGGCCTTGGTCACGTAGTACGGCGAACGGATCGGAGAATCACCAAAGCGCAGGTGCGAGACGGTGACGCCGCCGGTCTTCTTGGAGTCGTACTGGAAGTAGGCCTGGACGTACTTGTCGGTGTGGTCGCCGATGATCTTGATCGAGTTCTTGTTGGCGCCGACGGTACCGTCGCCACCCAGACCCCAGAACTTGCACTCGATGGTGCCGGGGGCTGCGGTGTTGGGCGCATCCTCGGCCTCGGGCAGGCTCAGGTTGGTCACGTCATCGACAATGCCGATGGTGAACTCGCGCTTGGGCTCGTCCTTCTTGAGCTCCTCGAAGACAGCGAACGCGGACGCGGGAGGCGTGTCCTTGCTGCCCAGGCCATAACGGCCGCCGACGACCTTGATGCCCGTCTTGCCAGCCTCGTAGAGAGCGGAGACGACGTCCTGGTAGAGCGGCTCGCCGATAGAACCCGGCTCCTTGGTACGGTCCATGACGGCGATCTTCTGGACGGTCTCGGGGAGAACGTCGACGAAGTGCTTGATGGAGAACGGACGGAACAGACGAACCTTGACCAGGCCGACCTTCTCGCCGTGAGCGTTGAGGTAGTCGATGACTTCCTCGAGCACGTCGCAGAAGGAGCCCATGCACACGACGACGCGGTCGGCATCGGGAGCGCCGTAGTAGTTGAACAGGCCGTAATCGGTGCCGAGCTTCTCGTTGATCTTCTTCATGTAGCCCTCGACGACGGCAGGGAGCTCGTCGTAGACCTTGTTGCAGGCCTCGCGGTTCTGGAAGAAGATGTCGCCGTTCTCGTGGCTGCCGCGGGTGTGCGGGTGCTCAGGGTTGAGCGCGTGATCGCGGAAAGCCTGGACGGCGTCCATGTCGCACATCTCAGCCAGATCCTTGTAGTCCCACATGGCGACCTTCTGGATCTCGTGGCTGGTGCGGAAGCCGTCGAAGAAGTTAAGGAACGGGGTCTTACCCTCGATGGCGGCAAGGTGAGCCACCGGCGAGAGGTCCATGACCTCCTGGACGTTGCCCTCGGCGAGCATGGCGAAGCCGGTCTGACGACAGGCCATGACGTCGGAGTGATCGCCAAAAATGTTCAGGGCGTGGGAAGCGACGCAACGCGCGGAGACGTGGAAGACGCCCGGGAGCTGCTCGCCCGCGATCTTGTACATGTTCGGAATCATCAGGAGCAGACCCTGAGAAGCCGTGTAGGTGGTGGTCAGAGCACCGGCGCCCAGCGAACCGTGAACGGTACCGGCTGCACCTGCCTCGGACTCCATCTCGACGACCTTGACCGGGGTGCCGAAGATGTTCTTGCGACCCTGGGCCGCCCACTGGTCGACATGGTCGGCCATCGGGCTGGACGGCGTAATGGGATAGATTCCCGCTACCTCGGTGTACGCATACGAAACATATGCGGCCGCCTCGTTGCCGTCCATAGACTTAAACTTACGCGCCATATACCCCTCTCCTCTCATATAGGTATACAGGCCCCGGCGATCGCCGGGATGTTGGCGTGATGGGATTTACGCTGTTGCTTCCAATCATCTGGCAGGCAGGCTCAGCAGCAGGTACGTGGCGTGGAGAGAAGACATGCCGAGGCGAGGGGCAACTGATGCGCCCCACAGACCCGACCGCCCGTCTTGCACATGACCGAGCGCCGCAAAGGCCGCATGCCGGATGCTCCCGGGCACGCCCCGGCGATGGGAGGCACCCGCAACGGAAATCCGCATGCGGGTTTATTGTACCCCGCCGCCAAGTGTAATTTCGACAAATATAGGTGGGCGGTAAAGGTTTACCTCGGGTGACCGCCAAGGGCCAAAATGAACGCTTCGTCCCCGGGCGATTGGCCCTGGCGCGCCATGGAGTGTCCCGGAGTGCCGGCATAAAAGGAACGTCCCCATCTGCCGACTAGAGGGCGCCGACGCCGAGGAGGATAGCGTAGGTGGTGGATTCGCCAAGTCTGAGCTCGTCGCCGGGGTTGAGCTGAGCGGAGCGGCCGGGCTCGACCTGGATGCAGACGTTCGTCGCGCCGTTTACCACCATGGTTCCGTTGGTGGACGACAAGTCCTCGACGTGCCAGATATTTTGAGCATCGCACCAGATATGGGCATGGCGGGCCGAGACGTCGTCGGTGATGCCGCCCTCCCCCGTTGCCAGCGCGCCGATCTCAACGCCTTCCTCACTCGGCTGAATCCAGCGCGGGACGCTCACCACGTAGCCGTTTTGCACGCACAGCAGTCCCAGCGGATGCGCCGGCGCGACCTCGTGCTCGCCCGCGACCGAAGATGTGCTCAGCGAGCGCGGCGTCGACGTGTCGCCGCCACGGGTCGCATGAGCGCGGCGGCTCGCCCGACTTGGAACTAAGGCGGGCGTGAGAGCAAACGGCATAGGGAACGAATCTTGCGGATGTACTCCTCGACGTCAGGCAGGTAAGCCCCACGAAGTCACCGGGGAGGCCCAAGCGGCCCGGCACCACTTCCAGATTCTGACCAGGGCGAGTCGTTCGCCGGTGGCTGAAGGCTCGCTCCCACCCAAAAGGGGAGATTCGCGTTGTTCCCCAATCGCTCTCGCATCTTTCATTTTGCTCGAGGTGGGCTATAAAAACTTTCCTGGTGAAAGGCGGCGATTGGTTTCCTTTCTTTCTAGAGGAGCGCGCCTGTAATCTGTTTTCATCCTAAATCAAGTTAAGATCGGACCTTCCAGAGGCAAGTCGACTCAAACTGCGAGGCTCCATGTTGGAATAAAGAGCGCTGTCGAAGTGCCAACAACACAAAGCTTGCCAGTCTCAAATAGAACCTTTTGGGAGTCCGATTGGGCCGCACACCGAATCCCCGCTGGTGGTTTTTTATAGCTGCGCAACAATAAACAAGGTTAGTGCCAGTCCAGCATGAAATTGAGGAACGTATGCATTTTTTTCTCAGTAAGTGATCGTCGTTACTGCTTCGATGAGGTCACTCGCAATTGCTTTCAGGTTGACCAAGCATCAGAAGATGCGCTTCGCATATTTGAAGCATCGGGAAGAACGGTCAACTCGAAGTTGCTAACAAAGTCACTTGCTGCGAAAGGCTACGACCAAACGACCATAGCAGAACTTGAAGACGACATTGATGAGTATCAACGATTGTCTGAGCGGACTTTCTTAACAAAAGACACGCCTCGAAAACTTAGATCCATCGAACTCCACGTTTCACATGCATGCAACCTTGGTTGTAGTTACTGTTTTGCCGGTAAAGGAGATTATGGAACGTCTCCTCTGCTGATGACAGACGAGATAGCCTTCAAGGCGGTCGACTACCTCGTCGCAAGTTCATCGGAAAACGAAACGCTTGCGATCGTCTTTTTTGGTGGGGAACCCATGATTAACGAGCCGCTGATATGGAAAACGGTCGACTATTCAAAAAGAATATACCCCAATAGAAACTTTACCTATTCTATTACGACCAACGGAACGCTTTTGAATGACACTGCTGTGAATTCTTTCAAGGAGCACGGGTTTTCTGTTCTGATTAGTCTCGATGGTACAGGATGCAAGCACGATGCATCGCGCCCGTACAAGACGGGAGGCGGCTCTTTCTCCGATATCGACAAAAACGTTCGTCGTTTTTCCGAGTCGTTCCCCTTCGGCGCAAGAGCGACCTTAACAAATAATAACTGTAACCTTGTTGAAGACTATCTTCAGTTTAAAGAGATGGGCTTCAGAAGGATTTACTTCTCGCCCGTGAGCTCATTCGATGAGAATATCAAACTCGACGAACACTCATTAAACAAAATCAGGGCGGGCCTAATAGATTTGGCGGATCAATATCTCAAACAGATTGATCAAGGGGAAAAGCCCTTGTTTAGAACATTGAAAACTGCAGTTGATTTGATTATGAGCAACAGGATCGCCTTTGTCGGATGCGGGGCTGGCAGGCGTTTTATTTCCGTGACTCCCGAAGGGGACGTATACCCCTGTCACAGGTTTGTCGGGATGATGCGATTCAAAATGGGCAACATCGTCACCGGAATTGACGAAACTAGGTATATTGAAAACTGGAGTCAGGGTGTCGAAAAAAGAATTGACTGTACGGACTGTTGGGCTCGGTCTTTCTGTGGTGGGGGCTGTAGCTGGGAGGCTGCAGGCGAGCACGGCTACTTGCCCAAGAGTCTACACCCTGCATCATGTGAATATAGAAAAATGTGCTACGAGATGGCTTTTGACCTTATTTCCCGCCACTCATCTTCGCAGGAGAAAAATCAACGAGAAGCTACTGTATCGGAATAAGCGGTTCAGCGCATTGCTGTCACCATTGTGGAGGTGTTCGTTCTTCTGATTACCGTCTGCGAAGCTTATTGCTACGTTCGCCGAAACCATTCTAGAAATATGGTGAACTAGACATCTTGGTTTGTTATACACAATATTGAGGTTTTTCTGCACTCAAAGGGAGGTAGTCGTGAAGCATATTCATCCGATTAATCCAGGAAGTGGCGACGAGGCAGGCGTGAAGCCGATGTCTTTTGACTGCCTCTTGGGCATTACTGACATCTGTACTGTTTATGATAAAGCAGATGGCTGTGGTGCATACGATTACTGCGACTATGACATGGATGGCGGCAGCATCTGCGTTGTAGATCACTGTGGCATTGATCAAACGTAGTCTCTAATTGGATTAAGGTGAGGAGCTGTTATGAAGCATATCCATCCTGTTGGTTCAAATGAACATCCTCCCGTTGAGCCTTGTTGTCTTGGAGTTGATATATGCAATTTTTACGACATCGCCGAGTGCCCTGTTGCGGATTGGTGCTATGTCGATAAAGAATCAAGCTGTGTTTTGCCAGCAGATTGGTGCGATCCAGTTGACGAGTAGTTTTGTGGCTAGGAACTATTTGGTCCAATTCAGAATAAGATGGGAACAAATACCAAAATCTCGTGTCTGGGAGGAGTTATGCCATTATTGCAAGGTCTCGTTGGATTAGCCTTTATACTTGCGTTATATCTGGCACCTTTTTTAATTCTATTCTTCATTATCCGACTCTTTCTTCGGAGAAAATAGGAGTGTCACGCAAACATTAGCGTAGCTTTCTTCCAATATGAGCCGAGCATTGGCAAGTGGAATAAGAAGCCCGACCGTTCGCCACATTGAACTGCGTCCCAAATCTTGGACGCCCTAAATAGCGACTAGGCCGCGAGGGCCT
>DXZP01000061.1:0-7350 GCA_019419605.1 Collinsella sp.
GAGGCCAGCCGGCAGCGCCTTGCCGTCGGCAGCAGCGACCATCGTGGTCTTACCCGTCTTCAGGTTATAGAGAACCAGAGCAGAGCCAGTAGCCGTCTGTCCGCCGACAATCAGATTGTCGCCAGAGACCGCCGGGGCGCTCATGTTATTCGTAAGACCCAGGTCGACCGTCTTCTGCTCGCTCAGCATGCCCTTCGCCGAAAGCGAAATCACATGGAGCTTTCCATCGTGCGTCATCTGATAGAAGGTCGAGCCATTGGACGGATCGGCGACGCAGTCAGCGTTCGCAAGGGCGCCGAGTTTCATGGTCGAAACGACATCGCCCGTCGTCTTATCAATGCACTTAAGCGTACCCGCGCTCGTAGGAACGATGGCATACTTATCCGTCAAAGCCGCACCAGTCCAGTAATAGCCCTCGGCAGGGTCGATGTTCTGCCAAGAAACTTCGCCCGTGGCAATCTTAATGCGCGCAAAGGAGCCGTTGCCGTAGGTCGCGTTGTAATTCTCGTCATACGAAATATCGACCGAGCCTACATAGACGTACTCGCCGTCCGAAACGACGGTGCAGGAGCTCTGCGTCAAGTCCGTCAAACCAGGCGTCAGCCACTTGCAGATCAGCTTGTCAGCAGTAATCGCCTGGACCGCACCGCCGTTGAGCGGAACGATGATAAGGCCATTGGTATAGATCGGACGAGAGGTATAGCTCACCTTGGAGGCAAGCGGCGCAGAGGCAACCTTTTTGCCCGTGGACGAATCGATCTTAATGAGCTCGTTCTCGGTCGCGATGTACACAAAGCCGTTAGCGATGACAGGTTCGCTGCAGTTGGCATACTGCTGGCCAGACTCGGCCTTCCAATCGAAGGCCCACTTAAGACCAGCGGCCTGCGCAGGCGTCTTGGCATCCGTTACGGTCGAACCGTTGCCACTGTTGCCGTAGCCGGCCCACTCGGTATCCCAATCAGGAGTCGTCGCACTCGGGTTCACGGCGATCTTGTCGGGATCGGGCATGGCCGAATCGTCGGTGGTATAGGCAAGCGTAACCTTATCGCCGCTCTTGAGCGTAATCTGATTGGCGCAGAGTAAGGAGGGCTCTCCATTGATATACAGATGCCAATATTTATTGGTCGCAGCATCCCAGACATACGGTTTGTGATCGAACGGCGAAGTAATGGAATTCAGGAACCAGTATGCACCGCTCTGGGAGGCGTTGTAATCAACGCTCTTCGCCTTCAGAACCGTCTCAATAAGGTCCTGGGCCGTAGAGCCTTCGGGCAGAGAAACATTGCTTGCCGAGCCCCAGCGAGTATTGTTGCCGTTGACATCGGGGCCGATAACATCGACAGACCCAAGAACCTGGCCAGGAAGGGCATCGGCGTCAGCACCATACATAAAGGTGACGGCATCGCCCTCATGGAGCTCGTAGGCACCGGCGCCAACGTCGGCGAGCTTGTACTTTACGTCGGACTTGCCCTTTACGTAGAAGCGCCAATAGCTATTGGTCGCAGCATCATAGCCACAATAGGACTCATCATCGAACGGCGAATAAATGCCGTTGAGGAACCAGCCCCAAGACGATTCGCCAGCATCGAGCTTAAGGCCGGTCTGCTCAAGGAGATCCTTGGCAGTAGAGCCCGCCTTGAGACTCGTCTGACCCGTCGAAGCCCAAACCTGCTGCTTGCCGTCCTTGTCCTTGCCAAGCACCTGAACGGAAGCATGGACAGAATCGGACGGCAACTGGTCGCCCCAGCCACCGTAGAACCACGTGACGGTATCGCCGGCATGGATGGTGACATTGTCCGCCGTATAGTCACTCGACTTGCCGTTGATAAACAGCTGCCAATAGGTCGAATAATCGAGCGGCGTACCCAGCTCAACACCGTTGTACTTAAGGCTCAGAATGAAGGAGCCCGCAGCAACGGCGTCAATATCATTCGCCTCAAGCGCGACCTTCGTAAGGTCAAGTGCGCTCGAGCCGGAGGTCACCACATACTGCGCGTTATCGACCCAAGTCTGAGTCTTGCCCTGGGCATCGCGACCAATGACGGTCACATTTGCGGCAACCTGGTCCTTAACGACAGGGGACGAGCTACCAGCCGTATAGGCAAACTCAATCTTCTGCCCCTGGGTGAGCTTGACGCTGCTCGCACCAACCGAGGAAGACGCGCCGTCGACGAACAGCTGCCAGAAGGCATAAGTCGTCGGATCGTAGGCAAGCGTGCGACCATCGCTCGGGGATGTGATGCTTTCGAGGTAGAAACCGTATGCCGTGTTCGGTTCGTACTTCGCCTTGAAGCCCGTCTTCTCCTGCAGCTTAATGAAGGCATCCGCAGCCGTCGCGCCCTCGTCGAGCTTGAGCTGCGTAGGCGCCACCCAGGTCTGAGCCTTGCCGTCGGCATCGGTGCCGATAATCGAGAACGAGACCTCGACTTGCTTCTTGGCGACATCGCCAGTTTCTGTCGGGTTCTCCGTCTGAACGGCAGCCGCGGCGGCAGATCCTGCTTGGCCAGCGGATGCCGTCGAAGACTGCTCGCTCGTAGCAGGGCTCTCCCCCGTCGCCGAGCCTTCGTCGCCAGTTGCTGCCTCTGTTATGGCTGCACTACCTGCAGGCGCGCCCTCGGAATCCGAAACCTCGGCGCCGCTCTGCTCAGCGGTGCCGCCCGCAAGCGCTGCGTCCTCGCCCGGCGTCGCAGCCTGAGCCACGGCCTCGGCAATGCCCTCGGCGCCCTCGGCCCACAACTGAGCCGGCGTGGTGCCAAAGGCCATCGCGAAGGCCAGGAATGCCACCAGGCCGCGCTTGGCTACACCGCGTGCAATCGCGCCACGGCGATGCAACGAGACGCGCTCGCGCTCGTCCTCAAACATATCCATTTGTCCCCCATTGTCTGTACTTGGAGCGTTGCCTTGAGGCTGCCCCGCGTCATCGCGCATGTTGCGCTCGAGTTCCCCCATCGGGATCTCTCTTCCCTCCAGAGCCCTATGCACACCGGCAGCATACGCCGCAGCCGCATGCAAGATGGGAGGCGATCCGACTTAACCTTAACGGCTCAGGCGCGCCGTCCGATCTGCGACGCGAACATCCCGAGCCAAGAGGAATTACGGTTACTGGTACAGCCGGGGACTTGCACCCCGATTCTCCCAAACGCGCAGGAAAACCGCGCATTCGTGCGTCTCCGCACCACCATCTAGGCCATCGATTATTACCGTCAGTATGGTATCACGCAAAAGGGCCTCGCACGCAGGCGAAGCCCAAGGTAAAAGCTATTGTTTGCGATAGGAGAATGCGGTGACGGCCGCAGCCTCTAGTGCTTGCCGCCGTGGCTGTTGAGCCAGATATTGCGACCCAGCATAAGCGCCAGCACCAGCGCGCTCACGTAGCCCATAAAGCCAATGACCGGGATACCAAACACAACCGGCTCGATGCGTGCGTAGTACACCACCGACGAACCGATAAACAGGCCGGCGATCACAATTGCCATCGACATGCGGTCGATAATTCCGCCCAGCTGTCGCAGCGCCTTATCGCTGCTCATAATCTGCGTGTTCACCTTAAGCTGGCCGCGCGTGAGCATACGCGAAGCCAAGCCCAGATACTCGGCCGCCTCGAGCGAACCCTTGGCCGCGCGATAGCTGCTCGCGGCAAGATCGCGTCCCATATCACGCACGCGCGCATAGGTGCTTTTTTCGTTTTTGATATGCGTCTGGATAATCTGGATCATGTTGACGTTGGGCATGTACTCGGTCAACAGGCCCTCGAGCGTCACCATGCCGCGGGCGAACATCGTCACCACACTCGGCAGCTCAACGTCGTTTTTGCGCGCCAGGTTTAACAGCGAGGTCAAAAACTCGCCGATGTCCAAATCCTTCAGGTCAAGGCCCGCAAAGTCAGCCACGATAAAGTCAAGATCGGACAAAAAGGCCGAATGATCGAGCTCAGCCGAGTCGCCACGCGTCACGGCGAAGCGCATGAGCGAATCCTTGAGCTTGGGCACGTCACCCTCGGCCACGGCGAAAATCATGTCCTTGACGATACCGCGATCGTGACTCGACATGCGTCCGACCATGCCCAAGTCGATAAAGTAAACGATGCCGTCCTTGAGAATAATGTTTCCCGCATGCGGGTCGGCATGGAAAAAGCCGTCGTCGAGCACCTGCGTCGAGTAGTCCTCGACAATCGCGGCACCGATCTTTTCCAAGTCATAGCCCTCGGCCACCAAGCGTTCAGGATCGGCGATCGAAATGCCGTCGACGTAGTCCATAACCACCACGTGCTCGGTGCACAGGTCCAGATAGGATTTAGGGCACGTCACGCCATGAACGCTCTTATGGAACTCGTAGAAGTCGTTGAGGTTTTTGGCCTCGGCCAAAAAGTTGGTCTCCTCGCGAAACGAAGTCCACAACTCCTCGACTACGCCGTGCAGATCAACGAATTGATCGGTGTTGACGAACTTGGAAACGATACGCACCACCGAGCGGATGATATCGATGTCCTGTGCCATAACCTGCTGCGCACCGGGGCGCTGCACCTTGACGGCCACGTCCTCGCCCGTCACCAGACGAGCGCGGTGCACCTGCGCGAGTGATGCGCTACCAAGCGGATTGGGGTCGATCGCATCGAACATCTCCCCCAGGCGCAGGCCGTATTCTTCTTCCAGACAACTGAGTACGACCTCGTACGGCACCGGCTCCACGTCGGACCGCAGACGACGCAGCTCGTCGCAAAAGCGTTGCGGCAGAATCTCGGACCGGTTAGCCAGAATCTGCCCCATCTTAACGAACATGGGGCCGAGTTCCTCGAGCAGGCGGCGCAAACGAACCGGCGTGAGGTTATCCCACACGCGGTACTTTTTGACCAGGCGAACAATCTGCCCGATGCGCTCGCGGCGACCCGCCGGCGTGAGCTGGTATTCCTCATCCGGCGCCATCGCCTCGGGCTCCTCGGGGACCATATCGACAGCGCGCGGCTTCTTGCGAGCGCCCGAGACGGCGGCGTCGACCTCATCGACAACCGCCGCCTCGTCACCCAAGGGATCTAGATTGTTGTAATCGGTGGTGGAATCTGCCATCTGCGCTGCTACTCGACCTCTTCGGTATCCTTCGCATCGTCGGGCTCAACGGACTCGACGGGCACCGAGGTCACGTTGTCCTCGACCGAATCGACGATGTCGCGCACATGGGCCAGGAAGGCCGTGCGCTCGGGAGCGGTCATAACGCGGACGCGGGCAAGGATGAGCTCGTCGAGCACGCGCTGGGCCGCGGTCTCGCCCTGCATGCCCAAGCGCTCGGTCAGATCGGAGATGGTGCCACCGGCCTGCTCGAACATGTCGGACACACTGCGGGCGATATCGGGGGTGGCGGTGTCCTTGCGCACCTGTTCGCCCTTGGTATTAAGGTCGTCGAGGACCTTCTTGCCGCCTTCGACGGCAACGGCGGCAGCGCCAAAGCCAACGTTGATGGCGCCGTTAACAAGCTGATCGAGTTTCATAACCATGGTTGTCTCCAATCACAAACAACTGCATTGGCGTTCTTGTACCCAAGATTGAGTGAAAGCGACAAAGCGTTTTAGCGCTATTCGATCGACGGGAAATCCCTACCTCACGTTGTCGTTCATCGCGAAAGAGTTCTTCATGGCGCAGCTCGTGGTGTAGAGCACCTTACCCAGTAGAGCATCGGTCTCTACGCGAACACGCTCGGCAAAGGCCTCATTGGCGCGTGCAAGTTCGGCAGGTACCTCGGCCTCAGGCAGAGCGGCTACGGCAGCATCGACGTCATGGATCTGCTTGTGGCCCATGCCACCGACCTTCTCCTGATAATCCTCGACCGCGCGACCGCACTCATGGAAGCGGACGTCGGCCAGCGCGCCGATCAGGCGGTTGGCCCAGTAGAAGTTTTCGGACGTCACGCGAGCCTGCGTGTCGGCATAGTACTCGGGCATGGTCTCGACGTTGGCGTACAGCGGAACCAGCGCGTTAAACGAGTTGGAGCCAAAGGCCATCCACTGCACGGCGCGGTAGGCCGGCTGCGCATAGGGGCGCAGCTGCAGCACGGCGAGCTGGCTGTTACGGTTGATGCCGATGGGACGATAGGCGCCGCGTGTGGCGGGCGTACCCTTGCTGCCGTAGCAGTCGTACTCCGTGCCCTGGTAGTGGCTCGAAAGCACGTACTTGATGTCCTCGATGGTCACCTTGCGCTCAGGCACGCGGCTCCAGGGGATGTCATCGCTCTCGGGCGTGTAGTCGGCCTCGGGACCGTCCCACACATCGCTGGGGTTAAGGCAGCGCTGCATATACCAGGCGCGCGGCGTGTTGTAGACGTGGTCGCTGTCGCTGTGCGAGCCAAAGGCCTCGCGCGGGTTGAAGACCGCGGCCGGACCGTCGCCCTCGACGCCCAGCGTCAGGTCCAGATGCCACTCGGCCATCCAGGAGCGCAGGTCGGCGGAGCACATGTGGTCGGCCTGGGCGCCCTCGGCGTCATCCAGGTCAAAGCTATCGATACCCAGCTGGTTGGGCATGGTCACATAAGCGTCATCGGGCACGCGCTTGGCGATCCAGTGGTGACCGCCGATGGTCTCGAGCCACCAGATCTCGTCCACGTCGCTAAAGGCGATGCCGTTGTTCTCGTAGGTGCCATAACGCTCGAGCAGGTCACCCAGAATGCGTACGCCGTCGCGGGCGGATTTGGCATATGGCAGCACCAGGGTCACCATGTCCTCCTCGCCCAGACCGCCGGGCTGCGCCGGAACATAGCCGTCCTCGCCCTCGTTGCCCTTGGCGGGCACGTAGTCGACGAGCGGGTCGGCGCCGCGAACGCGCTCGTTGGTGGTGAGCGTCTCGGTTGCGGACATGCCCACATTGAGCTCGTTGAAACCGGCCTCGGCCCAGATGCCGTGGCCCGGGACAACATCGGGGACGCTCGTGTAGCGCATGGGGTTATCGGGCAGCTCAACGGTCAGGTGACTCAGGACGCTCGTGTAGACGCGCGGCTGCTCGTCGGGATGCACCACGCGCATGCGCTTGGGCTCAAACACCCCGTTGGACGAGTCCTCGTTGCGAGCAACCAACGTCGACCCGTCGTAGCTCGCGTTCTTACCAACCAAAATCGTTGTGCACGGCATGCGCATCCTCCTTGAGCGAAGAAATCAAACGATAACAGTGTATCGCTTCGGCGCAGAAAGGGCGAAACCGCGGCCTCGGCAGCCCTTGTGGTCAAAAAATGCCAAATATGAGTACTGTCACCAATTTAGTAACAGCAATTTTGCTACGTATGGGTGTCGAAAGTCTACATTTGTTCAAAAATTAGGGTGGCGCGCGCAGACGTGGTGTAAGAGCGTCCCGAGGTCCGTCGCTGCAAGTC
>DXZP01000062.1:0-6031 GCA_019419605.1 Collinsella sp.
TCCAGCCATAATAAAGCCTCCCATTTCTTGTGTCCAAGAAATGGGAGGCAGTTCACGGATTCCCGGTGGGAGTTCTAGACCTTGTCGGCCTTAGTACATACCGCCGCCCTGCTGACCAGCGGTGGCAGCAGCGATAGCGTCCTCAAGCTGAGTGTTCTTGGGCACATCGGAGACGGTGGCCTCGGTGATAAGGATCAGGCTGGCGACAGAAGCAGCGTTCTGCAGGGTGACGCGGCTGACCTTGACGGGGTCGAGGACGCCCATCTCGATCATGTCGCCCCACTCGCCGTTGGCAGAGTTGAGACCCTGGCCGGCGGGCAGTTCGGCAACCTTGTCGACCACGACAGCGCCCTCAAAGCCAGCGTTCTTGGCGATGGTAGCGACCGGAGCGGTCAGAGCCTTCTTGACGATATCGACGCCGATCTTCTCCTCGGGGTCGTCGATCTCGACAGCGTCGAGCGCAGGAGCAGCGTCCATGAAGGCGACGCCGCCGCCAGCGACAATGCCCTCCTCGACAGCAGCGCGGGTAGCCTGCAGGGCGTCCTCGACGCGATGCTTGATCTCCTTGAGCTCGGACTCGGTAGCAGCGCCGACCTTGATGACGGCAACGCCACCGGAGAGCTTGGCCAGGCGCTCCTGGAGCTTCTCGCGGTCGAAGTCAGAGGTGGTGTTCTCCATCTCGCCCTTGATCTGAGCGATACGGGCGTCGATGGCCTCCTTGGAGCCAGCGCCGCCGACGACGACGGTGTTGTCCTTGGAGATGGTGACAGACTTAGCGGTACCGAGCATATCGGCGGTGATGTCAGCGACCTTCACGCCCAGCTCGTCCAGAGCGGCCTGGCCACCGGTGAGGACGGCGATGTCCTCGAGGATGCGCTTGCGGCGATCGCCGTAGCCCGGAGCCTTGACGGCGCAGACGTTGAGGGCGCCACGGATCTTGTTGAGGACGAGGGTGGGCAGGGCCTCGCCGTCGATGTCCTCAGCGATGATGAGCAGGCCACGGCCGGCGCGCTGGACAGCCTCGAGAACGGGCATGATGTCCTGGACGCTGGAGATCTTCTGGTCGGTGATGAGGATGTACGGATCCTTCATCACGGCCTCCATGCGGTCGTTGTCCGTGACGAAGTAAGCGGAGACGTAGCCCTTGTCGAACTGCATGCCCTCGACGGTGTCGATGGTGATATCGAACGTCTGGGAATCCTCGACGGTGATGACGCCGTCCTTGCCCACGACCTCCATGGCCTCAGCGATCTTCTCGCCGACCTCGGGGTCACCGGCAGAGATGGTACCGACGGAAGCAATCTGCTCCTTGGTCTCGACCGGCTTGGCCTGCTTCTTCATCTCGGCGACGGCGGCGTTGACGGCCTTGTCGATGCCGCGACGGATGGCCAGCGGGTTAGCGCCAGCAGCGACGTTGCGCAGACCGTCGTTGACGATGGCCTGAGCGAGCAGGGTTGCGGTGGTGGTACCGTCACCCACGGTGTCGTTGGTCTTGGTGGCGACCTCCTTCACCAGCTGGGCGCCCATGTTCTCGATGTTGTCCTCGAGCTCGATCTCCTTAGCGACGGAAACGCCGTCGTTGGTGATGGTCGGAGCACCGAACGTGCGCTGCAGCGCAACGTAGCGGCCCTTGGGGCCCATGGTGACGGTAACGGCGTCGGCCAGAGTGTTGACGCCCTTTGCGAGCTTAGCGCGGGCATCGGTGTTGAACGTAATGTTCTTTGCCATGGTGAGTAATCCTCCAAAAGAAATGTGACTCGCGTCGCCGCTTCCGAGTCCTATGCAGCGACCGCGTTCAAAGACGAATCAGAGAGTCTGACGAGACTAGGCCTCAACGACGGCGTAGATGTCGTCGGCACGCATCAGCAGATACTTCTCGCCATCGACCTTGACCTCGTTGCCACCGAACTTGCCGTAGATGACAACGTCGCCGACCCGAACGTCCATGGGGATGCGCTCACCCTTGTCGTTGACCTTGCCGGCGCCAACGGCAACGATGGTGCCGCGCTGCGGCTTCTCCTGAGCGTTGCTGGCGATATACAGACCAGAAGCGGTCTTCTGCTCGGCCTCGTCGGGCTTGACCAGAACACGATCTGCAAGCGGCTTCAAAGACGACATGCTTGTCTCCTCCTTTTTGGGCCGCGTGGTTATGCCACGCGAATTAACCCTTTTTTGTTTGCGTACGCGTTGAATGGTACCCACGAATGACGGGTTATACAACACAGAGTCAAAAAATCTTATTTTTTGGCACTTAGATTTTCTGAATGCCGGGGGATAACTTAGCAGTGGCTCCCGGGGCGGACCGGAGGGCATGAAGTTTGCTGCTCTACAGTCCTGCGCAAGACGGAAAGCACATTAAGTGCTTTCCTTTGCGTGCGGAACTCGCGACAAACTTCATGCCCTCCGGTCCGCCCTGGGAGCCAGGTTGACTAACTAGGGCCCGGCATTCAGAAAAGTCAGTGCAGCAAAATGGCGATGCGGATGGAATGCACAAGATAGGGGGCACGTTGTTGGGACGCGCTCTTTTAAGTTGCGGTGGAATAGTTCCTGTTTGGGCTTGAAGGCCGATTTTAGGGACTATTTCACCGCAACTGAGGGGTGGGATGTGGGGTTAGCGCTCGTAAATCAAGTTGCCTGCCAGGTAGGTGGCTTGGACTTTGGTGGCTTGAAGTTCTTGGGGGTCGATGGTGAGCGGGTTTTGGTCCAGGACTACCAGGTCGGCATACTTGCCGGGCTCCAAGCTGCCGAGGTTTTGCTCGTCGCCCGCTGCATAGGCGCTGCCCAGGGTGTAGTTGCGCAAGGCTGTTGCCGCATCGATGCGCTCGCTCGGCAACCAGCCGCCCTCGGGCCAGTGGCTTTTGGGGTCTTGGCGCGTGATAGCCGTGTAGAGCACGTTCATGCTGGTAACGGCTGTGATGGGGCTATCGGTGCCGAAGGCTTGGCGGATGCCGCGCTGCTTATAGGTCGCAAACGGCCACATGATGCGGCTGCGCTCCAAGCCCAGATCGCGCTCCGGACCACCCGGGTCGAGCGTGATATGGCAGGGCTGGCTCGAAGCAACCACGTTGAGCTTGCGCAGGCGGTCGATGTCCTCGGGCAGAAGGTTCTCCAGGTGCTCGAGCGTGTTATGGCCGTGCTGGGGCAGGCCGTACAGATCGGCCGCCTCCTCGAAGATATCCAGCGCGGCATGAATCGCACCGTCACCAATGACGTGGATGCGCACGGTGTGACCGCGCTCCGCGGCCGCCAGAACCAGTTTGCGCATGCGCTCAGCCGGGACCGTCAGACGGCCCTGGTCGCCCGGGAAGCGCGGATTGGTATAGGGCTCAGTGAGATATGCCGTGTGTTCACTCGACACGCCGTCGAAGAACTGCTTAAAACCCGGCGCCGAAAGCAGCACGTTGTTCGCGTAACGTACCTGCAGCTCTTCCAGACGCGACTGGTCATCCAGCAGCGTGGGAAACAGATGGGCACGAATGCCCAGCCTACCGGCCGTCTGCAATTTGTCGTAGACATCGTCGCGGATAAAATCGCAGCCCGGCATGGGCATGAGCGACATATCGCAGATCGAAGTAATACCCTGCTCGGCCATGCGCCTCATTTGATCGGCGTAAGCGCTTGCGATGCGACCTTCGCCCAGCCACTCAAGGCAGCGCGGCAGCAGCTGCATGGCAGCCGCTTCGTGCGCAATGCCCGTGAGCTCGCCGCTTGCGTCCTTGTCGTAACTGCCGCCCGCTGGCGGCTCGCTGTCGCGCGTGACGCCGAGCGCCTCGAGTGCGCGGCTGTTGAGCCAAAGCGTGTGCCCGTCGCCCGAATACATAACGCAGGGACGATCGGGGAATGCCGCATCGAGCGACGCCTTGGTAGGATGCTCGGGCGGGTCCCAACGGTAGTCGCGCCAGCCCTGCGTCACAACCCAGGCGTCGTCGGGCAGGTCCTGGGAAAACTCGAGCGCGTGCTGCACCAGTGCCGCCTCGGACGTGCCCATATCCATGAGCATGTACGGCGAGGAACCGACCGAGGTATGGAAGAAGTGCAGATGAGCGTCATGGAAACCGGGGCAGACAAACTGCTCGCCGTAGTCGAGAACCGGCGTGGCGGCAGGCGCGGCGGCGATCACGTCATCGGGCGCACCGACTGCGACGATACGGTCACCTGCGATGGCAATCGCCAGCTCGCGGGCGGTATCGATGCCGTCTTGCGCGGTAAAGACGTTCTTGGAGCGGATAATCCGATCGATATGTTGCATGGACATCCCCATCTCTGGCAGAAAATTCAACACCCCCGAGTGTACTCCCCCGCCTCGGTTACAAAATGCCAAGCGGCAAACGGCAGCTTTACCAGCCCTAGCGGCAGGTGGCATACTGGAGAGAGCCTGTACGATTTTGCGATCAACCCAGCAAGGAGCAAATCGACCATGACGAAGACCAAGGCACAGCAGATTATGGCGGCGACCGAGGCTCGCGCGGCAGACGACGTCACCGCGGCCATCCAAGATATCGCCGCCGAGTTTGAGCCCTACATCATTAAGCAGCGCCGGCACTTCCATAAGCACCCGGAGCTGAGCCTCGTCGAAGAGCGTACGACTTCTGACATCGCCAACCAGCTCGACGCCATGAATATCCCCTACGAGCGCCCCCTTAAGACGGGCCTGGTGGCGACCCTTCGCGGCACCGCGCCCGACGCCTATCGCGAAGACGGCACGCCGCGCCGCCGCATCCTGCTGCGCGCGGATATCGATGCCCTGCCCGTCACCGAGCAGACCGGCGAGGAGTTCGCCAGCGTCAACGAGGGCTGCATGCACGCCTGCGGCCACGACTGCCATATCGCCATGATGCTCGGCACGCTGCAGATCCTGCGTCATATGACTGACGACATCCACGGCGAGGTCCGCATCGTCTTCCAACCCAGCGAGGAAAACGGCCAGGGCGCCAAACTCATGATCGGCACGGGCGTGCTCGACGGCGTCGATGGCGCCTACGCCGCGCATATCTGGAGCGAGGTCGACGCCGGCACCGTAAGCTGCGAGCCTGGCCCGCGCATGGCCAATACCGACTGGTTCCGCATCGATGTCCGCGGTACCTCGTGCCATGGCGCTATGCCCCAGCGCGGCCACGACGCTGTCATGGTTGCCGCCGAGATCGTCAACGCCCTGCAGACCATCGTCTCGCGCGAAATCAGCCCCTACGAGCCGGCCGTCATCACCGTTGGCGAGTTGCATGGCGGCACCGCGCGCAACGTTATCGCCGGCACGGCCTACCTCGCCGGTACGGTGCGCACCTACGGAGATTCGACCCACGAGGAAATGCCGGAGCTTATGCGCCGCATCGTGGAGCATACCGCGGCCGCCTTGGGCGCCGAGGCAGAGCTCACCGACTACACCATCGCCAACTACAAGGTCGAAAACGACGCGGGCTCGAGTGAGCGCTGCCGCCAGGCTGTAATCAAGTGCCTGGGCCCCACCGGTCAAGGTCATTACCGTGGCACGCTTTCGGGCGAGGATTTTTCGGAGTACCTGCGCCGTGTACCGGGCGTGCTCGCCTTTGTAGGTACGCGCAACCCCAAGATTGGCGCCACGTACGCCCAACATTCCTGCTTCTACAAGATCGACGAGACTGTGCTGGCAAAGGGCTCCATGGTGGCCGCCCAGTATGCCATCGACTTTTTGGCCGAGCCCACGCAAGAGGAGCTCGACGGCCCCGCGATCACCGCGGTCGCCGAAACCAACCCCGACCTGGCCGCCAAGTTGCGCTCTGCCAAGGCAACGACCGCCGAGGCTCGCGACGCCATCCATGACGCCCGCACGGCACGCCATGCCGCGATCAAGGGCATCCACGATGCACGTGCCGCCGCTCGCCGCGAGGAGAAGCGCGGCGAGTAGTCGATTCGCGGCCATCTCGCAGTCATAGCCACATCGCGATATCAAAGCGGGGGCGGACGTTTCGACACGTCCGCCCCCGCTCATTTGTCAAGCGCCATTTCTACCGTTTCTACCCCGTCCCCAAATGGCAGGCGGCAGGGCTACTCGTCC
>DXZP01000063.1:0-5867 GCA_019419605.1 Collinsella sp.
CGTTGGGGCCTTCCATGAGCTGCTGAACAACCTTGGTCGCATCCATGAGTGTGGTGAACGAGTAGGTGCCAGGCTTAAGCGACATATCGGCGTTAAGCTTTTTCACCGCCGCGTAGTAATCCTTGGGATTTTCGACGATATGGTTCTCGGAGAGAATCGAGGCGATCGTATCGCCCGAAGCACCGTCGGGAATGGTCACCGTAACTTGCTGGCCAGCAGCGACTTTCGCATCCTCACCGGCAAAGAAGCCCTTAACGGCAGGTACGACAAAGAAAGCGATAGTAGCAAGCGCGATTACGGCCACCACAACGCCGATGATCATAGGAACCGGAGAACTCTTCTTTTGAGCACCGCGACGAGCATGCGTGTTGTAGCTCGAGCGAGTCGCCGGAGCAACGCCATGCGACCCGCGAGCGTGATGCGAATGCGATTGGGGGGCCTGCGTTCGCTGGGTAGGTGCCTGTTGCTTAAAGCGAGCACCGCCTGCAGGCTGAGCCGAACGAGCAGTGGGCTGCTGAGCCGCGTGAGAAGCCGGATACTGAACCGAACGAGCAGAAGGCTGCTGACCCGTCCGTTGAACAGGTTGGGCCGAACGAGAGGAGGACTGCACCGGGCGCGCGGCAGACTGAGCTGCGCGCTGGGTCGGCTGTGCCGGACGCTGGCCAGGCTGGGCAGGGCGCGACGCCGACTGACGTGTACAATTCGGCTGGCGCGGATCGGAAGCGCTAGGCATGCGAAACCTCCTCGTTTTTACGATCAAGCCACGTCTGCAAAAACAGGCTGGCGGCAATCATGTCAATCTTGCCCCTCATCTGCTTTTCGTTGAGGCCCTGCTCGCGCAGGATACGCTTTGCCTCTTGCGAGGACAGGCGCTCGTCCTCAAACTCCAACGGAAGATCGAGCTCGTCGGCAATCTTTTGCGCAACAGCGGCAACGCGCTCGGCCTGGGGACCGGGCTCACCGGCCATGGTCAGGGGACGCCCACTTACCAGGATATCGGGCTCATAGTCCTCAACCAGGTAGCGGAACGTCTTGGCCATACCGGTGACCTCTGCAGCCGGGAGCACCTTGACAGGCATCGCCATCTTGCCATCACGGCTCGAGACGGCGATGCCGATCCTGGTCTCCCCTATGTCCAGCGCAAGCGCGACCACAGCGACTACCTAGATTCTTAGGCGCCGAGCGCGGTCTTAGCGGCCGCGAGGGCATCGGCGATGCCGGCGGCGTTCTTGCCACCGGCCTGGGCCATGTTGGGACGGCCGCCACCGCGACCGTCGACCAGGCCCGCGATCTGCTTGATCACGTTACCGGCGTGGAAACCGGCCTTGACGGCGTCATCGGAGCCGGCGGCGAGCAGGGCCGGGGTGCCCTTCTCGGTCACGCTGGCGACGACGCAGGCGACAGGACCGGCGACCTTCTGGTGCACGGTATCCCAGACGTTGCGCAGGTCGGCAGCCTCAAGGCCCTGGAGCTCAGCGACGACGAGCTTGTAGCCGTCGAGCTCGACGGCGCCCTCGATGGCGCTGGAGATAGCGTCGGAGGAGCCACCGGTCAGTGCCTTCTTGAGCTTGTTGGAAGTCTCGCGCAGCTCGGCCTGCAGGTTCTCCACGCGGGCGGGAACCTCATCCACGCGGCACTTGAGCGCAGCAGCGGCGGCGTCGACGAGCGCCAGACGGTCGGCCATGTAGTCGAGAGCACCCTTAGAGGTCACGGCCTCAATACGGCGGACGTTGGAGCCCGTAGAGGACTCGGAAATGATCTTGAACAGGCCGATCTCGGCGGTGTTGGCGGCATGGGTGCCACCGCAGAGCTCACGGGAGAACGGCTGGTCCTCGGCGCCCACGGAGACAACGCGGACGACGTCGCCATACTTCTCGCCAAACAGGGCGACAGCACCGGCGGCCTTGGCCTCGTCGATGCCCATGACGCGGGTCACGACCGGCTTGGAGGCGAAGATCTGCTGGTTAACCAGGTCCTCGACAGCCTTGAGCTGCTCGGAGGACAGGGCCTCGAAGTGCGTGAAGTCAAAGCGCAGGTGCTCGGGCGTCACCAGCGAGCCAGCCTGGGAGACATGCTCGCCCAGGACCTGCTTAAGCGCAGCGTCGAGCAGGTGGGTGGCGGTGTGGTTGCGGCGCAGGAAACCACGGCGCTCGGCGTCGAGCGCGGCGGTCACGGTAGCACCGACGGTCAATGTGCCCTCGGCAACGTGGGCGACGTGAGCATACAGGCCATTGTGGTTCTTGGTATCGGAAACGGTCAGCGCAACGCCCTCGGCGAAAAGCTCGCCGGCATCGCCCTGCTGGCCACCCATCTCGGCGTAGAACGGGGTGCGGTCGAGCACGACCTCGACGTCCTCGCCGGCGGCAGCGGACTCGACGGACTCGACGTTGCGCACGATGGCAACAACCTTGGCGCCTACGATCGCATCGTTGTCATAGCCGTCGAACTCAGTCGCGGCGACCTTGTCGGAAAGTTCGACCCACACGTCGTTGAAGCTGCCCCAGGCGTCGCCCTTGGCATTGGCGCGGGCGCGGGCCTTCTGGTCCTCCATGCAGGCGGTGAAGCCGTCCATGTCGACGTCGTGGCCAGCGGTGCCGGCGATCTCGACGGTCAGGTCGATGGGGAAACCAAAGGTGTCGTGCAGCTTAAAGGCAACGTCGCCCGGAAGGACAGCACCCTCGGCAAGCGCGGCCAGGGCCTCGTCCAGGTAGACGCGACCGTTGTCGAGCGTCGTGGAGAAACGCTCCTCCTCGGAAGCGACGATACCCTTGACGAGCGCGACGTTCTTGAGCAGCTCGGGATAGGCCTCGCCCATCTGGGCGTTGACCTCATCAATGAACTTGGTCAGGAAGGCGCCCTCGATGCCCAGCAGGCGACCGTGGAACACGGCACGGCGGAGCAGGCGGCGAAGGACGTACTCGCGACCCTCGTTACCGGGGAGAATGCCGTCCGAGATCATAAAGTCGACGGCACGAGAGTGATCCGCGATGATGCGCAGGGAGCGGCTGGCACCGGAGTAATCGTCGGCGTCATAGGTCTTGCCGCTGATCTTCTCGCCCAGCTTGATGAGGTGCTGCATCAGATCGCCGTCGTAATTAGCGGTCTTGTGCTGCATGATGGCGGCCATGCGCTCCAGACCCATGCCCGTATCGAGGTTGCGGTGCGGCAGCTCCGGCATGGAGCCATCCTCCTGGCGGTCGTACTGGGTAAACACGAGGTTCCAGAACTCAAGGAAGCGATCGCAGTCGCAGCCAGGCTTGCAGTCGGGGCTGCCGCAACCGACCTCCTCGCCCATGTCAAAGTAGATCTCAGAGCACGGACCGCAGGGACCGGTGGGGCCAGCGGCCCAGAAGTTGTCGTCCTCGCCCAAGCGGGAGATGTGGTCCTCGGCAACGCCCAGGGAGCGCCATACGTCATGGGTCTCGTCGTCCTCGGTAAAGACGGTGAAGTACAGGCGATCGAGCGGCAGCTTGAACTCCTTGGTGATGAGCTCAAAGGCCCAAGCGCAGGCCTGCTGCTTGGAGACGCCGCCAAAGGAGAAGTCGCCGAGCATCTCAAAGAAGGACAGGTGACGGCCGTCCTCGCCGATGCAATCGATGTCGTTGGTGCGGACGCACTTCTGGCAGGAGATCGCGCCGATCTCCTTCATGGTCTTCTTGCCCTGGTAGTACTCCTTAAACTGATTCATGCCGGCGTTGGCAAGCAACAGCGAAGGATCGTCGGGGACGAGGGACGAAGAAGGATAGAGCTTAAGACCGCGCTCCTCAAAGAAGTTGAGGAACTTAGAGCGAATCTCGGCCGTAGTCATTGACGGGTAGTCAGCACTCATAGAGGGAATCTCCTCGGTTTCACATCGAAACAGTTCAAACGTAACGATATTACCATCCCACCGCGCCTGTGCAAAAAAGAGGGCCGCCAAACAGCGACCCTCCAGCGAAAGTGCACGTTATTTAGGTCTGTCAAATACTTTGAAAAAAAATGATTTCGGTATAATTGCATATAAGAATCGTCCGGAAGGAGCGATCGATGAATAGCAAACGGTTTGTCGTGAATGCACTAACCTCGGTAGCCCTTTTAGCAATCTTCGCTTACTCGAGCTGGTATGTGAACCAGCCGAGATTTGGCTACGCATTGTACGCAGTAACATCTGGCGATAAAGCGTATTACACCCTAAGCGCAATTGACGCCATCTTTTTCTATGTGGCTGGCCCCTTATCAATCACTTTGATCGCGTTTATTGTTATTTACAACATCAAGAAACGCTAACAGGGCCTATTTGGAATCCGAATCGTCCATGGAGCCGTCGATGCCGGTTTTGGTGTCGTCGTCAGAGCTTGTGTCGTCGTCCTTGGCAAAGGGGTTCTTAAAGAAACCCGTCGCGTCGGGCTGCAGGCCTGAGAGCTTAATCCAGGGATTATCGAGCTCGGGCTTGGGCATGGCCTTGGCCTCGGGCGCGGTCTCGTTGCCGATGAGCTCGGACTCATAGATGAACGTATCGTCGCCAAGCGCGTCGTAGGCGGCAACTGGGTTACCCTCGGTATCGCGATACGGAGTGCCCTTAAACACGGCGCCATCGTATGCCACGAGCTGACGCCCGGTCTCGTTCTCAAAGTAGTAGACGAAAATGCCCTTGAGGGCCGCGCACAGCGGAATGGCGATAACCATGCCGATGGGACCCATGAGTGCCGAACCGATAACGAGAGCCGTCAGGCTCATAACGGGATGCACCTGCACCGAGCTCTGCATGACCTTAGGCGAAATGACATTATCGGTGACGTTTTGAGCCACCATGGTCACGACAAGCGTCCACAACGCCAGCATGGGGCTGAACATAAAGCCGAGCACCGTGGCGATCGCCGCACTCACCCAGGGACCGACAACCGGAACCAGGTGCATAATGCCGGTAAAGATAGCCATGAGTGCTGCATACGGATGGCCGATGATCGTAAAACCAATAAAGGCAAGAAAACCGCCACAGATCGATGTGATGACCATGCCACGCATGTAGCCGCCGACCGAACGCGAAAGGATGGCCACCATAAAGCGGTACGAGGTCTCCTTTTCCTGCCCGATGATGGTGCAGACCTCGTGGTGCATGCGGGGATAATCGCAGGCAAGCCAGTAGGCAAGCACCAGACCCAGGAAGATGACGAACAGCTGCGAGGCCGTGTTGGTAATGAGCGGAAACACACCGCGGCCGAGCTCAGCAGCGATTTGCGAGACGTACTTGGACGCTACGGTAACCAACGAAGAAAGATTGTCGTCCAGATACTCCTTGAGCGGCGTGTTGTTGAGCGTCTTAGCGTGCGAGAGCATCTCGTTGAGATCGCCACCCGCAACACGAAGCTGCTCGGGCAGGCGGCTCAGGACTTCCATGATTTGACCGAGCAAAATAGGCGATAGGATGCAGACGACGCCGACGAGCACGGCAACAACCACAATGAGTGCGATGAGCGAACCGAGGCCACGTCCGACACCGTGATGCTCGAGCCAGTTGGTAATCGGAGACATCACAAAAGCGATGATGGAACCGACAGCGAGAAACTCGATGACCGGTGCCAGGATGCCCGTAAGGTTAAAGATGACGGCAGCGATGACAATGCAGCCGACGACGCCCCAAATGCGCAGCGTCAGAATGCGGGTATCGCGAAGCGTGCGGTCGATTTGTTGGGGGTGCTCACTCATGAACGAATCATCACTCCGTCGGGGTCAATCTTATCTTGAATCTTCTTAAGGGTACGGCGCAGCAGGCGCGAGACCTGCACCTGCGAGATGCCAAGCTTCTTGGCAATCTCGATCTGGGTCATGCCCTTAACGAAGCGCAGCTCGATAACCTCGCGCGCGCGCGGCGAGAAATCGCGGATGGC
>DXZP01000064.1:0-5715 GCA_019419605.1 Collinsella sp.
GTCCTCGGAGAACTGGTCTTCGATGGCAAAGGAGACGCCGCGGCCCGAGAACTCGATGGCCTCGATCTTCTTGTGCTTAAGCGAAACGATAGCGACAGCCGTGACCATACCGTCATTGGCGAGCTTCTGGCGATCGCGCAGGACGATGGGATCGGTATCGCCGATGCGCAGTCCGTCGACGTAGACGACGCCGGACTCGACAGGCGTACCGCGCTTGACGATACCGCCACGCATCTCGAGCGTATCTCCGTTGTCGAGGATAAAGATGTGATCGTCCTTGAGGCCCATCTTGCGTGCAAGCTGAGCATGGGCGCGTAGATGCACGGCCTCGCCGTGGACCGGCATAAAGTACGTAGGCTTGGCCATGGCCATCAGGAGCTTGAGCTCCTCCTGGCTACCGTGACCCGAGACGTGAACGAGGGCGCGGTTCTTATCCCACACGTCGCAGCCAAGCTTGGCAAGGCTGTTGACGACCTGCTGAACGGCCTTCTCGTTACCGGGGACCGGCGTTGCCGAGAGGATGACGGTATCGCCCTCGTGGATGGAGAGCGTCTTGTGCTCGCCGTTGGCCATGCGCGAAAGGGCCGACAGAGGCTCGCCCTGCGAACCGGTGCACATGACGACGATCTTGTCGTCGGGCAAGTTATCGATATCGAAGGCATCGATGATATCGGCATCATCGATGTTGAGATAACCGAGCTCGCGCGCCACGCGGGTGTTGGTGAGCATGGAACGACCGGTCACGACGACCTTGCGGCCGCACTTGCGGGCGGCGTCGCAGATCTGCTGCAGACGATGGATGTGGCTCGAGAACGACGCGACGAACACGCGGCCCGGAGCATTCTTGATGGCATGCAGCAGATTGGGGCCGACCTCGGCCTCGGACTTGGTAAAGCCGGGGACCGTAGCGTTGGTGGAGTCAGACAGCAGCAGGTCGATGCCCTGCTTTGCAAAGCGGCTGATAGCGGCATAGTCGGGCGTGACGCCGTCGATGGGCGTCTGGTCGAGCTTAAAGTCGCCGGTGTGCATAACGGTGCCCTGATTGGTGCGGATGAACACGCCCAGAGCGCCGGGGATGGAGTGTGTCATCGAGAAGAAGTCGAGCGAGATGCCGCCGAGGTTGACATGGCTACCGCCCTTGACCTCGCGGAACTTGGGTGCGCGGATGCGGAACTCGGAAAGCTTGCCCTCGATGAAGCCGAGCGTCAGCTTGCTCGAGAAGATGGGCACCTTGTTGTTGAGGTCCTGCAGCAGATACGGAAGCGAACCGGTGTGGTCCTCGTGGCCGTGGGTGACGATGATACCGCGGAGCTTCTCCTCGTTCTCCAGGACATAGGTGTAGTCGGGAAGCACCAGATCGATACCGGGCTGGGAGTCATCCGGGAACATGAGGCCGGCGTCGACGAGCACCATGTCGTCGCCGCACTCGAAGACCGTCATGTTCTTGCCGATGCCATCAAGGCCGCCGAGCGGGATGATCTTCAAGGGAGATGATTTTTTAGCTGCCATAGGTTAGTGTGGTTTCCTTTCTTCGAAACGGGTCTGGAACAACCGACGGGGCGCTTCTGGCAAACCGACCGCCGGGAACGTACAAACATGCATCACAGAGTCGATGCAATAACCACAGTATGATACCCATTTGCACAACAACAGACCACCCATGCATCAAAGCCCCATCTGAACCTGTGTATCCCGCCGGTCAGGGCTCAGCGGCCCCGGCACGGGCTAAGTTTCCTGCTCTACAGTCCTGCTCACGACGGAGGCCACATTAAGTGGCCTCCTGTTCGTGCGGAACTCGCGATAAACTTAGCCCGTGCCGGGGCCGCTGAGCCCTGACCTGCCAATATGAGATAGGTTTATTTTGGTAGGTTTTATCAGGGGAAATACTGCTGTGTCTATCTACTGATCTGAAATCTGACTACTGAATAGACTGTCTAACTAAATAGCGAGCGGCACTAACCAGCCCTTTTGCTTGTGCCCGGGAGGGACGCATATGAAGTTTATCGCGAGTTCCGCACGCAAAGGAAAGCACTTAATGTGCTTTCCGTCTTGCGCAGGACTGTAGAGCAGGAAACTTCATATGCGGCCCTCCCGGGCGCAAGCAAAAGGGCGACCCCTGTCCGGAGTCGCCCTTGTTGAGCTGCTTATGTTTAGCTGTTACTCGGCGTCGTGGTGACGGCGGGGCTTGCGGCCTCCGTTGTCGCCGGGACGGCGCGGACGGTCGCTGCGCTCGGAGCGCTCGCGACGCGGACGCTCACGGCGCTGGAAGTGCTCGCCGTCGCCCTCGGAGGCACCCTCGGCGCGAGCCGGGGCCTCGGGCTTGTCAAGACGATCGAGCGAGATCTTGCCGCGATCGTCGACCTCGATGACGACGACCTTGACCTCGTCGCCAACGTTGAGGACGTCCTCAACCTTCTCGACGCGGCCCTTGGCAACGCGGGAAATGTGCAGCAGGCCGTCCTTACCGGGCAGCAGGTTCACGAAGGCGCCGAAGGGCTGGATGGAGACGACGCGACCGGTGTACTCCTCGCCCGGCTCGGGAACCTTGATGATGAGCTTGATGCGCTCGACGGCCTGGTCGACGGACTCGCCGGTGCCGCCGACAAAGACGGTACCATCCTCCTGGATGTCGACCGAGGCGCCGGTCTCGTCCTGGATGCCGCGGATAACCTTACCGCCGGAACCGATGACGTCGCGGATCTTGTCGGTCGGAACCTGGATGGAGACGATACGCGGGGCGGTGCTGCGCGTGGTGTGGCGCGGCTCGGGAATCACATCGAGCATCTTCTGCAGGATGAAGGCGCGACCCTCCTTGGCCTGCTGCAGGGCGCGGGCCAGGATGTCGAAGGTGAGGCCGGTGGCCTTGTTGTCCATCTGCAGGGCGGTGATGCCCTCGGTGGTGCCGGTGACCTTAAAGTCCATGTCGCCCAGGAAGTCCTCGAGACCCTGGATGTCGGACAGGACCACGGTCTTGCCCTCCTCCTGGATCAGGCCCATGGCGATACCGGAGACCGGGCGCTTAATGGGCACGCCGCCGTCCATAAGGGCGAGCGTGGAACCGCAGGTCGAAGCCATCGAAGAGGAGCCGTTGGACTCCATGACCTCGGAGACCACGCGGATGGCGTAGGGGAACTCGTTTTCGTCGGGGAGCACCGGAAGCAGGGCGCGCTCGGCCAAGTTGCCGTGACCGATCTCGCGGCGCTTGGGGCTGCCCATGCGGCCGGTCTCGCCGGTGCAGAACGGCGGGAAGTTGTAGTGGTGCATGTAGCGCTTGCCCTCGGTGGGCTCGATGGTATCCAGACGCTGGCCCTCGTTAAGCATGCCGAGTGACAAGACGGAGAGCACCTGGGTCTGACCGCGCTGGAACAGGCCGGAGCCGTGAACGAGCGGCAGGTAGTTGTCCTTCACCATGATGGGACGGATCTCGTCGGCGGCACGTCCGTCAACGCGCTCGCCGGTCTCGACGACCATGGTGCGCATGGCCTTCTTCTCGAGCTTCTTCAGCGCCACGGGAATCTCGCGCTCCCAAGCGGCCTGCTCCTCCTCGGTGAACTCGGCGCGGATGGACTCCTTCAGAGCCTCGACTTTGCCGATACGGGAGAGCTTGTCGGCGTCGCGCAGGGCGGCTGCCATCTCGTCGTAGTGGGCGAAGATGCGCTCCTGGACCTCCTCGACGGGCTGATCGAGCGGGTACTCCTTCTTGACGATGGGGCCGTTGACCTGCTCCCACTCGGCGACGAACTCGTCTTGAGCCTGGCAGAAGGCGGCAAGGGCCTCCTGGCCAAACTTCATGGCGGCGAGCATGTCGTCCTCGGAGATCTCCTCGGCGCCGGCCTCGACCATCGAGATGAAGTCGGCAGAGCCGCCCAGCTCCAGGTCCAGATCGGAGTTCTCGCGCTCCTCGTAGGTGGGGTTGACGATAAATTCGCCGGTCTCCACGTTACGACCGATGCGCACGCAGGCAAGCGGGCCCTCGAAGGGCACGCCGCCGAGCGTCATGGCCAGAGAGGCACCCATAACGTTGATGACGTCAAAGGGGTTGACCTGGTCGGCGACGAGCGAGGTGGCGACGATGTGCACCTCGTTGCGGAAGCCGTCCGGGAAGCTCGGGCGAATCGGACGGTCGATCATGCGCGCGGTGAGCGTGGCCTTCTCGCTGGGACGGCCCTCACGCTTAAGGTAGCCACCCGGGATGCGGCCAGCGGCGTACATCTTCTCGTTGAAGTCGACGGTCAGCGGGAAGAAGTCGTAGTTCTTGCGCTCCTTGGAGACGACCACGGTGTCGAGCATCGTGGTGTCGCCCTGCTTGACCAGGCAGGCGCCGGTTGCCTGCTTGGCAAGCTCGCCGGACTCGAAGGTGTAGGTCTTGCCGTACAGCTCAAAGGTCTTGGATACGAGTGTCATTGTTCTCCTTTACCCCACAGGCCCCTTGCCTGCGGGCTTCTCATGTGACGCGGGCCCCCTGCCCCCGCCACGCTTCAGAGCGTGATTGTTCACGCCCTTACACAAAAAGAGCGCCCCGCTGCGCAGGACGCTCTTAGCATGTACAAATCCGTTACTGGATGTTGTCGCGGATGCCCAGAGCCTTGATGAGCTCACGGTACTCGACGATGTCGTTCTTCTTGATGTAGGAGAGAAGACGACGACGACGGCCGACGAGCATGAGAAGGCCACGACGGGTGTGGAAGTCCTTCTGGTGGGACTTCATGTGCTCGGTCAGCTCCTTGATGCGCTCGGTCAGGATGGCGACCTGAACCTTGGGGTTGCCGGTATCGACCGGGGTGTTACCGAACTGGGCAGTCAGCTCCGCCTTGCGCTCTTTGGAAACAGTCATTGTTTCACCTTTCGTTTTGCGTCGCCCACGGGCGACTCGATTCGCCTCGGACTGGGAAGCCGCCGGTGGAGCGAGCAACCAAGGTCGAGGTACCAACAGGTCGGTATGTTACCACAAGCAGCCCGTGCCTGCGCATCATCACCGACCCAACATGAATTCCATCGCACGGAGGCGCTGATCGGTGTGCGTCGCAGCCCACACATGCGAAAGCCCGAGCAAGAACGCCGCCGTATGCGTGTCGATCCTCTCGACCATAAGCGCATCGAAGGTCATGGACATGAGGGCGCGCAGCCACGCGACCTCACCGGTCGACACCAGCTCGGCACCCGGAACGCTCGACGCACACGACCCGCACATGAGACCGCCCGCCTGGGGCGAAAAATACGACAGCATGGGGTCTCCGCACAGCACACAGGCCGAAAAATCGGGTCGATAGCCAACGTGCGACAGCAGCTTAAAGACATATGCCGCCACAAGTAGATCCATATGCGCCGCGTCGAGCCCGCTGCCCACCAGGGCAAGCGCTCGCTGCGTTATGGCAAAGGTAAACGGGTCCTCGGCGTCCTCGAACGAGCACACGCGCGCGACCTCGGCGATCGCGCTTGCGGCGCATGTCATCTCGTAATCGGGAGCAGCGCCGAGCGGCGCCTCCATAAGCTCGGCCTGGGAAACCACGTCGAGCGACCGTCCATGCGCAAGCAGCAGATCAACGGTACAGAACATCTCGCAGCGCGCAGCCAGGCGTCCGCCGGGTTTGCGGGCGCCCTTTGCCACAGCACGAACCTGCCGACCCCGCTCGTCAAGCATCGTCAGGATCAGGTCCGTCTCTTTGAGCTTCGTCTTATCGAGCACGAGCACTTTCGTGCGATATGTACGAGAAC
>DXZP01000065.1:0-5377 GCA_019419605.1 Collinsella sp.
CGTAGCGGGTGGTTTAAAGCTGGCCGCTGCGCGGCCAGCAGACTAAAGTCTTGAATCCAAAACGTGGGCGCCGTCGTTCAAACGAACGACGGCGCCCACACTCACTTTCTTTTTCAGCCCTAGTCATCGCGCAAAGCCCCTTCGGCAGCACACGGTGCTACCGAGTCACCGCAGGCCGGGCGGGAGGCGGTCCTTTCTCTCGGAAAACTTCGCGAAGCCCAGTTTCCGAGAGAAAGTGTCTGCCTCCCGCCCCGGCCGGACAGCTCAACCTACACCGTGTGCTGCGGCAGGTCCTGCAGGGCGATGACGTCCATGCCCATGTCGTTGGCACTGCCGTGACCCTGCTGGTCCTCGCGCACGGCCTCGATGGCACTCACATACGTGTTGGCCGCAGACATCGCCGTCACACAGGTCACGCCGCGGCGCACCGCCTCGGTACGCAACAGGTAGCCATCGCCACGCGAGCCCGGACCGTACGGCGTATTGATGATTACCGCAATCTTGCCATCGGCGATGAGGTCGCCGATGTTGGGGCGCTCGCCGTCGTGCGGGCCGCTAATCTTTTCCACAACCTCGCACGTCACGTTGCCTCCACGCAGCACGCGCGCCGTACCCTCGGTGGAGCAGATGTCAAAGCCCAGGTAGCGCAGGATACGCGCGACCGAAAGGATATGTCGCTTGTCGCGGTCGCACACGCTAATGAACACCTTGCCGGCGCTCGGGTCGGGCAACTTGTAGTCAATCGCCAGCTGCGTCTTGGCGTATGCCTCGGGATAGCTCTTGGCGATACCCATGACCTCGCCCGTCGACTTCATCTCGGGCCCCAGGATAACGTCGGCTCCCGGGAAACGGCCCCAGGGCATGACGGCTTCCTTCATGCAGAACCAATCGAGCTGACGCTCGTCGCTCGGCAGGCCCAGGCTCGCGATGGAATCGCCTGCCATGATACGCGCCGCACACTTGGCCAGCGGCACGCCGGTGGCCTTGGAGATGAACGGCACAGTGCGGCTCGCGCGCGGGTTTGCCTCGATCACGTAGACGGTCTCGCCCTTGATGGCGTACTGCACGTTGACCAGGCCGCGGACTCCCAGCGCCATCGCGATGCGGCGCGTGGTCTCGCGGAGCTTCGCCTGCAGGCTCTCGCTAAAACTAAACGGCGGAATGCAGGTCGCGGAGTCACCGGAGTGAATACCGGCCTCCTCGATATGCTCCAGAATGCCGCCGATGTAGACCTCCTCGCCGTCGCACAGGGCGTCGACGTCCGACTCGATTGCACCCTCCAGGAAGCGGTCCAGATACACCGGGTAGTCGGGGCTAATGCGCGCGGCCTCGGCCATGTAATCGCGCAGATGCTCGGCATCGTAGGCGATCATCATGCCGCGACCGCCCAGCACGTAGCTCGGACGCACTAGCAGCGGGTAGCCGATATGCGCAGCCACGGCCTCGGCCTCCTCAAACGAGGTGGCCTGACCCGCCGGCGGATACATAATGCCCAGCTTATCGAGCAGGGCGGCAAAGCGCTCGCGGTCCTCGGCAAAGTCGATGGCGTCGGGCTTGGTACCCATGATGTTGACGCCGCTCTCCTCGAGCATGCGCGCCAGCTTAAGCGGGGTCTGGCCGCCGAGCGTCACCACGACGCCGTCAGGACGCTCAACGTCAATGACGTCCATGACGTCCTCGTAGGTGAGCGGCTCAAAGTACAGGCGGTCGGACGTGTCGTAGTCGGTCGAAACGGTCTCGGGGTTGCAGTTGACCATGATGGTCTCAAAGCCGCGGGCCGCCAGCGCATAGCTCGCATGCACGCAGCAGTAATCAAACTCGATACCCTGGCCAATACGGTTGGGTCCGGCACCCAGAATCATCGCCTTGGGCTTATCTGCCGGCGTGGTCTCGTCGGGGGCCACGCACTTTTTGGCGACCGGGCTCGTGCGGTAGATGTTCTCGTAGGTCTTGTAGTGGTATTCCGTGGCGCTCGAGAACTCCGCAGCGCAGGTATCGACCGTCTTCATGCTGGGGACCACGCCCAGACCCTTGCGGTAGGCGCGAACAAAGCGCTCGTCCGAGCCGGTCAGCGCGGCAATCTCGGCGTCACTCGTGCCATACTGCTTGAGCAGGCGCATCGCGTCGGCGTCGATGTCCTCCACGCGCAGGCCGCGAATGCTTTCCTGAACCTGCACCATATCGTTGATGCGGTTGAGGTACCACGGATCGATGCCGCAGATGGCATGGATGCGGGCGATGTCCCAGCCACGGCGCAGGGCCTCGACCACAAAGAAGATGCGGTGCTCGGTCGGGGTGCCCACGGCCCGGGCGAGCTCATCGTCGCTCAGCTTATCGGCACCCTCCTTGCCACCGGCGCAAATACCCTGGTGTCCATCCTCCAGCGAGCGCATGGCCTTGCCAAAGGCTTCCTCGAAGGTGCGGCCGATCGCCATGATCTCGCCCACGGCCTTCATGCGCGTGGTGAGCGTGGGGTCGGTGCCCTTGAACTTCTCGAAGGCAAAGCGCGGCACCTTGACCACACAGTAGTCAATCGTGGGCTCAAAGCAGGCGGGCGTGGCCTTGGTGATGTCGTTGACGATCTCGTCGAGCGTGTAGCCCACGGCCAGGCGCGCGGCGGCCTTGGCGATGGGAAAGCCCGTGGCCTTGGAGGCCAGTGCGGACGAACGGCTCACGCGCGGGTTCATCTCGATGACGATCAGGCGGCCGGTCTGGGGGTTCACGGCAAACTGCACGTTGGAGCCGCCGGTCTCGACGCCAATCTTCTCCAGGATGGCGAGCGAGGCGACACGCATGCGCTGATACTCAAGGTCGGAGAGGGTCTGCGCTGGCGCCACGGTGATGGAGTCGCCGGTGTGCACGCCCATGGGGTCGAGGTTCTCGATGGAGCACACGATGATGCCGTTGCCGGCGTGGTCGCGCATGACCTCCATCTCATACTCTTTCCAACCCTCGATGGACTCCTCGACCAGCACCTCATGGGCAGGCGAGAGCTCAAGGCCCTGGCTCACGATGGAGACGAGCTCCTCGTGGGTATGCGCGATGCCGCCGCCGGCGCCACCGAGGGTAAAGCTCGGGCGCAGTACGCAGGGATATCCCACGCGCTCGGCGATAGCCTCGGCGTCGGCCACGCTGTAGGCATAGCCCGAGCGCGCGACCTCCAGGCCGATCTCGGCCATGGCCTCGTTAAAGAGTTTGCGGTCCTCGCCGCGCTCGATAGCGGCCAGGTCGCAGCCGATCATCTCGACGCCGTACTTGTCGAGCGTGCCGTCCTTTGCCAGCTCGACGGCGGCGTTCAGACCGGTCTGGCCGCCCAGCGTGGGCAGCAGCGCGTCCGGGCGCTCTTTCTTGATCACGCGCTCGATAAACTCGGCGGTGATAGGCTCAACATAGGTGCGGTCGGCCAAGCCCGGGTCGGTCATGATGGTCGCCGGATTGGAGTTGACCAGGATGACCTCAAAGCCATCCTCCTTGAGCACCTTGCAGGCCTGGGCGCCGGAATAGTCGAACTCGCAGGCCTGGCCAATAACGATGGGGCCCGAACCAATAACGAGGATGCGCTTGATGTCAGTACGTTTAGGCATGTTAAAAACCTCCTAGAGAGGCTGACTCAATGTTTTGGAAAAGTCAGCGAGGGTGCAGCTGGTGCATCAGGTTGCCGTGATGCGAGGGCGCGCTGGGCTTATGCCCGCGCGTCCGAAGCAGAACGGCAAGATGATGTGCCAGATGCAGCCGCAGCGTCGACCGGTCCGCCGTTCGGTAGAACGGCGGAACCATCGTCGGCGAAATTCCAGCCGGCAAGGCGGTCCTTCGCGGTATCGATGTCCAGGTAGTTCTCCTCGCCGTCCATGAGTCGCGTAAAGGCGGTAAAGAGATAGTGGGCATCGGTGGGGCCAGGCGAAGCCTCGGGGTGGTACTGGACCGAGAAGCACGGGGCGTCGAGCAGCTGGATGCCCTCGGCGGTGCCGTCGTTGAGGTTCACATGTGTTAGGCGAATGCGGCCAAAGTGCTCGTTCATCACGACCGGCGCGATTCCGCGGCGCACCCAGACGCGCAGATCTCCATCGACCGCATGCTCGGTCTCGCCGCCGGAAAGCTCGGGGACAAGCTTGCCCAAGCTGGGGAATAGCAGGCCAAAGCCATGGTTTTGTGCGGTGATCTCCACGCGACGGCTTACCAGGTTCATGACCGGCTGGTTGCCACCGCGGTGACCGAACTTAAGCTTTTCCATCTGGGCGCCGCAGGCCAGGCTGATCATCTGGTGACCAAGACAAATACCAAAGACCGGCACCTTGCCGATCAGCTGCTGCACCTGCTCGTAGGTCTCCACCACGGCATCGGGGTCGCCGGGGCCGTTGGATAAAAAGACGCCATCGGGATTCATGTCGAGCACCTCGCTCGCGGGCGTATCCCACGGCACGACGGTAAGGTCGCAGCCGGCGCGGACCAGCCCCTCCAGAATGCCGCGCTTCACACCGCAGTCATAGGCGACCACTTTGTGACGGGCAGGAGCGGCAACCGCAAGCGCAAAGTCATGCGTGGCAGGCAGGTCGGCGGCCACAAACTCGTGAGGCGCGGGGCAACTTACGGTCTTGACCAGGTTCTCGCCTACCAGCGTGGGCGCTGCGGCCAGACGCTCGGCAAGCTCGTCGACGTCGAAGACCTCGGTCGAGATAATGCCCATCTTGGAGCCGTTGTCGCGCAGGTGGCGCACAAGAGCGCGGGTGTCGACGCCCTCGATAGCGACGATACCGTGAGCGCGCAGGTACTCCGGCACGCTGACGGCCGAGCGCCAGTTAGAAGGCGTGGCGCACATGTCGCGAACGATCATGCCGCGCATAGCCGGAGCGCTCGCAGAGCGCACGGCGTCGCCAGGGAAGGCCGACTGGACGTCGGTCTCGTCGATACCGTAGTTGCCGATCTGCGGATAGGTCATGGTTACGATTTGGCCGGCATAACTCGGGTCGGTCATGACCTCAAAGTAGCCCTCGAGCGAGGTGTTGAAGCAGGCTTCGCCGGTCGCGGTGCCCTCGGCGCCGCATGCACGTCCATAAAAAATGGTCCCATCCTCAAGATACAGGATGCAGGGACCGCAGGTGCCCTTGCTGGTTTTGGCCAGCATACGCTGGCAAAGCTCGCTGGGCGCGAAGGTGCGGGCGGCAGCGCCCGCAGTATGGTTGTTCGCCATAATTCTCCTTCCCGGTCTCACAGGACCGGCTTAAAGGTGTGTAGTTAGGCCTCGCGGTATTGTAACCGCAAGCATGCCTCATGGCGTTAATTTCATCGAAATGTTTACGAAATGATAATTATGACTTTCTATGCAGGTAGCGCGCAGAGATGTGGTGTAAGAGGCGGGGAATGCCCCGCCTCCGCCCTT
>DXZP01000066.1:0-4828 GCA_019419605.1 Collinsella sp.
GTCAGATGTGTATAAGAGACAGATGCCGAGGCTATCGGCCTGTTCCGTTCCGAGTTCCTGTTCATGGATTCTGCTGAGCTTCCTTCCGAGGAGGAGCAGTTCAACGCCTACCGTAAGGTCGCCAGCGCGCTCAAGGGCGCTCCGGTCATCATCCGCACGCTCGATGTGGGTGGCGACAAGGAGATTCCGTACCTGCACATGGTCAAGGAAGAGAACCCCTTCATGGGCTTCCGCGCCGTGCGTTACTGCCTGGCCAACCCCGACCAGTACAAGGTCCAGCTCCGCGCCCTGCTGCGCGCCAGCGCCTTCGGTGACGTCAAGATTATGATCCCGCTCGTCACCTGCGTCGAGGAAGTCTTGGCTGTCAAGGAGCTCGTCGAGCAGTGTAAGACCGAGCTGACCGAAGAAGGTCGCAAGTTCAACGAGAACATCGAGGTCGGCATCATGGTCGAGACGCCTGCAGCCTCGCTGCTCGCTGACCGCCTGGCCGAGGTCGCCGACTTCTTCTCCATCGGCACCAACGACCTGATCGGCTACACCATGTGCGCCGACCGTGGCAACGACACCATCTCCAACCTGTACCAGGTTTACTATCCCGCCGTGCTCCGCTCGCTCAAGAACATCATCGAGAGCGGCGTGAAGGCCGGCATCATGGTCGGTATGTGCGGCGAGGCCGCTGCCGATCCGTTGCTCGAGCCGCTGCTGATCAGCTGGGGCCTGGAGGAGTTCTCGATGAGCGCTCCGTCCATCCTGCGCGCCCGCAAGACCATCAGCCAGTGGACCAAGGCCGAGTGCGACGAGCTCGCCGAGAAGGCGCTCGCCTGCAACACCGCTGCCGAGGTCAAGGCACTGCTCGAGTCCGCAGCTCGCTAATTTGGTATCAGAGGTAACCGCGTGGTTGGAATGGGCCGGCCACGCGGCCCTCACATATACAGGGGGTACTGTAAATGTTCTACACGCTAACCGCTAACCCGGCTGTCGACATGACGGTTTCGAGCTCTCCGCTCGAGCCCGACGAGAACGTCCGCACCGGCTCGGCCAGCTACACGGCTAACGGCAAGGGCCTCGACGTGTCCTTCGCCTTTAAGAAGATGGGCGTCGACACCGTCGCTCTCGGCTTCTTCGCCGGCTTCACGGGCAAGTTCATCGTCGAGGAGGTCATGAACCTGGGTTGCCTTTGCCGCCCGGTCTGGACCGACGGTATCACGCGCATTAACACCTACGTCAACGATGGCCAGCACGAGTACGGCATCCTCAACCCCGGTGCTCCGATCACGCCGCAGCACCAGGAGGAGCTCTACAACATCCTGGACACCGCGGGCGACCTTGAGTGCCTGATCGTCTCCGGCTCCGTGCCTCCCAAAGCTACGCCCGACTTCCTGGCTCAGGTCATGGAGCACGCTCAGGCCCGTGGCGCCGACGTCGTCCTGGACCTGTCCTCCGACAAGCTCAAGGAGCTCGCTCACAAGAAGCCGCTGCTCATTAAGCCGAACCATCACGAGATGAAGGCTATCTTCGGCGTGCCGGTCGACACCGACGACGAGGTCCGCGTTGCCATGAAGCTGGCTCACGAGGCCGGCGTCCAGAACGTGCTGCTCACCCGTGGTAGCCGCGGTGACGCTTACTTCTCCAACGGCGAGGACATCTGGTATGCCAAGCGTGAGTTCAACATCAAGCTTGTCTCTTCCGTCTGCGCCGGCGACTGCACCCTCGCTGCGTTCCTGCACAAGTGGTACAGGGATCGCGACAACGTCGAGGAGGCCATGAAGCTCGCTATGGCCACCGGTGCCAACGTTGCTGAGTCCGTCGGCATCGGCGACTTTGGTCACGTCGACGAGTACAGCAAGCGCGTTGCTGTCCGCAAGCTCGATCGCAAGTAAGCGAAACGCGACAAACTCGTGCGCATACGGCGTCCCGGTTTCGACCGGGGCGCCTTTTTTGTTCTGCCATGGGGGAGACATGTTCTGCCGTACTTCATCGCTTCCACACCGTTTACCGAGTTGTCCTAGCCTTTTACCGATGTGTGGAATATACTTTCATTAACACGTTGCTTCGTGAAAGGAACATTCATGATTTATACGCTCACTGCAAATCCCGCTATTGACTACAACATCTCCTGCGATGGCCTGTCCGCCAACACCGTCACCCGCACCCGTAACGCTGTCTACACCCCCAACGGCAAGGGTCTCAACGTCTCTTTTACGCTCGACCACTACGGCGTCGACACCACGATCCTGGGCTTCTTCGCCGGCTTCTCGGGAGAGTTTATCGTTAAGGGCGCCGAGGCCCTTGGCGTGCCCGTCAAGCCCGTGTGGACTGACGGCATCACGCGTGTCAACGTGTTCCTCAACGCCGGTCCCGACACCGAGTACAACATGGTCAATGCCGGTGCCGCCATCAACGCTGCCAACGAGCAGGAGATGTTTGAGCTCATCGATTCACTTGACGACATGACCTGCCTGGTCATTAGCGGCTCGCTGCCCCCCAACACCTCTGAGGGCTTCCTGGCCGAGGTGCTTCGCCGCGTTAAGGCAAAGGGCGCCGAGTTCGTGCTCGATATTTCGAGCCATCAGTTGGCCGACCTCATTGCTATGGAGCCGCTCCTCATTAAGCCTAACGACGACGAGCTGCTCGACATCTTTGGCATTAAGGTGAGCGGTGGCGACGACGAGTCTGTCAAGGGCGCGATGGCCGAACTGCATGCCAAGGGCGCCAAGAACGTGCTGTTGACCCTGGGTGGCGCCGGCGCGTACTTCTCCAACGGCGAGCACATCTGGTTTGCCAACCGTACCTTTGAGGTCAAGCTGCTGTCGACCGTTTGCGCCGGTGACTCTTCGCTGGCCGCCTTCCTGTCCGTGTGGCACGACGCTCCCGAGCGCGTCGAGGACGCCCTGCGCCTCTCGATGGCCACCGGCGCCAACGTGGTCGAGTGCCCGGGTCTGGGCGATTTTGCTAAGGTCGATGAGTATCAGAAGGGCATCGCCATCCGTCAGGTCTGCTAACGCAGCGCACGGACCTTGCATCTTTGCTTTGTAGAGCACCCGTCTCGGATTGCCGAGGCGGGTGCTTTTTCATGTTTGTAGTCGATGCCTTGGGATCCAATCGTGCTTGAAGCGCGTTCGCGTGTGCGCCCGCTCTCATTTCTTGCTAGACTTCATGGAAACCATCAATCGATATGCCCGCAATTGCAGGAGGCCACAGGAATGTGCAATGTTTCGCTCAACGCTACGCAGCCGTCAGCCGCCTCTCTGTGCGTGTTGCGAGCCCTCGAGGATGCCGGTCTTGAGGCCTGGTACGTGGGCGGTTGGGTACGTGACGCCCTGATGGGACGTCCCAGCCACGATGTCGACATGTGCTGTAGCGGCCTGTGGCAGGAGTCCAAGGCGGCACTCGAGGCCGCCGGTATTGCCGTAGTTGAGTCGGGCATTAAATTTGGCGGCATTACGGCTATTTGCGATGGCGAGCGCATTGAGGTCACCACCTATCGCCTGGACGGCTTCTATACCGACGGTCGTCATCCTCAGAGTGTGGAGCGCGCCGCTTCGCTTGAGGACGATCTGGCGCGCCGCGACTTTACCGTCAATGCCATGGCGTGGCATCCCGAGCGCGGCCTTGTCGACCGCTACGATGGCCAGGGCGACCTAGACCGCAAGCTGATTCGCGCCGTCGGTGATCCTAAGCGCCGCTTTAACGAGGATGCCCTGCGCATGTTGCGCGCGGTGCGCTTTGCCTGCCGCCTAGACTTTGTGATTGAGCCCGAGACCAAGTGTGCCCTTGCCGAGTGCGCGCCGCTGCTCGATGCCGTGGCGCGCGAGCGCGTGGGCATTGAGCTCGAGGGTATCCTTTCGACCGGCCATGGGGGAGACGCGATGCTGCGCTACCCCGAGCTTGTTTGCGCCGCCGTGCCCGAGCTCGCGTCCGCTCGCGGGTTTGATCAACGCAGCGTCTATCATGCGTTTAACGTCTACGAGCATATCGCCCGCGTGCTGACGGTGGCAGGGGAGCTGGCGCTGTGCGACGGCGTCGCGCCCTCGTCGAGCCTTATGTGGGCGGCGTTTTTGCACGACGTTTCCAAACCCGAGTGCTTTACGGTCGATCACGACGGCAGCGGCCACTTCTACGGTCATCCCGAGCTCGGCGTCAAGAAGGCGCGTGTCATCATGGATCGCCTGGCGCTCTCGCACGATTTGGTGCGCGATGTGTGCCTGCTGATCAAATACCATGACAAGCCGCTGCGCCCCGAGCGCTCCTGCCTGCTCAATATGATGCGCGCGCTTTCGGGCGAGGGTGTCGATACGCCGCGTCTGATGGACGAGCTCATGGACCTTAAGCGTGCCGACACGCTCGGCAAGGCGCCCTCGTGCTTCTATTACGTCGAGACGATCGAGGAGATGCGTACGCTCGCCCACGATCTGCTGCAGGCGGGGGAGCCCTATACACTCAAGATGCTTGCCATCAATGGTGGCGACCTGATCCGCGCCGGCGTCAAGCCGGGGCCGGAGCTGGGACAGCTTCTCAACGCCGCCCTCGACGCCGTGATCGAGGACAACATCCCCAACAACCGCGAAGCCCTCCTGACTCATCTCCACCTAGGGTAGCTAAAATAGCCCCGTCCCAAATTAGCTACCTTGTTGACCTGCGCGTTCCATAACCTCGCGACAAAATTTCGGCAATTTGGAATTTCTTCTTGCGCTTGCGTTTTTTGTCCCGTAATATATTTCCTCGCAGCACGGCAGTGCAGATGTCATGTGGCCCGTTCGTCTAGCGGTTTAGGACGCCGCCCTCTCAAGGCGGAGATCACCAGTTCGAATCTGGTACGGGCTACCAC
>DXZP01000067.1:0-3398 GCA_019419605.1 Collinsella sp.
GGGTACCGCGCTCGCGCAGGAACTCGATGATGTGTGGGTTGGCCTCGTCGGTGTCCATACCGCTGAAGGGGCCACCGGTACCAAACTCCTCGCCGGTGTAGAACTTGCCGTCGTCATCGACCGGCATGCAAATGTCGGTGATGCCCTCCTTGAGGCAGGCGAAGTAGTCGTCGACGCCGTGGCCGGGCGAATTGTGGACGATACCGGTACCGTCATCGACACCGACGTAATCGGCCAGCAGCGCCACGCCCTCAACGCCGTCAAAGATCGGCTGCTTGTAGTGGATGTGGTGGAAGGTCTCGGCGGGCACCACGTAGGGCTTGCCGTCGACCATGACCGGGGTGTACTCCCAGCCAAACTCATCGCAGCACTTGGGAGCCAGGTCCTCGAGCATGACCTCGGCACGGCCATCGTGCTCAACGGCGACGTAGGCGGCGCCGGGCTTGAGGGAAACTGCCTGGTCGGACGGGATGGTCCACGGCGTAGTCGTCCAGATGATAAAGTCGACCGGGCCGTCGAAGTTCTCGAGGCCGGCGGGCTTGGAGGTCATCTCAAAGCGAACGAAGATGGAAGGGCTCGTCTCGTCGGAGTACTCGATCTCGGCCTCGGCGAGCGCGGTGTGACAGTGCTTGCACCAGTGAACCGGCTTGTGGCCGCGATAGATCATGCCCTTATCGAACATGGCCTTGAAGACCTCGATGTCGGCGGCGTCATGCTGGTGATAGAGCGTCAGATATGGGTTGTCCCAGTCGCCGAGCACGCCCAGGCGACGGAAGCCGGCCTTCTGCAGCTCGATGTTCTCGACAGCGAACTTGTTGCAGAGCTCACGGATCTTGGCCGTGGAAGTCTGGTTGAACTTCTCGGTGCCGAGCTTCTCCTCGACCTTGTGCTCAATCGGCTGACCGTGGCAGTCCCAACCGGGGACATAGGGAACCTCATAGCCCTGCATCATCCAGTAACGGTTGATCATGTCCTTGGAGATCTTGTTCATGGCGTGGCCGATGTGGATCGGGCCGTTGGCGTACGGAGGGCCGTCGTGCAGCACGAACTTCTTGTGACCCTCGTTCTTCTTCAGAACCTGCTCGTAGACCTTGTTGTCCTGCCAGTCCTTGAGTCGCTTGGGCTCGGACTTGGAAAGACCGGCACGCATGGGAAAACCGGTCTTGGGCAGATTCATCGTCTGCTTGTACTCGTTTGCCACGGTACCCCTTTCATGTCGTGGGCGCGCACGCCCTCTGGGCACCAAAAAAGCGCCCGTCCCTACAAGCTGGGACGAAGCGCCACAAAACGGGCCGTGTGCCCGCAAAAGCTCTTCGCTTAACCACCCAGCTTAGATGCCCTCGCCCGCGTATTCGCGCGCTCGCATCCGTTACTCGGCTGGTCTGTATCGACGACCATCTCGGCGATGTCTACTAAGACGTGTCTGCACGACGCGTCCGTTGGGACCGCAGCTCCGGGGTGATTTTCATCGGTCGCATGCGCGGGTTCTCAGCACTCCCCGCTCTCTGTAGCATGCGGATGGCCGACTACTCGTCCCCATCAACGCTTATGCGGAGTATGCTAGCACGTTCCGCGCCAGCGAAAAACCCTCAACATCGGTTTCATACTTTAGTAATTTCTCACGGTCGCAAGCACTCACTTGGAGCAAAATGCCTGTAAGCACTTTATCGAACGAAAGAAGGTTGCTATGCGCACGATTGGGATGAGCGATTATACCGTCGGCGAAGACTGCTTTGACGAGCTGCCCGGAGCGCTGGCCGAATACGGAGCGACCAAGGTCGCAATCATCGGTGGCAAGCGGGCACTGGCCGCAGCACTTCCCGGTATCGAAGCTGTGCTGGAAGGTACCGACGTCGAGATTCTAGAGACGCGCGTCTACGGTACCAACAGTACACGCGCCAATATCGCCAAGGTCGTAAACTCCCCCGCCTGCCAGGAAGCCGACGTGCTTATCGCATGCGGCGGCGGCAAGGCGCTCGACACCATGAAGACGGCGGCCATCGAGCTCAAGAAGATCGTCTTTACGGTGCCGACGATCTGCTCCAACTGCTCGGCCGCGACCGCCATTGCCGTCGTCTACAACGACGACGGCTCGCTCGAGGGCTATTCGTACCCCAACCGCCCCGCGCACATCTTCATCAACCCCAAGATCATCGCCGAGGCTCCGGCGGAGTACTTCTGGGCGGGCGTGGGCGATGCCCTGTCCAAGCAGCCCGAGGTCGAGTACGCCACGAGCGCCGGCAACCTGGAGCACACCGCAGGTCTTGGCCTGGCGCTCGCACACACCTGCTCCGAGCCGCTGTTTACCTATGGCGTGCAGGGTCTTGAGGACGTTCGCCAGAACCTGTCGACCGAAGCCGTCAAGCAGATCGCGCTCGATATCGTGGTCAACACGGGCTACGTCTCCAACCTGACCAACCAAAACGATTACTACTACAACTCGAGCGTGGCGCACGCGTTCTACAACGCTTCCTGCAGCATTCCGCGCGAGGGCTCCTACCTGCACGGCGAGGTCGTGAGCCTGGGTGTGCTGGTACTGTTCGCCTATACGGGCGATACCGAGAACCTTGAGCGCTACGCCGCCTTTAACAATCAGATGGGCCTGCCCGTGACGCTTGAGCAGGTCGGGCTTTCCGAGGCTGATATCCCTGCCCTGTGCGAGTACGCGCACGCCACCAACGAATGGAAGCAAGGCAACCCGGAGCCCTTCACCGACGAGAAATTCGCCGCCGCCATCAAGGCCGCCAACGCTTACGGCCACACGCTCTAGGACTGACCCAAAACCACCACAAAGGGGACGGGCACCTTTCTGGTGGTTTTTTATTGCTCCAGCATTCAGTTCGTACTCGAACCCGATTCTTTACGAGAAAGGGTTCGGGTACGTTTTTTGTTTATCGGAGGTTCTGCGGAAGGACTACTCGGAACGGTAAACGAGCAAAGGCAGGGTATCACTATGATAGTGGTATCCTGCCTTTTGCTTTGCGGAATCAAGTTCGCTTTGTGCGAACTTGATCGCCACCTATATGGCGCATTGAGGGCAATTGCTGCGTACGTGCGTACCGGGAGCCTGTACACCTCTGGCAAGGTGTAACACACTAGACTTTGTTCCAAAGTCCGTGTGCTAAGGGGGCAGGCTCCTTAGAATTCCTGTGGAGTGTGTACGCACGTACGCAGGAAAACGGCAAAATTTCGCTATATCAGGGCGTTCTTTCATTGGAGAGTATGGTATACACGGCTTAGTTCAACAAATAAGAATTTATATATAAAGGAGAATACTGATGAAACTGTTTTTATGTTCTCACTTTTCAAGTGTAGGAAGTCTGATTAAGGAAGAAGTTGAAAGTAAAAAAGTCGCATTTATTCCAACAGCTTCGCTGCGTGAAGGCTACACCGGTTAT
>DXZP01000068.1:0-3350 GCA_019419605.1 Collinsella sp.
CCACGTGCTGGGGACGCACGCCCCCTACGGCACCTACGACTGCACCGGCTCCGGCACCGTCAAGTCCTGGGCCGATATCGCCCGCGCCGTCTTCGAGGCCGCCAACGGCAACGGGGACAGGGTCGTGCCGGTATCGACCGCCGACTACTACGCGAGCGCCGAGGGCCCCGTCGCCCCGCGCCCGGTCCACTCCGCGCTCGACCTGTCCAGGCTCGAGGCTGCCGGCTTCCACATGCCCGACTGGGAGGAAGAGCTGGGGGAGTACATCAAGACGCTCTAGGCGCTATTAACTTTTCGAGAGTAAAAGCCGCCGTTCTTTAACGGCGGCTTTTCTTGTTGGTGGCTATCTGCGCAGTGTTGCCAATAGTATTTTGCGGAAGATCTACCTCTCGCTTGGCTTGGAAGTAGGGTGGCCGGGCTGGTCGTCGTAGGCGTATTTGCTGTACACGTTGACCTCCCACTGCTTTTTTTCGACCTTTGCTACAGAATCTAGGATGAAGCCGGTCGCAAGGCTCAGGCCGCACAGGAACATAAACGAGGCGGCGAGCATAGCGGTGGGGAAGCGCGGGACGAGGCCGGTCTGGAAATATTCGACAACGATGGGCATGCCCAGGGCGAGGCCGAATACCGCGAACAGAAGCGCTACGAGGCTGAAGAACTTCAGCGGGCGGTAGTCCTTGAACAGCGTGCCGATCATCGCAACGACTTTAATGCCGTCGCTCACTGTGTTGAGTTTGGACTCGGAACCCTCGGGACGGTCGCGGTACTCGATGGGCACATCTTTGATGCGCCAGCGGTGGTCGACGGCGTGGATCGAGAGCTCGGTTTCGATCTGAAAGCCCTCGGAAAGCACTGGGAAGGTTTTAACGAACGGGCGGCTCATGGCGCGGTAGCCGGTCATGACGTCATCGAAGCTGTAGCCATAGATCCACTTGATCATGGCGCGGACCAGATTGTTGCCAAAGCCGTGGAAGGCGCGCTTGTTTTCCTCGGCGTAGGTGCCGTTTGAAAGGCGATCGCCTACGGTCATGTCGGCCGTACCGTTAAGGATGGGCTCGCAGAGGGCCTTGGCCGCCTCGGCGGGGTAGGTGTCGTCGCCGTCGACCATCAGGTAGCAATCGGCGTCGATGTCGCGAAACATCTGGCGGCATACGTTGCCCTTTCCCTGACGGGGCTCAAAGCGGACCGTGGCGCCGTGCTCGGTGGCGATGCGTGAGGTATCGTCCGACGAGTTGTTGTCATAGACATAGACCGTCGCTTGCGGAAGCTCGCGGTGAAAGTCGTCGATGACTTTGCCGATCGTGGGCGCTTCGTTGTAGCAGGGGATGATGACGGCGATGGATTCAGAATTCACTCAATGCTCCTTATACGTTCAATCCTTGAAAGTATAGCCGTTTGGGCTTGGCATCCTAAGATGTGGGTTAGTTCTCCAGTTTTGTTGCGCGAATCGTTTGCATGGCCGTCGGGTCTATACTGTTCGTTTGTCAACGATTACGAGTAAAGGAGTTGCATCCGTGTCGGATCAGACAAAGCAACAAGAAACTCGCAGTCTGCCTGCGACGTTTGCTAAGAACGAATTTGAGAAGGACGCGTTTATCCTTCGTCAGCTGGTTACCAAGGATTTTAAGATCAAGTATCGCCGTAGCGTTCTGGGCGTCGCATGGTCGGTGCTCAACCCGCTGCTGATGATGATCGTCATGGCCATCGTGTTCTCGACGATTTTTGGCCAGGGTCGCAATGGCTCAATGACGCCCGAGATGTACCCGCTGTACTTGATCGTGGGTAACATTACCTTTGCCGTCATGTCCGAGTCTACGAACCAGGCCCTGACGTCGATCGTGGGCGCTGCCCCTCTGCTCAAGAAGGTTAAGGTGCACCGCTGGGTCTTCCCGGTGCAGAAGGTGCTCTTCTCGCTGGTCAACTTTGCCTTCTCGCTGGTCGCCGTCGCCATCGTCATGCTGTGGTTCCGCGTTATGCCTTCTTGGCACCTGATTCTGCTGCCGGTTTGCCTGCTGCTGCTTATGTGCTTCTGCATGGGCCTGGGCATGATGCTCTCTGCCCTTACGGTCTTCTTCCGCGACGTTATGCATCTGTGGAGCGTCGTCATTACGGCGTGGACTTACATTACGCCCATCTTCTGGACGACTGACTATATTGCGCAAATGCCGCATCTCGTGCGTATCTTGATGTATGCGAACCCCATGTACAACTACCTGCAGTTTATGCGCGATATCTTTCTGTTCCAAACTACGCCCTCGCTTATGACGTTTGGTATGTGCGCTGCTTGGGCGGTCCTTGCGCTTGTTATTGGCTATACCGTGTTCCATAAGTCCGAGCGCAAGTTCATCCTCTACATCTAAGGAGTGCTGTGATGACTGAATCTGTTGTTGATTACAGCGAGCAGCCTCTGGCTGTCGAGGTCGACGACGTCACCATGATCTTTAACATGGCGTCCGAGTCGCTGACCAACCTCAAGGAGTACTTCATCAAGCTTGCCAAGCACGAGTTGTTCTTTGAGGAGTTTAGGGCGCTTAAGCATATTTCGTTTGATATTCATCGTGGCGAGGTCGTGGGTCTGGTTGGCACCAATGGCTCCGGCAAGTCTACGATGCTCAAGATTATCGCTGGCGTGCTTGAGCCAAGCGAGGGCAGCGTTAAGGTGCACGGTAACATCGCGCCGCTGATTGAGCTTGGTGCCGGCTTTGATCCCGAGCTGACCGCCCGCGAGAACATCTATCTGAACGGCGCCCTGCTCGGCTATACCAAGGAGTTCATCGACGTCAACTTTGACGGCATTATCGAGTTCGCTGAGCTTCAGAACTTTGTCGACATGCCGCTTAAGAACTTCTCCTCGGGCATGGTTGCGCGTATTGCCTTTGCAATCGCGACGATTACCGAGCCCGATATTCTGATCGTTGACGAGACGCTGTCCGTCGGTGATGTGTTCTTCCAGCAGAAGTGCGAGGCCCGCATCCAGCACTTTATCCAGAGCGGCGACGTGACGGTTCTGTTCGTTTCGCACTCCATGGAGCAGGTTGAGCGCATCTGCCAGCGTGCCGTTTGGATTGAGAAGGGTGACCTTCGCATGGATGGCCCGGTCGATGAGGTCTGCAAGGCGTACCGCGAGCAGTTCAACTAGGTTATAATTACTTGCGCCTGACAGGCTTGCGCTTGCTTGGGTGTGCGGTTATATGCTCCATTAGCTCAGTTGGATAGAGCAGGGGACTTCTAATCCCAAGGTCGACGGTTCGAATCCGCCATGGAGCACCATCGTTTATTAAGCCCGGACCGCTTGTGAACTGCGTCCCAAATCTTGGACGCCCTAAATAGCGACTAGGCCGCGAGGGCCT
>DXZP01000069.1:0-3279 GCA_019419605.1 Collinsella sp.
GTCATAGCCGGCGCCACCGATTCTGCCGCTGCCGTTGGCGTGGAGGCGCGACGGTCGCTCACCATGTCGCAGATCGAGGTATCGGGCTCATGCCCAATGCCCGTCACCACAGGCACGGGACAGGCTGCCACCGCACGGGCAAGCTCCTCGTCGTTAAAGGTCATGAGGTCCTCGAAGGAGCCACCGCCGCGCACCAGCAAGATGCAATCGGGTGCCGGCGTAATGGCAGCGGCGCGGCGCAAGCCTTCAATAAGCTCTGCCGGCGCACCCTCGCCTTGCACCTTGGCACCCACGCAAACAAGCTCGACAAGCGGGTTGCGACGGCGCAGTGTGCGCTTGACGTCGTCGATCACGGCACCCGAAAGCGAGGTGACGACTGCCACACGCGAGCAAAACACCGGAATGCGACGTTTGCGCGCCTCGTCCATCAGGCCCTCGCGACGCAGTTTTTCGGCCAACTGAGCCACCTGCTGACGCAGCAGGCCCTCCCCCGCCAGCGAGAACGAGCGGGCAACGAAGCTCATGCGACCCGTAGGCTTGTAAAGATTGAAGCTACCCTTAAAGCTCACCTGCATGCCGTCGCGCAAGTCGAAGGTACGCTTAAGGTAGGCGCCCTTCCAGATGATGCAGTCGACGGCGGCCGAGTCGTCCTTGATTTGGAAGTAGCAGTGGCCGCTTCGGGCATTGGGACCGCGGAAACCCGTGACCTCACCCAAAACGCTCAGCTGCGGAATGGCATCGAGCGCGCCGGCGGCGATCTCTACCGCTTGGCTCACGCTGAGCTCTTTGCGCTCCTGCTCTTCCGATCCGTCGAACTCGGCGGAAACGGTATTGCCGGTCAGATTCCAGCCTGCCACGCAGCCCCCTTTCGTCATCGTGCACAAGGGCTTCGGCCCTGCGCAAATTCAAGTCCAACACATAGTACAGCGCCGCGGGGACACAAATCCCCACGGCGCCCGTCGGTCCCATTTGTTATCGGTTGGAGTTTCTGTTGTAACGAGCCATAAGGTAGAGCAGCTGAATGATCGAAGTGAGCGCTGCAGCAACATAGGTAAGCGCAGCGGCCGTCAGGACCTTCTTGGCACCGTTGACCCGCTTGGAGCTCATACCCGACTGCTCAATATACGCCACGGCGCGCCGACTGGCATCAATCTCAACCGGCAGCGTAACCAGCTGGAACAGCACGCTAAACGAGAAGAAGATCAGTGCGAGGGTCGTGAGTCCCGCGATGTTCATAAACAGGCCCATGAGCAGCACGATCGTCCAGGTGTTCTGGGTAAAGTTGACGACGGGGACCAAAGCGGTGCGCACCTTCATCATGGCATAACCACTTTGACGCTGAGCGGCGTGACCCGCCTCGTGACAAGCGACGGCAACGCTTGCGACCGAACCGCCCGAACGGTTGGCGTCCGAGAGATACAGGTTGTTATCCTGCGGGTTGTAATGGTCGGTGAGCTCACCGGCGACACCCTTGATACCCACGGCATTGCAACCGCTGGCGTCAAGCATGCGGCGAGCGACCGTGGCACCCGTGTCACCGTCTGAGCGAACCTTGGACCAGGTTTTGTACGTCGAGTTGATATAGTTCTGTGCGGCAAGGCCAAGTACCGTGCAGACAAGAACAACCAGCAGGTACAGCGGGTCGATGCCAAAGCCATATCCATAGTAATAGGGCATGCGAATTCCTCCGAATCGAGTTACACGTTGGAGGCATTCTACCCACTCGCCCAGCAGGCAAGTCAGCATCGATGTTTAGGCATTGTCAGCGAAAACGGCCGAGAGCGAGCAAGGTGACGTGAAAGAGAAGCGACGCGTACTTTGGTACGCGAGCGACGATTGAACGTCAGATTGCCGCTCTCGGCCGTTTGCAGCGTCGAGCTGTTACGCGGTTTGGTAAAACCGCGTAACTATATACCTATAACAACTCAATCTTTCCGTCCTTCACGGTGAGGCCCATGTTGCCGGAAAGCAGATCGTCCAGGCGCGAGCCCACAAGCTCAAAGCGCCAGCCTTCGCGCAGGGGACTCTGCTCGGGATGCTCAATGTAGTCGGCCAGGTCATCGCGCGAGGCAATGACCGAGGTCGCCACGCCCGAGCGCTCGGAGACCAAGCGAATAAGCGCATACATAAGGTCGGTCACGCTCTCCAACTCCGGCGAAATCTGGCGATGCCCGCGCACCATGAGCGGCAGGCGGTCGTGCGGGCAGCTCGCGCCGCGTTTGATGGCCATGAGCGCGCCGTCCACATCGCGCTCCCCCAGCTGGTCGGTGCCGCGGATGCTGCGGAACTCCTCGACGCGCACGGGATTGCGCTTGACGAGCGCCAGCAGCGTATCGTCGGACATGACCCACTTGCGCGGGATGTTGCGGCGCTCGGCGCGGTCCTCGCGCCAGGCGGCGAGCTCGCGCGCGATGCCCAACTGGTGACGGCTGCACGAGTTGATGCGCTTGACCTTGCGGAATGCCTCGTGACGATCGGCGCGATAATGCGACTCGTCGGCCAGCGGACGCAACTCGTCGAGCACCCAGTCCACCCGGCCCAGCTCGCGCAGGCGACTCATCATCTCGGTATAGGCAACGATCAAATACTTGACGTCATCGATCGCGTACTCAATCTGCTTATCGGTCAGCGGGCGGCGCGACCAATCGGTCAGCGACTCGGTCTTGGGCAATGAGACACCGCAAAACGTCTGCACGAGCGCGCCGTAGGAAATCTGCTGGCGCTCGCCCAAAAAGGCGGCGGCCACCTGCGTGTCAAAAATGGGACGCGGCAGCGCGCCCACGGTATGGAGCATAACCTCCATATCCTGCGAGCAGGCGTGAAATACCTTGGTCACGCTCTCGTCGGCCATGAGTTCGGCCAAGGGAGACAGGTCGTCGATCACCAGAGGATCGACCGCGACGCTCTCGGCAGGGGTGGCAATCTGAACCAAGCACAGGCGCGGGTGGAACGTGCGCTCGCGCAAAAACTCGGTATCGACGGCAATCGCGTCGAACTCGAGGGCGCGCTGACAAAAGTCGAGCAGAGCCTGATGTGTGGAAATGTACATATCAACCCATCGAATAAGGTTAGGCCCGAAAAACACGGGTAGGATATCGGCATTGCCCTACAACTATACTCGGTTAGTCACAGAACGGGAACGTAAGTATGCGCTGCCTTATCATCCACAACCCGGCATCGGGCCCCAGCTCAGATGAAATCTACGCGTTCACGCACGCCCTCGCGCAGGGCGGCGACGAGGTCGTGATGCGTTTTATCGGCGATGGCATGGAACCCGAG
>DXZP01000007.1:0-52861 GCA_019419605.1 Collinsella sp.
GCATCCACTACATCAAGATGTTCCCCATAACCAGGCCTACCAGCGCCGCTTCAGGACCGAGGGCTCGGCCTACTACGAGACGCTCCAACGCATCATCGACGGCAGCACCAAGCGCATTGTCTCAGAGTGCCAGGCATACCTCGACCGTTACGAGCACGAGGGAAGGCCTCGCTTTGCCGTCGACATCGACCGCATCGTGGTGCTGCTGGAGGGCGAGAAGTAGGGCACTTCGGCTCAGTCTCGAGCCATGTGGAGTCGCTCCGCATTTTTGAACGCCGCGTGTGCGTCCCAAATACTTGAGAAACAAGCTGTGAAGTGCAGTGGCTCGCCCGTGCCCGTGCATAGCCGTCACCATTAGCGTCTACGCGGCGTCGGCTTCAAGTGGAACTGGCCCCACTGCTGTATATGGTTTGCCTTGCTGCACATGGCGATCAATGCCCACGATGCCTCTGCTTGCGCTTCAGCTTCCGCTGCTCGAAGCGCGCCTCCGCCTCATCCGCGCGACGCTGGCTTCTTGCTTGAGCCGACTCCCGCTTCATCGCTTCCCGCTGTGCTGCGAGCGCCTGTTGTGCCTTGGTGCTCACCGCGGGCCGCTTAAGGGCTTTCGCTGCCTCGCGAGCGCGTCGCTTGGGATTCTTCGCGGGCTTGCTTGTTTCCGTGGCCTCGTCACCGAAGAACGCGAGCTTCGCCCATTTGCTTGTAACGAATTGCAGGATTTCCTCATCGGACGGTTCCGCGCCGAAGACGATGCGGGCGGCGCCGTATCTGCCGTCCTCGACATGCTCCGCCAGCCCGACCCAGAATTGGCCGTCATGATATACGGTCAGGGTGGATGACACGCTGATCTGCATGGTTGGTTCCTCCTTTATGTAGATGACCATGCAGAGAAGGGACAACCAAGGAGGCAGGTTACTGATGCGGACTCCCGCACGCCCACGACTACCCGACGGGGACTGTGTTTTCATCTCTGGTGGTTGGATTGTAGCATGAGCGGATTTACGATGTTGATTGCCGGCGCCTAGACGGAGATGAAGGCGGTTCGATCTAGGTCAAGCCGGTCGCTCGTTCATGAAGCGGCCGATTCCCTGAAAATAAAAGGCGCCCACGAGAACACCTACAGGCTATCTTCGAACTACTTGGTTTGGGGCAGACGGAGGAAAAAATAGGGCAGAATCGCTCTCACGATCCCGCCCCGCAAACCCGAGGGTTTCTAACTGGCTCCATTATTCCGGGCTTCTCAGTTCTGTCATTGACCCAGGTATCACCCGTCTCCTATAGCGAGTGAATATAAAAATAGGGCAGAGTCGCTTGCGCAAGTCCGCCCCTAAAACCGTGAAGGTTTTGCTATCTGCAGGCTATTCTACCAACCCGAGCGATTCTGTCAACCTGCGAAGGAACTCGAGCGCGGAGCGAGCTGCGGCGTCGGGCCCCTTGTCGGGCAGCGCCTCGGTTTCGCCGTCGGCCCTGGCGAACATCTCGGCGAGCTCGGATGCGGCGCGCGACCGCGAGGAGCCCTCGGGTACCAAGCCGGAGTGCGCCACGAGCACGGTCGCGACCTCCTGCATGGCCGTATTCCCCATCCACTTCCTCCTGGTCGCCTTGGGAATTCCCGCGGCGGCGACCCTTCGGGAGACGCCGCTGGACGCCGAGCCCCGGGCGGCGCCCCTCTCGGCGAAGCAGTTGATCAGGCACGAGCCGTGCGCGGCGCAGTTGCGGACGGACTTCACGCGCTTGAGGTCGTAGTGGGAGGCCTCGAGGCGCCTGTCGCCCCATCGCCTGGCGCAGAAGCGCACGAAGTCGATGAGGGTGCCGAACGAGGTGAGCTCAAGGAAGGCCCAGGCAGGCATGTCGCCGGAGTACTTCGCGTAGAGGCTCGAGCTGTAGGGGCTGCGGCCGCTCATCTTGAGCTCGCGCAGGCGGTACTCCCTGTTTGCAGCGGTAAGCGATGCCATGTAGTCGGCCACGATGGCGTAGCCGTCCTCTCCGCGGTCCTCCATCTCGCGAAGCAGTGTCACCTTCTGGAAATGCTCGATGTCGAGCGTCATGCCGAGCAGGGCGTGGCGCAGCTCCTGGTCGAGCGCCGCGAGCAGGCGCAGCTGGCCGAAGTCGAGGTCTACGTAGCGGCCGTCGCGCGGGCCTCCCTCGTATTTCGAGAAGAGTTTGCGGTAGGATGCGAGCTTGAAGAAGTTGCACTTGTCGCGCAGGTAGTCCGCGGCCTCTTCCTCGGAACACAGCTCGAAGGCTACGCCCTTCTGCTTGAGGTGCTCTATCTGCTGCTCGATCGTGAGGATCGGCTTCCTATCGTGGGGTTCGGCCATGCTCGGTCTCCTGTCATTGATTTGAGAATCCTATTCTACCAGCATGTTTGCCCTGAATCCTGAAGGCCCGTTCGCCAACTCATAAGCAAGCCACCTGAGACTACTCACTTTGTTCACGAATGGCGAAGACCTGCGACCTGGGGTTTTGCAAATGGCGCGCAAGCCACCCGCGTTAATTCACTTGCGATTGCAGCTGGCGGCTTGCAGGCAAAAGGGCGGTTGAGTTTCAAAACGGGCGTTTTCGGCGCCATCGAGCCTCCAAAGGCGACCCGCCGCGCACTTTGGGACAAAAACAAAAACTCAAAGCCCTGAGTTTGAAAAAAGTTTTTGAGGTTGTCCCAACTTTTGTCCCCGAAGCCGACGAAACGCGACATCGCGTCATTCGGCGGCACGCGTTCCGTGTCGATGCCGAAAACTGGGTGTAACTGGAATGACGGGACGGCAGAACCGAAGCCATCGAGTAGGAATAGCGGGAACTGTGTTCTGAACTCGCGTTTTAGTACTGCCGAGTATCGTCTGATGTTGTTTTGACATCGCCGCAAAGCAAAGCCACCAGCGAAATAACGGGAATAAAGGCCTCCGAACCCTCTGGTTCGGAGGCCTTTTCCTTGCATTCCTACCCGAAAACGACTCCTCGTCGAAGCCCTCCGAGCGTCGGGCGGCACTATCGGGCGTGGGCGTTCTCGTAGGCCTCTTTAATCTCTGCCGGCAAACCGTCGGGAATCATGGCCCTTAGCTCGGCCTCGTTTTCGCCCTGACTCAGCTGCCCGTAGTACCAGCATTTGAACTTCAGCATATCGAGCGCACGGTTCATGTTCGCGATCTCCGACTCCATGTGGGCCTTTCGCTCCTCGAACATGGCCTTGCGTTTGGGGTATGTTGAGGGACCCTCCGCGCACCATTCCATGAACAGCCGGATGTCCTTGATCTCCATCCCCGCCTTCTTTAGGCATTCGATGACCCGAAGCGCCTCGAGTTCCGTATCGCTGAACCGGCGAATGCCGGACGCCCGCTCCAGCCCCGGGAACAATCCCTGTTTGTCGTAATATCGCAGCGTAGAAGTGGGCAAACCGAACATCTCCGACACTTGTCCGATTGTGTACATGGCTCCTCCGAATAAAACTAAAATTCATTCCTTGACCTAAAGTTAGGTTTAGGTATTACCTTCATTCTCGTTAATAAAACAGAGAATGCAAGGGATGTTTCGTAATGAGCAAAAAGGTTTTGATAGTTTCTTCAAGTCAACGAAAGAATGGCAATTCCGAGACGTTGGCGGACGCTTTCGCCAACGGTGCGCGGGAAGCGGGCCACAGCGTTGAGACCGTGCGCCTGCGCGAAAAGCAAATAGGCTTCTGCAAGGGCTGCCTTGCCTGCCTAAAGCTTGGTCACTGCGTTATCCAAGACGATGCCGTGGAAATTGCCGCCAAGATGCACGACGCCGATGTTCTGGTGTTCGCAACGCCCGTCTACTACTACAGCGTCTGTGGCCAGCTCAAGACCATGCTCGACCGCGCCAACCCACTATTTGGCTCCGATTATGCATTCAGCGAGGCGCATCTATTGGCGACGGCGGCGGAGGACGGGCGCTCGACCTTCGACGGCGCGAAGAAGGCAGTGCAGGGATGGGTTGACTGTTTCTCCCGTTGCACGCTTGCCGGTACGGTTTTCGCCGGCGGCGTAGACGGCGTGGGCGAAATCGCCGGCCATCCCGCTCTGGAGCAGGCGCGACAAATGGGCATGGGAATCTAAGCGGGCCGTTTAGCCGCGCGGAAGTAGATTAGTGTCCAAACCATCGACAGGAGGAAATTGATCATGGCAATTAAGCAGACGGCGGGCAGAGATGCCCTGGGGGAGTTGCTCCCAAATTCGCACAGCTCAATGACGATGTGCTGTTCGGCGAGGTGTGGAGCCGAGAGGGCGAGCTCTCATTGCGCGATCGTAGCATGGTAACGGTTGTGGCCCTGATGGCGCAGGGACTGACGGACTCTTCGTTCCAATATCATCTGATGTCTGCTAAGAACAACGGCGTGACCAGGACGGAGATAGCGGAAATCCTTACGCACGCGGCGTTTTATGCGGGATGGCCCAAGGCGTGGGCGGCCTTTCGTATGGCGAAGGAGGCCTGGGCGGATGACGATGCCACCGACGCAAAGGCCGAGCACCAAAACGAGATGGCCTTTCCCATCGGTGCCCCCAACGATGCATTCGCGAAGTACTTTATCGGGCAAAGCTACCTCGCGCCCCTTTCCACCGAGCAGGTCGGCATTTACAACGTTACGTTCGAGCCCGGCTGCCGCAACAACTGGCACACCCATCACGCCAAAAGCGGCGGCGGGCAGATCCTCGTCTGCGTGGCTGGTCGAGGGTTTTACCAGGAGCGGGGAAAGCCGGCACAGGAGCTGCGCCCCGGCGACGTGGTCAACATCGCCCCGGGGGTGAAGCACTGGCACGGCGCCGCGCCCGACAGCTGGTTCTCGCATCTCGCGTTGGAGGTTCCGGGCGAGGAGACCTCCAACGAGTGGCTGGAGCCCGTGGGCGACGATGCATACCTTAAAGCGACCAACAAGGAGGCTTAAGCACCGTCGCCCGTCCGCGCCGCCGAGAGCAGGGCGCCCAGGTCGGCCTGGATCGCCTCCGCCTTACTTCCGAGCTGCAGTGGGGCCGAGCCGCTCGAGATGTTTACGCTCAGCAGGTGCGCGTCCGGCAGCTTCGCGGTCATGCTCCAGAACGGGAGCGTGATGATGCCGGGGGTCATCTCGCCCACGCCGAGCTCCAGCAACAGCACACGGCGATCGCTGCGCTCGCGCACGAAGCGCTCGTATCGTCCGAGGCTCTCGCGCCATGCCGCACCTTGCAGAAACGTGTCGTCGCGCACCCACGGCACAAGCTGCCAGCCGCAATGCGGGCATCGGGGGACATCCTCGCTGCGGACCTCGAACCCCGCCATGCCCGCGAGCATGCGCTCGACGTAGGGGCTCGCATCGAAGAGCTCGTCGCAGCATGGCTGCTTGCACTGAAGGTGCGCGAAGCTTCCCTGATAGTTGCAGATCCTCTCGGTGGGAAACGTCTTCTCGACTTGGGTGTCTACATTGGTGCTCAGGATGAAGTAGTCCTTATGGCCGATGAGGGACCGTAGGTCGAGATAGGGCTGCGAGGTCGGCTCGCTCAGCATGAAATCGATGTATCGCGCATGGTATGCCCATTGCTGCTCGAGGCTGGGGTAGAGGTAGTAGAAGCCGTCGAAAAGGCTCTTGAAGCCAAAGGCTTGCTGCCAGTCCGTCATTCCGGCGCGCGCCATGCCTGCGCGGTTGTAATGGTTGAACCCGGCGGCGCTTGACATGCCCGAGCCGATGCCGACGATGATGGCGTCGGCATCGTCGATAAGGCTTCGAAGCCTATACGCTTCCCTCTCTAGAGACGGCATTGGGCAATCTCCTCGAAAGCCGGGGTCATATCGCCGTCAACGAGAATCGTCTCGCACGAGGCGTCGGGCGCCATGGCCTGGCTGTAGTTGAACACGATGTAGGTGGCGTGCTCGCAGACGTTCGCGATCTGGGCGAGCATGTGCTTTATGATGCCGTTGCGCAGTCCCACGCCAAGTTCGAGGATGGCGACCCTGCCGATGCGATGGGCTTGCACAAGGCGCTCGAGCTCCTCGAGCTGGGCCGTGGCGAGGGCGTCTGGATGGGCGAGACGCCGCTCGTCGATCGACGTGCGTATGCTCCCCTCCGTCTCGAGCACGCGGTTCTCGTTGAACCCTGCGCGTACGAAGTGCCCGTCGATATTGCACGTGATCACGAAGGTGCCAGCGTGCTCTGTAAGACGCCGCAGCCCGTTCATGAGCGGGCTGGGCTCATACTCGACATACTCCTTTTGGTGGAACCGCTCGACCCATCGGCTTCGCACGCTGGCATCCGGGGAGGCGAGCCCCTGCAGTATGCAGCCGATGCCGTCGGCCTGGGCGAGGTCCCCGTACGCCTCTTGGAAATGAGCATCGGCGCAGAAAAGGTTGAGCCCCTCCGCCATGTCGAGTCCGTTGCTAGCGCCGATGATGACAAGATCCGCTTCGGCTAGCGCCCTGCCTATGCGAACTGCTTCCGCCGTCTCCATGCGCTACCTCCCCAGCGTCTTGCGCACGTCGGCGAGCACGTCGGCGATGTCGGCGCGAACGGCGAGCCCCCGATCCTCGATCGCGCGGGGGAGAAACTGCGTCTTGTTGTTTACGGCGATGTAGCTGGCCTGCGGTAACTGCGCCGTGAGGGCCCAGAACGGCTCCTGGATAAACGCGGGCGTCATGCGGCCCACACCCAGCTCGAGGAAGAGGATCCTCTGCCGTGCGTGCGCGTCGAGCCAGTCGGACACCTTGCGGTACTGCTCCTCGTAGAGTTCGCCCTGCAGGAAGTTGCCGTAGCCGCGAACCCAGGGGAACGCCTCTGCCCCGCAGTGCGGGCAGCGCGGCACGAGCTCTGTCGGAACCTCGAGGCCGTCTCCCATGGCCTCTACCATGTTGGAGACCGGCTCGACCGCATCCCACACCGCGTCGGTGCAACAGCGGGAGCACTGAAAGAAGCGGTGGTCGCCTTGGATCTCTGCCACCTTCTCCCAGGGGTAGAGCTTCACAAACTGCGTGTCCTGGTTGGTGGTGAGCACGAAGAAATCCTTCTCGGCGAGAATGGCGTCGAGGTCCTTGTAGGGCTTGCGCAGCGGGGCGTTGAGCGTGGTGTCGAGGAAGGTGGCGAGGTATCCCCAGCGCGCCTCGGCGGTGGGCCAGCGGTAGAACGACCCCTCGAAAGCGCCCTTGAAACCGTAACGCTCGGCGAATTTGCCGAAATGCTTGCGATAGGTCGCGTTGTCCTCGTAGTAGAAGTCGCCGCCGCCCGCCGCGGAGAGCCCGGAGGCGCCGCCCACCAGCACGCAATCGGCTTCCTCAATCATGCGGGCGAAGTCCTCGATTTGCTGGTCGTAGGGCTCGGGCTCGCGGTCACTCAGCTCATAGGGCGTGCCGCCGCTGCGGTAGGCGGCCTGAAGGGAAAACGATTGGTTGGTGAGCTCGATAACGAGCTGCTCGTACAGGGTCACTGGATACCTTCTTTCAGCTATTATAAACAGGTGTCTATAAAAAGTATCCATGTCGATTTGCTTAAGAGCAATGAACAGCTTCGGCCTGCTGTCGATAAACGAACGATTGCCGGGCATTGTCGAGCGTTGCAATTGGAGGGGTAATGGAAGCGGGGAAGATCGATCGTCGCCGACGCTATACACTCTCGGTCATACGGGAGGCGTTCTTCGCGCTGCTGGCCGAGGTCGGCTTCGCGAAGATGACGGTAGCGGATATCTGCCGCCGCGCCGATATCAACCGTGGCACGTTCTATCTGCACTACGAGGACAAGTTCGCCCTGCTCGACGCGCTTATCGACGAGGCCTTGGCGGCGGTGCCGCCGCTCGAGGGAACGGAGGCGGGTGCCCTCTGCCAGCGTCCGCCGGCAAACGATGACTATTATCTGCTCTACTTGGATGACGACGCGTACGCCCGGGTGGCACAGCGCGTCGTCGAGCGCGGCGCCGAGCAGATGGTTCCCTCGATCATGGAGGAGACTGGGCTTTCGCGCGAGGACGCCTATCTGCTCTTCGTCCACAACGTCCAGGGAAATCTCGCGGTCAACCGCCTGCTCGGTTGGAGGCGAGGGCCCGAGTTTGCCCACGCTCAGGAGCTGCTCAGCGCCTATTCCGAAGGGGGCATGCGGGCGGTATCGGCTCGTCACGATCCCCGTAGTTGATCTTGACAGCGTGCCATTTCAGGCAGGCGACGTTGCTATGGCCCCTCTTTGGTTTTCGATGTTGTATAAGGCAATCGCAATCGCCTTGAGCTTCTTTAGGGAACTTGAGCAAGAGATATGGCCTGCTGGCGATTGATTAACCCCATCCGTTTTGGTTACAAGAAAACATGCTGCGCGCCTGCAGCATGAAGGAGAGGGAATCCTATGAATATCGTTGTATTGAGCGGCAGCCCGCGTAAGGGCGCCAATACCGATACCATGGTCGAGGCGTTTGCCGAGACCGCGCGTGAGGGCGGCAATACGGTCGAGGTCGTCCGCGTTGCCAGCAAGAAGATCGCCGGCTGCTTGGGATGCCAGTACTGCTTCGCCCATGAGGGCGTCTGCGTGCAGAAGGATGACATGGCCAACGTGATTGAGTCGCTGAAAGACGCCGACATGGTCGTCTTCGCTTCGCCTATCTACTGGTTTGATATCACCGCACAGGAGAAGGCTGTCATCGACCGCCTGTACGCCTTCGGTGCTACGGGCTTCCCGTTCACCAAGACGGCCCTTTTACTCGATAGCCACAGCGAGGGCGTCTATGATGCGGCGATCGCTATGTACAAGTCAACCTGCGCGTACTGCAAGTGGGAGGACCAGGGCATTGTCACCATTAGCGGCATGACCGAGCGCGACAGCATGGCATCCTCGCTCAAGTTGAAAGAGGTGCGAGAGCTCGCTCGCAAGCTCGCCTAAGGACAAGAAGAACGCATGGCAATCAGCGTTGGTGGAAATGCTTGCTATCCTTACCAAGAGATAGGGGTGTATTCCCTCAAGTGCCGTATAGAACAATTTTTAAACGCAGAAAAATAACTGAAAACAAATTAATCCGCGTTAAAATATTGTCAAACAGAAGTTCATGAGGGAAGGTTGCGTATGCGTCGCAAGGCAGACGAGCTCCTTAGGGAATGGCGAGACAGGGCTGATAGAAAACCTTTGCTGGTCAAAGGCGTGCGCCAGTGTGGCAAGACCTATATGCTCAGAACGTACGCTCAGGATCTTTTCGAATCGGTTGTCTACGTTAATCTTGAGAACGACCGGTCGGCGCGAGCGGATTTTTCGGGCGGTCTTGACCCTCATTCGATCGTACGCGCAATCGAGGCTCGTACGGGACAGCGTATCGTGCCTGGCAAAACCTTACTGTTCATTGACGAGATCCAGGCATGCGAGGAAGCGCTCACTTCCCTTAAATACTTTTGCGAAGATGCTCCCGAGTATTACGTTGCGGCTGCTGGGTCGCTTCTTGGGGTTGCCATTAACCATCAGTCGTATTCGTTCCCCGTCGGAAAGACCGACTTGATTGAGATGACTCCACTCGATTTCGAGGAGTTTCTCTGGGCGATGGGGCACGATCAGCTGGTCGACGAGATACGCTCATCATTCGAGTTTATGGGTCCTCTTGCGCCAAGCCTTCATGAAAAGGCGCTTGGGCTCTATCGACAGTATCTTGTTGTTGGCGGAATGCCCGAGGCGGTCCAAACGTACATCGATGATCGGTCAATCATTGATGTGGCCGAAAAACATCGGATTATTCTCGACGGATATTCCGCCGATACCAATAAATATGCTGATGAACGCTTGAGCGCAAAGACGCGTGCTTGCTTCGATTCCATTCCACAGCAGCTTGCCAAAGAGAATCGTAAATTTCAATACAAGGTAGTGCGAGCGGGGGGCAATGCGTCTCTCTTTGGAGACGCTCTCGACTGGCTTGTATTGTCGGGTACGGTGGCGCGCTGCAGCCTAGTCGGGCAGATCGAAAGCCCTTTAGAGGCCTTCGTTAACCCTTCTGCTTTTAAAATCTATCAGGCGGATACAGGGCTGCTAGTCTCCAAGGCCGGTGCTCAACGCGCCGATATTCTTGCCGGTATCGGCGGCACATTCATGGGTGCACTTACCGAAAACTACGTCGCCCAACAGCTTTCAGCCATGGGCTATCCGCTGCATTATTGGGCGCGAGATAATCGTGCGGAAATCGACTTTGTAGTAGAGAAGCAGGGATGCTTGTCTGCGATTGAAGTCAAGGCGGGAGAGAACACAAGATCTCGAAGCCTGTCCTCACTTAAAAAGACCCATCCGGGCGTGCGCCGAATCAGGCTATCGACCAAGCCCTTCGGAATGAATGATGGGCTGATGTCTGTTCCACTTTATGCGGCATTTTGTCTATAGGGATGATGCTGCCGTAATGCATGGGGACCGGAGCGCAGCATTTACTGCGCTCCGGTCCCCGTTGGTTTGTGGCTTGGACCAGTTCGACTGCCGTCGTCCTAGTCAAACAGGCTCGGCATGTCGTTTTCCTTCATGAGGGCACCGGCAGAAGGCAGGCTCTGCGCGGTGAACTTCTCAGCCGAGACGCCGGCGCCAAGAATCTCCTCGGTCGTGCCGACGGTGGTGACCGAGCGGCCCTTCTTGGCCGTAAAGGCCTGGACGCCCTGCGTGTTGGTGGTCGTCTTGGTCTTGAGCAGCGACGTGTTGAAGTTCATCAGGCGGTAGTCGCTCGAGACCAGTGCGATGTCGCGATCTTCCTTGAGCACCTGGGCATACAGCAGCTTGCTGCCACGATAGATGGCGTTCTTGAGGCGCTTGCGGTTGGTCTTGGTGACGTATCCAGAAAGCGCGACGCGCACCACGCGGCCGTTCTCAAAGACAAACAGCACATCGGCCTTGTAGTCCTCGGGGTCGATGACCCAGATGACACTCTCGTCGGGCTCCATCTCAAGATCGGTCGGCAAGTACGAGCCCAGCTGGGCCGATTTGGTGTCCTCAAACGCCGCGACCTTGCACTTGTACACCTGGCTCTTGTTGGTAAAGACCAGCAGCTCGTGGGTGTTGGAGGACGGGAACTCGATAAAGGGTTTGTCGCCGTCCTTGTACTTGAGCGTGGTCGCCTTCTTGAGCACGCGGTCCGTCATCTTCTTGAGGTAGCCATCGCGCGAAAGCATGATGGTAACCGGGTACTCCTCGACCTCGGGCTCCAAGCTTACCTCGATAACCTCATGGGGCTCGATCCTGCCCGTGCGGCGCGGCATCACGTACTTCTTGTTAACCGCGGCCAGCTCGTCGCTGATGACCTTCTTGATGTTGTCCTCGCTCGAGAGGATCTCCTCGAGTTCGGCGATCTCACCCTCGAGCTTGGCGATGTCCTTGGTGCGGTTGAGGATGTACTCTTCGTTGATGTTGCGGAGCTTGAGCTCGGCAACAAACTCGGCCTGGGTCTCGTCGATGTCGAAACCCTTCATAAGGTTGGGTACAACCTCTGCCTCGAGCTTAGTGCCGCGGATGATGGCGATGGCCTTGTCGATGTCGAGCAGAATTGCCTCAAGGCCGTGCAGCAGGTGCAGGCGCTCGGACTTTTTGCCCAGGTCAAAGTTAATGCGGCGACGCGTGGACTCAATACGCCACTTGACCCACTCGTGCAGAATCTGGCGCACGCCCATAACACGGGGATAGCCGTCGACGAGCACGTTGAAGTTGCACGAGAACGAATCCTGCAGCGTGGTCGAGCGATAGAGCTTGGCCATGAGCTTGTCGGGGTCGACACCGCGCTTAAGGTCGATGGCGATACGCAGACCCGAAAGGTCGGTTTCATCGCGGATGTCTGCGATCTCCTTGACCTTGCCCTCCTTGGAGAGCTTGACGATGCGCTCGATGATGACATCGGTCTTAGTGGTGTAGGGAATCTCGTACACCTCGATGATGCGCTCTTCGGGAATCCAGCGCCAGCGGGAGCGAATCTGGAAGCTGCCAAGGCCGGTCTCGATGATCTTCTCCATCTCCTCGCGGCGGTAGATGATCTCGCCGCCGGTCGAGAAGTCGGGCATGGGCATGTACTCGAGCAGGTCGCAGTCGGGATCCTTGAGGTAGTGCATCGTGGCAGTGCAGACCTCGTTGAGGTTGAAGCCGCAGATGTCAGAAGCCATAGCGACGCCGATGCCCTTGTTGGCCGAGACGAGGATGTTGGGGAACGTGGTGGGCAACAGGCGCGGCTCCTTCATGGCGCCGTCGTAGCTGTCGACGAAGTCGACCGGGTCCTTGTCGATGTCCTTGAAGATCTCGGCGCTGATGGGGGAGAGCTTGGCCTCGGTGTAACGCGAGGCGGCGTAGCTCAGGTCGCCCGAATAGTACTTGCCAAAGTTGCCCTTCGACTCCACGAAGGGGGCAAGCAGCGCTTCGTTGCCGGTGGCCAGGCGCACCATCGTTTCGTAGATCGCGGCATCGCCGTGCGGGTTGAGCTTCATGGTCTGGCCGACGATGTTGGCGCTCTTCTGGCGCTCGCCCTTGAGCAGGCCCATCTTGTACATGGTGTAGAGCAGCTTGCGGTGCGAGGGCTTAAAGCCGTCGATCTCGGGGAACGCACGCGAGACGTTGACGCTCATGGCGTAGGGCATGTAGTTGACCTCGAGCGTCTGCGTGATCGGCTGGTCGGTGACCTCGGAGTGCAGGCCGATGACGTTCTCGGCGTTGACCTGCTTTTTCTTTGGCTGGTTCTTCGTCTTCTTCTTTGCCACGATTTCCTCTTGAACTTCTTATGGGCCGTTGTTATCGATTGGCTGCTACTGCAGGTCCAGCTGGTCCAGGTATTCCTTGCCGTGCTCGGAGATATGGCGCTTGCGGCCCGCCTCGTCGTTGCCCAGCAACAGGTTGAACATGGTTTCCATCTTGGTGACGTCCTCGGGTTCCACCTTGATTAGGCGGCGCGTCTCGGGGTTCATGGTGGTGAGCCACATCATGTCCGGATCGTTCTCACCAAGACCCTTGGAGCGGTTAATCGAGCACTTTTGGTCGCCGATCTCTTTGAGGATGCCGTTCTTCTCGAGCTCGGTGTAGGCAAAGTAGGTCTTTTCTTTGCAGTTGATCTCGTAGAGCGGCGACTCGGCGATATACACGTAACCCTCGTCGATAAGTGTAGGCACCAGGCGGTAGAGCATGGTGAGCACGAGCGTGCGGATGTGGTACCCATCGACGTCGGCATCCGTACAGATGATGACCTTGTTCCAGTTGAGGTTGTCCAAGTCAAAGGCACCGAGGTTCTTGATGCGCTTGTCCTTGATCTCCACGCCGCAGCCCAGCACGCGCATGAGGTCCATGATGATGTCGGACTTAAAGATGCGCGGATAATCCTCCTTCAGGCAGTTGAGGATCTTACCGCGGACGGGCATAACGCCCTGGAACTCGGCATCGCGCGAGGTGCGAATGGCGCCTGCTGCCGAGTCGCCCTCTACGATGTAGATCTCGCGGCGGCTCTTGTCCTTGGAGCGGCAGTCGATGAACTTCTGCACGCGGTTGGCCATGTCGGTCTTTTGCTGCAGGTTGGTCTTGATGCTCTGGCGCGTCTTCTCGGCGTTCTCGCGCGAGCGCTTGTTGATGAGCACCTGCTCCATGATTTTATTGGCGGCGTCCTTGTTCTCGATCAGGTAGGTCGAGAGGCGCTCCTTAAAGAATGCCGTCATGGCCTGCTGGATAAAGCGGTTATTGATGGCCTTCTTGGTCTGGTTTTCGTAGGACGTCTGGGTGGAGAAGCAGTTAGTCACCAGAACCAGGCAGTCCTGGACGTCCTGCCACTTGATGCCGCTCTCGTTTTTGTTGTACTTGCCCTGTTGCTTGATGTAGGCATCGATGGCGCTGGTCAGAGCGCTACGGGCCGCCTTCTCGGGCGAGCCGCCGTTCTCGAGCCACGATGAGTTGTGGTAATACTCCTGCATCATGAAGGTGCGCGAGAAGCACATGCACGCGGTGATCTTTACGTTGTAGTCGGGCAGGTCCTCGCGGTCGCGACCGCGGCGGTCGGCCTCGATAAAGAAGGGCTCAGTAAGGTAGTCGGTACCGACCTTCTCGAGCACATAGTCCTCGATACCCTTGGGGTAGCAGAAGTCCTCTTCGGAAAACTCGCCGTCGTCGCCCTCAATGCGCAGGCGGAAGGTCACGTTGGCGTTGACCACGGCCTGGCGGCGCATGGTCTCGCGATACCAATCGTGGGGAATGCTAATCGAGGTAAAGACCTCAAGATCGGGGCGCCACTTGATGGTGGTGCCGGTGCGGTTCTCGTCGCTGGGCTCAATCTCGAGTGCCTTCTTCTTGGCGCCGACGACCTTGCCCTTCCTAAAGTGTAAGGAGTACTTGTTGCCGTCACGCCAGACGGTGACGTCCATGTACTCGGAAGCGTACTGGGTCGCGCACGAGCCCAGGCCGTTGGTGCCGAGCGAGAAGTCGTAGTCGCCGCCCTGGTTGTTATTGTATTTGCCGCCGGCGTAGAGCTCGCAAAAGACGAGCTCCCAGTTAAAGCGCTTCTCGGAGGGGTTCCAGTCGAGCGGGCAGCCGCGGCCGTTGTCCTCTACCTGAATGGAACCATCGCGAAAGGCGGTAAGGGTGATGAGCTTGCCGTAGCCCTGGCGCGCCTCGTCAACGGCGTTGGACAGGATCTCGAAGGCGGCATGTGCGCAGCCGTCGAGCCCGTCCGAGCCAAAGATGACGGCGGGGCGCAGGCGTACGCGCTCCTCGTCCTTGAGCTGACGAATACTGTCGTTACCATAGTTTGCGGTGTTTTTTGCCATACTCGCTCTCTCGGTGCTCCCTTGCTGCGTTTTAGTCATATAGATAGTCAAGGTAGCATAGCCCGGGCCTCGGGCGATTCCACCCAACACGAAATCCATCGAACAATCGTTCGGAGTCGGGCACCTTTGGCTTCTGCGGTCATTCCCTGCGCGGTGTGGTGCTCGTGTTAAAGCCGTGGCTTATCGGCTGGTAGAATTGCCGCATCAAGACTGCATGTTGTTTAAGGGGGCGCAATGACCGAGAAAGAGAAGATGGAGCGCGGTGAGTGGCATGATGCCAACTTTGACGAGGAGCTCCTGGCGCAACGCGCGAAGGCGGAGACGCTCTGCTATGACTTTAATATGGCAAAACCTGGAAGCGACGCACAGCTCGATGCTTTGAAGTCCTTGCTCGATACCGATCTTCCCGGGGGGGGGCTGACGGTCCTTTCGCCTGCCTACTTTGACTACGGGAGCAAGACGACCTTTGGTGAGGGCTGTTTTGTAAACCATGGCTGCTACTTTATGGACGGCGGCTCCATCACCTTTGGTGGCAACGTGTTTATCGGGCCGTTTTGCGGCTTCTACACCGCTTCGCACCCCCTAAAGGCAAAGGACCGCAACTTGGGTCTCGAGAAGGCTCTGCCCATCGTTGTCGGCGATAACTGCTGGTTTGGCGCGAACGTGTCAGTGCTGCAGGGAGTTACCATCGGCAGCGGTTGCGTAATTGCCGCGGGCAGCGTCGTGACGGAAGACCTTCCGGACAACGTGGTGGCGGCAGGCGTCCCCGCAGTCGTCAAGAAGACCATCGAACAATAACGAAGCCCTTAAACGATAGTGCCCCACTGTCCTCGGTGGAATGCGGGGCGAGGAAGCCGAGCTCGACTCCGCTGGCGACATCTAATGCGCAATGGGCTGGCTCTGGGTATTCAGAACCAGCCCATTTTGATGTTCGATGAGCCGAGTCGGCGCCTCTCACAAAAGTAACTAGGAGCTAGCGAGGCCTATCCGAATTGTCCTCATTGGCGGTGTCTTTTTCGAGCGCCGTGCGGCGGGCGCTGTAGGCGACGAGGCCGGCGCCTGCCACGGCGAGTGCTGCAGCGGCTGCCGTAAGGGGGACGTTGACATCGCCCGTGCCCGCAAGTGCGCCCGCTTTTCCGGAGCGCTTGTTATTGCCGTGGTCCTTGCCGCTGCCGGAGCTGCTTCCGCCGGAGCCGCCGCCCTCGTCAGCACCGCCGCCACTCGAGCCACCGTCGCCGTCCGCCGTCATCGGGGCGTCGTGAAGCCCTGTCGTATCCGCGCTGTCGCATACGCCGACCTGCACTTCCGAGCGTTCGCATGCCGCGTCGGGTACATGAAGCTCGTGCAGTACGGCGCCCAGCGTCGAGTTTGCGCCCGGTCGAATTTCCTCGAACGTTACGGGATCGAGCGCCACCAGATTACGTGCCTTCGCATACAGCGTTACGCGTTTGCCCACTTCGTCGCTCCAACTCTCGGGGATGGCGAAGCTCATGCGGAACTGTGCCGTGCAACCCGGTGCCAGCACGGCGTTGCCGTTGTCGGCTACCAGTGGGTGCGTTGCAAAACGTGTGCCCAGCGTCTCGAGCGCGTACTTCACGTGTGCCATGTCGTTGGCCGAAGCGTCTTCGGCAAGCTCTGGATCGTAGATCGAAGCCATGCGTGCGTTCGCTCCGAATCCGATGGATGCGCTGGAGAACGGCTGGCTGGAGCCCTCTCGGTACAGATCGATCGTGCCGGCGGTCAGCAAAGTGTTGCCGTCGTTTCGCACCGTGACCATGAAGGATTCGCCTGCTGCTCCGGGCACCACTGCGCCCGAGGTGGCAACCGCGCCCGTCGGAGTGGCACATGCCACCAAGGGTACTTCGATGCCGTGCAGCTCTGCCTCGCTCTGCCCCGCGCTCACAATGTGCGTGGCGAGCGCGGAGAGCATGCCTCCCGACGTCAAAAAAGTCGTTATCTGATCGACGGGATGGTCCAGCTCGCACATCACGAACGGCTCCGTGAACAGATCGCCTGCCAAGGTACTGGCGAAGATACGGAAATGCTTGCCCATCACTGCTACCGGGTTGCCTTCTTCGTCGTAGGTTTGTCCCACCTTGCCATCGGTGTTCTCTACATAGAGCACGCACCTGCCGTTGTTGCTCACGCTAAACGATGCCGGGCCACAGCCTGCGGCACCCACGGGCTGCGTTGCAAATGCCGATGCGCCTCGCGTCCAAGTAATATGCTGCAACTGCTCGTTGACGGTGGCCAAAAAGCCCGAATGTTGTGGCCACGGCACCGCATGGGGTACCGTGGCGTCTGGTGGCATAACGCCCCAGCCCGCAATGGACTGGCCAATCACGGCGTACGATGCGCAGCCGCAACCGTCTGCGGTCTCGTACGCAACGGGCACCACCATTTTGCCGTTGATATTCTCGGGCTCGCCCAGCTCGATACTCGACGGTGCCTGCGGAAAGCGAAGAACTTGGCGGAACGTTAGGCTGTCGCTCGAAACGTCCGACCACAGTGTGAAGCACTCCAGCGCAACCTCAGCCTCGCTGCCGAGCGCCTTTTCTGCGGTGGTTCCGCGGCGGTGGAGGTAGGCGCCCGACAGGCGTCCGTCGACCAGCGTCTTGCCCACCGTGATACGCGGGCACTGCAGGCAATGGTAGCCATCCTCCTGCAGGCGGCCGCGCGAGATGCTGCGCCATGACGTATGCGACACCACGCGGATCTCGTCATTACTTATGCGCAGGCGCACGACGGACAGTATGCCGGCTGTGCTTGCCATATCGAAAAGGGTGTTGTCGCCGTCGGGACGCTCGCCCGAGACCAGCAGCACGTAGGCGTCTTGGTCTCCTCTTCCGTCCGTATATTCCACCACGTCGAAGTCGTAATCGTATATGCCGTAGCGCTCCACGTCGCCCTCGCCAAACCCAAGGGGGAAGTCCACGGGCGTGGGGGCAGACCACGTGCCGTTCGCCTTTGTGTGTACCACCAGGCGCGAGCGGCCATTGTCGCCGTAGCGCACCGAGGCGATACGGAATAGGCACTCCACGCCGGCGATAATCGCCAGCTTCATGTGGGCTTCGCTGAGCACGCCGGAAAACAGTACGTTGTCGCTCGAGGGTTTGATACCGCCACGCTCGTCCTCTGACACGCCGGCAGAATTGGCGTTGGGGTTCGCAACGGCGTTCGTTGCCTGACCGATGTAGGTGTACTCATACATCGGCGCGGCGTTTTTCGTCGTTCTCTACCAGTGCATGGACGAAATGCTCGATCTGTCCCGTGTCGTCGCTTTCTGCATCCGCCTCGAGCTCAATGCGCGTGACCGCTTGATTCCAATCGCGCACGACAGACGCGACGTTTACGACAGTGGCCTTAACCTCGGCGCGTGCGAGCAGCTCGGCGTTGGTGACGATGGTGGCCGATGCGATAAACTGCGGCACACCACCTGCCTCGGCGTTGCCGGCCGAGCCGAAGCAGGCATCCAGCGTATAAGGCGTATCTCCACCCAAGGCCAGCTCAGAGCACTGGAGTACATACTGGTCGCCGTTGTTCACCGACATATTCCACGAATCGAGGAGTGTGGGCCACGATCCCGACCAAGCTTTGGTGGTCCACTTGAACATTACGAACTGGAGTATCACATCGACATCGACGTCTGCACCTACGCGCAGTCGCGGAAGCTGGTGTCCATCCGCCTTCTCGTATCCAATGAACAGCGTGAGGGATGCGGCGCCACGCACGGCGGACGAAGCGACGCCTGCAACGCCGGCTCCAAAGGTGACGGCAAGTCCGATCTGGATGGTGAACGAGCCCGACGTGTTGGAATAGTCGAGCGAAATGTTCTTGAAAAACGCCGCGCCGCTACCGTGCGTGTGGGCGCCCACGGCGAGCGCCAGCTTCGCTAGCACCCAGGGGTTGACGTTTAGGAAAAACGGCACTGGTCCTAGGGTAAACTGCTCGGTCCAATTGAGGTCGGTTCTTACCTGGAAGAGGGCCTTAATATTGCCGTATGCAGGGTCGTTGTTATCACCCCAGGTTTTGCCCACCCAGTCGTAGGCGAGCGATCCGTACAGCTGCGTGGCGATATCCATCGTGAACAGCAGCGTGCAATGGTGGCGAAGGAGCTTGGTGTTTCTTGGATCGGTACCCGAACCGGCACTCATACTCTTGTACTGATTCCACTTCCCCTCCATCTCGTCGAGGTAGCGGTTTGCCTGCTTGGCGCCCGACTCGCGCGGCGATTTCTTCCAGTATTCCGGATCAGGATTGCCCGAATCGTTCATATAGCTGGCTGGTTTGTATCCTCCGCCAAACAGTACGTACCCGGCAAACGAGAAATGGAAGAGGATCGGAAATGTGGGCATCCAACACGTGAACTTATTACCACCGATGCCGGGAAATGCCGCGGGGAAATCAAACGGAGTGACCTCTTGGTCCATGGTGGTGGGAATGATGGTGGTCGAGCCCGATTCCGCCTTTGCGGCCGGCGCGGTGACAACGGCCATGGGGGAGGAGAGCGTGTAGGTTTTGCCCTGATAGTCGAGGACAAAGCGCAGCTTGTACCCTTCTTCCAGAAGGCCCGATGCCGCATCGAGGAACTTGTCTTCGAGTGTGAACGTTGCCAGATTATCCGCGCCCGATGCGCTGGCCTTGACTTGGCCAATCTGCGTGACGCTTTCGGGTGAGCTGCCCGCGGCAGGCGTCACTTTGTTGATGCGCAGCGTTGCCTGTCCACCCTGTGGCAGATGTGCCTGCACGGTAAAGGCGTGCGTATCGGGCTGCTCGTTTGCCGTGTCGTTCTTCGGCAATGCCATGAACGTAGCATCGGCGTACTGGATGTCCCATTCGTCGAACGTGAGCTGTCGAAAGTACGGCTCGCCGTCGGAAAGCGGACGCGTTGGAGCGGTTATGGCGGTGCCGCCCTGGATACGCGCAAGGGGAATCTCGACATCGCGGTAGCCTGCCATGCTAATGGAGATGCCGCCGTTAAAGTCGTACGCGTCGAGAAGCGTTGCCTCGTCCACGTAGCCTTCTGAAAGAGGCGCGACCTCAAAGATGGCCGTGCCTTCGTCATCGGTCGTGGCGGTGAGCTGCTTGCCTGCGGCATAGCGCGATATGAGCGTGACCTGGGCACCCGTGATGGGCGTATTCTTGTTGGCGACGTCGACCACGACCACACCGAACATGGTGCGCGAGAGAACGAGCACCCTGAAGGGGTCTTTTTCGTCGGCATGGGCTTCGGTGGGTGCGAACGGCAATATGAAGGCGTTTGCGCTTCCCGGCACGCGCGGCATCATAATGCTCGCCAGCGAGGACGCTCCGGCGACAAGTAACGAACGGCGATCAAGCATCTTGGGCTCCCATCCCGCAAATATCGGTGGAAATAATCCAATTTTGCGAGAAGGCGCTTCGTGGCGGTAGTGCCGTTCGATGGCCAAAATGTCCAAATTGATCGAGCGAAGCGCCGGGTTCCGGAACGCGTTCGATGCGCTTGGCAGCCCGGTCGCTAACGCAACATATGCGCGACCAGCTCCGCGCGCGTGCCGATGCCAAGCTTGGCGTATACGCCGGATAGGCGGTTTTTGACGGTGCCCGGCGATACTCCCATATGGCGTGCGATTTCGGCGTTGGTCCACCCACGACAGGCGAGCATGGCCATGGTGAATTCCGTGGTTGTTAGATCGTCGGCCACGTCCTCGCCCGAATCGGGGTTGTGGATGCGCCGCCAGCCGTAGCTGAATCGATACGTGATCTCGATGATGCGCGCGAAGTCGTCAGGGTATTGCGATTTTAGGCATGCCTCGATGAGTCCCTGCAAAAGGCCATGGTGTTCGCCGATGAGTTCGATAAGGCCGTCGGGGCGCGCAATGTCCCAAGCGGCGCCAAAGTGCGCTTTTGCGGCGTCGACGTCTTTGAGACTCATACAGGCCATCGAGGCCGACAAGTGCAGGAATAGCTCCGAGATGGGGTAGCTTCCCTGTTTCATAATCAGGGCGTTTTCCGCCATGCCCAGACTGCGGCCGTATTCGCCGCGCAGATACAAGGCGTGCGCCATCACGTAGCTGGCGAACAGGCGCAGGCCTTCGGGCAGATGCGCCGCAAGCGGATAAAACTCTTCGGCAGAATACGGGGAAGACAAGTGCAGCAGGACGCTTGCGGCCGAGGCGAACAGGATATGCGTGGCGTGGACGGCGGGTGATTCCTCGTCAGTTGGCGTATCGAGGATGCCCGCAAGACAACGGCGGGCGTCGGCGATACGGTTGAGCGACAGGCTGGCGTATCCGCAGATAAAGCATGCGGAATAGCGCAGTGCGGAATCGGTGGCGTCAAGATAGGGGCGCGCCGTCTTGGCAGCGAGCGTGGCCTGTCCGCGAAAGTACAGCGCTTCTGCCGTGGCGATGGTGCGTGAATCGGGGTCGGAAATGCCTGCAACCGCAGCGTCAATCTGCCCCGGCACAAAGGCGGTGCACATCAACGGCATGGGAATGCGCGGGTAGCCATCGCAGTCCATCTTCCATCTCCCAACAGCTGGCAACAATTGCAGCAATTGTACTCCTGTTGCTCGGGACTGGAATTTGTGGGTATCGCCTACGATTATGCCGAACGTATAAAGGAAGAGTCTATTGGCGATGCTTCCAAGGTGGCTACCGAAGCCTATCTGACCTTGGGATATAGAAAAACTGCCACCCCTGCAAAAAGCTCTGCCGCAGCGATGGGAAACGCATCTTCTGGGCATTCCGGCGTCTCCAGCCAGCGCTGGACTGCTGCTGTCGCCTGCGCGTTGGCGAGCGGGGCGTGGGGACCGTCCGGCGACCAGCGGTGACGGGCGAGCCCTGCCGCGTACGTGGGACTCCATCGGCGTAGACCTATGACCCCCATGGCATCGGAGAAGTTCACCATGGCGTCCAGGACTTTACCGTCCGGCACGTCCAGCCTAGCGGCTCTCTTGAACCCAAGGTTGAAAGGGGGCGTTGTACAAGGCGAATGGGGCCGAGTGGAAGTGGATCAAAAGAGCGTTACTTGACGTTTCATGCATAATGCCAACCGCCCCGCGACATCACGTTCGCAGCGCGCAGGGGCCGGAGAATCTTCGCGATGAGAGTTGACGTCTAATACCTTGCATCGTATAGTGTGTATAGCATAGTATATGACGAGAGGAGGTGTGCGGATGGAGGCACAGATGAAGCGCGGCTTCCTGGAGGCCTGCGTGCTCGCGGCCGTCTCCGGCGAGGAGTCCTACGGCTACCAGATCGTGAAGGACGTACCGGCGAGCATGGGGCTCACGGAGTCGACGCTCTACCCGCTGCTCAAGCGCCTGGAGAAAGCCGGGTGCATCACGGCGCGCTCCGCCGAGCACAACGGGCGGCTGCGCCGGTACTACCGCATCACGGACGACGGGCGAGCACGCATCGAGGAGTTCCTGGCCGAGTGGCCGTCCGTACGGGAGATTTACGCATACGTTGAGGGGGCGCACCATGACGCGCGATGAGTTTCTGGGCCGGTTGGGCGAGCTGCTCGCCTGCCTGCCGGCCGAGCAGGTGGAGGAGACCAAGGCGTTCTATGCGGAGGCCATCGCTGACCGCATGGAGGACGGTATGAGCGAGGAGGAGGCCGTGGCCGCCATGGGCACACCCGGCGAGGTGGCGGAGGCCACGCTCGACGACCTGCCCGCCGTGCCGCGCGCGATCGCGAGGACGCGCCGGCGCAGCACCACGCTGCTGTGGGTGCTGACCATCGTGGGCTCCCCGGTGTGGGTGCCGCTGCTCGCCGCCTTCGCCGCCGTGGCCCTCACGGTCTATATCTGCATCTGGCTGCTGGCACTCTGCGTGTGGATCGTCGCGGCGGCACTCGGGGGCGTGGGCGTAGTTGAGCTCCTGCTTGCCGTAAGCGGCGTCACCATCGGCCACTTCCCGTACGCCCTCGCCTCGGCGGGCGTGGGGCTCGGCCTCGTCGGCGTGGCGCTCTTCGTTGGTGCTGGCGCTTGGGCCGCCTCAAAACAAATTGCGCGCCTTTCGGCGCTCTGGGCGAGGAAGGCCGCCTCGCCCTTCTGGAAGGGCAAGGGCGAGAAGGGCGGCGCTGCCGCGCATCTCGCGGCGTAGAAAGGAGTGAGTACCATGACCAGCGCGAAGAAGATCTACCTCGCCGTGGCGGGCGGGCTCGTTGCCGCGGGTGTTGTCCTCGCGGGCATTGGCTTTATCGCTTCGGGCTTCGACCCGGCCGTGTTCACAACCCACATCGACACGCGCGACAGCACCATCGTGCTCGGCGGCGTCGAGGTGGACGACCCGATGGGCCTCCCCCTCATCGAGCAGCTCGCCAATCTGGGCGAGATCGACACCTCCGGCGTCGCGGATCCCGCCGCGCCCTAGGCGCAGCGAGCCCGGGCGCTCTGCCCGCCAAGCTGCGTAAGCCGGCGAAACCCGAACCTCAACCTCTACGCAACTGGCCCCAAGCCTGCGCCGATTCGCTCTCGGCGCCGCGCGGGGGCCTGTGACGCATGCCCAAAAGGTATGAGGAGAAAGGAACGCGATGACGACAACCACGCCCTTCCGCCTTCATGGGGCCACGCAGGACCGGAAGCGACTGGGCCGTGCGGTGGGGCTGTGCTTGGATTGGCTACACTGATATGGACAGTTCCGTGAGGGGCGCGAGAGACGGGACTCTGGGGAGATCTTCGAGGAGGAGTGTCTCGACTGGAAGCGCGGGTTCAGTGGAGCAGGAACCTAATCTCTGTCTCTCCTGCTTTTTTGATTTGTTGAGAAGCCGGCATTTGGGGGCATTTTGGATAGCGAACAGTTCAAACAAGAAGCTGAGAAAATAGAACAAAGCCTGAGTGCCTTGAGAGTCGCCGAGCGCAATGCAGTGATTCCCTTCATGAACGGCGACTTTACCCAATGGGATCTATATCTGGCATCCTCCTCTGAGTATGCGATGAGACTGATAGACGGATTCATCTCCATGCTCGAGTCGAGGAATCTTGTTTGCGTCGCCCAGCTTCTCCGCGCACAGGTTGGAGTCTGCCTGCGGACATTCGCATTATTCGCCGCCGAAGACCAGGATGACTTTCTCAAGCAGGTGTTTCAAGGTGTGCCTGTGAACAAGCTGAAAGATTTCTCGGGTGAGAAGATGTCCGATGGAAGACTTCAAGACTTACTCGAGAAGTTCGATCCAAAGGTAAAAGATGTATACAAGGTGACGTCTGGATTCGTCCACTTCTCCATTGATGTTCTGCCGAGCATGGGTGTGCCTGGGGAGGGCTATGAGGTCGAGTTTAATTTTGGAGCCGAGCCCAACGAGAGAAACAATGCGCCTCTCGTGGAATGCGGCAAGGCGTTCTGCCACTATGTCGACCTGCATCTCCAGATGCTCCATAAGGTGATTGCTTCGGATGAATGGTATGCCGATCGATTCCGTATCGATTCCGATGGTCCTGCAGACGAGGCCTCGAAAAGCGAGAAGGTGTAGGTCGAACGCATTGACGCTGCCTTGACAGCATCCCGATATGATAACGAATGGGAGGTTCCCTGCGAAATGTGCGCCTCTGTATATTCTCGCTAGGACGCCCTCGACCGATAAGGCATCGTTGAGTTCAATTTGAGTTCAGCTCGGGTGCCTGAAATCGCCCAACTCTGATAAAAGGGGAGACGACGGTACACCACGTAGACGAGAGGCTATGGAAGTGCACGATTTGATTATATTGGCGCGCTAAACCGCCCCGCTGCCCAACTTGAACTCCGCTCACGCGTGTATGGGGCTGCGAGAGGTAACGGCCTGCAGCCTCCTTTGTGTGCTCGATGATATCTTCGAGCATGCCGGGCATGGCGGAGACATTCGCTGCAATCCAGCCGTGTTCAAGCGCCGTTTCGGATAGGAGCGAGAGGGGGCTGTCTTGCCCGTTTCCCTTGCACCCGTAAAGATGGTTGACAGTTTGGGATCTCCCGGGTCTTTAGCTTTTACCGTGCTAGATGCCTCATGGAAACTGTTGGACTTTAATCAGACAGACCCAGCATGTCGTTTCCTCCATGAGGACATCGGCTAAAACCGCAACACCTATGCTTGTTTAAGCAAACTTCCTGATAGTCGTGGAGCTGCTGTAGCCCGACATGCAGGACATCGCTCGGCTTAAACACCGGATGCCGCATCCGCGAAACGAGTTGCGGTGCACCCTGTTCCAAAAGGTTGCCAAGTACCATGGCGTGAGCGTTGGGGTAGCCATCATTCAGCGTGGATACATCCGGATGCGCATAGATCCAGACGATTCCAACGTTCTCGTATTTCCCGTGCAGGTAATCGAAGAGGGCAAGCGACGCCATACAGTTGCCGCCGACGGTCACGACTCTGTCGGGGTTTTCTGCCGTAAGCTTCCTCTGCGCATCCTGAATTCCCGCCAGGACTTCGTCCTCGGCACAGATGCGAACTGCCTCCCATTTCTCATGTCCAAGTTTTGGGACGCGTTTCGCAATGCCGAGTGGGACCCCTGGACAGTCGGATCACGTGGTGGCCCCCTTTGAGAGGGTCACGAGCATGGTGGTCCCGTTCTCGGAACTTGTTTCGACCTCTACCGTGCCACCGTGAAGCGCTGCAATCTCCCAAACAAGCGCCAATCCAAGCCCCGCGCCGCCGTATGCTCTGCTGCGGGACTTGTCGACGCGAAAGAACGGTTGGAAGATACTCTCACGGTACTGCTTTGGTATTCCCGGGCCCTGGTCCTCGACTCGCAGGAACACGTTGCTGTCGTTGTCGCTGATGGAGACGTTGACAGTCGAGCCGGAGCGGCTGTAACGGATGGCATTTTCGACCAGATTGAACACCAGCCGATAGAGGAGCGTATCACTTCCGGTTATCAGAGCATCTCCGGTGCAATCGAGGGTTACGTCCTTATTCTCGGCAAGTGGCGCAAGATCGGTGAGGACCTCTTCGGACAAGGGGCCAAGTTCGACATCGTCCTCGCAAGGAACGCTGCGGAGCTCACTCATCTCGAGCAATACCTTGGTCATTCGAGACATGCGCTCGGTTTGTTCTTGTAGCAGGCCGAGCAGCTCGACTGTTTCGGGTTGCAAACCGGAGCGCTCGGAGATGAATAGCTCAATCTGTGCTTGCATAAGGGCGAGCGGGGTTCGCAGCTCGTGCGCGGCGTTGCCGGTAAATTGACGCTGTGCAGAGAACCCTTCGCCAAGACGGGCGATCATGTCGTTGAAAGAGGCACTGCATCGTTGTAGCTCGGTGGGCACATCTTCACTGAGTCTAATTTCGCTTAGGTTGTCAGGCTGCACACGCTCAACCTGGTCTGCAAAAGCCCGTAGCGGTTTGAGTGCGCGGCCGCTCACAAAGTATGCCAGCACGCCGCCAAGGAGTGTGACTCCAGCCGTGATGCGCCAGGCTGTCGTGCCAAAAGACTCCTGTGCGTCGTTTACGACGATCGTAACCTCGTTATCGAGGGTCGCTTTCGTTGGGTCGAACGCCTGGGGCGAATCTTCGCTGGTTGCGGTAAAGGCCGAGATGTCACTGCCGATGGCATCCATGTAGCGCATACCCGTATAGCCGACCAGGCAGTTCGTCAGCACGCATGCCGCGCACGTGAGCAGCGCCGTCATAATCGTTATGCGCCATTGCAGCGAAAGCCTTTTCATTCGCTATCCTCCATAACGTAGCCCTCTCCAATCCGATTGCGAATCGGGTCGTATCCCAAAACGCTGCGTAGCTTTTTGCGGAGTGACGAGATATGAACGCGGGTTGCGTTGCTAAAGCTGTTCACGCTGCTATCCCAAACGTGCTCGATAAGCTCCTCTTGGCTTACCGGACGCCCCTGATTAAACATCAGGTATTCCAAGATTCCCGTTTCCTTGCGCGTAAGAGATAGAGCCTCGCTGTCCACGGAAGCGATGCGCGCCTTGGTGTCAAAGCGGAGCTTTCCGCAGGTTAAAACTATGTCGCTTTGTGTAAAGCGTCTGAGGGTAAGGCTGCGAATTCTTGCGGCAAGCTCGTCCAGATGAAACGGCTTGGTGAGGTAATCGTTGGCGCCGGCATCGAGTCCGGCGACTTTATCGGATACTTCGCCACGTGCGGACAGAATCAGTACCTTGGTCTCGCAGTCAGTTTCCCTAAGTTCCCTGAGTACGGTCATGCCGTCGATACGGGGAAGGTTGAGGTCGAGTACCACGAGGTCGAAGGCCTCAACGTCCAGTAGGTCGAGCGCCTCCTGTCCGTCGTGACAGCAGTCGACGCTGTACGCCAGGTTTCGCAAGCTGCGCGCGATTGCATCGCACAGTGCTCGCTCGTCTTCGACGATCAAAATACGCATAACAGTCTCCTTGCACATTTCAAATCGCGCTTAACACGGATTTTATAGCCGATATGGTCCAATGGTCGCGTAACGAAAGGAGTGGTCAGGTTGTTCAAAGCGGTAAAACCCGTGGTACAGGTCGCTTTGTTGATCGTCGGAATTGCCATGGTGTGCTTTGGTGTTATGCGTGGCGAGGCGGATGCCGTGCTGGCCAAAGCGATTAGGCTGTGCTTGGAGTGTATCGGAATTGGATAAAAGAGAAAACACTGCGTCGCATGTTTTGGCCCGATTTCGCGGATTCATTCAGGCGGCGGCGACGCTGGTCACCAATATTCACCTGCCAAACTTTGCCAAAGGAAGCATCTATCAGGGCGCGGGAAAAACAGTCTGCGTACCTGGACTTAATTGCTATTCGTGCCCCGCGGCATCGGGTGCGTGCCCTATCGGGTCGTTCCAGGCGGTGGTAGGTTCATCCAAGTTCAACTTTTCTTACTACGTCACCGGTACGCTCATTTTGCTCGGCGTGCTGCTGGGACGCTTTGTATGCGGCTTTCTGTGCCCGTTTGGCTGGCTGCAGGAGCTGCTTCACAAGATCCCCGGCAAAAAGCTTTCGACAAAAAAGCTCAAGATGCTTACGTATATCAAATACGTTGTGCTGCTGTTTGCTGTGGTATTGCTGCCTGTGCTGGTGGTCAACGACCTGGGGATGGGGGGATCCATTCTTTTGCAAGTACGTCTGTCCGCAGGGCGTGCTCGAGGGTGCCATTCCGCTGGCCATTGCCAACGCCGGCATTCGATCTGCGCTGGGGCAGCTCTTTACTTGGAAACTTGCCGTTCTCATTGCCGTGGTAGTGCTGAGCGTTTTGTTCTACCGCCCCTTCTGCAAATGGATTTGCCCGCTCGGCGCGTTCTATGCGCTCATGAATAGGGTGTCCTTGTTGGGGATTCAGGTTGACGCGTGCAAATGCGTCTCGTGCGGCAAGTGTTCAAGGGTTTGTCAGATGGACGTTGATGTGGTCCGCGCGCCCAATCATGCCGAATGCATCCGGTGCGGAAAGTGCATCGGGGCCTGTCCTGTCGATGCCATCAGCTATCGCTATGGCCTGGATGTGTCGGCGGAAAAGCTCCCCTTGACCGCCGATAAAAAGTAAACAAGCTTCGACAAAACGGAGGAATGACTATGAAGCTTTCTAAGATTGCGGCCCTGTTTATGGTGCCGGTGCTGGCCTTGTGTCTTGTGGCGTGCTCGGCGCCCGGTGGCAATGCGAGCGAATCTGCGGGCTCCGATCCTAAGATCGCAGAACTCACTGCGCAGAAGCCGACCAATGCCGACGAGGCTGCCGAGTTGTATGCAAAACTCATGCAGAAGGAGAACGATATCTTTTCGAGTGATAACGCGCTGTGGGAAAAGGTATTCAATGCGGCAAATAAAGAATCGGCAATGATTGAGGACGGCAGCAATTACGGCGATTTCCTGCTCAAGACCATCGACGGCGCCAAGGATGAGTTTACGGCGGATGAGCTTAAGACGCTCAAGGCCGGTGCACAGCAGATCAAGGAGATCGAGGACAAGCTCGAGAGCTTGGAGAAGGAGTTCCCTGGCTGTGGAAGCACGCCGAGCGCAGGCGAGAGCGTCGACGCTTCGGCCGCTGGCATGACGGCTGGTGCCAATGCTTCGAGCGAGGCGACGAAGTTCCCCAGCTTTACGGGCAAAGACCTGGATGGCAACGACGTGAGCAGCGACGAGCTGTTCTCTAAGAACAAGGTCACCGTCATGAACTTCTGGTTCACCACTTGCAAGCCGTGCGTGGGTGAGTTGGGCGACCTTGAGGACCTGAATAAGGAGCTTGCCAAGAAGGGCGGCCAGGTCGTGGGCGTCAATTCCTTTACGCTCGATGGCAACAAGGGCGAGATTGCAGATGCCAAGGACGTGCTGAGCAAGAAGGGCGTGACATATAAGAACATCTGGTTTAAGTCGGATAGCGATGCCGGTAAGTTTACGTCAAATTTGTTCTCGTTCCCGACAACGTATGTCATCGATCAGAATGGCAACATCGTAGGGGATCCAATCGTGGGAGCCATCAGCTCCGCTGAGCAGCGCGCAGCGCTCGACAAGCTTATTGACCAGGCGATTGCGAATAGCGAGCAGTAGAAAACGCGTAAAGCATGGCGAAGCTCGTGCGCCGCTGTGCGGAGTAGTCCGCTGCCTTTCAAGATAATCTCCACCATATAGAGGTCCCGCTCGGGACCTCTTCTTTTGGGCGCCGTCCCGTTCGTTTTTTGGCGCGGTTTGTTACATTCCTCACTGGTGTCGGTGAAAAATGGGGATAGAGTAGGACAAACGCGTCGAATACGAACGGCGGAGGAGAGCGGGTGAACGTGCCCGCGCGGGAGAGGTTGCCGTCCATGCTGGAGCTCAAAGGTATTTGCAAAAGGTACGTCACGCAGTCGTTTACGCAGGTGGCGCTCGATAACGTGAGCCTGGCTTTTCGCGATAACGAGTTCGTGGCCATTCTGGGTCCCTCGGGCTCGGGCAAAACTACGATGCTCAACGTTATCGGCGGACTCGACCACTTTGACTCGGGCGACCTGCTGATCGATGACATCTCGACCAAGGACTTTCACGATCGCGATTGGGATGCCTATCGCAACAACCGCATCGGCTTTGTGTTCCAGAGCTATAACCTCATTCCGCATCAGACCATTTTGGAAAACGTGGAGCTGGCGCTTACGCTCACGGGCGTGGGACACGCCGAGCGCCGTCAGCGTGCGCGCGAGGCGTTGGAGAAAGTCGGCCTGGGCGAGCACGTTAACAAGCGCCCGAGCCAGCTTTCGGGCGGGCAGATGCAACGTGTGGCCATCGCCCGCGCCCTGATCAATGACCCTGAGATCGTCCTTGCCGACGAGCCGACTGGCGCTTTGGATTCAACGACATCCGTGCAGGTTATGGATTTGCTCAAAGAAGTTGCGCGCGACCGTCTGGTCATCATGGTCACGCACAATCCCGACCTGGCATACCAATACGCCACGCGCATCGTCAACCTGGCGGACGGCAAGATCACCGACGATTCCGATCCTTTCGATGTCGCTGACGCCACGCGCCGCGAGGCCAAGCCTACGCGCAAAACCTCGATGAGCTTTGTGACGGCGCTGGGGCTTTCTGCCCGAAACCTCATGACCAAGAAGGGCCGCACGGCCATGACGGCCTTTGCGGGCTCGATTGGCATTATCGGTATCGCGGCGATTCTGGCGCTGTCCAACGGCGTAAACGGCTACATCAAAAAGGTCGAGGAGGATACGCTCTCGAGCTACCCACTCACCATTTCCAAGCAGGATTACGACCTGTCGTCCATGATGGGCGGACAGGGGGCTGCGGATGATGACTCGCCTGAAAACGTGGATTCGTCCGACGACAGTGCCGAAACCGATAAGATTCCCGTGGTCACGGCCGTAAAGGATATGTTTGCGAGCGTTAAGTCCAACGACATGACGAGCTTTAAGGCATGGCTTGACGACGGCGGCGACGGTATCGACAAAGAGGTCAACGCCATTCAGTACGGCTACGGTGTATCGCCGGTTGTCTATCGTGCCGGCAAGGGCGATGAGAAGCCTGTCCGGCTGGTGCCCAACGCCATGACCGAGGCCATGAGCGGAGGCGCGAGCTCGGCGGCAACGGTGAGCATGGAATCCATGGGAACCTCGGTCTTTAACGAAATGATTGACGATCAGAGTCTGCTCGACAGCCAGTACGATGTCGTCGCCGGTCATTGGCCCACGTCTGCCAACGAAGCCGTGATGGTGCTTTCGAGTCGTGGCACGGTGGGCGACTATACGCTCTACAGCATCGGTGCGCTGGATATCGATGAGCTCAACGATCTGGTAAACAGTGCCATGACGGCCGACGGTAAGATCGAGACGCCCGAGACCGGCGCCGACTTTACCTACGATGATGCGTTGTCCACGACGTTTAAGGTGCTGTCGCCGGCCGATGCCTATCGCAAAAACGAAGAGACCGGCATGTGGACCGACATGTCTGACGACGCCGACTTTATGGCTGCTAAGGTTGCCGACGGTATTGACGTGCACATTGTGGGCGTGGTGCGACCTAACGAGACGGCCAATGCGAGTGCGTTGTCTCCGGGCATTGCCTATACGCATGCGCTGACTCGCCAGCTTATGGAGCGCGCCGCCGATTCGCAGATTGTGCAGGAGCAACTCGACCACCCCGAGACGGATGTCTTTACGGGCAAAACCTTCGACGAACTACAAGGCGAGGCCAAACAAGGAGTGGATCTGGGCAGCATGTTCAGTGTGGACGAGGCAGCACTTAAGAGCGCGTTCTCGTTCGATTCGTCTGCACTCTCGGGTGTTGCCGGCGGCGGCATTGATCTCTCGGACGTCGATCTGTCCGGTCTGGACATTGACCTTTCGGACGTTGGCAAGGACATCGACTTCAGCGACATCATGGCAAAAGCGCCAACCCCAGATTTCTCGGGTATCTTTGACGGTCTGGAACTCACGCCCGAGCAAATGCAGCACGTGGGAACACTAACCAACCAGCTGTTTGAGGGCTTTTTGCAGTCTGATCAGTTTAAGGCGCTGTCGCCCGATGATCTTAAGGACGCGTCAAAGCTCTCTGCCGCATTCTCGACGTATCTTGAGAATGATGCCGCAGCCCAGCAAATCCTAGCCCAGCTCAAAGCGCTCGGCGGCGATGCCCTGGCCGAGCGCCTGCAGCAGGCGATGACCGACTATGTGCAAAAGCAGCTGGCTCCGTATCTGCAGCAGGCTATGGATCAGGTGATGAGGACGATTAGCGAGCAGATCGCGACGACGGTATCGGCTCAGCTCAAGGCGGGCGCGGCAGGGCTTATGGACCAGATGGCGACGCAGATGTCTTCGAGTTTTGCTAACCTGGCGAGCGCCATGCGCGTGGATGCGAGCGCCTTTGCGCGTGCCATCCATTTCAACATGGACGCCGAGGACCTGAGTTCGCTCATGATGAGCTATGCCAAGGCGTCAAAGCTCACCTACGATAACAATCTGACCACGCTGGGCTATGCGGATGAGACAGACCCCATCTCGGTTAAGATTTTCCCGCGCGACTTTGAGGCCAAGGAGCGCGTGCTCGATCACATCGATGCGTACAACAAGCAGGTCAAAGCTGCCGGCCACGATGAACAGGCAATCTCGTACACCGACTACATGGGCATCATCATGGGTTCGGTGACCGACATCGTGAACACCATCAGCTTGGTGCTCATCGCGTTCGTGAGCATCAGCCTGGTCGTCAGCTCCATCATGATCGGCATCATCACCTACATCAGCGTGCTGGAGCGCAAAAAGGAGATCGGTATCCTGCGCGCGATCGGCGCGTCGAAGCGCAACGTGGCCAACGTGTTCAATGCCGAAACCTTTATCGAGGGTCTCATTGCCGGCGTCTTTGCCGTTACCGTCGTGGTGCTCGTAAGCTTTCCTGTTAATGCTTGGGCGCTTGCTGCCAAGCAGGTCCCCAACCTGATGAGCCTGCCCGTGCAGGATGCGTTGATACTCATTGCGATATCGGTGCTGCTGACGGTCGTCGCCGGCCTACTGCCGGCCCGCAGCGCATCTAAGAAAGACCCCGTAGAAGCCCTACGCTCCGAATAATGTGACAAAGGGACAGCCCCTTTGTCACATTGAGTGGCTTGTAAATCGAGGTCTAATACTTTTCCAAGAAGTGAACGAGTAAAAACGGACCCCCGAAGCATCGGCACTTTTGAGATGCAATTTCCTGCGGTTTTGTCAGCCAAATCCTGCGGTTTTGGCGTCAGAAAACGTCGATGCTTCGGGGGTCCAAAAACGGTCGTTCACTTCTCGGGAAAAGTATTAGACCTCGAGATATAGACGATGTTTGCGAGCGGCAATTAGAGTGCAAGCCTTTAGTTCTTCTTTGCAGAGAGCATGAGCCTAATTTCCGGATGGGTGTACTCGTCGAACTCTTCCTCGGGCTCGGTGTCAAAGGTGTAGTACGACTTGATAGATTCGTCCTCCGTCTTGATGCTGATTTCTTCATATAGGGATCCGGCTAAAAATGCCTGTTTAAATTCATCCGACAGGCTGCATGGCGTGAGGAGGCCCGGTGTGGCAACGGAAATGTCCAACCCGTTGAGCGGGGAACAGAGCGTCGCGATGTCCTGCTCGGCGCGGGCGAGGTTGTCTGCAAGGCCTGCCTCGGGGTCGATCTGGCTGGTGTAATCGACGTCCGTGAGCATGCCGTCTGCATCGAAAGAAAGGTAGACATAGGCTGCTTGAGCGCCGAGGTCATTATCGCGCAGATAGCCGATAATGCGGTAGCCGTAGTCGTGATACGACTCATATGGGTCGTCTGCCGCGACGCGTTCGCACACGGGCTCCAAGGCATCTTGCGCGATGGCGAGCTGCTCGGCGGCTGCAGCCTTTCTTGCCTGAAGCTCGTTATTTCCCTGGACAAACTGTGGGATGTAGACGCCAAGCAGCACAATGGCGGGCACCACTGCAAGAGCTATGACTTGCTTCTTGACGCTTGGAATCGTCACGCCGTATGCGTCTGCCATGGCCTCGGCATTGCTCGAGGTTTCGGCCAGCACGTCCGCCGCGGTGGCAACTGCCCCTACGGCGCCGGCAATCTCTGCGGCTCCGCCCAGGTTGCGCGCAACATCGTTATCACTGTTCTTGAGCAGGCGGCCGGCAGCTTGCGTGGCGAGCACGCCGGCGACCTCCGCGGAACGGTCCTTGTTGGTCTGGGCTACCGCAAGCCTGCTCTGCAGCTCCTTCCACTGTTTGCCCTGCATTCCAAAGCGCGGCGCAAGAGCGCAATAGCAAAAGATGGCGAGTTCGATTGCGGTGAGTGCGATGGCGGTATATATGCCTGCGGGTTGGAATTCCTTTTGGTGGAATGCGATGTCGTTGATCATTTGGAGCGGCAACATCAACAGGCATGCTACGAACGACATGACGAGTGCGGTCGCTGCGATCTTGGGGTATGTGCAGTACCGCTGGATGCGTTTCTTTTCTTGTTCGGTGAGCTGCTGCATGGGGCCTCGACTCTCATCGTTTTTCGGGGGCGATGCTCGCACGCTCTTGAGTATAGATGAGTGGGGGGCTGCTGCGGGGCGGCCCTACTTGCTGTTCGTGGACACCGTTCACCTTCGTTGCGCAGGGATGGTTGGAGGGCTGGTTGGCGTCAAGTAACTGCCTCCGCCTTGTGGGCCACCTCAAGGACAAGGCATAATGCATGTGACAAAGGGGCAGTCCCTTTGCCGCATTGATCTGAGAGTAGATGTTGATGATTCTATCGCTGGCCCCTATGGAGGGGATTACCGGGCATGTATTCCGTCGCGTGCATGCGGAATGCTTCGGCGCGCTCGATTGTTATTACACGCCGTTTTTGCCGCCGCCGCGGGTAGGCAACCGCTTTGGCGGCAAGGCGTTTAAGGAGATCGATCCTGCCAACAACCAGGGGCTCAATGTAGTGCCTCAGCTGATGTCAAAGAACGCGGACGAGTTTGTGTGGGCGGCGCAGGTGCTCGCCGACATGGGCTACCGCGAGGTCAATCTCAACCTTGGCTGCCCCTCGGGTACGGTTGTCGCCAAGGGCAAGGGATCGGGCTTTTTGCGCAACTTGGACGAGCTCGAGGTGTTCTTGAGCGATGTGTGCGAACGCTCGCCGTTGCCGGTGTCGGTAAAAACCAGGCTGGGGCTGGAGAGCGACGACGAATACGAGCGCGTGCTCCACCTGTACTGTCGCATGCCGCTGGCAGAACTGATCGTGCATCCGCGCGTACAAAAGGACCGCTATACGGGCTCGCCGCGCAAGGAGTTCTATGGCGAGACGCTGGAGCGTGCGCCGTTTCCGGTCGCCTACAACGGCGATATTTTTGATCTTGAGGATATGGATGCGCTGGTGGCTGCCTATCCCGGCACACGCCATGTAATGCTGGGGCGCGGTCTGCTCGCGAACCCCGCTCTGGCTCGCATGGTTAAGGGCGGCCCTGCTGCCACGGCCGCTGAGCTGCAGCGCTTCCACGACATGCTGTTTGCGGCCTATGCGGACGAGATTGGGGGCAACGCGGTCTTTCGCATGAAGGAGTGGTGGTTCTACGCCAAATGCGCCTTCGCCGATCCCGCGACCGTTCACAAGCTCGTTCGCAAGACCAAAAAGGTCGATGAATACCGCGCTGCTGTCGAGCGCGTCTTTCGCGAACAATCGCTTGCACCCACCGCTCGCTTTTCCGGGTAAAAAGTAGTCATTGGGGACGTTCTTTAATGACTAGTCATTTAAGAACGTCCCCAATGACTAGGTTGAAAAGCTATGCGTCAGCATCCAAAGATGTCGAGAAATGACGCTTTTGGATGCTGGCGCACATGTTTGGGCTCGGCGGGGGACTAGGCAATCATTGCATCGAGCGTAATGAGTTCCCTGAGTCGCTCCGTGCGCGTTTGCCCATGGCGCTTTGCCTTTGCGTCAAATGCCTCAAGAACCGATTCACCCACACGTGCCGATAAAACAACGCTTGGCTCATCGGAAATCGGCGGCCTTCCCAACTTGATGGTGCGACCCTTCGGCCACTCATCTTTTTCGTATGCCTCCGCAGCCTTTTCCAGCTCTCCGGGAGCAAACCCCATCATCTTTTCGAGCTGCTTAGCGTCCATAGCGCCTCCTATCGATTGACATAATGTCGAGCGCTGGTTACCGGAATCTCTTTTTGTATACAGTTTTGTAGACAAAAATACAAGCAGTTTATTAAGCTAATTAGTGTGTATTGACTAGTTTTTTCGATAGGAAATGAGCATCGATGGCTTCGATATTTCTTCACTTTCTAGTCTGGAACATGAGCGCTCATTGAACCTGCAGAGGGGGCACTTTAACAAACTATCGAGATTCTGGCCAGGAGCTTTCACCGGTCTTCGGTGGTGAGAACAGCTCAATTCGCGACACAGTGTGTCGCGAATTGGAGTAGTCGCTGAGTGTTCTTTAACAACTAGTCATTCAAGAAGAGAGCGTCTAAGTGCCGGAATTGCCATTTTGAGTCGTCCCTAACGACTATTCTGGAGGGCTGTGTGCAAAAAAGGGCAAATATGAGTACTGTTGCCATTATGGTTGCATTTATTTTGTTCAAAAATGAGGTCACTGATGAGATTTAATACCATTAGGCGTCTCTTTTATTTAACATATGGGGAGAAATAACGCCGTCTGTGGGCGCTTGGGGCGTTGAATGATCCCTGGAATGATTAAAATCGCTGTTACTAAACAAGTAGCAGTACTCATATTTGCCATTTTTTGGACACGGTCCTCTAAGGAGCCCTTTCCAGAGACGTCAGATGGCCTCAAACAGCCATAATCCAAAGGCTGTCTCAAACAACTAGTCATTTAAGAACGTCCCCAACGACTGCCCACAAATAGCTGTACGCCAGCATCCAAAGATGTCGAAAAATATCGACTTTGGATGCTGACATACATGTTTGTGCCGTATGGGTTTGTGCGTTGGGGCCGGCCGACCGCAATAGAACGCTAGAGCAGGTTCTTCTGTACCCACGCGATGATGTCGCTCGATTCGTAGAGTGGTTTGCCGTCGATGAACAGACAGGGAACCTGACGCTTGCCGCCGACGGCGATAAGCGTCTGCTCGGCATCGGAGTCGGTCGAGATATTGCGCTCGGGGATGGTCACGCCGTTATCGGCCAGGAAGCGCTTGACCTTTATGCAATACGGGCAGCCGGTCATAACGTACAGCTCGAGCTCGTGATCAGTAGCCATGGGTCTCCAATCGGTTGAGGTTTCGATTGAGATACCCAAAGCCGCCGCGGTCTATGCGCGAGCCGGGGGCGACTCGATGGCCTGAACCAAAAACGCCGTGGCCCCGGTGCCGCAGGGCTTGTCGTAGTAGTCAACAAAGCGCTGATCGGCAAGGTAGCCGTGGGCGAGGCCTAGGTACGCTTCGTCTTGGGGCTCGCGTCCCCAGTTGAGGCTAATCCAACGACGATGCATCGCAACAAGTTTTTGGGCCTCGATGCTCTTTGGATCGCCGTCGTCCATGGCAATCGAGAGCTGGCCCAAAATCGCGCGTTCAAGTTCTTTCGTGTCATTCCATGTCTGAGGATCCATGTCCAGTAACGCCTCGTTTGCCGCATCGATTGCCTCATCGCCATAGCGCGCCCGGGCCTCGGCACCGTAGCGCTTCTCGTTTTCCTGCACAGTGCGCCAGCGCTCTAGTTGCGGCAGCACGGCACCCATGAGCGAGACGGCTTCGTCGAGCGACATGCCGGTGTTTTGTGCCAGCCGCGGGGCACAATCCTCGATCATTGCCTCCATCGTGGTTTCGTAGGTGTACTCGCCGTGGTCGTAGCACCACTTGCAGTAATGGTCGGTCGTGGCGCCCGCGGCATCGGTGCCGCAGTCGTCGGGTGTGAGCACCATGCCGCAGCTCTGGCAATAGTGCTCGGGCATTTCGAGCAGGTGGGACAGCGGCTCTCCGGTTACGGCGGCGATAAGCTTCATCATGTCGATGCCCGGGGTGACTTCGTCGCGCTCCCAGCGGCTCACGGCTTGGCGCGTGACGTAGAGCTTGGCGGCGAGCTGCTCTTGGGTAAGGTTGTTGGCGCGACGGACGGCGATGAGTTTTTCTGCAAAGGCCATAACGGCTCCTTTCTGCTGTTTGTTGGGTTAAGCATATGCGGCGGCCGACGCCCTTCCAAGCAACCGTTAGTTGCATGCAGATGGCGATGACAGGCAATCGCGGCCTGCTGCCCTCGCCCGTGCCGTACAATGACCGACATGGAACCTATTGCACACATATATACCGACCTGCCGCAAAAGTTCGGCATCCCGCGTAACAGCTTTTTGGCGCCCCATCTTGAGGGGCGCATTGTCTTTGAGCCGGAATATGCTTCCAGCGCGGCAGTTGAGGGTCTGGACTCCTTCTCTCACCTGTGGCTGCTCTGGCGCTTTGAAAACGGAACGCCCGGCGGCACGGCCGAAGACATTGCCGCCGATGCCAAGACGCAGGACAGGGCCGGCACCAACGCCAAGTGGTCGAAGACCGTGCGTCCGCCGCGCTTGGGTGGAGCCGAGCGCGTGGGCGTATTTGCCACACGCAGCCCGTTTCGCCCCAATCCCATCGGTCTTACCTGCGTCAAGCTCGATCGTGTCGAGCTTACCGACGATGGCCCAATCATCCATGTGCTAGGGGCCGATCTGCGCGACGGCACGCCCATCTACGACATTAAGCCCTACATTCCGTTTGCGGACTGCCACCCGGATGCGACCGGCGGCTGGATTGAGGATGCTCCGTGGCAAGAGCTCGATATCGAGTTCCCGCAAGCGCTGCAGGATATGATTCCGCCCGCAAAGCTCCCCGGCTTGATAGAGGTCCTTCGTCAAGATCCTCGCCGCGCGGGTAGCAAACACGAGCCAAACCGCGTCTACCATCTGGCTTACGCTGGGCTCGACATATCCTTTACGGTTGATGGAACCAGGTTGACGGTAATCGCCGTCAACGACGCGCGGGACTAGCCGGCCATTCGCCGGCGCCCGCCAAATTCAACGCCAAACCCTCATGACAAAATCGCCCACGCTGGTGGACAATAACGCCTATCGAAACAGTCTACTTTGCACGGGAGTCCAGCATGAAATACGACTTTACTTCGCTTATCGACCGCCACGGCATGGACGCCATCGCCGTTGACTCCTGGGGCGAGATTCCCGGCATGGCTCCGAACGCGCCCGACGAGGACTTCGACCGCATCCCCATGTGGGTGGCGGACATGAACTTTGCCACGGTGCCCACGGTCCAGGAGCACATCATTCAGCGCGCCCAGCACCCCATGTTTGGCTACTTCAATCCGCGCCCCGAGTACTTCGACCGCATCATCGAATGGCAGAGCCGCCGCAATGGCGTTAAGGGCCTGCTTCCTGAGCATATCGGCTACGAAAACGGCGTGCTGGGCGGCGTCGTGTCGACACTGCGCGCATATGTTCAGCCAGGCGATGCGGTGCTGGTTCACAGCCCCACCTACATCGGCTTTACCAAGTCCATCGAAGCCGCGGGCTATCGTATTGTCCACAGCCCGCTTAAGCTCGACGACCAGGGCGTGTGGCGTATGGACTTTGAGGACATGGAGCGCAAGCTCGCCCAAAACCACATCCATGCTGCGGTGTTCTGCTCGCCGCACAATCCCTGCGGCCGCGTATGGGAGCGCGACGAGATCGAACGTGCCATGGACATCTATCGCCAGCACGATTGTGTGGTGATCTCGGATGAGATTTGGTCCGATATCATCCTGCCGGGCCACAAGCATATCCCGACGCAGTCGGTGAGCGAGGATGCCCGCATGCGCACGGTCGCCCTCTATGCGCCGAGCAAGACGTTTAACCTGGCGGGCCTGGTCGGCAGCTACCACATCATCTATAACGAGACGCTGCGCGACCGCGTGTGCGCCGTGTCCAATAAGACCCACTACAACGAGATGAACGTCCTTTCGATGCACGCGCTTATCGGTGCCTACCAGCCGCAGGGCTACGAGTGGCTCGATGAGCTCAACCAGGTCATCCAGGGCAACATTGACTACTTCTGCGATTACGTGGACGAGCATTTTGAGGGCGTGTCATATTCGCGCCCGCAGGGCACGTATATGGTGTTCCTGGACTGCACCGAGTGGTGCCGCGATCATGGCCACGATATTCAGTGGCTGCTCGACGAGGGCGCGCGTGTGGGCGTGGGCTATCAGGACGGCCGTCCATTCCATGGACCTTGCCACATTCGCGTGAATCTGGCACTGCCGCTTTCGCGTGTAAGGGAAGCATGCGAGCGCCTGGACCGCTACGTTTTTGGGGTATAGGGGGCGCTCGATTCGAGTGCTGCCCCATGTGCCCACGCCGTCAAAATGCGTGGGCACATGGGGCGCAGAGGGTAGCGAGCGCGTTTTCCGCATTCGCTACTTTTCATGAATCTGCTTGCCGCAAAGATGTTCAATCGAAATCTCGTAGAGCTGGACGCCCTTTATGTCTTTGGCGATCTCCTCCTCGACTTCTTCGGCAGAAGGGTAGTACCTAAGCGCGAGCTGACGGACTTTGTCCTCGATAAACGCGGGCGCTTCATCTACCAGGCGACAACGACCAAAGACAACGGTACTCATAACGTAGGGAGCCCAGTCGCCGTCCTTGTACCACTCGTTGCCGTAAACGGTAAAGCAGACTTTATCATCATGCCTGAGTGAATCGACCTTGTGGCCAGCCTTGGCGCCATGGAAATAAATCTTGTCGTGCTCGGCGTCAAAGAAGTAGTTGACGGGAATGGCGTACGGGTAGCCATCATCGCCGTTGACGGCAAAGACGCCGCGCTTGCAGGTAGCGAGCAGTTCGCGCGCTTTCTCGTCGGTGATGGCGCGTTTCTTTCGACGTAAGGGCCTAAACATCGTTGGCTTCCTTTCTACTGCGCATGGTGGTTGAGCACAAACTATAGCGAAACAGCCCCGTTTTTCTTGATATAGGCGAGTATGTTTTTGAGCTTGCTAAAGTCGAGCGGTTTGGGCAGATGGGCGTTCATGCCGGCGTCGTGTGCCGCCTTGGCGTCTTCGGCAAAGGCGTTGGCGGTGAGCGCGATGATGGGGATGTCGGCCGCATCGGCCTTTTCGCTCAGGCGGATCGCCCGGGTTGCCTCGTAGCCGTCCATGCCCGGCATCATGATGTCCATCAGGATTGCATCGAAGCTGCCGGCGGGACGACCAACATATAGATCGACCGTTTCGTTGCCGTCGGCGGCGCGAGTCACGACGATGCCTTCGCTTTCGAGCAGAGCTTGGGCAATCTCGGCATTGAGTTCGTTATCTTCTGCCAAAAGGACGTTCATGCCGGCGAGCGAGCAGCTGCTTACCTGCGTGTCTGCACATTCTTTTATCTGAGGGTTCTTGTCGATATCGAGCGGAATCCGGACGTCAAACGTACTCCCCACGCCAACCTCACTCGAAATCTCAATCGTGCCGCCCATCATATCGATGAGCGATTTGACGATAGACATGCCAATGCCGGTTCCTTGGAACTTGCTGCGCGCATCGTCGCCTTCCTGGGCAAACGGCTCGTAAATGTGTGCCAAAAACTCGGATGTCATACCAATGCCGGTATCCGAGACGCTAAAGCAAAACACGGCGTGCTCGTCGTCGACCGGTTTGATGGTCGATGAGAACGTGACGGTGCCTCCGTGCTTGTTGTACTTGATGCTGTTGTCGAGCAGGTTGACAAGGATCTGCCGAATATGGGTGGGGCTGCCGATCATATATTGGTCGACAGCGTAGGGCTCGCTGGTGTCGAGCATGGTTATGCCGCGGTCCGATGCGCGGAGCTTGCACAGTACGAGCGCATTGTCGCACAGCTCTTTAAGGTTGAATGATTCGTGCTCGAGCGTCACTTTGCGCTCCTCGATCCTGCCCATCTCGAGGATGTCGTTAATCAGTGACAGCAGGTGATTGGCGGCAACGCGCGCCTTGGCGCGGCTTTCGCGGGCGACCTGCATGTCGCCTTCTCTCAATTCCTCAATTTCGATAAGGCCCAGGATGCCGTTGAGCGGCGTGCGGATGTCGTGGCTCATGCGCGTGAGGAAAGCGGTTTTGGCGGCGTTGGCGGCATCGGCTTTCTGCCGTTCCTCCTGTGCGCGGTAAAGCGACCAGACAAGGATGACGATGCCGGTGAACAAAATGCAGATGACGACTGCCGCAATGACGATGCGGTTGCGGTAGAGAAGTCGGAACGCATCCGATTCTTGCGCCGAGTACGATGTGGGGAAATAGCTGTTTGCAGAGAGCGATTCACCTGCATTGACGATGCCCTTATTGATGATTCCCAGCAGCTCGGGCTTGCCGCGCGAAATTAAACACGATAGTTGCGCCGTGTTGGTGAGTTCCTGTGTTTCGAAATCCTCGATGTCGTAGATGTCGCGGAGAGTTTCCAGGCGCGTGCTGGGGACAATGATGCAACGTGCCTTCCCCTCATTGAGGGCTTTGAGCACCTCGCCGTCATTCGAATACTCGGTTACCGTTGCGTTCGGAAAGAGACTTTCGAGCTCAAAACGGTTAACGATTGTGCTCTTTGTACAAGCGATGTTCTTAAGGTCGCTGTTCAGGTTTTTGCCACTGTGAATGGCGGTCAGCGAAACCGTTCCCATCGAGTTTGACTGGATGACCCCTGTCTGCTCGGCGAGCCAGTAGTCGCGAAACAACGGCAGGGCGACATCGATGGTTCCGTTGGAAAGGGCTTTGATCATTTGCTTGTTGTTCGAGAGTGCGATTGTTTTGACCGTAATGTCAAACTTGTCGTGCAACGTCGTTGCAAGCGAGGCGAGCGACCCTTCCATCTCGCCGTCGTCATTTTGCGTACAGTAGGGAAGTTGGTTTTTAAGATAGCCGAGCGTGATGGTATTGCCGTTTTCTTTGAGCCAGGCGGTCTCGGTGCCGGTGAGCGATGACGAGCCACTGTTTTGGGTCGAGTAACTCGATTTGACTTCCTCGTTATAGCGCGGGTTATCGCGGGCGATGGTCGTCATGGCGGCGTTGATGTCGTTCATCAGGTCAGGGCGGCTTTTAGGAACGGCAAAATAGTAGTCGCTCGAGCCTACGTAGAACATGGGTGACGCATCGGGCGACGAAATGGTGTCGTTCATGATGACGGCGTCGACCTCGCCGTCTGCAAGCGCCTCAAAGAGGGCGCTGCCGGTGTCGATTTCTTTATAGGTGCAGGTAACGTCTTCGTTGGCGAGCCACTGCTGGCCGACGATAGTTTGCATAACGCCAGAGTTGCAGCCGATGGTGAGGCCTTGGAGCGCCTGAGGGTCACCCTTGGCCAGATCGTCGCGGTCGGGCCTGGCGTAGATATAGTAGCGCTCGGTGCCCTCGGGATTTGAGGAAAAGAGCAGCTTCTGCTCGCGTTCTGCCGAATACGAGATGTTGGGCATGAGGTCGATTTCGCCTGCCTCGAGCATGTCCATAAGCTCGGAGAAGGTGCCGCTAACGTATTCGTATTGCCAGCCCTTTGTGTAATACGAGAGGGTCTGGAGGTACTCGTAGCCCCATCCCGAGAGGCGCTCGCCCGGCGTGCCTTCCTGGAAGCCTTTGTTGTTGACGAGCCAGCCAACGCGGACCGTCTTGACCTGCTGGTCGGAGTCGGCGGCAAAGGCGGGGGCAGGCATGACGGCGCTCAGCACGGTGAGTGCGGCAAGCGCGACAGCCAGGGTGCGGCGTAGGGCTAAGCGAAGGACGGCGGAAGGTTTCACATGAAATCCTATCGAGTTGAGACAGTTTCGCATAAGGATACCAGCTCAGCATGCTTAGTCGGCAGCTGAGCCGCTAAACGGTCCCGCCCGGCACTTGGGGACAGTCCCTTTCTGCCAGCACAAAAGGAACGTCCCCAACTGCCGGTTGTGGGACAATACCGAGCGAATGTGATTGGGCGTCTGGGAAAAGGGGTCGCGATGAACAAGTTGAGGACGCTTGCCGATGTTTTGCGCCAGGCTGGCTTTGCGCGCATCACGGGCCTGTTTCTCGTCTTCTATCTGCTGTGCTCGACGGCCGTCTGGCTGTCCGAGCCCACGACCCTTACGTTTGGCGATGGTCTCTGGTTTAGCTTTGAGACGGTCTCGACCATCGGCTTTGGCGATATCCCGGCCGAAACGCCGGTCGCCCGCGCTATTACCGTCGTCCTGAGCGTCATCAGCATCTTCTACATCGCCATGCTCACGGGTGTGGCGGTGAACTACTGCAATACGCTCATTAAACTGCGCCAAAAGGACACCATGGCGCGCTTTATGGACGATCTTGAGCATTTGGAAGAGCTCGATCGTGACGAGCTCGCTGACCTGTCGCGCCGCGTGCGCGAGTACCGTCGCCGGCAACGATAGAACGGGTGCCGCGCGTCACGACGAGGGGGATTGCATATGAACATCACGGTGTACCTGGGCGCGAGCGTCGGCAACGACCCGGCGTTTCTGCCTGCAGTGCGAGAGCTCGGCACGTGGATTGGCTCCAACGGCCACGCGCTGGTATACGGCGGCTCCAAGTCGGGCCTGATGGGCGCGCTTGCCGATAGCGTGCTCGAGGCGGGTGGACACGTGACGGGCGTTGAGCCGAGCTTTTTTATCGAGGCAGAGTTTCAACACGACGGTATTGACGACCTCATCGTGACGAGTGACATGGCCGAGCGTAAGGCCAAGATGATCGAGCTCGGCGACGCGTTCATCGCTTTCCCGGGCGGTACGGGCACGCTCGAGGAGATTGCCGAGGTCATGTCCGCCGTGTCGTTGGGGCACTTGAGTGCGCCGTGCATCCTGTACAACCTCGGGGGCTACTACAACGATCTTAAGGCGCTGCTCGAGCACATGATTGATAAAGGGCTTTCGAGCCCGAGGCGGCAGCACGGAATCTACTTTGCCGACGATTTGCGCGAGATTGCCTCGATTATCAACGGATAAGTCTTGAGCCTGCCCCACTATGACTCCCAATGGTGCCGTTTGCAGCGCAGACGGTTGGCTCGTTCGGGCAACGCTCGCTCTACAATAAAACGTATCCTTGTCGATTTTGACCGCGGGAGGACCCGATGGATAGCCTTGCAAAGCCCAAAAACCGAGCACTGTTTTTAGTTAGCGTTGCCGTGACCGGTGCGTTCGCAGGCGCCGCGGTCTGGCTGTTCTTTTTTGCGATGGAGCACGGTATCGACTATCTATGGACCGAGATTCCGCACGCGCTGGGCGTCACTTCGCCCGAGCTTGCCAGCGGCCCGTTTGGCTTTCTGCCGTACCCGTTTTTCGTCTGCTTACTGGGCGGCCTGTTAATCGGTCTGTACGAAAAGCTTACGGGCACCAAGACCGACGACCTCAACCAGGTCATGACCAAGGTTAAGCAAGACGGGCGCTACCCGTACGACAACCTGGGCAAGCTTTCGCTCGCGGCATTGCTGCCGCTGCTGTTTGGCGGAAGTATTGGACCGGAAGCCGGCCTGACCGGCGTTATCGCGGGCCTGTGCAGCTGGGTCGGCGACCGCATGCGCCGCTTTGGCGCCGAGTTTAGGGAGCTCACGCTGCTGGGCACCCAGGCCGCGCTGACGGCGCTCTTTACCGCGCCCGTCTTTGGCTTTGTGGCGCCGCTTGCCGGTAGCGCCGACGGCCAGGGTGCCAATGACGATGAGTCCGCGTCCGACGAGATCACCATCAAGCTTCCCAAGGCACAGAAGACCATGGTCTACGGCATTGCGATTGCCGGCGGTCTGGGCACCTATCTGCTGCTCGGCCAGCTCATGGGCGGCGGCATGGGCATGCCCAGGTTCGAGTCCGCCGAGGAGGGCAGCCTGGAACTTGTCTGGCTCATTCCGCTGGCGTTGGTCGGCACCGTATGCGGTTGGCTGTACTTTGTCTCTGAGCATGCGAGCGAGGCCCTAGCGCACGCGATGGGGGAGCACCCTGTCGTTAAGGCAATGCTGGCCGGTCTAGCGCTCGCCATCTGCGGCACGGTCCTGCCCTACACCATGTTTGCCGGTGAGACCCAGGCCGATGTACTTATGGAGACCTACCTCACCATTCCCGCCGGCGTGCTTATCGCGACCGGTCTGGTCAAGGCCATGCTGACGCCCGCCCTTATCAACCTTGGCTGGCGCGGCGGCCATTTCTTCCCCGTCATCTTCTCGGGCGTAAGCCTGGGCTACGGCTTTGCCATTCTTACCGGCGCCGATCCGGTCTTTTGCGTCGCCGTCTGCACGGCCTCGACGATGGGCGCCGTTATGCGTCAGCCGGTCATGGTCGTGGGCCTGCTGCTCATGTGCTTCCCGCTCAAGGGGATTGTCTGCATGATCATCGCCGCCGTTATCGCCGCCGTCGTCCCGCTGCCCAAGCCGCTGCGCAAGTAGCGCGGTAGCGCACGCCGGGGACATGCCGTTTGCCACGGATTTGCGGGGGAGGGGGCGATCACGCCCTTCGTGGATTGAGACTCGCTTGGCTACAAATCGCGTACTCGATAAACCTTGGTGCTGACGGCGCAGCTGATTGCACATAGCGCGAGGGCAAGTGCGGCGATGCCTGCACACAGACAGCCCAGAACGGCAGGGTCGGGATTCGCTCCGGCAATCGACATAAGCCAGTTGCTAATGGGGTTGGAGGAGCTCAGCGTGGCCATGGCAAGGCACCCGAGCAGGGCAAACAGGCCAACGGATAGGCGCAGCGCCTCCATGTGTCCAAGGCGAAAGAACAGCGGCTGCGCCAAAAACACTATCATGAGGGAGATGAGCATCGATGCTGCCGAGGCGATTGCGATTTCAAAGACCGTCTGTCCCGTCGAAGGAATGCCCGCGCTGTTGAAGAGCGGGATGGCGACGATACTCAAAAGCGTAGCTGCACATGCCATGACGGCGGAGAAGACAATAACGCTCAGGTAACGGGCACAAATAATGTCTTTGCGCGAGAGGGGCAGCGTTGCCCGATAACGCTCCCATCCGTTTTGATTGTCGAAGCCGGCCAGCGAGCTCATGACCATGATGGGCGACATGGCACTGACCGCGCAGGCGCCGGCGCTCATGCCGGAATCGCCGTCCGATGCGTTGGCAAGGGTCAGCACGACGAATATGAACAAGCCGACACCCGCAATGCTTGGGGCAAGCGAGCGAACGATGGCGAGCTCGGACATAAAGGCGCGTTTCATTTCGAAGCCCCTTTCAGCATGAGGCGCAGATAGTCATCAATGGTTGCCCGATCGCAGGGAATCTCGGGAAAGGCCTCGAGCGCTTCGCGACGGTTGGGCACGAGCACGTCCACGCTGTAGGCGTGGTGGGCGGCACGGGTGCCTTCGACGCAAGCCATAAGCTCGGTGGCCTGCGCCTGGGTGCAGTGAGCGATGCCGGCGCGGTCGGTAATGTCCTCGCGCGGCAGGTCAAACACAATCGAACCGTTATCGATGCAGATGACGCGGTCGGCGGCGCGATCGAGGTCGGACGTAATGTGGCTCGAGAGCAGCACACTGTGCTGGCCGTCGGCGACAAAGGCGAGCAGCTCATCGAGCAGCTCCTCGCGTGCCATGGGATCGAGGCCCGCGGTGGCTTCGTCCAAAACGAGCAGCTTGGCCTTGTGGCTGAGCGCGCAGGCAAGTTGCAGCTTCATGCCCATGCCGCGGGAGAGGTCCTTGACCTTTGTCTTGGGGTCGAGGACAAATCGGTCGATGAGGCTGGCGAAGGCGTCGTGGCTCCAGGTGGGGTACGCCGGGCTTACGAGTGCCTCAACTTCGGTCACCTTGAGTGTGGAAGGGAAGGGGCACGTGTCCAGGACAAGGCCGACGCGGGAGTGCAGGTGGCGTTGCGACTCATCGGGCGCGTCGGCGCCACAGCGCTGCCCAAACAGGTGCACCTCGCCGGCATCGAGCTTTATAAGCCCGAGCGCGGCGCGAATGGTCGTTGTCTTGCCGGCGCCGTTTGCGCCTACAAAGCCAACGATCTGGCCGGGCTCCACAGCGAGCGTGACGTCGCGTAGTGAAAAGCGGTCGCTTACGCGGCGTGAGGCGCCTTTGAGTTCTAGCAAGTTTTGCATGGTATAGCCTTTCTTGCAGATGGCTACTGCATGGTTTCGGGGGCCACAAGGTCGAGCATCTCGTGCAATTTGTCGCGCGTGACGCCCAGGGTTTCGGCCTGCGTAGCGGCCTGCGCAAGCAACTCTTCGATATGGCAGAGCTGGTTTTCGCGCAAGAGTTCCTGGTTTCCCTCGGCGACAAAGCAGCCCTTGCCCTGCACGGTGCAGATAAAGCCGAGCTGTTCCAGGTCGGCATAGGCGCGCTTGGTGGTGATGACGCTCACACCCAGGTCGCTCGCGAGTGCACGGATGCTGGGGAGTTTGGCTCCCGCAGCGAGTGTGCCCGAAAGGATCTGAGCTTTGACCTGCGAGGATATCTGCTCGTAGATGGGCTTGTCGCTCGAATTGGATAGGATAATGTCCACAGCGGCTCCTTAGCTGTTGGGCTACACGTGTATATAACCGGTAAGCACAGTATATATACACTATGCACAGTTACGCAAGAGGTAAATAGGGATTGTTCGCTCGTTCATTCATCTCAATCTGTAACATCTGGAACCGATTTGGACGGCTACCTGTTACAGATTGAGATTTTGCTGGCGGGCCCCACCTGGTTGTTTCAATCTGTAGCAACTGGAGAAGATTTTGGCTGCTAGATGTTATAGATCGAGACATTGGCCACCCGTCTATCCTTATATCTCAATCTGTAACAGATGGACCCGTTTTGAGTGGCTAGATGTTACAGATCGAGATCTTTCTGGGACGCCCGCCTGTTTGTCTAAATCTGTAACAGGTAGAGGTTCAAAAACCGTCTAGATGTTACAGATCGAGACGAACTGCTGCGGAGTGCCGCCATCGACTGCTACCCAGGCCCCAACTGATGAATTTGTCCTGATAGGTGCCCTATGGCGGGATTTCGCGGCTACAATAGTGCGGTTACAACGACGTAATGCACTCATTGCAAGAAAGGATCCGCATGGCAAGCCTGTCGGATGAAATCTCGTCGCGCCGCACATTCGCGATCATCAGCCACCCGGACGCCGGTAAGACCACGCTTACCGAGAAGCTGCTGCTCTATACCGGCAGCATCCAGACTGCCGGCTCGGTCAAGGGCAAGAGCTCGGCCAAGCATGCCGTCTCGGACTGGATGGACATCGAGAAGGAGCGCGGTATTTCCGTTACCTCCTCGGTGCTGCAGTTCACCTATAACGGCGCCTGCGTCAATATCCTCGATACCCCCGGCCACCAGGACTTCTCGGAGGATACCTACCGTACCCTTATGGCCGCCGACGCCGCAGTCATGGTCATTGACGGCGCCAAGGGCGTCGAGGCCCAGACCAAAAAACTCTTTAAGGTCTGTACGCTGCGCCATATTCCCATCTTCACCTTTGTGAACAAGCTCGACCACGAGGCTCGCGATCCGTTTGAGCTCATGGAAGAGATCGAGAACGTTCTGGGCATCAACACCTATCCCATGAACTGGCCGATCGGCAGCGGCCGCAACTTCCGCGGTGTGTTCGATCGTCAGACCCGTCGCGTTATCGCCTTTGAGGGCGACGGCCACGCCAACGCCACCAAGAAGGTCGCCGAGGTCGAGGCCGAGCTGGGCGACCCCGCCATGGACGAGCTTATTGGCGAAGAGAACCATAAGAACCTGATGGACGACATCGAGCTGCTCGATGGCGCCGGCGATGAGCTCGACTTGGATGCTGTGGCCTGCGGCAAGCTGAGCCCGGCGTTCTTTGGCTCGGCGCTCACCAACTTTGGCGTGGAGCCCTTCCTCAAGGAGTTCCTGCGCCTTGCCCCGACGCCGCGCGCCTACACCGATACGCTCACCAGCGAGCCGGTCGACCCGTGCCGCGACGACTTTAGCGGCTTTGTGTTTAAGATCCAGGCCAACATGGACAAGAACCACCGCGACCGCATTGCCTTCGTGCGCATTTGCTCGGGCAAGTTCGAGCGTGGCATGGATGCCTTCCATATGCAGGGCAACCGCAAGCTCAAGCTGGCTACGGGCACCTCGATGATGGCCGACGACCGCGCCATCGTGGACGAGGCCTATGCGGGCGATATCGTGGGTCTGTTCGACCCGGGCATCTTTAGCATCGGCGACACCGTGTGCTCCGGCAAGCACCACGTGCAGTATCCGCAGATCCCGACGTTTGCCCCCGAGATGTTTGCCCGCATTACGCAGGTCGACACGCTCAAGCGCAAACAGTTCGTCAAGGGTATGGAGGAACTTGCCCAGGAGGGTGCCATCCAGATCTTCCGCGAGCTGGGTGCCGGCATGGAGAGCGTCATCGTGGGCGTGGTCGGCGTGCTGCAGTTCGAGGTGCTCGAGCGCCGCCTCAAGGCTGAGTACCGTGTTGAGGTTCGTCGCCAGCCGCTGCCCTATACGGACATCCGCTGGATCCAGAACGACCCCGACACCATCGATATCCCGGGCCTTTCGCTCACGCGCGACACGCTGCGCGTCGAGGACATGCGCGGCGGCAAGCTGTTACTGTTCACGAGCCCGTGGAACGTGGACTGGGCGGCCGACCATAACCCCGACCTTGTCCTGTCGGAGTTTGGCAACGTAGCGTTTTAATGTGCCGGCGCGGTGGCCTGGCGGGGCTGCCGCGCCGTTTGCTTGCCTGATGCCGTGTGAGCGGCTATCATACCCACCGTCGTCTCAAGACCGGGGCGTCCGAGCAGTTCGGGTCCGATATCCTGCTCGTTAAACCTAAAACCAAAGGAGTACATAATGATCAAGAAGGTCATGGAGGACTACAAGGTCCTGTTGCGGAGCATTCCCGCGGCAACGGTTTCGCTGTTTATCGTGAGCGTTATCATGATGAACCTGCTGGCCAACAAAGAGCTTATCAGCCTGCCATATCTGGCGCTCGATTGCGGCTTTGTGGTGAGCTGGGTTTCGTTTTTGTGCCAGGACATGATCTGCAAGCGCTTTGGCGCCAAGGCATCCATCAAAATCTCTATCCTCGCGCTGCTGGTCAACCTGGCCGTGAGCCTGTGCTTTTGGGCATGTTCGCTCACGCCTGGCATGTGGGGCGCCTACTACGACACGGGCATGATCGAGGTCAACACCGCCCTTAACGCCACCATCGGCGGCACCTGGTACGTGGTGCTGGGCTCTTCGCTGGCAATGCTCGTTTCTGCCGTGGTTAACTCCACGCTCAACCAGTCGCTCGGCCGTATGCTCAAGAAGAATAACTTTGCGAGCTTTGCCTTCCGTTCCTATGTGTCCACGGGTGTTGGTCAGTTTATCGACAACCTGGTCTTTGCCATCGTGGTGAGTCACACGTTCTTTGGTTGGACCTGGGTGCAGGTCCTCATGTGCTCGCTGACCGGCGCTGTTGCCGAGCTGCTGTGCGAGGTCTTCCTGAGCCCCGTGGGCTACAAGGTCGTGCGTGGCTGGGAGCGCGAGAATGTGGGTTCCGAGTACCTCGAGCGCCACGCAACCGCCTAAGGAGCAAGTATGCGGGTTTTGATCACGGGCGCTTCGGGCGGTATCGGAGCCGCGTGCGTGCAGCGCTTTTTGGATGAGGGCCACGAGGTCGTGGGCTTTGACCTGCTGTCGCCGGCAATCGAACACGAGCGCTACCGCCATCTGATCGTTGATGTCCGCGAGCCGGACTCGTTTCCAAGCGACCTTGAGCCTCAGGTAATCGTGAACGTTGCCGGTACGCAGGATTCGGCCGACGACATCGCCGCCAACCTGTGTGGCACCATCAACGTGACCGAGTACTATGCCTTTGTGGGGGAGGGGCTTGCCGCCAAGCCGGCGCCTGCTATCCAATCCGTGGTTAATGTGGGATCGGCGAGCGGGCATACGGGATCGGAGTTTCCCGCCTATGCCGCCAGCAAGGGCGGCGTTATCGCCTACACCAAGAACCTTGCAAACCGCCTGGCACCGCAGGCCATCGCCAACAGTGTGGACCCGGGCGGCGTTATCACGCCGCTCAACCGTTGCGTGATGGAAGACGAACACCTGTGGAACCAAATTATGGAGCTCACACCGCTCAAGCGCTGGGCGAGCACCCAAGAGATCGCCGAGTGGATCTACTTTGTGGGCGTGACCAACCGGTTTATGACCGGGCAGAGCCTGCTGATCGATGGCGGCGAGGCCGGCCGCACACAATTTATTTGGCCCGAATAGGAAACGCGCCCGATGGAAAGCTGTCGGGCGCGTTTTTGATGTATCGATTTTTAGCCGAGGCAAGTCCAGTTGACGGGGGTCGAGCCGTGCTGTTCGAGTAGCCGATTGGCTGCTGAGAAGGGACGCGACCCCATAAAAGCGGGGAGTTCTGCCGTGGCACGGTTGGCCGAAAGCGGCGAAGGGTGCGTAGAGGCCAGGCAGAACTTGCCGGTTGCCTTGCCCGCGCCGGTCGCGGCGAGCTTGCCTTCGACCATCTGCTGGGCAAAGCGGCCCCATGCCAAAAAGACTACCGGTTGGGGCAGCTGGCAGCAGCGTTCGATAATGTAGTCGGTGAGCGTGCTCCAGCCCAGTTTGGCGTGCGAGTTCGCGGCATGCTCGCGCACGGTGAGCGTAGTGTTGAGGAGCAGGACGCCCTGCTGTGCCCAGGGGGTTAGGTCTCCCGTGGCGGGAATGGGGCAACCCAGATCGGCTTTGAGTTCCTTATAGATGTTGCGCAGGCTCGGCGGCAACTTGGTTTGCGTTGCGGGGACCGAGAACGACAGCCCCATGGCCCGGTTGGGTCCGTGATAGGGGTCCTGACCCAAGATGACAACTTTGACCTGGTCGGCTGGCGTGTAGGCGAGGGCATTGAGGATGTCGTCTTGTGCCGGGTAGATAGTCTGCTCGGCACGCAAAAGGGCGATGCGCTCGAGCAGCTGGTTCGTAGTGTCACGTACCGGCTGCGGCGCATCGCCCAACCAAGTTGCTATGTTGCGGTCGCGGGTTGCGGTGTCCATGGGGCTCCTTTATGGCAGATGCTCTGTTGGCATCTATTGTAAAGGCGCACCGGTTGCCTTTATGCCACGGCTGTATGAAGAGTGGGGCCTACGAGATGTGCTCGGGCACTCCTGCCATACGAGCGTGTCCGTGTGCGCGAAGGCGCGGAAGCTCGACGGTTGCCACCATGACGCCGGTGAGGATGAGGGCGGCGCCAAAGAAGGCGATGGGGCTCAGGACCTCGCCGACCAGGAAGAACGAGAAGACGGCGGAGCAGACCGGCTCGAGCGAGAAGGCGAAGCCGGTGGTCTCGGCAGGTACGTGGGGCTGCACGAGCGTCTGGGTGATAAAGCCGTAGGCAGAGCAGATGAGTGCGAGCGCAACGACAACGACGATCTCGTTCGGCGTGCTGGGAAGCGTGAAGCCGCCAAAGGTGTACGCGGC
>DXZP01000007.1:52871-69499 GCA_019419605.1 Collinsella sp.
CCGAGAACAAGCCACCGAAGCCCAGCTGCCAAACGCCCAGAGCCAGCGGATCGACTTCTTCGACAAAGCGCTTGGCTACGATAATGTGGCCGGCATAGATAAAGGCCGAGAGCAGCATGATGATCGCGCCGGGATTGAGGCTGGTAAAGTCGGCGCCCGAGAGCAGCAACATGCCGCAGGTGACGATGGCTGTGCCGATGAGCACCTTGCGCTCGGGGGCGCGACGCAGCAGGGCCGCGTTGGCAAACGGCACGATCACGACCGTCAGGCTCTGCAAAAAGCCGGCGGTGGAGGCGGAGGTGAGGCTGGAGCCCAGGCACATGCAGGTGATCTCGGTTGCCATGATGGCGCCGATGATGGCGGCGCGGACCATCAGGTCACGGTTGATGCGCACCGCGTGCTTGTGGAAGAGCAGCAGGCAGGCCGCAAAGGCGATGATGCAGCGCAGCGCGACGATGCTCGTGGCGGTCATGCTGTCCATGCCGATCTTCATGAGGGGGTACGAAAAGCCCCATGCGACGGGAACGGAAAATGAGAGCGCGATTGCTTTTTTGCGATCCATGGGACTCCTTTTGTTACAGAACGGTTTCGCAAAAAGGATTCTGCTCCCAGATATGGATGTAGTAAAGCGAATGTATCTTCAGTATGATTAAGAAATACTAATGTTGGAAGAAAAAACCCTGGCAAAACGTTTTACGGCTACATCGAAGTGGAGGCACGATGGCATCGCGGTATCAGATTGTTTGTATGGTGGTCGATTGCGGCAGTCTTAAGGGCGCGGCGGACGAACTGGGCTATACACAAAGTGCGGTGAGCCAGGCCGTCAAGGCACTCGAGCGCGAGCTTGGTACCACGCTTATCGAGCGCGGTAAGCAGGGCGTTTCGCTTACGCGCGACGGTAAACAATATCTGCCGTTCCTGCGCCAGATTGTGACCGCTGAGGCCGAGCTCGAGGGTAAGCGCCAGGAGCTGCTGGGGCTTTCGTCGACTGACATTCGCATTGCGACGTTTACCAATGTGAGCCGCACCGTGTTGCCGCGCGTGATTCGCGACTTTGGGGCCCTGCACCCGGGCGTGCGCTTTACCCTCAAGCAGGGCGATTACACGCGCAACGCCCAGTGGGTGCACGATGGCGTGGTCGACTTTTGCTTTACGGCGCGTGGATTTACCGAGGGGCTCCAGAAGCGCGTGGTCTATCACGACGAGCTGGTGGCGCTGTTGCCGGCGACACATCCGCTAGCGGCAAAGGAAAAGGTGACGCTTGCCGACCTGGCGTCCGAACCGTTTGTGCTGCTGGATGAGGGCGAACAGAGTCTGGTGCTCGATGCGTTTGCCGCGCACGGGCTGTCGCCGCATGTGACGAGCGAGGTCACCGACGACTACACCATCATGGCGATGGTGGAGGAGGGCCTAGGCGTGAGCATGCTCTACCGTCGTACCGTCGAGGGCATGCGGGCCGATATTCACGTGCGTCCCATCGTGCATGCCCCCTCGCGCGACGTGGTGGCCGCCTGGCGCAGCTGGGACACCATGCCTATCGCCACGAGGCGCTTTATCGACTATATGAGCTCGCATATTGTCAATTAATGACCGGCGTGGCGTTGGGTGCGGTGTTTAGCGGGCTGTCGCTTTGGCTTGGGTGGCGCGATAGGTGCGTGCCGGGTGGCAGAGTAGTACCGCCACGACCATGAAGAACGCTGTGGTGCCCAGGCTGATGGGATAGACCATCATGATGTTCGCAAAGGTGCGGAAGTGCGGGAACACGCAGAATACCCAATAGAAGCGGATGCCGCAGACGCAGATCATGGTGATGAGGGCGGGCATGAGCGAGATGCCAAAGCCGCGCAGGTAACCGGACATGTTCTCGTAGAACATGCTAAAGGCGTACGCCGGGAAGATCGAACACACGCGGATATAGCCGATCGAGACGATGTTGGGGTCGCTGTTGAACAACGCCAGGATCTCGCGCCCCAGACCGACGATGACGATAATCGTGGTGAGTGCAACGATGCCGCCTTCGACCAGGCAGACCTTGAGCGTCTTGGTGCAACGGTCGATCTGGCGCGCGCCGTGGTTTTGTCCCACAAAGGTAGTGCAAGCCTGGCTAAAGCTGTTGAGCAGGTTGTAGCACACATACTCCAGGCTCATGGCAGCGCTGGATGCCGCCATGACCTCGGTGCCCAAGCTGTTGATGGCGGACTGGATGATGATGTTGGCGACGGCAAAGACGGCGCTTTGGATGCCGGCGGGCAGGCCGATCTTAACGATGCGCTTGAGGGCGACGGGGTCGATAGCCAGATCGCGCAGGGTGACGCGGACGACGGAATCGGTCTTGAGCAGACGGATAAAGAGCGTGACTGCGCTGACGGTGTAGGCGATGGCGGTGGCGATGGCGACGCCCGCGACGCCCCAGTGGAGCACGGGGACAAAGATGAGGTCCAGGCCAATGTTGAGGACGGTGGACACGGCGAGCGCCTGCAGCGGCATGCGGGTGATGCCGACGGAGCGGAAGATCGCGGCCTCAAAGTTGTAGAGCAAGATCGAGGGCATGCTGAGCAAAAAGACGCGCAGGTAGAGCGAAGCGAGCGGCATGGTCTCGGCAGGCACGTTGAGCGCAGCGAGCATGGGCTCGGCAAAGATCTCGCCCAGTGCGATGACGACAAAGCCCACGAGCGCCATTAAAATCGAGGTATGGACGGCGCGCTTGACCATGTTCTGATCGTTGCGGCCGATGGCGTTGGCGATGACCACGTTGGAGCCAAGCGACAGCCCAATAAAAAGGTTGAGCATAAGACTGGTAAGCGGAACATTGGAGCCGACCGCCGCCATGGCGAGGGTTCCCTGGTCGCCCGAGAAGTTACCGATGATGACCGTGGCGATGAGGTTCGACAGCTGCTCCAAGATGCTCGTGGCGGCCACGGGGAAGGCGAACAGGGGAATATTGCGCCATAGCGAGCCGGTGGTCATGTCAATGTGCTTAGATGCGGTGTCTGCCATACGCTCTCAATCTCTAATATGCTCTTTCGTGCTTATTTGCGCAGACGATGATACTCCTAATGCAGCCAGCCGGCACTTAGGGACGTTCCTTTTCTGTCGGCAGCTGGGGACACTCCTTGTCTCTTCTATGACTAGGTGGGGAAGGCGTGCGACAATGGTGGGCGTTGTGTTGTTCGCGCTAAGGAGTTGCCATGTTGTTGTGTCCCGTTTGCCATGAACCGTTGGTGGACGACGAGCGCGGTGCTGCATGCGCGGGCGGACACCGATTTGACCGTGCGCGCGAGGGCTATCTCTATCTGCTGCGCTCGTCCAAGAGCGGTGACTCCATGGGCGATCCCAAGTCGCAGGCACGCAGCCGTCGCGACTTTCTGAACCGCGGTTACTATGCGCCGTTGCGCGATGCGATGGTCGAGCTGGTGCGCGAGCGGGTGTCTGGTCGTGCCGCGTCAACGAACTGCCCCATGACGTTGCTCGATATTTGCTGTGGCGAGGGCTACTACACCAGTGCCATGGGCGCGGTACCGGGCGTGGATGCTTATGGCTTTGACCTGGGTAAAGAGATGGTGCGCCTTGCCGCCAAGCGCGGCGATGCGACCTACTTCGTGGCCAACATGAAGGATATCCCCGTGGCCGATGGTGCCTTCGATATGGTGACCGAGCTCTTTGCCCCCTTTAACGAGCGCGAGTTTGCCCGCGTGCTGGCACCCGAGGGCTCTCTCTACACCGTGGTGCCGGGTGCCCGTCATCTCTTTGGGCTCAAGGAGGTGCTCTACGATACGCCGTACCTTAACGACGAGAAGCTGCCACAGACCACCGAGCTCGAGTTAATCGGAACGCAGCGGGTGACAGCTTCTATCACCCTCCAGACGCAGGCCGATATCGAGGCAGTGTTCCAGATGACGCCCTACTACTACCGCACGCGCCCTGCCGACAAAGAGCGCCTGGCAAACCTGGAAACCCTTCAGACCGATATCGACTTCATCATCGCCGAGTACCGTCACAGCTAACACCTACCAAATAGGGACAGGTTTATTTTGGCAGGTTTTATCTGGGCAAACGTAAAGGGCCGACCGCGGAGATGCGCGATCGGCCCTTTTTAGTTGCTTGGCTGCAGAGGTTATGAGAAGCGAGCGCTTACAGGCGGTCCTTGTTTTCGGCCTTAACGGCGTGCGCCTGCTGAATAAAGAACAGGTCGTAGACCACGATGACAAAGGCGACGATATTGACGGAGCTGCCGCCGAGCGCGGGAAGCGTGAGCACGGCCTGTGCAATTGTGACGATTGCGGCAACGATGCCGAGCTTAAACGCGCCATCCACCTGCGAAGGCTTGTTAGCGCCCTTGATGCCTGCAACACCTGCGGCAAGATCGACAACGCCCTTGGCGACCAGCACGACGGCGGCGAGCATAGCGTTCGATCCGTACGCGGACTCGAGCTTGCCGGTCGCGATGCCGGCGATTCCGATGACGAGACTGGCGATGCCCAGAACAAAATAAATCAGGGCAAGGATTTTGAGTGTCTTGCGAGCGGCGCTCATAGTTGGTCCTTTCGATGCGGGCGCGGAGAATCTGTCGCACCCAGGTTGCGGCACATATTGTGAAGCACATTGTAGTTCAACGGGGCGATGCATGCGCTTGAAAGCGTCTCTTGCCTGTACGGTCCAACCTTTCAAAAAGGAAAGCTGGGCGTAAGCCAAATCGATGGTAGCGTATGCGCGGTGCTGCGATGATGGGGCCATGGTAAGAGCTGGACCGAAGGAGGAGCCATGATGTACGGAGCCAAGCAAGTGGATGAGCCGCGGTCGCTGGGAAGGCGCATGAGTGATTCTGTGATCGCTGCCGTGTGCACGGTATTGATGGCTGTGCTTTGCATTGGGATGCTGTGGACCATGTCGCATGTGGGACAATAACGGACGGTTGGGTGCCAACTGAGGTGGCGCTCACGTATTCGTTTTGTTTGCTAAGGAGTGTCCATGGGCGTCGTCGATCCCTTTTCTGTTGCTCGGGCTGCTGGGCTCGAGCTCGTGCGGACGTCCGAGGGCCTTACGCTCACCGACGGCACGATGGAGTTGCGTGCCGATTTTGGCCGCATGCTTCCACGGCTCAAGCAGGGTCGTCTGCAGCAAGAGCTGTTGGTAAAGGCTGCGCGCACAAAAGGCATCGAACAACCATGGGCGATTGATGCCACAGCAGGCTTTGGCGAGGACTCGCTGCTGCTGGCGGCCGCGGGCTTTACCGTCGATCTGTATGAACAGGATTGCGTGATCGCGGCGCTTCTCAAGGATGCCTTGGATCGCGCGACAGATGATCCGGCGCTTGCGACAGCCGTGGCACGAATGCGCTTGCATGCGGGCGAGGACAGCATTGCCGGCCTTCGCCATACGGCTGAGCTGGTCGAGCGCGGTGAGCTCGCGGCTCCCGATGTGGTGTATCTGGACCCCATGTTTCCCGAGCGCACCAAGAGCGCGGCGGTTAAAAAGAAGTTCCAGCTCTTGCACCATTTGGAACAGCCGTGCGCCGATGAGGAGACGCTGGTCGAGGCCGCGCTTGTGCCGCGCCCGCGCAAGGTCGTTATCAAGCGGCCGGTGAAGGGGCCGCTGCTTGCCGGCGTTAAGCCGAGCTATCAGCTTGCGGGCAAGGCCGTCCGCTACGATGTTTTGGTGCCGCCGCGTCCGTAGCCTGTGCGCGATGGCCGGTGCTGCGTGAGCGCCGCGCCGATGCGGGGCCTATTTCCAAGGGTGGGACGTCAGGTGCCATCCGCCGCAGTATTCGCATTTATAGCAGGCCAAGCTACGACGCCCGTGGTTTTCGCAGTCGGCCATAACGGCCTCGGCCTCGGCGCGTGTGTCGTAGCGGTTTTTGCGCTCGCACGATTTGTAGCGCCAGGCCTCATCGCGTTCGGCGTCCAGGGCGTCGCGGCGCTCGTCCTCGCGCGCAAAAAGGTCGCTCATATCGCCGCCGGTGGCAGCGCCCAAAAACTCACTTTTGGCCTTTGCCCAGGCGGCTCGCTTTTTGCTTCCCATTCGCTCCTTGCCCTTTCCAAACGCTGGTATGATTGCTCAATCAAAGTGATACCAATAAACGTGAGGTCGCCGCGTGATGATAAGAAAAACCCTCGAGACCGACATTCCCGCCGTCATGGCCATCTATGATGCCGCCCGCGCCTTTATGCGCGCGCATGGCAACGCCACGCAGTGGCCCGAGGGCACGCCTTCGGCCGAGCAGCTGGCTGCCGATATCGCCGCCGGTGGCAGCTATGTGTGCGAAGTCGACGGTCGCGTGGTGGCGACGTTTGCCTTTTTGCCGGGCCCGGACGAGTGCTATGACGTCATCGAGGACGGTCAGTGGCACAGCGACACTCCGTACGCCGTACTGCACCGCGTGGCGTCCGACGGCACCGTGCACGGTATCGCGGCCGCGATGTTTGCCTTTGCCAAGGAGCGTGCCGACCACCTGCGTATCGATACGCATGCGGACAACCTGCCCATGCAAGGCGCGAGCATGAAAGCGGGGTTCGAGCGCGCCGGCGTCGTGTATGTGTCGGACGGCACGCCGCGCGTTGCGTTCGACTGGCTGCGCGAGGCATAAGAACGGGGACGCGTATCAGCAATCCACATACATGAAAATGGCCCCGGGTGGGGCCTTTTTGATCGCTGGGCTGTTAAGGGGAGGTGCCGGCTTTCGCAAGGCGCGAACCTACGAAAATCGCCGCGCGGCAACGCGGGACGATGAGCTCGGCCGGGGGATAGGGCCCGCTTCGCCCGCCGGCTCGTAAATTGTATCATCCAGTGTGGAACGAGGACGCCCGTTGCCGCGTGCGATGGGCTTGTAGCTTGTAATAAGAGGAGAGCCATGTCGAAGCAGGCAGTCGTTGGAATCTTGGCGCATGTCGATGCCGGCAAGACCACGTTGGCCGAGGCCATGTTGTTCAACGTGGGTCGCATTCGCAAGCGCGGCCGCGTGGACGATGGCGATTCGCATCTGGACACTAACGCGATCGAGCGCGAGCGCGGCATTACGATCTTCTCGTCGCAGGCCGTGCTCGACCACGGCGATACCCACGTCATGCTCGTGGACGCCCCCGGTCACGTGGATTTTTCGGCCGAGGCGGAGCGCACGTTGCGCGCGCTCGACTACGCGATTTTGGTTGTGGGCGCCAACGACGGCGTGCAGGGACACACCGAAACCCTGTGGCGCCTGCTTGCGCGCTATGGCATCCCGACGTTCATCTTTATCAACAAGATCGACTTGGAGAATCCCGGCCGCGATGTTTTGCTGGCGCAACTTGGGCAGCGTCTTTCCGAGGGCTGCCTGGATGCCAGCGAGCTGCTGGCGGGCGGTGCCGCTTGGGAGGACACTGCCGCGTTGGACGAGGCGGCGCTCGAGGAGTTTCTTGAAGCGGGTGAGCTTTCTGTTGCAACGCTGTCGCGCATGGTTGCCGAGCGCAAATTGTTTCCCTGCTTTGCGGGTTCGGCGCTCAAGGACCAAGGCGTGGGCGAGCTGCTGGATGGCATGTGCAGGCTGATGCGTGAACAGGCGTGGGCCCCGGAGTTCGCCGCGCGCGTCTATCGTGTCAGCCGCGGGGATCACGGCGAGCGCTTGGCTTGGGTTAAAGTGACCGGCGGCACGCTGCGTGCAAAACAGATGATTGACGGGCGCTCCGGTGCCGAGGTATGGGAGCAGAAGGTCGATCAGGTGCGCATCTATAACGGCGAGAAGTACGAGCTTGCCCAGGAAGTTGCTGCTGGCGGTATCTGTGCCGTGACGGGTCTTGCGCACGTTCGCCCGGGGGACGCCTTGGGTGCGGAGCCCGGGTGCGATGCACCCGTCATTGCGCCGGTCCTCACCTATACGGTGCTGCCGGGCGAACACGATGTCCATGCGGTGTTCAAAGCGTTGACCGAGTTGGCGGACGAAGACCCCATGCTCGGCGTAAGCTGGAATACGCATCTTGAGCAGATCCATTTGCAGTTGATGGGCGCCGTGCAGCTCGAGGTCGTGCAGCGGGTGTTGGCCGATCGCTTTGGCCTTTCGATCGAGTTTGAGCCCGGCGGCATTCTCTATAAGGAGACTATCTCGCAGCCGGTCGAGGGCGTGGGCCACTTTGAGCCGCTGCGCCATTACGCTGAGGTGCATCTGCGCCTGGAGCCGCTGACAGCGGGCTCGGGCGCGCAATTTGGTACCGTTGCCTCGACCGACGAGCTCGATCTGAACTGGCAGCGCCTGGCACTCACCAACGCCATGGAGCGCGATCACCTGGGCGTGTTGACCGGCTCGCCCATCACCGATGTGCGCATTACGCTCACGGGCGGCCGTGCGCATGCCAAACACACCGAGGGCGGTGACTTTCGACAGGCAACGTACCGCGCGATTCGCCAGGGTTTGATGCAGGCGCGTGAGGCCGGTGCGGCGGTGCTGTTGGAGCCGTGGTACCACTTTGAGCTCGAGGTACCGGGGGAGTGCGTGGGCAGGGCGCTCTCGGATGTCACGCGCATGGGCGCCGAGTACGAGCCGCCGGCAATGGCGGGTGACCGGGCGAAGCTCGTGGGTCGCGTACCGGCATCCGAGGTACAGGATTACGCGCTGGAGGTGGCTGCCTACACGAGCGGCCGCGGGCATTTGTACCTTGAGTTCGCCGGTTATGCGACCTGCCATGATGCCGAGCGCGTCATCGAGGCGGCCGCCTATGAGCCCGAGACCGATTTGCCCAACACGCCCGACTCGGTCTTTTGCGCTCACGGCGCCGGCTATACGGTCAAATGGTACGACGTACCCGCCGCGGCGCACGTAAAGATCGATCCCGCCACCTTCCGCCCCTATCGCTCCGCCGACGCGGAATTTTTCGGCCACATGTGACAAAGGGAGTGTTACTTTGTCGCATTCAGTTGGTGTAACTCGGTATAAGTTGGTATAACTATTGCCAGCCTTTGCCAATCCGAGGAGGCCGACATGAATCCAAATCCCTTTAAGCCAACGGCCGGCAAGCGACCTCCGATACTCATCGGCCGCGAGTCGGTCATCGAAGATTTTGAGGAAGGGCTCGATAACGGTGCCGGAGCGCCGGGCAGGCTCATGCTCATTACGGGAAACCGCGGCTGTGGCAAAACGGTTCTCTTGCGGGAGCTGCAACGTCTAGCCAGCGAGCGCGGATGGGCGGTTGCCTCCGATTCCGCTTCGCTTGGCTTATGCGACCGCTTGGCCGACGCGCTTCGCTCGAACAAGCCCGTTGTGACGTCAATGGAGTTTGGGCCGTCATTTGGCCGAATGTCGGTTGAGGCGGCGCGGGCAAAAGGCGAGACATTGCGGGGGCTGGTCAACGAGAGGCTCAAGAAGCTCGGTCCAGGTAAGGGCATCCTGTTTGCGATTGACGAGGCGCAATCTGCGTCTATTGAGGAACTGGCGACTCTTGCCGTTCTCTATCAGCAGGTGCTCGGAGATCAGGATGCCACGGGCTTGCCCGATAGCGAGCAACGCGGTCTTGCACTGGTCTTTGCCGGCTTGCCCAGCATGGTTGACGATTTGCTCGAAGAGCCGAGCGTGGCGTTTTTGCGGCGTGCCCAGCAGCGTACGTTGGGGGCGATTTCTTTGCCCCAGGTGCGCGATTCATATATCCAGACGGTCGAATGTGCTGGTCTTTACGCTGATGCGAAGACCGCGGACCTTGCGGCGCGCAAGAGCATGGGGCATCCCTATATGGTTCAGCTGGTGGGATATTACATGTGGCGGTCTGCTGTCCGACGTGGCTCGCAGGCCATTGAAGGGTGCGATGTCGAGGATGGCCATGCGGATGCTATCTTTGAGTTCTACGAAGCGGTTGACGCGCCTCTGTATTACGGGCTGCGCAGTCCGCAGCGCCTCTTTGTCGAGGCTATGGCGGTTGACGAGGACAAGCCGACGCGCATGGCGGATATCATTGAGCGTTGCGACCGCACCCAGAGCTGGGCGAGTAAATATCGCGCAAGCCTGATTCGCGAGCGCGTCATCGAGGCTGCCGGATACGGCCTCGTTCGGTTTAGCGTGCCCATGCTGGGCGAGTACATTCGCGATCACATTTTATGGCACGAGTAATGTGACAAAGGGACTGTCCCTTTGTCACATTCGATCAACAGGAAGGGGAGCGATGACGGTGTCGCAACAGCCAAGTGCTATCGAGGTGCGCGGTGCACGCGTCCACAACCTTAAGGACATCGATATCGATATTCCGCTGGGAAAGCTCGTGGGTATTGCCGGCGTGTCGGGCTCGGGCAAGAGCTCGCTGGCGCTGGGGGTTCTGTATGCCGAGGGCTCGCGTCGTTATCTGGAGGCGCTCAGCACTTATACCCGCCGTCGTCTGACGCAGGCCGAGCACGCACAGGTGGACGAGGTGTTGCACGTGCCGGCGGCGCTCGCATTGCATCAGCGTCCTAGTGTGCCAGGCGTGCGCTCGACCTTTGGCACCATGACCGAGCTCAACAACAGCCTGCGCCTGCTCTTTAGCCGCTGCGCCCATCACGTGTGCCCGCATTGCGGGACGCGTGTGGAGCCGAGCCTTAACGTGGCCGCGGGCCTGTCGCTCACGTGCCCTGCATGCGGCCGCGAGTTCTATGCGCCGGGTGCCGAGGACCTTGCCTTTAACAGTGGCGGCGCGTGTCCTACCTGCGGAGGCACCGGCGTCATGCGCGAGGTGGACGAGGCGAGCCTGGTGCCCGACGAGTCAAAGACCATCGACGAGGGCGCGGTGCTTCCCTGGGGCACGCTCATGTGGGATCTGATGAAACAGGTGGCCGGCGAGATGGGTGTGCGCACCGACGTGCCGTTTAACCAGCTCACGCCCCAAGAGCGCGATATCGTGTTCCATGGCCCGGCGGTTAAGAAGCACATTCTCTACGTTCCCAAAAACGGCGAGGGCGCCACGCCGCTCGACTTCACCTATTACAACGCCGTCTATACCGTCGAGAATGCGCTCGCCAAGGTTAAGGACGACAAGGGACTTAAGCGCGTGGCACGCTTTTTGTGTGAGGGGCCGTGCCGCGATTGCGGCGGCACGCGTCTTTCTGAGGCCGCGCACCAGCCTCAGGTGCGCGGTATCAATCTGGCGCAGGCGGCCGCCATGACACTGGGCGAGGCGATTGAGTGGGTGCGCGGGGTGCCCGCATCCTTGCCGATCGAGATGCGGCCCATGGCGACGGACATCTGCGATTCGTTTTTGAGTACGGCCCGCCGTCTGGTTGACCTGGGTCTCGATTACCTTTCGCTCGATCGCGCCGGTGCCACGCTGTCTACGGGTGAGCGCCAGCGCGTGCAGCTTGCTCGTGTGGTGCGCAACCGATCGACGGGCGTGCTGTATGTGCTGGACGAGCCTTCGATCGGCTTGCATCCTGCCAATGTCGATGGCCTGGTGGGCGTGATGCGCGATCTGGTGGATGACGGCAACACCGTGGTTGTTGTTGACCACGACACGCGCGTGCTGGCAGAAGCCGACTATCTGGTCGAGATGGGCCCCGTTGCCGGAGCAGGCGGCGGTCATGTGATCGCCGCCGGTACGGTGGGCGAGGTCGAACAATCGCAGGGTAGCCGCATCGCGCCGTTCTTGCGCTCGGACCCCAAGCGCTTGCGCCCACAGGTGGCTGACGACGAAATGTTCGACCAGGGACATATCCGCATGGCGACCGATGCCATCCATACCGTCAAACCGCTCGAAGTCGATATCCCGCGCGGCCGCCTTGTCGCGGTAACGGGTGTTTCAGGTTCGGGCAAGACGACGCTGGTGCTCGAGACGCTCATCCCGGCGCTCAAGGCGCAAGCGGCTGGCGAGCGCCTGCCGAGGCACGTGCGTTGGGTCGATGCCGAGGGCATCGCGCGCGCCAACCTGATTGACGCCACGCCCATTGGCGCCAACGTGCGCTCGACGGTGGCGACCTATGCCGACATCCATGACGAATTGCGTCGCGCCTTCGCCCGTACGCCCGAGGCCAAGGCGGCAGGGTATAAGGCGGGTGCCTTTAGCTACAACACCGGCGCCTTGCGCTGCCCCACGTGCGATGGTACGGGCTCGATATCGCTCGACGTGCAGTTTTTGCCCGATGTCGAGATTGTCTGTCCTACATGTCGTGGCTCGCGTTATGCAGACGCGGCCTCGCATATCCATCGCGAGGGCAAGGACGGGAGCCTGCTTACGTTGCCGCAGCTCATGGACATGAGTGTGGACGAGGCCATCGACGCCACGGTGGGGCTCAAGAAAGTCCAGGCGCGCTTACAGACCCTGCGCGACCTGGGCTTGGGTTATCTCACGCTCGGCGAACCCACGCCGGCGCTTTCGGGCGGCGAGGCGCAGCGTCTTAAGCTCGCGAGCGAGATGGGCCGCGTGCAGGATGATGCCGTATTCGTGTTCGACGAACCCACAATTGGCCTGCACCCGCTCGATGTTCAGGTGCTGCTGAGTGTGTTCGACGGCCTTGTTGCCAAGGGCGCCACGGTTATCGTGATCGAGCACGATCTTGACCTTATCCGTAACGCCGATTACGTGATCGACATGGGACCGGGCGGTGGCGACGCCGGCGGGCAAATCGTCTGCGCCGGTACGCCGGGCGACATCGCAGCCTGCTCCAAGAGCATCACCGGCCGCTACCTATAACCGAATGTGACAAAGGGACAGTTCCTTTGTCACATTCCCGGAAAGCCTGTTTGGCGCAGGGCTTCGTAGAGGACGATGGCGGCGCTGTTGGAGAGATTGAGAGCGCTGATGCGGTAGTCGTCCGGATCGACGAAGTTGCCGCAGATATCCTGTTGAAGGATGGCCTCGTGGCTGGCCTCGGTATGCCCGAGCGATTCCTCATGTGCCTCCCAGGCCTCGGCGTTATCGAGCGAGTCGCAATCGCGCAGCATGGGAATGCGCTCGCAGCGCTCAGGCGCCGCAGCGAGCAGCTCTTCGGGAATCCCCGAGCTCTCGCTGCCAAAGACCAAATAGTCGCCGTCGCGGTAGGTGCTTTGCGCATAGGTGTGGCGCGCCTTTTTGGTCAGCAGGTGCAGGCGCTCGTCGGCGGGAGAGAGACCGTTGCGCGCAAGGAAGTCCTCCCAGCCGGCATAGGTCGTCACGTCCAAGTTTTGCCAGTAGCCCAGGCCGGCGCGACGCACTGTCTTGTCGTCGAGCGAAAACCCCAGCGGCTCCACCAGATGCAGGCGTGCGCCGGTGACCACGCAGGTGCGGCCGATATTGCCCGTATTGGCCGGAATCTCGGGCGCATACAGCACGATGTTGAACATGAATCTCCTTGGCTCAGAACGAAAAACCACCACGAAGGGCACCTTCGTGGTGGTTTGGCGGTTACGTAGGCGAAAAAATGCCCGCTTGGATAAACCTAGGCGCGGTGCCAGTCGGTCAGGCAGGCATCGAGGGAGGCGATGAGCGCATCCTTGTCCATGTGACGGCCGATGATGCACAGGCTCGTCATGCGGTCGCCCGTCTCGTCGTCCCAAATCTGCATGATCTCGGGGTTCTCGTCGATGATCTTCTGCTTCTCGCCCTCGGGCGCGGAGTCAACGAACAGACCGTTCTCCATCAGGCGCATCTGGTGGCCGGCCTGCTCAAACATGTAGCACATGTCCGGATCACCGGTCTGCCACAGCGGACCCTTGACGCGGATGACCTCGTCGGGCCACTCCTGCTCAACAAAATCGGTGAACTTCTGCAGGTCAAACGGCTTGCGGCGCGAGTACACAAAGGTCTCGATGTCGTACTCGAGCACCTCGGGGTCGTCGTGCTCCTCGGGATGCTCCATGGCCTCGATCCAGGCGGCGGAGTTGTAGGCGCGCATAAAGTCGAAGCGGTCGGTATCGAGCAGTTCCTCCATGGGGACCTCGCCGTTTTGGGCCTCGACAATCACGGCGTCCTTCTGCAGGCTGCGCACGATGGCCTTGAGCTCGGCGATCTGCTCGGGCGTCACGGTATCGGTCTTGTTGAGGATCAGCGTAGAGCAGAACTCGATCTGCTGGATGAGCAGACTCTCGATGTCGTCCTCGTCAATGTCCTCGGCCAGCAGGTCGCGACCGCCGTTGAACTCGTCGTACATGCGGGCGCAGTCGACCACGGCCACGATGTTGTCGAGTGCAAGCTTGGGCTGGCCGCCCACCTTGGCCTCGTCGCAGAAGCTCGAGATGGTGTAGGCGATGGGGATAGGCTCGCAGATACCCGAGGCCTCGATGATGATGTAGTCGAACTTGCCCGAATCGGCGATGCCCTGCAGCTGGTTGGCAAGGTCGTCCGAAAGCGTGCAGCAGATGCAGCCGTTGGTGAGCGGGATGAGGTCGTCGGTCTCGGAAAGGCCGCCGTCGGCGATGAGGCTGGCGTCGACGTTGATCTCGCCGATATCGTTGACGATCACGGCGGCGCGGATGCCGCCGTCGTTAGCGAGGATGTGGTTGAGCAGTGTGGTCTTGCCGGCACCGAGGTATCCGGTAAGCATGATGATCTTCACGGGTTTGTTGGGCATGTGCCCTCCTTTGTTAGACATGGCTTACAGTTGAATCTTATGCCAAACGCCTGCTCTTATACCCACGCGCCGGCAAATAACACAGGCTACTCCCAGGCTCCCCATACGTCGGGACAATAGCCGACGGTGGCCTTCTTGCCGTTGCGCACGATGGGCTCGGCTAGAACCTGCTGATTCTCGAGCAGCTTATCGAAGCGCTGGCTGGGGGTGAGGTGCTGGATGAGCGCGAGTGTCTCCTCGTCCTTGGCTTTGGGGTTGAGCAGCTTGTCGATGCCGCCGACCGCCTGCATCACGCTCGTGAGCTCGCCCTTGCTCATCTCCTTTTCCTTCAGGTCAATAAACTGCACCTTAATGCGGCGCTCCTTAAAATAGCGCTGGGCCTTCTTGGTATCGAAGGACTTTTTGGTCCCGAAAATTTGAATATTCATTGTTTGGTTCCGCCGTTCTAACGAACATCGAGGTGACCACCGCTGGACTTATCGAATGAAGTTGGTCCTGGCGCGGTCGGCCTCGGGGGCTTCGATGCCGGCGGCCTTTCCTGCTTCGATGCAACGAAGGAGCCAGGCCATGTTTTTGCCGATGTTTCGCATGGTGGCAAGGCCTTCGGCGTCCTGGGCAGCTTCACCCGGCATGGCGCCAAACACGTTGTTCCAGTACGTGGAGGCGACCACAGGCATCTGGTTGATGGTGAAGTACTTGTTGAGCACGTCGAAAGTCGTCGACGTACCGCCGCGACGGGCGACGGCGATGGCAGCGCCCGGCTTGTGTGCAAAGGCTTTGCCTCCGGCATAGAAGGCGCGATCGAGGGCCGAAAGGATGCGTCCGCTGGGGTGCGCATAGTAGACGGGTGAGCCAAAGACAAAGCCATCTGCCTGCTCGGCGGCAGCGATCAGCTCGTTCACCACGTCGTCGTCAAAGGTGCAACGACCGCCAAGCTTGCCGCACTGACCGCAGCCGATGCAGTCGCGAATGGGTTTGGCGCCCAGCTGAAACACCTCGGTATCATTGCCTTCTGCATTAAGTTGCTCGGCGACCTCGGCGAGTGCGCGGGCGGTATTGCCGTTTGCCTTGGGACTGCCATTGACCAAAAGAACCTTCATCGCAAACTCCCTCTGTTGTTGGTGACTTCTGCGGAGGATTATCGCACGAGCGGGCAGATGACGTGGGGCGCGATTCCGGCGACTGCCCATCATGCGCCCCGTCTCGATCGGTAGCTTCATCCGAGTGTTTCTCGGGACCGGGAAGCCGGCCCCGAGAGCCAACGGCGGGCTCGCTTACCAGGTACGAGAGGGACACGGTCCAGAGGATGTTGGAGCGCGGGGCCTCATGCAAGCCGATTGTGAGGAGTCTGGGCAGGTCGCCTTCGATGGCGAACTCTGAGGTCTTAGAAGGCGGGCTGCTGTGCGGCTTGAGGAATGACCTCGGCGGGCAGGAAGTGGACGGCGTGGCAGAACTGGCAGTTCGACAAATACGGAGATCGAGAACTCCGTAGAGGTTTCCCCGGAGGCCAATTGCTTTTCACGCTGCCGTCGCTTGCGGGTGTTTTCAAGCGGGTGAAGCTAGCGGGTCGTCGACTCCTTCATGTCCTGCACGATGTAGTTCATAGCGCGGTAAATTTGCATGCACAGTTTTATCGCGCAGATGAATTCATGATAGGTGAATCTGGTCTGTGCCCCCCGTCCTGCGGTATGTGACGTAGTCCGGCCTCGCCCCGTTTATATTTCGACCTTAAGGCGAGTGCCGCATGTTTAAAACGTATTGGGAATACGTTTGTAAAAGAGCAAGCCAAAGGGTACAAATTCTCCGATTTCTTTCATATCGTCCTTTTTCTTTAAACAGACAAAGATGAGGCGAAAGATTGTCCTATAATAAAAAACAAATTGAGTTTTAGAGTGGGCTTATATAACGGTTTCCATGATTGGGGAATCTGCCATCTACTTTAGGTCCGAGGAAGTCGTCAATGTCTTTAATATGTAGGACTCAAACTTACAGCTTTTGAATCCATTACATATTCATTACAAATAATTAGAAATAAACGAGAATTGCTAGGTCCATAATTGCAATTAAGTATTTTGTAAGCACGAAAGAGGGCGGATTCTATATGAATTATATTAGCTCGGCCTCAGTTGATGTGACCTATCGATGCAATTTGCGATGTCGGCATT
>DXZP01000070.1:0-2738 GCA_019419605.1 Collinsella sp.
TCACTGGCATGGCCCCGCTCTACGACCATAACCTCGCACTCTTCGCGCGGGATATGAAGTCCGACTACGCAGGTTGGGCGACCAATGCCGGTGGGAAGATGCCGAGGACCGGCCTGCTCACATTCGACCAGCAGGCGGCGATGGTCATGGGTGAGGCCCAGCACGGGCAACTGCGCCATCTGCTCGATTTTAGGTTCGAGAACCATCCTCAGTACCCCGTCGATCAGGAGCGCCTTGACGCCCTCAACGGCTGGATCGGCGGGCGCGTCCGCGATCTGCTCTCGATGCCCGTGGTCGATGAGGTGGAGCTGCGCCGAGACCTGCAACACGAGGTGGCTGCTGTGAAAGAGGCCATACCTGCGCTCGGACTCGACAAGCTGCCAGCCGTCGATGTGCGGGAATGCGTCACGGCTCCTGAGGCTGCGGGCTGCGACCTCGACATGGAGGCTGCGGACGCCCGTGCCGTCAGCGGCGACACGGCGCGCGGTGCCGGATTGAGCAGAGACGACAAGGCGAGATGAGTGAAGGAGGCGGATGGCATGACGCTTGAGAACAAGCTGGGGATCACGAGCGACCGGGAACTCGCCCGCGAGGAGGAGCGCCTGAGCAAGAAAAGGGCGATGGAGCTGTTCGCCGACGGGCTGCTCGAAAGCTATGAGGTCGGTACGTTCAGGGGGCTCGCCGCGATCCACGGGTATCTCTTCCAAGATGTGTACCGCTTCGCGGGAGAGCAACGGACGGTCAACATCTCGAAGGGGTCGTTCCGTTTCGCACCGGCGATGTACCTTTCCCCCGCCCTCGATGCGATCGACAGGATGCCGCAGGGGACATACGACCAGATCATCGAGAAGTACGTGGAGATGAACGTCGCGCACCCCTTCCGCGAAGGCAACGGTCGCAGCACGCGCATCTGGCTCGACATGATCCTCAAGAGGGAGCTGGGCATGGTGGTCGATTGGAGCTTGGTCGACAAGCGGGACTACCTGCTCGCCATGGAGCGCAGCCCGGTCAAGGACATCGAGATCAAGGCGCTGCTCAAGGAGGCCCTCACCGATAAGGTCGATGACCGACAAGTCTACATGAAGGGGATCGACGCCAGCTACGAGTACGAGGGCTATGGTCTATACACGATGGACGAACTGGCACGGGACGAAGGCTGCGACCTCGATGCGGAGTCGCGCGAAGCCCGAGACGCCTGTGGCTCGCTGACACAGGGCCGCGACGCGACCGGTCTCTCCAAAGACAACGGGGCTCGATGATCCATCGTCAAATTACAAAAAAGCGGCCCGCTGGCAAACGGCGGGCCGCTTTTGTCTAAATATGCGCCACAAAACAGAAGAACCCCCGGTGTGGTACACCGGGGGTTCTTTTTCAGGGGCCTTAAATCGCCTTACAGCGAGCCGTCTACCTGCGGGTTCTCCGAGGCGCTTTTTTCAGCCCCGATCGGCGCGGCATAGACGACCGTGCGCTCGTTGTCGGCCCAGCGGTTGTAACTGCATGTGCAGAGCGTCACGATGGGCGATGCGACCGCCTCATCAGTGAGGCGCATGTCGCTCTCGACGAGGCGGTCCGCGTACCATTGGCTGAAATCGGCCTCGCTCTCGAAGCGCGTGCGCTTCTGAGCCTCCCACCCGCCGATGCAGTCGGCGGCCTGCACCTCGAACTCTCGCCTCTCATCCGGTGTCTGCAATAGCACACGGCGGTGTTCCCGCGCGAAAGAGGCATCCGTGTAGGACGCAACGGCGTTGAACATGGAGGTGTCTCCGAAACCGAGGTTATGGCCGAAGACCACGGCGTTCGCACTGCCGAAAAGACCGCCCTCGGCGCAATCCGCATCGAGGTAAGGACAGCCCATGTAGTTCGGCTTGCGGTAGACGTCGTGCTTGAGGTAGTAAGTCGGGTCGTCAGCCGGTGCCTGCACGATGGGGTAGTCGACGGGCGTGCCGGGTATGCTGATCCAGCCGATCACATCCGGGTTGATGGCGCGCCAAGCCTCCCAATCCACATCCGGGAACCCGCTCCCGTCTGCGGTGGGGGTATCTTCGATGGTCTGTTCGCCGGGAACCGGCGATACGCTGGCGGCGCGCCCATGCAGGGATGCGAGCACCCCGAGGCCCACCGCCAGAGCGAGCACGCATATCCCCGAGAACGCGAGGGCTATCCTAGCGCGGACGGCCCGCCTCATGCCGCGCCGCCCTCCAAGGGCTTCTCCTCGCCGCAGGAGGCGCACACGGAGCCGGTCTGCACCGTCTCATCCCAAGCCTCCTTCACGAGCACCTGCTCATAGTATCCGCTTTGAACGACCACCTCGTTCACGATAGGGACGTCGGTGGAGTAGCCGCTGTGGCCGGTCTCCTCGATGTGCTGGGCGGCGTTGCCGTCGATCAGGGCGTTGCACGTGTTGCAAACGGTGTGGTAGGTGGTCTCCGTGCCATAGACCGGCTCGTGCCACACCTGTTCATAAACGGCGTCATGGTGGACGGAGCCATACTGCGGCACCCAGAGGTGGTCGCACGCAGCGGCTTCTCCACTGACCGCCTCCATCTGCCCGGCGTCATCCGCTTTCCCGCTACCCGGCACGGCGTCGTGGGCGAGCAGGCCCATCCCCACGCCGATGTACCCGACGGCGAGGATCGCCGCCACAACCGCTGCCGCCTTGACGGCAAAGCGCAGACGGGTCGAGGCTGTCTTGCCCTTCTCCTCGGCGGCTTTCACATCCTCCTGCATGGGATCCTGCT
>DXZP01000071.1:0-2005 GCA_019419605.1 Collinsella sp.
GCTCCGGAGCTACAACATCAATTTGGTGAATATCGAGGCGCCATGCCCCGTCCATCAGATTTCGATCTCTTTTGGAAGGATCGCATGGCCGAGGCCGACGCGGTCGGGCTTGACTATGCGATCGAGACGGCATCGGTCACAGATGCCGTGACCTGCCAGCTTTTCGACCTCTGGTATACAGGCATGTGTGGCGCTCGCCTGCATGCCAAGTACCTTAAGCCCGTCTCGGACGAGCCCGTGCCATTGGTACTTCAGTTCCATGGGTATCCGGGTGCAAGCCGCAGCTGGTTTGAGCAGGCGTCGTTTGCGGGCATGGGCATGGCGCTCATCGCCCTCGACTGCCCCGGCCAAGGAGGTCCCTCCGAGGACATTGGTGGATTTGAGGGCACAACGGTTGCCGGTCATATCGTCGCCGGTATCGACGGCGACCCGGCCAACCTCTACTATGTCCGCTTGCACCAAGATATTCGCATCCTGTGCCGCATCGTTCGCGAGCTCGAGGGCATCGATCTTGCGCGTGTGTTTGTGAACGGCGCGTCGCAGGGTGGCGGTTTGGGCATTGCGACCTGTGCACTTAACAGCGAGCTTATCAATCGTGCCGCCATCCTCTATCCCTTCCTGTCAGATTTCCGCCTGGTCTGGGATTTGGATGCCGACGACATTGCCTACGAGGGCCTGCGCTATTGGTCTCGCTGGTTTGACGAGGACTCGACTCGTATTGACGAAGCCTATGCCAAGCTGGCGTACTTCGATTCCAAGAACTTTGCCCCTATGGTCAAATGCCCCGTGCTGTTTGGCACCGGCACAGCCGATATTGTCTGTCCGCCAGCGACGCAGTTTGCGGTCTATAACAACCTGACCTGCGAAAAGCGTCATGAGTTTTTTGATGGCTTTGGCCACGAGGAGATTCAGGATTTTGACGATTTGATTATTCCGTTTTTCTGCAAGGGGGGGGGAGGCTCATGTCTAAGTGCGAGAGCAATGTTAACGAGCTGATTGTCCCCGGACTCGTGGGAATTCCTGGAACGGTTTCGTCAAGGCTCGCTGATTTCCGGGATTGGCGCGGTGATGCTTCTGCGGATGTTTCCGAATTAGAGATAGCCGCTTCGGACCTTGAGGTTTGCGGGCCGAGTATTACGGCGATCGATTTCGCCAATCCGTATGCCCGCTACTCCGAGGTTTCCTTTGAGCTTGGTGGCGATGTGGTCCACGCACGTTTGATCGAGCCTGCCGGTCGCGCCCGAGCATCCGAGCTTGTGCCGCTATGTCTGATGTTTCACGACATCGACCGACCTGTGCGCGGCTGGCATCACATGACGAGATTTGTCGCCATGGGGTATGCCGTCCTCGCGCTGGACGATGAGACTATTGGATCCAACGATCTGCAGCAGGGGATTACCTCGCCTGCTTTTGTCGAGCGTGTCCGTTGGGGCTGCGCGTTGGCGAGGGTTGCGCGCAACCTTGATGGCATGGATCCCGACCGCATCTTTGCATGGGGCGAGGGCCTTGGCGGCGGTGTCGCGCTGGCGGTTTCTGCTCTGGACGAGCGGGGCCTTGCCTGCACGGCGCTTGCCAATCCGCTTCCCAGCGGTCTCGAGACGCTGTCGCCTCGGGTTCGTGGCTCGGTGCTCATGGGCACATCGCTCATGGATACCGTGAGTGATCCCAAGGGTCAGTTTGCCGTATTCAACGGTCTTGAGTGTGACCGGAGGCATATCATCTATGCCAAATACGCTCACGAGCGCATCAATGCGTTCGAAAACGAAGTCGTCGACTTCTTTAACCAAACGTTCTATCCGTGTTCTTTGGCCTAGACGGCCTGGACACTGCCAACAAGAGTGGGTGGCATAGGGCCGCCCGCCAGACAACTAAGGAGATTCTTGTGGCAACTCAGAAATTCACCGGCGTTATCCCTCCCGTCGTTGTTCCCGATACCGAAGACCACCAGCTCGACGTTGCCTCCTTTGAGCGCAGCATCAACCGCATGATCGACGCCGGCGTCGAT
>DXZP01000072.1:0-1888 GCA_019419605.1 Collinsella sp.
GCTCATGGAAGGCCCCAACGCGGGCTCCAATGCGCTGACTATCCCTGAGGGTCTGACAGTCGATCAAGTCGCCGATCGCGTGGCCCAGGCCTACGACAGCATCTCTAAGGAAGACTTCCTCAACCAGGCCAAGGCCTCCAACTACGTGGACGACTATAGCTTCCTTAAGGGCGCCGCCAACGACTCGCTCGAGGGTTTCTTGTTCCCCAAGACCTATTCGTTGGGTGATTCGCCGACGGCCGATGACGTGATTCGCGCCATGCTCGATCAGTTTAAGACCGAGTACAAGTCGCTTGACTTTGCGAGCTGCGAAGCCAAGATCAAGGAGCGCTACGGTGTGGAGATGTCCGACTACGACATCGTCAACTTGGCCTCTATCGTTGAGCGCGAGGGCCTCAACGCCGATCAACGTGCACACGTGGCCTCGGTCTTCTACAACCGCCTTGCCGGCAAGCTCGACGGTCTGCGCTATCTCAACAGCGATGCGACCATGATGTATGTCACCGGTGGCGAGGTTACCGCCGACGACCTGCAGAGCGATAGCCCGTATAACACCTATAAGCACGAGGGCCTGCCACCCACGCCCATCTGCTCTCCGTCGCTCGAGGCACTCAAGGCCACGCTTGAGCCAACCGACTCCGATGACCTGTATTTCTACATTACGCAGGACGAGGAGTACTTCTCGCAAACCTACGAAGAGCATCAACTGTCTTGGAATTAGCATGAGGATTTTTAGCCCCAAACGATACGTTGCCTCGGTCGATCGCATCGACCTTGATACCCTGTGGGCCGACGGCAAACGCGCCATTCTGCTCGATCGCGATAACACTCTGGTTCCGCGCGACACCGAGCAGGTTCCCGCCGCGGTTTCCGCTTGGCTCGATACCGCCCGCGCCAAAGGCTTTAAGCTGTGCATGGTGTCCAACAACTGGCATCGCGATCAGGTCATGAGCTCTGCACGCGAGCTGGGACTCGAGGCCATCAGCCACGCCATGAAGCCCGCCCCGTTTGCCTTGAAGGCGGGTCTTAAGCGCCTTGGCGCCACGGCAGACGAGGCGGTGCTGATCGGCGATCAGCTGTACACGGACGTGTGGAGCGGTAACTTTGCCGGCGTTGACACTATTCTGGTCAAGCCGCAGGCAACCCAGGACCTGTGGTACACGCAGATCTTCCGTATCTTTGAGCGCCGGGCCCTGCGCGACCTTCCCTGCGAGGAATAGGTTTCGCCATGTCTCAGCACATCAAACACGGCTGCGACCATATCTTCTTTATCGGCTTTTTGGGCGCGGGCAAATCGACGCTCGCGCGCAACGTCGGCACTATGTTCAAGCGGCGTTTTATCGATACCGATCGTTTGGTTGTGCGTCGATGTGGCAAGTCGGTGACCGAGATATTTGAGACCGAGGGCGAGGATCGTTTTCGCGAGCTTGAGACCTCGGCACTCCGTTCGCTTCAAAGCGAGCGCAGCCTGCTGGTGTCGTGCGGGGGTGGCATCGTCGAGACGCCGGTGAACATTGAGCTGATGCATGAGATGGGTATATGCGTGTACCTCGAAGGCGACTTTGAGGACTCGTTGCGCCAGATTCGCCGCTCCGATACCCGGCCCGATTTCCGCTCGCCCGAGCACGCTGCGCGCCTGTTTGAGCATCGCCGTCCGCTGTATCGCCAGGCCGCCGATATTACCCTTGATATTCGCAACAAGTCCTTCGAGGACGTTTCCTACCTTTGTGCCGAGATGCTTTTGGAGCGTGGACTGCTATGATTCGCCGTCAACTTATCAATTTCCAAAACCGCAGTGTCGATGTCCGCGTTGGATTGGGCGCGTTCGAGGAGCTGTCGCGCATGTTTGCCTCGGCTGTGGGCAAGCCTAAGCGCTGTCTCTTATACA
>DXZP01000073.1:0-1796 GCA_019419605.1 Collinsella sp.
GCCTCCGAGTCCGGCACCACCCCCGAGGTCCTCGAGGCCGTCAAGAAGATGAAGGAAAAGGGCATTCGTGTCTACGCCATGACCAAGCCCGAGGGCCCCATCGGCCAGGCTGTGGGCGCCGAGAATTGCGTCAAGATGGCTTCCGATCATGGTAACGGCGGCTGCGAGATGGGCTACTACCTCGCCGACTGCTTCGGCCTGCGCCTGCTCAATCGCCGTGGCTGCTTCCCGCAGTTCGATAAGTTCATCGAGCAGACCAAGGATGTTTGGACCCACCTGGTCGACATCCGCAAGAGCTTCGAGCCGCGCGCCGAGGAGCTCGCCAAGAAGTACGCCCTGGCCCCCTACACCATGTTCATCGGCTCCGGCGCCCTGTGGGGCGAGACCATCCTGTTCTCGATGTGCATCCTCGAGGAGATGCAGTGGAAGCGCACCCGCTACATCACCTCGGCCGACTTCTTCCACGGCACCCTCGAGCTCGTGGAGCCCGGCGTCCCGGTCTTCTTGTTCATGGGCGAGGACGAGAACCGCAAGCTCGACGAGCGCGTCCGCGCCTTCCTCAACCGCGGCGTGACCGGCGACACCGACATCAACATCATCGACACCGCCGAGTTCGCGATCCCCGGCCTTGACGACGAGTTCCGCGTCATCGTGTCTCCGTGGATCCTCTCCTCGCTGATCACCGATCGCCTTGCCGCTTACTACGAGACGGTCACCAAGCACAACCTCAACTACCGTCGCTACTATCACCAGTTCGACTACTAAGAGCAAATAACGTTTGTGTAATCGGGCCTCGCTCCTATATGGAACGGGGCCTCGCTTGGGTTGGAGAGTAATTATGAGCTATCCCCAGCTTGCCGTCATGAATATCAGCCATCGTTATTTTGACCTTGAGGAGTTCTTTTCTTCGGCGTCGGCTTCGGGCTACACGTGTTGCGAGCTTTGGACCGGGGCGATGCATCTGTATGTCGATTGCCATGGATACGATTCGCTCGAGCAGGTGCGGGAGCTATCACAGCGGTATGGGGTTCGGATTGTGGGGCTTTGTCCCGAACAGAACAACCCCAAGCCGTGGAATATCGCGGCGCGCGGGAATGAAGCGCGTGCCCGCACGCTCGCGTACTTTAAGAACGTTGTAGATATCGCGGCGGAACTTGGAGCCGAGCAGGTCATGGTCTCGAGCGGCTGGGCATTTTTGAACGAGCCGATCGAGGACGCGTGGGGTCGCAGCGCCTCGATGCTGCGTGCGATTGCCGAGCATGCGGGAGAGCGCGGCGTGCGACTGGTGCTCGAGGCCCTGCAGCCAGTTGAGTCGATGATCGTGAACTCGGCGGCCGATACGAAGCGCATGATCGAGGCGGTTGACCATCCGGCACTTAAGGCGTGTCTGGATATGGGCGCTATGGCGGTGGCGGGGGATACCATCGACGATTATTTCGATCTGCTTGGCGATGATGTCGCCCACGTGCATTTTGTCGATGTTGCGGCAGATGGCACGACGCATCTTGCCTGGGGTGACGGCGACCGCGATATGCGCGCCGACCTGGATAGGCTGGTGGCGCACGGCTATCGCGGAGTTGTTTCGGCCGAGACCTATGACGGGCGCTATTTTGCCGACCCCGCAGCTGCCGATGCGCAGGTGATGGCAGAGTATCGTCGTGCGATTGGCGCCTAGGTGGGACAGGGCGCCGAGTTGGCGTTTGACGTTTTTTGAGAAACGGGACGTGCTTTCCGCTTGAGGCGGGACTGCGGACAAAAAGTTGGACCATCAGGTCCGGTTTGGAGTCCGCATGACA
>DXZP01000074.1:0-1685 GCA_019419605.1 Collinsella sp.
GGGGGTGGTGGCCGTTTCGGTTGCGGCGGTTGCGGCGGCGGTGCCGGGCGTGGAGGTGTCTGTGGCGTTGGCGATACGGGTGCCGTCAGCTCTTTCCGTGTTGACTGCGCTGGCGCCGGTGGATGTTGCGGTGCTGTCCTCTACGGTATCTGCTGTCGCATTTGTGCTGGTGCCGTCTTCAGCCTTGCCTGCGTCGCTGCTCGTGGCGTCGGCTAGCGCCTGCTGCTCGGCGGTTTCTTGAGGCTGAATCGCCTCCGCAATGGCCGCCATAGGCATCGTCGCGCCGACCATGGACGTGCACGCGATCGCGCAGAGCAGGTAGTAAAGGGGTCGTTTCATAGCGGAGCCTCTCGGTGAGCAGCCAATAGGGTCCGAAGGCAGCTCCAGGCCGGCACTCCGCACATATTTAGTTGGGGTTTTATTTTACGGGAACCCCAGTCAACATCAGCGATCTTTCTGGGGAATGTTGGGGAGGGGTTGGAGCGCCATAGAGGACGGAGCCGTGTAGGGAAATGTCGTCTCCAGAATCGATATCCCAATTTAGCAGCCGCTCAAAGCGGTCGTACCGCACGATGCCGATCCAGCCGTCGGAACACCTGAACTCCTCGACCATTCGCTTGGTAATCACGACAGCGTTGTCAACGATGTCGCTCTCCCGCACCGTGAACATGCAGTAGATCGGTAAGGGCCAATGGGCGTAGACGCCCACGCCGTACGCCAGAGACGCTTCTAGCGGATCGCCCTGCTCTCCAGGCAAACCGTGGTAGTAGTCGGCGGCGTTCATATAGAGGCGCCCATCAGGTCGTCGATGTACTCCTCTTGGGGAGCGAACTTCAGTAGGTAGATGATGTCGTCTATTGGCATGGCGAGTCCTCTCGTTGCTTGACGTGCGCCAGGCCGCGTCGTATGCTCCGGGGTGTTGGCTGTCAAGATAAGGGCGGCTTCTCAAACCTGCGTGCCGGATTGGGTGATGTCGTGATAGTTGCCGTAGTGCCCAATCCGAAGTGGATCGTCTTGACGTTGAAGAACCTGGAATGCGGCTGATTCGACTATCCTCTCGCTTGTGGGCGAGGATGCGTGCGACCACCCTGTCATAAGCGAGTCGATATTTCGTGAACGCGGTTCGTAAAGTAAAATAACTCAGAAGTGGTCTAGTGGTCGATGACGTTTGGGGCATTATGAAACCCACGTTTCAAGACATGCGTTCTGCTTTACAAGCGCAGCGCATGAAAGTTAGTTTTGATACTTACGATCTTACATGCGATGAGCTAACAAGAAGGATTTTGAAAAAGAGAATCGATATTGCTCCTGAGTACCAGAGGCAGTTTCGGTGGGACGATGAGAGACAGTCTGGCCTTATAGAGTCGGTTCTGCTGGGAATTCCGGTTCCAAATTTATTTATGGCAACTTCTTCTACTCCAGATGAGGCTGTTGTTTGGGAAGTTGTGGACGGACTTCAGCGTAGCCTCTCGATTGTCAATTTTATTCTTGAAGGGGAACAGCGCGAGGAGTTGGGCTTGAAGGCTCCTCTATGTCTTAAGGGATTAAGCAAGCTGCCCGAGCTTAATGGATGCTGCTTTTCGGATTTGCCAGAAGACATGCGCTCGATTTTTCTCGATCGCCCAATAAAGGTGGTAGCGCGCAGAGATGTGGTGTAAGAGGCGGGGAATGCCCCGCCTCCGCCC
>DXZP01000008.1:0-66694 GCA_019419605.1 Collinsella sp.
GCTGCGGAAACGCGGGGCCCGTTCAGGCTGTTGCGTTGAGATTGAAAATCAACCAGAGATTTACAAAAAGGGCATCCATTAAAGGATGCCCTTTTGAGTATCACTATATGTCAAACTGTATATCTCAAAGGAAACTGATGCGGTTCCAGGGCAGGTAGCGCATGACGCAGATGCCAATCACGCTGTCCTCGGATATCGGGCCGAAATAGCGGGAATCTGCGGAGTTTTCCCTGTTGTCTCCCATAACCCAGATTTCGCCCTCGGGGATCTCATAGGGATAGGATATCCGCTTTCCCTTCCCGAGGTACAGCGGATAAGAATCGCCCTTCGCGTAATCCTCCGTGATTTTCTTCCCATCGATATAAACCGATCCGTTTTTCATATCGACCGTCTGCCCGGCGCAGGCGACAACACGCTTACATAGGACGTCTTTCTCGGAGCCCTTCTCGGGGTTCTCGAAGACGATAACGTCCCCCGCAGAAACGGTGCCGCCCAGCTCCAGGGTGATTTTCTCGGCCAGCACGCTATCGCCGACTTGAAGCGTATCGCACATCGATTCGGTAGGGATGCTGAACGGCTCAATCACGAACGACCTTATCAATAGAACCGTTGCAATCGCCGCCAGGATTATCGCGGCGTAGATAACGGCGCCCCATGGAATAGGCAGGCGCGTCTCGTTTCCAGGCTCTTCCAAAACAACCACCTAGTCCATAAGGCCTTTCATGCCGATTGCAGTCAAGCCGCCTGAGCCCGTGCTTTGCTTTAAGGCACTCTCCACCACCTGTTTCTCATTGAGGTAGCTGGCCGAGTCGGCCGGACAGCGACCGCAATCGTCCTCAACATCCGATTCATGGAAATAGACATACGTTCTCCGAGCCATGACCGAAGGATGCATCCTATATCCAACGGCATCCGATTTTGGCGCGAAACCGCGATTGAGCCACTGGTTCAGCGTGCGGAAACTCGCCCCCAGGTCAGCAGGAAGGTGGTTCTTGATCGGGAGCTCATCCTCCGCATTGGCAGTCACGTCGCGCCCCATAAAAGTCACCGTTGTGTACATGTATGAATCTCCGTTCTGAAATCAAATCAATTTACTTTCGTCGCTTCGCCCGTGGCGTAATCAATCCTGTAGCCGGGCTGCACGTTATAGCAGTAGACGTCGAAATCGATGCTCTTCCCCTTATCCGCCAAGGAGTACGCCTGGATGCGGACGCCGCGTGCGACCAATTCGCCGTCACGGAAATCGGGGGTCACCTTGTAGTAAACACGCCCGCCGCCGGCAAAGATGAAGTCACTCACCCGCATCTCATAGGGCAGCATACCCTCGACGTTCATATAGCGCGTCCCCGTAATCAGATTGCGCTTCTCGGCGTTCAGGCCGGACAGGCACCAGGCTACCAGGTGGCAACGGTTGTACAGGTACTTGCCGTCCAGGGAATCATCGCGAACCGTGTGCCAACCGGAGGGTCTCACCATTCCAATCGAGCCGCGCTTCTCCCCTCGTTCGGGAGCCGTCTCGAGGGAGATGACCATCTCCGCGGAGCCGCATCGACCGGTCGAATCGAGATCCGGGAGGACTGGATCGGAGGGCGCCGATTTAGCAGATAGGCCACTCGTGTCCGAAAGGGCTACCGAGGGGTTGCCCGTGTATTCGGGAATCGAAATCGGCTGGCCTGCGGTTGAGGTTCCATCAGAAGTCTGAGGAGCCGTGACAAACTGATTGGCAGTGGAAACACCGAAGAATCCAGCGCCTTGAGCCAAAAACGAGGTGCCTACGGCAAAGACAAGTGCGATGCCGAACTCTAGCAGCCGCCTGACTTTCGAGTTAGAGATTTTCACGGGCGCCGCTCATTTCAGTTGGTCGGGTCATTGGTCTCGCATCCTTTCCTATCGATAACTGGATGCGTCTCCCCGACCTACTGCGCGGCTCTTCGGCAGGGCAACGCCTGCCTGCAATTCCGACGCAGCACGAAATGTCCTTCCGGAACTGCGTCTAGTCTTCTCCTGTCCGATGCGTCTTGGGGAAACGCATTAACTGACGTTGATTTTAGCACAGGAAAACGGTGCGCCGTCAGCTTTCGTTGGAGATAACGGTCTGGCGATAATACGTACCTATGAATTCATGGGCCATAAATGCCGTGGCGAGGGTCAATCCTGACAATCCTAATAGGGTTGTCAAACTCTTTCGCGAGGGCGAAACTTTGGGCGGTGCCTTTGCTCGTACCGTCCCAAAAGGCAATGACGCCGCGCTCGGCAAAGGTCGAGATGTAGGCATGCATCTCGCGGTTCCTAACGTAACCTGCTCGTTTCCCATATCGGGACCAATCAGCAGGGAAAATCTGCAACGGGTAGCCATGACTATGGGCATAGCGCTCGGCCAGCGCATCGGCGCCCGAGCATCCGCCCGAAACAATCTCGATATCGGTCTTGTCGGCGAGAAGGGCATCACACTTCGCCTTGAAAGCACCGTAATCGGTATAGCCCCTGCTCCCGACTATCAGGCAAGGGAATGTCATTTGGAAACATCCCTCCTTATGGGATTGCGGGACGGAAGACGTCCCGCTTCAGACATATAGTATAGTTAAATACGGGCAGGGAAACAAGATCAGTACGGCAAAAGAACATCAAAAAAGGCGATCTCACGACCGCCTTAGAAAAACGCCCGATCACGCTGCCGACGCACTAAGAGAAATCATACTCACCCTGGGTGATGCTACCTTGCGGGACGTGTATTCGTGTCTCCTGCCTGCTGAAAGACAACTGATTGCGCGACCATTCGCCAACTATGGGCAATGCATAGTTTAAACGGACGATTTCATAGCTATTGACCGTCTCGACTCTCGCATCCTCGGCGTCCGCGTCCTCGTACACTACCACCGTTTTGGCAGGGTAGCATCTTCTCCGATAGCCCCCATCATCTTGCTTCACCATCAGGACGTACTCATCGGTTGAGGTAAGGTATCCGAAAGAAAGCGCCGTTGCGCCCGATAGGCTAGATTCCGTCTTGAGCGACGCAAGGGAGTGGGTCCCTGCAACCTCAGTTTTCTCCCCAGCCGATTCAATACTTGTCGGAACTAGAGCCTGAAACAGAACGCAGATGATCGCACCCACGGCAACGACCGATGCGATATATATGCGGAAACGTCTATCGGATGATTTTGAATCGGGCGCGAGCAGACTAAGTAAACTGACTGCGCAGACGAGAATCAGTGCAAGAAATACGTATCTAAACCAATTCATCCGCGCCCCTATCGCTCGGGGTTCATCTTGTAGCAGAGGCTATCGTTCTTGCGCCGAGGAATCGTGTAGCGCGGAGTCTTACCCTTGCGACATGATTCGGCACACTCGAGAGCGATATATCCCTGAAGGGCATCGAGGTCATATGGCTCGATGTCCGCATACGTCAATTTGAGGATTTCCCATAAGTAGCGACATTCCTGAGATGTCATGGCAGACGGACTATCCAACATCATGGCTTCAGAACTATCCAATATCATTTTCCTACCGTCTTCTCAATCACTCGACCGCAGATGGGGCAGTGGCGGTAGGAATGGGCACCGTACTTCCCCTCATCGTGGCCGCATTTGTCGCAAATCCATACGCCAACCCGCTCGCGGACGTATCTACATGTCTGCACGTCAATCTTGTCGGCTAAGTCTCTTGCGGCACATTGCTCGACCGCGGGGTATTCCTCGTTGTAGTACTTCACGTCCAAGCCGAGAGCTTCGGCGAGGTCGCAAAGGTCCAGCAGGCCTCGTCGGTCCAAAGTATCGCCGTCCGATATTTCCTCGAAGACTGTGTCCGAGACTGCATAGCGGAGGGACATGGCGATATCACTACGAATCTGCCTTTGGAAGCCGGAATCACCTACAGGGCGATCGATATAGTCTGCAAGCGTGAGCGCGTCGCGCCTCTCAAAAAGGAGTTCCCCTTCGGCATTGTGGCATTCAATGCCCAGCTTAGACAGTGCAGCGGCGACATTGACGTATTCACTGACAGGCTTGGGACCTGCAAGGGCAAGGGAACGGAGCGCACCGGCCATCTCGCGGTTCACGTTGATTAGGTTATCCATATGGGGTCTCGATTCTATTTTCAGTCTTGACGGGCTTTAGTGCCGTCCGGAATTACCTGAAAAAGCGTCCCTTTGGGGGCCACGACCTTGCGTCCGCAGTAGGGGCAGCTCTTTATGAGTTCGACCCTCCATCCGTTCTTGCAACTATCATCGGGCAGGCGAACCTTGCCGAGCGGGCCGTCCGCCCCGCAAGCGGAGCACGTGAAGTGTCCGGTCTGCGGCCCGTTGAGGTTCTCGCAGGTGCCGGGGTCAATCAGGTTCGCAAGCATGCCCAGCGTATCCTCATCGGTAAAGGGCATCTCGTCGGCGACCGTCTCCTCAATGATGCCGCCGATTGCAGCGGGAAAGATGGGTATACCCGCCGCGAAATGACAGTGCGAGTTGTGGCGGAGCCTTGCGGCGAAGTGGATTCGAGTGTCTAAATCGGGCAAATGCGCGGGCGATTCGTAGATATTCATTTCGACTACATCCTGTCCATTGGAACGCTTGGGGAACGTTCGCATTAACTATAGTATTATAGTTAAATATCTGCACGAAAGTCGGCAGAGCGTAAATCTTTTCAGATTTACGCGGTGAAACGAAACTATAAAGCCGAGGGGTCGCTACCTCGCGGCTGGAACTCGGATGCCCACCACGGCTTATCGTTCGTGCTGTTGTTGGGATGAAGAAAAGAGCGATAGACCTCAAGCTCCCACTGCCTGCGATCCGACTTCGCCACCGCATCAAGAATCAGACCGGTGGCAAGCGCCAGGGCGCAGAGAAACATCAAAGCCGCGGCGAGAATCGCAGTCGGGAAACGCGGCACAATGCCGGTAGCGACGAACTCATGAATGACAGGGAGACCCAGCGCCATTCCAACAATGAAAAACAACAGCGCGACCAGGGAAAAGAACCTCAGGGGTCGGTAGTCCTTGAAAAGTGTGCCGACCATTGCGACGACCTTAATGCCGTCGGACAGGGTATTCAGCTTCGACTCCGATCCCTCGGGTCGGTCCCGATAGTCAATCGGAATACTTTGAATGCGCCAACGGCGGTCAACGGCGTGTATGGATAGCTCGGTCTCAATCTGGAAGCCGCCTGAAAGAACGGGGAACGTCTTGACGAAGGGCTTGGACATGGCGCGGAAACCCGTCATGACGTCGGCGTATTCGTAGCCGTAAATCCACTTGATCATGGCACGAACCAAATCGTTGCCAAAGCCATGGATCGCACGCCTATTCTCCTTGGCGTACGTCCCGTTAGACAGCCTGTCCCCGACCACCATATCGGCTCGTCCGCTTAGAATCGGTTCGCAAAGGGCTCTCGCTGCTTGAGCAGGGTAGGTATCATCGCCGTCCACCATGAGGTAGCAGGCGGCATCGATATCGCGGAACATCTGCCGGCAGACGTTCCCCTTGCCGCGGCGAGGCTCGAATCGGACGGTCGCGCCGTGCCTCATCGCGATCGCAGCCGTTGCATCAGTCGAATCGTTGTCGTAGACGTAGACAGTCGAGGCTGGCAGCTCGCGTTTGAAATCTTCGACCACCTTGCCGATGGTCAGCGCCTCGTTATAGCAGGGAATGATGACTGCAATCTCGTCTTGATCCACCCAGAACACTTCCCTATTTGATATCGAGATAGACACACGGAGAACTCCATGCGCCGCCCGCGCGAGTTGCGATGTCAATATAGCTGCCGGCATGCCCGGCGCGGTGGACTCTATGGCGTGTCGAAGACCATTGTCTGTAGGGAGGGTGAAAAGGGGGTGTGGGGAGTAATGGAATTCAACAGAGTCCGCCGCGCCGAGCATGCCGGCAGCTATATGACGAGGGGGCTGCGGCGCCGTCTTCCACTCAGGCACGTGTCACATAAAGGAAGGAAAGGAGTCAAACAAATGGGGTGTCGGGAAAGCGTGAAACCCGATCCGTGAAATAGAATCGATCAAATACGAGGGAGACGACGCCGCAGCCCCTTCGCCAGCCAAGGACAAAGGAGTAGGGCCATGGCGGCGGCATAGCCTGATATGACCGCCGCGAAATAAAGAAATGTCGCAAGCAGGGACATGTCCTAGCCCTTGGACGCGGGGAGATGCTCGATGATGTAATCACGCTGTCGGCAACCGAGACCCTTGACTCGGCGATTCGGGGAGATGCCGGCTTGAGCCATGAGCTGGGTGGCCTTCATCTTGCCGATACCGGGGACGGCGATCAGCAGGCGAACCACGGGAATACGCCAGTATCTGGGATCAGCGGAAGCCTGCTCGAAGGTGACGGAACCCTGGCGAACCAAGTCAAGCAAGGCTTTGCGTTCCTTTCGGACGGCTGTAGCCTTCTCAAGGTTCGCGCGGCGCTGTTCATCGGTCAGAACGGGCAGCTTGTTTGCAGAATCGGACATAGGGTCACTCGCTTTCGAATAAATCTTGGTATTGCTCGGGCGTCAACTCGCAGATGAACGCCTTGATTTCGGCGCGGTTCTTGCGAGAGACGGTGATAAAGGCATAACGGGGAGTCTCAGGGTCATCGGGATTGGAGGCGGTCGCTACCGCGAGCAGCTGACCTGCGTGCCGCAGGGTCTTGGCGAGCGTCTTCATGCCCTTCGGAATGAGAGCGTCTTTGGGTTCCAAGACCCGCTTGACCTGCCAATCCCGAAGCGAGGTTCCGGTAATATCCTCAATCTCGTCCATTTAAATTCCTTCCCTATCGAGTTCATCGAGTGCTTGGATGACGATATCGGTCGCTATCGCCCAAAGATCGCGCATGCGGATGTGGTGGGTGACGGCTGCGACCTTCATGCGGTCTACCGCCTTGGAATCAATCTTGAAGGAGACCTGCGTCTGGCGCGGGAAGTCAGCCGCAGCGTATTCCTTCGAGTACGCGGCCTTGATCGCCGCCGCCATTCCCTTTACGCATTCATCGCCAAAGGGATAGGGGCCTGTCGATTTGGCAGTTTCCGCAGAGCGCACGGACGGACTCCCCGAACGCCGGCTCAGCATGGCACGCTTCGCGTCGGCCGTGAGATCCATGCGGTTCTTTGATGGTGCGCCCATGGCTATTCGCCGCCCAGATATTCGTCAACGAACTTGCGGAACTCGGCCACGGCGGCATCGTTGGGGCGGAAGCCGAACAGCGGCTCCTTGTTGTTCGCCGCGTCCTCAATCGCCTTGTGCTTCATCGGGCGCGCCGCGTAGAGCTTCGTGTGGCCGAGCTCGGCGATCGCGGGAAGCTGTTCGTCGGCGGCGCGGGATGCGACCTCGTCCTTGCTGTACTTGTTGAGCAGGATGCCGTCGATATTGAGGTCGGGGTTGAACGCATAGTCGGCTTTGATGGACTCGACGAGGTCGTAGACGTTGCCAAAACCGTTAATCGAGAACATCGACGGCTCGGTTACGATAACCACGTCATCTGCCGCGACGAGGGCGTTCAAGGTAGAAAGACCGAGGGACGGGGGGCAATCGATAACGATGTAGTCGTAGACGTCCATCGCAGGCTCCAAGGCCCGCTTCAGGCGAAACTCTCGACCGAGGCCTTGGGAGAGGACCGAATCGAGATCCTTCATCGTGATGTCGCCAGCGATGATGTCGCAACCTTCCATGAACTGGACGCAATCAGAGAGGGATGTCTTGGGCTTCTCGAGCAGATTGAAGACCGTGGGGACGGCAGGAGCGGTCTCGGCCTTCATCCAAGTCGTGATGTTCGCCTGGGCATCCATATCGATCAGAAGAACGTTAAACCCGCGCTCGGCCATGCCCTCGCAGAGGGCCTTGCTCGCGGTGGTTTTCCCGACCCCGCCCTTGTTGTTGATTACTGCAATCGTCCTTGCGACCTGCGCCACGCCATCGGCACCCATCATCGGACTCCCTTCGGTTTCGTGCGACCCCGAACGGAATTACAGACATAGATAGCCTCGGTAACGGGCGGCGTACCGTCCGTTACCTTGCGATATTTATAGATGTCGCTTAGTCATCTTCCTGTCCGTCATCCAGCGCTTGGGGCACGCTTTTGACTTAACTATATGATAACAGCCGATCGGCATAATGCAAGCATTATCTGAGGATTATCGGTGCGTCGTTAGTATTTGCGTGGGATGGGTCCAATCGGCAAAGAAAAGCCCCCGCAACCGTCTGGGTTGCGGGGGAAGAAAATCAGCTGCGGAGCCACATAGCCCTTGAGCTAGAAAAATATGAGCCAGACCGTTCTCGTAGCGAAACCGAACAAGGGATAGATCGCGGAGACTAGGCAGATTGATTCAAGACCTGCCGTCAACAGGGGGTTCACCCCCGCCAGCTCATCGCGATGCAGCAATCCCATCAGGACGGCAACGATAGCGAGTGTCAGCCAAATCAGAAAGACGCCTGCTTTGATGCCCTTGGTGTCCGCTATCCATGACAGGGGCATCGTGCATCCGAGGAAGTCGAGCAGCAAGGCCGAGACGACCAGCAGGACCGCCATCAGTCAACTGGGCTTTCTGCAGGGTCGGTATCGGTATCGGAGCTCGAAATCAGGCCGTTCAGCAGGGACGGCAGGTCGATTCCCGTGCTGTCCTTCAGGCCAGATGCGACCTGGTCGACAATCGAGGTGGTCTCCTTTACGAGCTTCTGGGCGTTGCCCGAGCCGTACATCTTGATGGAGTCGACGGCTGTCAGCGGCTTCGCGACCTGCTCGGCCACCTGGGGCATGATGTCGATGTAGCGGTTGGCGAGCAGATAGGGGTTCTCCATGCCGTTGTAGGCCTGTGCCTGGGCCTTCACGCCGGCAGCGATGCCCTCTCCCCTGCTCTTCTCGGATGCGCCGTCAGCCTCGCCCTTCAGGCGCGTAGCCTCGGCCTCTGCCGTGGCTTTCGCCTTGATACCCTCGGCGTCCTTCTGAGCGGAATACAGCTCGGCGTCGGAGGCGTTCTGACGCTCGATGCGGGCGGCCTCCGCCTGCTTCGTGCGCTTGTAGAGATCGGCTTCGGCTGCCTGCTCTGCGGCGTAGCGGTCGGCCTCGGCCTGCTTCTTCACGGTCGCGTTCAGCTCGCGCTCCCTCACGTCCGCCTGACGCTCGGCAAGCTCGACCTTCTTGGTCTCCGCGGCGATCTCGGCTTCCTGCTGGGCGATGTAGAGCTCGCGCTGTTTCTCGGCCGTGACGGTTGCTTTCACCATATCGGCCTCGGCCTTTGCCTTGTCGGCCTGCTTCTTGAGGTCGGCCTGCTTCAAGTCGAGCTGATTCTGGCGGATGGCGACCTCCTCGGCCGCCTTGATCTGCGCCAGCTCGGCTTCCTTTTTAATCTCGGCAGCCTGATCGGCGCCCATGGAACGGATGATGCCCTGGGAATCGGAGAAGTCCTGTACGTTGAAGGTGCGCAGCTCGAGGCCCAAATTGGCGAGGTCGTCCTTGGAGCCGTCGAAGACCTTGGCGTTGAAGCTCTCGCGGTCACGCATGAGCTCCTTCAAATCCATCTGGCCGATGACCTCACGCATCTTGCCAAGCATGACCTCGGTGACCTGTCGGGTCATCTCCTCCTTATCCATGTTCAAGTAGTTCTTGGAGGCGGTCTCGATTAGCTCGGGGGTCTGGCCGATCTGGAAGTTGGCGACCGCGCAGGCATGGATGAGAATCGCATCCTGAGTGGGGATCTCATTCTCGGTGGTCAGCTGCACCTGCACGGCACCGAGGGAGAGGGTGTCGACGCGCTGGAGGAGCGGGATAACGAAGGTGCCCTTGCCGGAGACGCTGCGCATCTTACCGGCACCGGAGACGATCATGAGCTTGTCCGGCGGGCATTTGCGCCAGCAACTCTCGAACACCATCGCCACGACCAAGATGCCGACGATGATGGGGAGCAGGCCGAAGATTACAGATTCGAAGAGCATGCAGCTTCCTTTCTTTAAGGGCGGTCCTGTCAGGGCCGCCCGGTGATAAACAGTTGCTTGTGAGGGGAATTACGTCAAAAACTGAATCAGACGTGCGAGCATCACGAAAAGCATGGCGATGCAGGCGAAAACACCGAGAGCGAGCGAGAAGGTCCATACACCGTGCAGGATCTCGACCTGCTCGGAGCGGCTCAAGTTATTGAACCCGCCGCCGTATCGCGTCCAAATATCGCGAAGTATGTTGATGATGTGCATTTAGCACTCCTGTGAAACTAGAAGGAATTCGAGGTCAGGTCGTTCAGAACCACGAGAAGTGTGACCATACATGCGAGGACGCCACCAAGGAGAACGAGAATCTCTGCGCTATGTATGAACTCGTCCAGCTCGTAAGGGCTCAGACTCTTGAACCAGCCGCCGTATCTCGTCCAAATATCGCGAAGTTTCTCGATAACGCGCATCTATCGCTCCTGTGAAGCTAGAAGGTGTTCGGGCTCAGAATGCTTCACGATTATTCGCCGTCCGCGCTCATGTTTGTGAGCAACTGGTGGGTCCAAAACCACTGCCAGTAGGCATTGTTCTGGCGTTCAGCCGCCTGGGATTTGGCAGAATCTGCTTGGTCGTTGTCGGCCTGCTCTTGGGCCTCGTCGGCTTTCACGGAATCGGAATCGGTCAGTTCGATCGGGAAGTCCGCACCGACCGCTGCGGCGTTGTACTCGGCTAGGGAAACCTCATGGTCTGCCTGGTGGCTACCGTTTCGGACGGTGACGTAGTAGCTCTTGCCGAAGCCGGTCGAGTCGATATATTTGCCCTCGATGGTTCCCGTCTGCGTCAGCTCGACGTCAGGCGAATCGCGTCCGTTCCGAAAGCCACCGTTGTCCAGATACGTCATGATGAGAAATGCAAGCGCCGTAATCAGCACGATAGCAAATAGGATGAATTCGATTGCCGCCTGCCCGCTTGCCGAATTCTTATTGAACCGCAATGAACCCACGTCCCTAGAAAGGGATATCGTCATCGTAGGGATCGACGACGGGAGGCATCGGGGCTTGCGGGGCGGGAGCCTGCGCGGGCTGGGCTGCGGACTGTCGAGTTGCCAAGAACTCGATGTTAGCGACAATCAAATCGAGTTTGGAATGGCGCTGACCGTCCTTGTCCCATGTCGAGTAACGGAGCTCGCCTGCGATTGCGACTTTCTGGCCCTTCGCGAGATAGCGCGACAGGGCTTCGGCACGCTTGCCGAAGATGGTGCAGTCGATGAAGTTGCCCCTTTCGTCCCACTCACCGGTCTGCCTGTTGCGCACCGAGGTGTTGAACGCCAGGGTGAACGATAGGAGTTGTGTACCGCCTGCGGTCATGCGCAACTCGGGAGGTCGCGTCAGGCGGCCGGTCAGGGAAACGTTGTTGATATCGGACATGTCGGTTCCTCTCTCGAAACGCTAATCGATAAGGTCTGCGATGAAATTCGCACGCTTCGCGCGACTCGCATGGCTTTGCGGGCGGCTGTGGGATGCCTCAATTCGGCGCACCGCGGTGGAGATCTGGTCGGATATACAGGTTCCGCTCGAGATATCGGCATAGCGGACGCTTACAACGAGGCCGCGCTTGTGGCCGCTCACTCGCCGACCGATGAAAAATGCGGGGTATGCTTGGGCAATCTCCATGCGCACGGTTTCCATGCCGCGTGCCTTGAACGGGGACGGCATAGCGACATCCACGACCTCGCCTACCAGCGACTGAACCGCCTCGTGGACGAAAGTGCCGTCATCGTGCGGCTCGTCCTCGAAGTAGAACATTCGGCTTCCTATAGGTTTTTCGCTTCGCAAAAGGGCGGAGGCGGATTTGGATCCGCCTCCTTCACTCAGAGTGTTCATATCGTCATCCTATCTGTCCGTCAGGTCGTTTGGGGTGCGGCCTGACAGCTAGGATACTAACATAGTTAACGGTGCGCCGTTATATGTTTCCTGTGTTATCGGCGGACGGTATGCAATTGCGGACATCTGGGGCCGTTTTAGGACATTTTTGGGCTGTTTTAGGACATTGTCCGGGAATGTCCATAAATGTCCGAAGTGGTGACAGGGCTTTCGATTCGAGAGTGCGTCTGTGCCTTGCGGTGGAGACGGACAGGACGCCATTGAAGCTCGCGATGGACGCGTTGATGACCTCCGGTGGCAGTTCTTGCGATTCCACAGACGAGCAGAGGGACTTGAGGTGCCTGCGGTAGCGGATTAGGGTGACCCGCGCGAGCCTGCGGCAAGGATGACCATCAGGACAAGAGAATCGGATTTTGAGAAACGCCAATTCCCGATCAAGGCGAGAAGAGAAGCAGGCCTTTGCATTCGGCTGAAGCCCAAGGGACTCAAGGCTCGCTAAGAAGAGATGGCGGATGTGCGGCAAGTCTTTTTCAGAGCAAAAAATGTAGCCATCATCCATATAGCGACCCGCCCCGCCTTGCCCGAGAAGCTCGTGGAAGGCATGATCCAACCTGTTCAGATAGGCAATCGCCGCAAGCTGGTTCACCTGGTTGCCCAATGTCAGGAAATCCGATTCGCGGCTATAGAGGGCGGCGATATCGAGAAGGCGTGACATGGAGTCCGATTCAGGCCGTCCTTGATAGGGCTTCAGGATAATTTCAGACAGGACGGCATGCGCCCGAGCCGAGGGGATGCTTCCGAAATAATTCTTGACGTCGTATTGGAAAACCCGAGCGTACGGGCCAAATCTCGCCCGTGCAACAAGCATGTCTTGCTCGAAGCGCCTTCGTGCGAAGGAGGTACCCTTGCCCTTCAAGCTCGCCGAGTTCGAATAGACGAGACATCGCGACAACATAGGGACGATAAAGCGATCGCATAGGCAACGCTGGATGACGCGATCTTTGTAGCGCGGCCCCACGATGTGCCTGATCTTGCCCCGCTCGCAAAGAGTGAAACGGACTGGGGGTTGGCGGCGATACTTACCCGCAAGCAAGCTCTCGCGCAGGCGGATGCAGTTGACGGCGCGGTACCTATCGAACTTCATAGCAGCCGATTTCCATAGTGTGCCCTTTGCGCATACTCGAGCCGCCTTATATAGGTTTCCGAAAGAGAAAACGTCTTCAGGTGTTTTCGGCACCGTCGCAAGCGATTCGCGGCTCAGCTCTCGGCGGCGCTTTTCTCGGCGTTCGCGCCGCCTTGCCCGTTGGGAGCGGTTCAAGGAGCTCCCTCCTTCCGTAAATTGACAATAAGCCCCGGCTGCACCCTGATTCAAGGTGCCGATTCCGATGTGCCTGAAAACCGCCGGAGCGATCCAGATGCCGTCTCTTTCGAGAGGCAAGTCCGCCCATCTTGCATCACCGGGGCCTGTATTCGCAGCGCCGAATAAGGCGCCAACCGGTGGGTATCCCCTTTTCTCCTTTACCATTCCGCTTTCGCGAGGTGCGCTACTCAGACCAGATGGAGAAAATCGGGGAACACGCAGTTGGTGTTCGTCGCTTTATTGTTGTTCCAGTCGCCGCTGTTATTGACATAGCGGAAGTTCGTGGAGTTGCTCGGATTCACGGAACGAGTCCAGTGATTGTTGCTCGACGAAGCTAAAACGGATGCCCACCATCTGGGATTCACGAAAATGAACCCCAGATGGAGAACAGCCTACTCGGGAGAAACCAGACTTGCATCCGATTTGGAATCAAATGATTTCAGACGCATACGCTCTGCCTTTATGGCTCCTTTTGTCACCTTCATGGCGGTAGAAACGGTGCCTGCAAGCGATTCGAGCCGACTCATCTTCACGAAGGGCTTGGAAACTCCCACCTCGGCTCCCCCAGCGTCTTGCTCGGTATAGATAACTTGGGGCATATCGTCCAGCCAGGCATCGATGAACATACCGATGAGACAAAGCCGCCCGTAAGCATCATTCAGAAGGGCAAGCCTCTGTGCGCTTTCCTCAACCGTCATAACGTAGATTCCATCAGCCTCGGCGGCTGCCTGCATCAGGTCGTAACCAGCGCGGCAGATGTACTGCGTCTCGGTGAAGGCACGGGATTTCGGGAGTTTCTTGGCTATAGATATGAGTTCACGCCAGACAATCCGCGCCTGTCGAAGATATTCAGTCGAGACCGATTCGGTTTGTCTACTTTTGGGAACCATGGAGCCTCCAACTGGGAAGGAACCCCTCCGGCGAATGCCAGAGGGGTTCAGGGGCGTAGATTAGAAGGAGAAAGCGGGGAACACGCAGTAGGCGCTCGTCGCTGCATTGTTGCCCCAGCCGCCGCTGCCAATGACATAGCGGAAGGACGCGGAGAAGCTCGGATTCACGGAACGAGTCCAGTGACGGTTGCCCGACGAAGCTCCGGAGTAGTTCGACGTCGTCACGCCTTTGGATTTGTAGTACTCGTACTGGGTGCCGTCGGACTGCATATCGCCCCAGACCTCGGTCACCGAGAGCAGGAAGACCTTGTCGGTCGTGGCGGTGGGAGTACCGGCCTTGCCGCCGCCTTGGTTATCGGTCAATTTCTTGACAGCCTTCACCTTGGACTGTAGTTCGGCAGGCAAAAGCGACCAGAGGTCACCGCTGTTGAGACGGCCGCGGAGTTCCGACTTCTCCCAGCCACCGGCGTTGGTATTCGTAGCGTTCATTTTCTGGTAACCCAGTGCAGAATTAGACGCCTCGAACGTCAGGCCCGCCTTGCCGGAACCATCGGCGAGATCGTCATGGTTGATACCGACGATGCGGTATTCGAGCGTCTTGCCATCCGTCAGTTTGGTGGAGAACTTCGTCCCCGCGTCCATCGCGGCCTTGGCCTTGGCGTAGACAACCGACGATGTACCGTTCTTGGCGATGTCTTTGGCAACCGCCTCCTGCTCATCGAGCGTCCAGTCCTTGGCATCCTTGGCTGCGATGTTCTTCATAGCCTCCTGATGCGCCTTTTCCTCGGCGCTCATGAAATTGCCGCCGTCTGTGCCGGAATCGACCGTGTTCGTAACCTGGTTGAACTGGTTGCGGATGGCGCCGGCTACACCTGGGCCTGCAAACACGATCACCAGGCCGATGAGGGCGATAATCAGGACGTACTCGATGATAGATTGGCCTCGAAGGCGGGCACTCCTAGGAGATACGCCCTCTCGAGGCGAAAATGCCGCTGCATGCATATGCGGCTCCCTTCGCTCAGGGTTGGTAGATACGAGCCAAGGGTAGGTGTGGCGCGGGGTTTTGTGGCGGTCTTGCCGCTGCGGCAATGGCGTTTTCGACCGTGCTGGACTGCACGCCTACCGAACTACATAACTATCTGCCTGCACAGCTACACGGGTAGTCAAACGGAAAATCTGGAAGTATCACGGTGCGCCCGCGCGGGGTACTATCTAGGGTCTCCCCTATCGTGAAAGCATACCCCTAGACGCAACGTAGGTATCGGCAGTGTTGCTCGGGATGCCCTGCGGTGTGTATCCCCTGCCAGACGAAACGCTATACCACTTACCGTCGGCACCGGGGATGGTGTCGGCTGAGGGAGTCGGAAGATATGAGTTAGTACCTTCGCCATCATCACAGATGACCCATTTCCAATTAAGACCAAGGGAAACTTTCGATAAGGATTGGCAATGGCCGAACATCTTGTTGGCATCGGCCGCCGAAGCGAGATCGAAGCCCGAAAGGTCGAGGGATTGCAGGGATAAGCAGTCGAAAAACATCCCGAACAGCCCTGCTTTATCAGGGTGCGCAGACCAACCTCGAATATCAAGGTTCTTTAGCGAATGGCACTCTTGGAACATGCAGCTGAAGTTGTATGTACTCGAGACATCCCATGAGGAAAGATTGAGTGACTGCAACTGTGTCACCATGAAGAAAGTATCGACCATCTGGGTGCATTTGGATGTATCAAGCCGTGCGACATCAACGGACTTGAGCTTAGTCATGTTCGAAAACCAAACGCTTACGCTTTTAGGGGCGATGCCATTATCTACGATCTTGACCGCCTCAATGTGCGATTGATGCGTCGCCCAAGGAGCGGTCGACGAGCCATATCGGTTGGTAGGAGTCTCGACAAGCGCATACGCCCCCGTCTCGAACCCCGTGTAAACATCGGTCACCCTGCGGTAGTTGAACATGTCTCCCGCCTTGGGCACACCGCGGCGCTTGTAGAACATGAGGCTATTGTCATCGGCTGAGTAGACCGCGAACGCGGTACCCTTGTTGGGGTCGGGGATGTCCTCGGGCTCGTAGAAGTTCTCGCCCGTGGTGCCCGACCCGATCGCCCCTGTCACGAGGTTGAACTGGTTCCTGATGGCGGCCGAGACCCACGGCCCCGCGATCAGCACCACCAGGACGATGATCGCGATGACCAGGACGTACTCTACCGTCGACTGCCCCTTCGGGCGGCGGGTAAATCTCGGAGATACCCCCCCCGAAAGGATTTTCCGCTGCGTTCATGTGCGGCTCCTCTCGGTTTGCTTTGAAATCATGGGGAAGCGTAGCACGCGACGTGCCGCATGGAACCGATGTGCCGCTGCGGCAAGGATGGCGGCTGTACTCTGGGTTTGAGAATGGCTAAAGAAAGCAGTGGATGCTTTTGCGTGTTCAGATTGAGGGAAAAAAAATCAGCCAGGGAGAAGAAGCTCTTGAAAATCAATCGAATGAACCATGACAGCTGTGTTGGTCTTCAGCAACGATTAGGTAGCGTGTAGATATTTCTAAAGGGCACGGCTATGCAAAAGTGTGGCAGCACCACCGAGGTGAGCTGCGGTATCAGAGCATCTGGTCACTTGGATACGATCTCGAACGATATCTCGGTAGTCGGGAGGGGTCACGGCTGCTTTCGGACGGTCGGAAGATGTGGTTACGATCTCAATTGAATCGAGGTTCATGGGGACGGTACCGGCAGCCACTTCGAGGCATCCCTGAGTGTGCTTCGGGCCGAACGACAATTGCCAAGGCTTGACGGCCTTCGATACCGCCAAGACGGGTGCGTGACCATCTGACTCTGCCGCTCCGTACCAAATGATATCGAGGGGAATCTTCATAAAGAACATGTGGATTGAAGAGCATTTGCGGAACAATGCGGCATCGCCGATTGGCATCTCAGGGCGTCCCATCAATCCCATGAAGCGCTTCCAGAAGGTGTCCATCACCTCGAGTTTATAGGAGCCGATGCTGTTTCCGGTTGCGTCAAACAGACGAGCCTCGCTATCTGCCATGTCCTGTCCTTTCAAACCAAAGTCTTTGATGGTTTGAAGATAGAGGTCATGGGGTCTAGCGAGGCTGATTTGCCGCTGCGGCAAGGTTGGGGATTGAGGGAATAACTAAAGAAATCAGTCAATGAAGATGCTATTGAAAATCACTCCGATTGACTGGAGCTGAGCGTTGTTCGACCATAAGGGTTGGACGGGTTTGAGCTGTGGAGCGTGGGGCCGTAAATCTACTAGGAGTCATCATTGGCCTGTCCGATGCATCTGATGGCACTGAAGTCACCGGGGTTTCTGGCGGGTTCGAAGGCGTACCTCTTCCCGCGCCATACGTAGTAGCCGTTCTCGCGAATGGCCTTGAGGTCGGCGGGTTTTATGCAATGGCCGTCGGCTCTCACCTTGAAGGTCGTTCCGCATCCCGAAACCAGCGTCCATGATCCGTCTTGCGACCAGTGGTTCGACGTGCAGGTGAAGGATTTCTTGTTCTTGGTAAGTTTTAGAGCCTGACCGCACTTGGGACACAGACCATAGATCTCGGCGAAGGCATTTTCCTGCTTCTCGAATGCGTTATCCAGAACCGCAGCCGCCTCGCGCTTCGTTAGGTGCTCGACATCGATCGCCTCGGCATCATCGCCGAGCATGCGCCTGATTTGGCCGATTTGGGCACTGGAAGCGGGCTTGTTGCCCCATTTTTTGACAGATTCAGTGTCCCATAGGGATCTGTCTTGGGAGGGTACGGGATAGTGGTCTAACCAGCGTCGAACTGCGGCCTCGGCTTCAGCCTCATCGGCATATTCACGGACGGTCTTGTTGTTGCCGTTGAAATCGACCATGACACGGTAAAGGATATCGGGGGCGTGCATGCGAACCGACCAGCCCTTGCCTCGGATGACCTTCGAGCCATCTGCTCGGCGAATCCAAGCGATATTCTGGCTCGATGATGTGAGGTCGACCTTGCGGACGGAAAGAACCCAGCCCTCGGGCGTGTCCTCGGATGCCTCGATACGGTCGCGCATGCCCGACAGGGGGCCACGAACGGCCTTTTTCTCGTTCTCATCGAGGTCACTCGGGTCGATGCCGATCAGGCTCGGAGCAGTGCAGATATCGTTCTTGTCGGAATCGCCCACGCAGTCTATCAGCAACAGGTTCTGTTTCTTGTAGCCCGTTTCGGGGTCCTCGTAGAGACGCAGGCCGCGCCCGACCATCTGCGTGTAGAGGGTTGAGTTTCGCGTCGGTCGGGCCAGTAGAATCGTCTCGATGAGAGGCATGTCGGTGCCTTCGGTGAATACACCGAAATTGATGATGACTGGAATCTTTCGGGCGGTGAAGTCCTCGATAATCTGGCGGCGCTCGTCCATCGGGGTCTTGCCATCGACGACCACCGCGCCCTCGATGAGGTCGGCCAACGCGTAGGCATGTTTGACCGACGAGGCGAAGATGAGAGTCTGGCCGCGATGGAATCGGCGGTATGCCTCGGCGACCTGCGCGTTCGATTTCGGGCGGTTCACAGCGTCGTTTAGGGCGCTCAGTTGGAAGTCTCCCGCCACGCGCTTCACGCCAGCGGTGGACCATTCGACTTCGACCTGCATACAGTCGATATCGCAGAGGTACCCGCGGCGGATACCCCAGAGGAGATCGCGCTGGAAGACAATATCCTCGAAGATATCGTCCAATCCCCTACCGTCGCCTCGATTCGGCGTCGCCGTGAAACCGATGTGGAGACGAGGTTGCAGGTAATCGATTATCTTGCGGTAGGTTGGCGCTGAGGCATGATGCGCCTCGTCGGTCACAATGAGGTCGAAATCGCCCGGCTTGAAGTTCCGCTCAAGGCGGGTGCCGCGCGATAGGGTCTGCACCGAACCGGAGACGACTGGCTCGCCATCCGAATGTCTTTCGGCTTTCTCAATTCCCACGGGACAATCGAAATACTTGACTGGCTGCGCCACCAGCTCGTCCCTATGGGACAGAATCAGCATTCGGCCGTGCCTGTGGATGTTCGCGAACGTGACGGTCTTGTCCAAGCCGGTTGCCATCTGCACCAAATGAGCGCCGCCGTCTAGGTCGTCGATTATGTCGATACATTCCGCTTGGTAGTCCCTTAATTTCAAACCGCTCGCGGACATGTGGCTCCTATCTCATGGAGGCCTATGCCGCGGATCCGTGGTAAGGGTAATTTGCGTTTATGGATTCGCGGCATGTGGCCATGAAGTCCGGTCCCTTGTCCAGGCGACGATCGGTCGCATTGAATTACGGAACCCTACGAGACCCTTTCCCTCTCAGGGGTGATCGCTGGCAGGAGACGTAGTCTGCTAAAACCGCCTATATCGACCCCACCTGGGTACTCGGTATCCGAAATGGATCTCGTCATCCTTTGCGCTTTTCGCCAAGTTTTGAGCACTTGCGGACTCTTTCAGGCCCTTAGTGGCCACGTCCTCCGCGCTCGGCGCTCACCGATGCTGATCAGGCATCGGATCGCGCGGCAGGCAACCGGATAGGTCAAGAATACCCAGTCGAGCGGTTACCAGTTGGCTGGAGGAATGCCGCTGCGGCAGGCAGGTAGCGCTCTGTTGCGCTATAGGGCGGGCGAATTGGGCAGGTGGGGTTTATTCAGCTCGGTAGGTGCGCAGGTAGGAGGTTTCATAACGGGGAGATTTTCGGGAAGTTTGAACGAGATGTGGAGACGGGGAGGTTATGTGGAATGTGGCATGTAGCTGGAGCGATGGCAATTTTGAGTTGTGGGGTTGGGTTGAATCATGCGGGTCGGGATGCCCTAGCGATGGTGGGGATAGCGTGGCGGTGTGGCACAGGTAAGTGGGTATTGCGCAGATAGAGTGGCAGAAATGGACAAAAGGTCGGGAAACGGGGTCTCTGCTTTGCGAGGTGAGGGATGATTACAAGGTGTTTTGCTGCGGGGCGCTTTTTTGGAGCGCCCCGTGTGTTTGGCGAGGTGTTTGGGAAAGCAGTTCAGCAAAAGAAAGCCCGTGCAGGGTGGCACGGGCTTAGAATTAGAAGCAGAAAGCGGGTCTCACCCAGCCGCCGTCCGATTTAGCGATAAGGTAGCTTGAGCTACTATTCCCTCTAATACAGCGGAAATTGGTAGCGAACTTCGTATCCGTATCCGGAGAGCGTGTCCAAATGAATTGTCCGCTCGTCGCTCCATCGGTACTGCTGCTCGATATTCCAACGTTTTTGAAGTATTCATACTGAGAACCATCAGAATCGACGTCACCCCAGAACTCTGTCGAAGATATGAGGAACAGCTTGTCAACTGTAACTGTCACGGCAGCATCCTTATTCGCGCTGCCGCCGCCGACATTGTTTGTGAGCTTGGTGACGGTCTTCACTTTGGATTGGAAATCGGATGGCATGAGGTTCCAGATCTCACCCGAGTTCATCTTTTGACGGAGTTCCGACTTCGCCCACCCACCGTCAGTCTTATTCTGCGAATTCATAGGATGTTTGTATAGAGAGACCAAGTTGTTGCTCACCATAAATGTGAGACCGGCCTTGCCGCTACTATCCGAGCTGTCATCGTGGTTGATGCCGATGATACGGTACTTCATTATCTCGCCGCTATTGAGCTTCACCGACCAAGTCGTACCCGCATCCATGGCGGCTTTCGCCTTTGCGTAGACAACCGAAGACGTGCCGTTCTTGGCGATATCGGTGGCCGCTGCCTTCTGCTCGTCGAGCGTCCAGTCCTTCGCGTCCTTGGCCACCGCCGCCTGGACGGTTGCGGAGCCGGCTCCCGTTGAGCCGCCAGAAGCGCCGCCACCGATGCCGCCGCCCGTCCCGCTGTCCAAGGTGGTCGAGACTTGGTTGAACTGGTTGCGGATGGCACCAGAGACCTTCGGTCCCGAGAACACCACCACTAGGCCGATGACGGCCACAATCAATACGTACTCGATAAGTCCTTGCCCAGCGAGGCGGATCGTCTTAGGAGCGACCCCCCCCCGAGGCGAAAATGCCGCTGCATGCATATGCGGCTCCCTTCGCTCAGGGTTTGTAGATGCGGTTCAAGGGTAGGGCTATTGCAGGTTTCAGCACTGGTCTTGCCGCAGCGGCATTGGTCAAACTGGGTTGTTTGATCCATGGGAAAGTCCCGAGACGTAGTTACGTTGAGAGGATGGTCCATGGTTCAGTCCGCAGGTGCAGAAAACATGAGGGGCGCCGAAAAGGTCCACGTCCCGCCCATCAAGACACAGGGCATCAAGACGAAACTCGTCCCGTGGATCGCGCGGTGCGCCCCATCCGCTGCCTGGACGGTCTGGGTCGAGCCGTTCATGGGCTCGGGCGTCGTCGGCTTCAACCTCGCCCCGAGGCGGGCACTGTTCTCGGACACGAACGTCCATATCATCGACTTCTATCGGTCCATCCAGGACGGACAGCTCACCGCCGCCGGCTGTAGGAAGTTCCTTGAATCCGAAGGCGCACGCCTGAAATCGAGGGGGGGGATTACTACTATGAGGTCCGCGACCGGTTCAACGAATCGCATGACCCATATGATTTCCTCTTCCTCAACCGGTCTTGCTTCAACGGACTCATGAGGTTCAACCGCCAGCACCGCTACAACGTCCCATACGGGCATAAGGACGACCGATTCTCCAATGCGTACATAACGAAGATCGTGGACCAATTCGAACACGTACAGGGGAAAATCGCCAAAAGCGATTGGAAGTTCGCGGCCATGCGCTATGAGGATGCGATAGCCGCGGCTCCGAACGGTTCGTTCATCTACTGCGACCCGCCCTACATCGGACTCACAAGCACCTATTACGACTCCTGGGACGAGGAGAAGGAAACGAGGCTGCACGATTCGCTCATGGAAAGCGGCCACAAGTTTATGGTCTCATCGTGGGGCAGCAGCGACTACCGGAGCAATGGTTTAATCGAGTCGCTCTGGGCGGATTGTCACGTCAGCTCCGCAAATCATGTCTATATCGTCAACGGGCAGCATAGGCCCGTGCTCGAGGTGCTCCTGACGAACTATACGGTGGAGTGAGGGCAGGTCGAAACATACGGATACCGATCAGCCATCCCCTGTCTCGGAGCCTCAGAGGCGATTTGAGGGACTGTTTGCTGTCTGGGGGTGTCCCATTGGGATGTCGGCTTGAAAAGGACCCTATTTAGGGTCCTGCTCGGCCATACCGATATCGGACACGGATGCGATCTGTGCGCCCGCGGCCATCTGCCGATGGCGCACGATTCGCGGGCTGGCTTGCACCGATTTTGGGGGCTTTCGGTTTGTGTCCACGGCGCAAGTAGCCGCAGTAGATTGGCACAGGCAAATTGATTACGCATAAGTAGACCAGACAGACGAAATAGTTTGCGTATGCGGAATCAATAGATTCCGAAATATGGAATAGAAGTGGAGGGGGGATCCATTAAAATCACGATTCTACAAAACCGCAGGTAGATGGGCATATCCTTATTAGCTAAAAAACAGCCGTTGATTCTTTTTTGATTACCTTGTTGATTCCTGATAAAAAAAGTCAGGCACTAGGTGCCTGACCTGCAAACTTCTGGTCGGGACGACTGGATTCGAACCAGCGACCCCTTGACCCCCAGTCAAGTGCGCTACCAAGCTGCGCCACGTCCCGAAGCTTTTGTTTGTTGCTCTGCTCTCGCTCGCAACAGGGAGTATATTAACCCGAAACTTTGTCCTTGTGCAAGAACTTTTTTACAAATTTTGAAGCAAGTCCAAAATTGCATCTGCGAGCTGGGGTTTTGTTAGTACGGGAAGTTCTTGCGTGCCCGCTGTGCTCACGATCCAAGCTTTGTTGGTATCGGTTCCAAAGCCCGAATCGGCGCGTGAGACATCGTTGGCGATAATGGCATCGCAACCCTTGCGGTCGAGCTTTCGCTGTGCGTACTCCAGGACGTTATCGGTCTCGGCCGCAAATCCGATCACGCATCGCTCGCCCTTTTGGCGCGAGAGCTCGGCCAAAATATCGACCGTCTCGACCAGTTCGATGCGATCGAGGCGTTCGTTGGCCTTTTTGAGTTTATGGTCCGCAGGGGTGGCGGGGGTATAGTCGGCGACGGCGGCCGCACAAATTGCCGCCTCGGCCGTCTGGAAGGCGCTCAGCGCAGCCTGGAGCATTTCTGCGGCGGTCTGTACGCGCACGCACTCCACACCGCGGGGAACGTCGAGCGATGTCGGGCCCAGCACGAGCGTGACCGCAGCACCGCGGCGAGCAGCCTCCCCCGCCAGGGCGATGCCCATCTTGCCCGAAGAACGGTTGCCAATGAAGCGCACGGGGTCGATCGGCTCGTGCGTGGGGCCGGCGGTGATGACGATGCGCTTGCCCGTCAGGTCTTGCGGCACGGGGTTGAGCACCTCACAGACAGCCTCGACGATGTCCTCGGGCTCGCTCATGCGCCCCGTGTCCACGTCGCCGCAGGCAAGGTAGCCGCTGCCGGGTCCCACCACATGGACACCGTGCTCGCGCAGCGTGGCCATGTTGGCCTGCGTCGCCGGCGCCTTCCACATGCCGTTGTTCATGGCCGGCGCGATCACGACGGGCCGCGGTGTCGCAAGCAGCGTTGTGGAGATGAGGTCATCGGCGATGCCGTTGGCCATCTTGGCGATGATATTGGCCGTCGCGGGCGCCACGACCACCAGATCGGGCTCCTGCGCCAGCGAGATATGGTGGATGGGGTCAGACGGGTCGTCGAATAGCCCAACCGCGACCGGCTCATTGGTGAGCGCGCGGAAGGTAAGCGGCCCCACGAACTCGGTGGCATGTTCGCTCATGACGACCTTGACGTGCGCGCCGCGCTTTTGGAGCAGGCGCACGATATTGCACGACTTATAGGCGGCGATCCCGCCGGTAATGCCCAGCAGGATCGTTTTTCCCTCAAGTTGCATTGAATTGTTGGGTGCCACCATCGTTTAAGCTTCCTTGCTAGGGAGCACGAGCAGGCGGTGGCAGTACGGGCAGTGCGTAATCTCACTGCCGTCGTGGTTGAGGTCGCTCATGGACGACGCCTGCAGCGCGGTGTGGCAGACCGTGGGGATGTTGCCCTTGATGGTCTCGACGGCCAGGCCGCGGAACTGCTTGAGCAGGCGCTCGTAGTCGCTGAGCACGTCGGTGGGCAGCGTAGCGGCCAGCGCGGTGCGCTCCTTGGTGGCGGCATCGATCTGGGCCTGGAGGTCGGCTGCCTTGGCGCGGGCGGCCTTGGTGTCGGCCTTCACGCCCTCCTCGAACTTGGCGATGATTGCCTGTGCGCGAGCCTCGCGGTCGAGCGCCTCCTTGTGGGCGACTACGACGTCCTTGCGGGTGTGCTCGATCTTGTCCAGGCGCTTGGCCAGGGTGGCGAGCTCGTTTTCCAGGTCCTGTACCTCGCGGTAGTCAGAGCCGTCAACGTGGCGCTTCTTAGCGGCCTCAATGGCGTTATTGGTCTGGATCTCGGTGGTGTTGAGATCGTCGAGCTCAATATCCAGGTCCTTGCGTTGGGCGTAGAGCTTGGTCATTTCGGCCTTGAGCTTAACGTAGGTCTTGCGCTTGGAAGCGAGCTCCTTGAGCTCCGGCATATTGGCAAGTTCGCTCTTGTTGCGGGCGAGCTCCAAATCGATCTGTTGCAGCTTGAGTAGCGTAGCGCCGGCGCTCATAAGTTCTCTCCTTTTGTCACAGTCCACCATTGGCAAGGGTTCAGTATTTTAATCGCATGACGGGGGTCGGCCCCGGCGTCAACTGCAGAGTTCATCAATATATCAACGAACGGCTCCTCGGAGCGGTCGTGGCCGAGCAAGATCACCGGCAGACCGCGCAGAGTGAGGTCCTGTGCCGCGTGGTAGCCCGCCTCGCCCGTCACGATGACGTCCGCACCGGTGGCGATGGCAAGCTCGCCAAAGTCACCCAGCGAACCGCCCAAAATTGCGATGGTTCGGCACGGGTGATCGGCCTCGCCCCACACGCGCGGGTCGCTGCCAAACGCCGCTGCGGCGCGTGCGGCAAGGTTGCGCAGGCTGCAGGGGTCGTGGAGGGTCGCGAGTACGCCCAGTCCGCAGGCCTCGGGGTCGTCCACGTGCTCCAACGAGCTTGCGGGCGCGGCGTCCAAAAGCCTACTTAGGCAGATACGTGCCTCGTGCGAGCGGTCCAGGTTGGTGTGGAGCGAGATAATGCTCACGCCGCAACGGGCTGCCTCGTAGAGCGCCGCGCTGCATTGGGGGCGCGTCGCGCCGGGCGGGCAAAACGCCTCGGGCGCCTTGATATAGATGGGATGATGCGTTAGCAGCACGTTGGCGCCGGCCTCCTGGGCGCAGTGCACATTGGCTTCGGTCGCATCGAGTGCGCAGGCAACACCGGTAATCTCCGCGGCAGGGTCGCCGACGGAGAGTCCTACATGGTCCCAACTCTCGGCATTGGTCTTGGGATAGCGTGCCAGCAGCGCGCGCTCAAGCTCGGCGACGATCATGCGGCGCCTACGATCGAGAGCAGCGTCTGGGCAAACTCGTCCAGATCGTCCGGATTCACGCGGTCGTCGAAGGAGATGCGCAAGGCACCCAGCGCCTGTTCGCGGCCGATGCCCATCGCGCTGAGCACGTGGCTCGGGTCCATGCTGCCACTCGAGCATGCCGAGCCTGCCGACACCTCAAAGCCGGCGGCGTCGAGCTTGATGATGAGTTCCTCGGAGTCCATGCCGTCAATGTAGATCGATACCATGCCGGGCAGACGGTCGGCTTGCGCGTAGTCACCCATGGTGGCGTGAATGCGCTGGTGGGCCGTAAGCGTGGCGTAGAGCTTGTCGGAAAGGGCTTGCAGCTTCGCGCGCTCCTGAGCCACATGGGGCGTCAGAGACGAGGCGGCAGCGGCAAAGGCGAGCTGCGTTCGCAGGTCTTGCGTGCCGGCACGACGACCGGCCTCCTGTCCGCCGCCAAAGATGCGCGGGCGCAGCGGCGTGCGGCTCTTAAGGTAGAGTGCGCCAGATGCCACGGGACCGCCAATCTTGTGGGCTGCGACGGACATGGCGTCGACGCCCAGCTCGGTGACATCGAGCGGAATATGCAGATACCCCTGGATGGCATCGGTGTGGAACAGGGCGCCAACGGTATGCGTGGCCGCGGCAAGCTCGCGGATGGGCTGCACCACGCCGGTCTCGTTGTTGGCAACCATGATGCTCACGAGCGCCACGTCGTCGCCTAGCAGCTCGACAAGCGTGGCAGGCTCAATGTAGCCCATGTGGCAGGGCTGCACCAGGTCGACGGTAAAGCCGGCGGCACGCAGCAACGGCAGGTTGTCCAGAATCGAATCGTGCTCGATGGCCGAAACGATTACACGATCGCGCTTGCGATCGCGCTGACGAGCGCCCTCGGCAAGACCGAGCAGCGCCAGCTGGTTGGCTTCGGTGCCGCCGTTGGTCAGTACAATCTCGGACGGGCGGACGCGCGCGCCAAAGCTGCGGGCGATCTCGCGACGTGCAACCTCCAGACGCGTGGCGGCCTTGCGGCCGAGCGAATGCAGCGAGTTGGGGTTGACGCCGGCAAGCTCGCTGTCGTCGTACTCGCGCTGCGCAAGGAGCGCCTCGGCGCGCATGGGCGTCGAGGCGGCATAGTCAAGATTCACGGGTATGCGGTTTTGACCTGCGGTCATAAGGGTTTATGCCTCCTGTGCGGCCTCGTTGCCCAGCTTCTGCAGCAGCGCAACCTCGGCAGCGGGATCTTCGGACTTAAATACGGCAGAACCGGCCACGAGCACGTTGGCGCCGGCCTTGACGACCTCGACAATGTTCTTGGAAGAAATGCCACCGTCGACCTCGATGAGGGGCGAAACGCCGTGACGCTCGCACATGGCCCTGAGCTCGTGGAGCTTAGCGATGGTGCCCGGGATAAAGCTCTGACCGCCAAAGCCCGGGTTCACGCTCATGAGCAGCACCATATCGACGACGTCGATGATGCTCTCGAGCACGCACACGGGGGTGGCGGGGTTGAGCACCACGCCGGCCTTAACGCCGCGCTGCTGCAGATGGGTGAGCGTGCGGTGCAGGTGCGTGGAGGCCTCGTAGTGTACGGTGATCATATCGGCGCCGGCGTCTGCGTACCAATCGACCGTCTCGTCGGGGTTCGACACCATGAGGTGCGCGTCGACCGGTACATTGGTGGAGCGCTTGACGGCCTTGAGGATGTCAACGCCAAAGGTGAGGTTGCCGGTAAAGTGGCCGTCCATGACGTCGAAGTGCACGTAGTCGGCGCCGGCGATCTTGTCGAGTTCGCCCTTGAGGTTGGCCATGTCGGCCGAGAGGACGGACGGAGCGATTTTAATGGAACCCATGGTAGTAGCCTTTCTGCGCTAGTCGGTGAGTCCGTAGAACTCTTGGGAGGGTACGCGGTCGGTAAGGATCTCGAGCGCCCTATCCAAAGTAACACCGTTGTAGAGCGTTTGCTCCACGGCAAAGGTGAGCGGAATGTCTACGCCCAGTGAACGGGCAAGTTCGCTGACGCTGCGGGCTGCGACGGCGCCCTCGACCACCATATGCGTACGCGTCTGGTACTCGTCGAGCGACACGCCGTGGGCAAACTCGTAGCCAAAGGTGCGGTTGCGCGAATGCTCCGAGGTACAGGTGGCAATGAGGTCGCCCATGCCGGCAAGTCCCATGCAGGTCATGGCCTGGCCGCCGCGGGCGTGCACCAGACGGCTGATCTCGGCCAGGCCGCGCGTCATGATGAGGGCGAGCGTGTTGTCGCCCGCACCAGAACCGGCGGAAATGCCGCACACGATGGCGATGACGTTTTTCATGGCGCCGCAAACCTCGACACCGGTCATATCCTGCGACAGGTAGATGCGGAAGGCCGTGGACAGCAGCAGCTCCTTAAAGGTCTCCCCTACCTGCGCATCTTCGCTGGCGATGACGGCGGCAGAGAGCCCGCCGCGGCAAATCTCCTCGGCATGGTTGGGGCCCGAGAGGGCCGCCACACGCCGCTCGTTGCCGATCTCGCTGGCGATGACCTCGCTCATGAGCAGGCCAGACTCGGGCTCGATGCCCTTAGTGAGGCAGAGCACTGGGGCATCGTCCGCGATGAACGGCGCCGCCTGATGGCATACGCTGCGCAGGTGCGTGGAGGGCACGGCAAAGATGATGGCCTCGGCGCCGTCGAGCGCCTGCGACAGGTCCGTGGCGGCGACAACGTTGCCGGGCAGCTCGTAGTCCACCAGATACCGGGGATTGCGGTGCTCGGCATTGATGCCGGTGGCCGTCTGCTCGCTATGGGCCCACATGGTCACGCGCTCGGCTCGCTCGGCGGCGAGGCCGGCGACGGCGGTTCCCCAGGAGCCGGAGCCAATCAGCGCAACATTCATGACTCTCTCCTACTTATCGTCGGGCTCGGTGACGCGCTTGGTAAACGAGAGCTTGGACTCCTTACCGGCCATGAGCTTTTGGATATTCGAGCGATGGGCCCACACCACGGTGATGCCGATCATCGCCATGCAGAACTTGAGGCCCAGGCTGCTGTACGGAAAGACCGCGCAAGCAGCGATAGGAAGTCCGATGGCCGCGGCAAGCGAACCCACTGACACATACTTGGTGATGGCGACGGCTACGATAAACATGCCCAGCAGCGACAGGCCAATAGGCCAGTACCAGGCGAGGATGACACCCAGACCAACTGCGATACCCTTGCCGCCGTGGAAGTTGAGATAGGGCGAGAAGATATGGCCCCACACGGCTGCCAGGCAAATGACACCGAGCATCCAGTCGCCGGGGGCTCCGGGCGCCATGATGTTCGGCGGAAATCCATAGCCCACGCTCGCGATGAACGGACGGGCGATGACAACGCAGATGGCGCCCTTAAGGCAGTCGAGCAGCAGCGTGAGCGCGGCCACCTTGGGGCCGGCTACGCGCAGGGCGTTGGTGGTGCCGATGTTACCGGAGCCCGCCTTGCGAATGTCGGTGTGGTTAAACACGCGGCCCAAGATCAGGCCAAACGGAATCGCTCCGATAAAGAACGAGACCACGGCGCAGATGGCGGTCAGCAGAATCGGATTATGCATCCTTTTGCTCCTTCTTCCTAAAGAAGAGTCGAATGGGCGTGCCGGCAAAGTCGAAGGTCGAGCGCATGCGGTTCTCCACGTAGCGCTGGTAGGTGTCGTTGACCAGGTCACTGTGGTTGACGAAGAACGTGAACGTCGGCGGGTTGACGCCCGTCTGGGTCACGTAGTGCATGCGCAGGCGGCGCTTGCCGTCCACCACGGTATGACCGAACTCGCGCAGGTCGGTGAGGAACGCGTTGAGGCGCGAGGTGCTAATCTTCTGCGAGCGCGTCTTTTCGGCGGCGTCTACCATCGCCCAGATCTTCTCGACGCTGCGGCCGGTGAGAGCAGAGATGCGCAGGTACTGGGCCCAGGGAGCCATGACGCCCAGACGGCGGTCGATGGTCTCCATGCAGGCCTCGCGCTTACGGTCGTCGTCGAGCAGATCCCACTTGTTGAGCAGCACAACGATGGCGCAGCCGCGCTCGATGGCAAGACCCATGACCTTCTGGTCCTGCTCGGTAACGCCCACGGAGGCGTCGACGACGAGCAGCGCCACGTCGGCGCGGTCGATGGCGCGCAGGCCGCGGACCATGGAGTAGTACTCGATGTTCTCGTACACGGTGCTCTTCTTGCGAATGCCCGCGGTGTCGACCATGCGGTAGTGCTTGCCGTTACGCTCGACGACAGTGTCGATGGCGTCGCGCGTCGTGCCGGCAATGTTGGACACGATAGAACGGTCGGCGCCCAGGATGCGGTTGAACAGCGACGACTTGCCGGCGTTGGGGCGGCCGATGATGGCCACGTTCAGCGCGTCGGGGAACTCATCGGCGACCTCGTCTTCTTCCTCGGGAAGCAGGGCCACGATATCGTCGAGCAGGTCGCCCGTGCCATGGCCATGCAGGGCCGAGAGCGGCGTGGGCTCGCCGATACCGAGCGAATAGAACTCCCAGATGCTGTCGTTTTCGCGATCGGGGTTGTCGAGCTTGTTCACCAGCAGAAAGACCGGCTTGTCGCAGCGCTTGAGCATGCGGGCGACCGACTCGTCCTCTTCGGTGACGCCGGTGCGGCCATCGACTACAAACAGGATGACTGCGGCTTCCTCGGCGGCGGCGAGCGCCTGGTCGCGGATGGACGTGGCAAAGACGTCGTCGCTCTTGAGCGGCTCGATACCGCCCGTGTCGACGATGGTGAACTCGCGGCCGTTCCAATCGGCCGTGTGATACGAGCGGTCGCGCGTGACGCCGCGAGACTCGTGGACGATGGCGTCCGAGGTCTGGGCCAGGCGGTTAACGAGCGTGGATTTGCCCACGTTGGGGCGTCCGACGACGGCGACGATAGGTTTCATCTGCTCTCCTTTAATGGGTAGGTTCAGTGGAAGTGTTAGAGTCGGCAGGCACAATGCCAAGGATATGCTCCAGGGTATCGAGCAGCTCATGCGGCATGGTTGACACCACATGAACCTCGGCGCCGCGACTGGTAAGGCTTGCGAGTAAATCGTCACGATGATACTCGTCAAGCGTCATGCCGTCAGCGTTGAACATGAGCTTAGGCACAAAGAGCATAACCCCCGACAGATCTTGGGGCAGCTGCTCCAAGATGTCACACGCGACGATGAGGCCGGTCACGTCCACGTTGCCGCCAAAGTAGCGGTTCTTGATGGCCGTGACAGTGCCGGCGAGTCCCTGGGGCGACTCCACAAAGCGGGCCACCGTGTCGCGTGCGCTGGCGCCCGAGAGGCACAGCAGATGCTGGCTGCGGGCGGCGATGGCCTCGCGGACGCGGGCCAGACGCTCGGTATAGGCGGCAAGCACGTCGTCGGTCTCGTCTAGATACGAGCGGATCATGCCGATGCCGTCGTAGTACTGCGGGTAACCGTCGTAAAAGTCTGCCTCTGGAGGATCGATGCCGGCGTCCAGATAGAACTCGTCGCTCATCTGGAAGGTGTGGCGGCCAAAGCGCTCATAGGCGCGGTCCTGGAACGGTCGGATCATGGCAATGGTCTCGCGCGCCAGTTCGGGCTTGTCGCTGTATGACCAGCTAAAGCGGTTTTGGTGTTTGGTAAAACCGAGCGGCACAATGCCCAGGCTTGTGATTTGCTCGTGCTCCTCGCAAAAGCGCAGGGTCTTTTCCAGCTCCTCGCCGTCGTTCATGCCGGGGCACAACACGATCTGCGCGTGAATCTCGATGCCGGCGGCCATGATGGTCTCGAGTACGTCCATGCCTCGCTGGGCGTTACGGCCCATCATACGACGGCGGACGTCGGGGCTCACAGCGTGGACCGACACGTTCATGGGACTCATGTTGCGCTGGATGACGTTTTGCACGTCCTCGTCGGTGAGGTTCGTAAGCGTGACAAAGTTGCCTTGCAAAAAGCTTAGGCGATAGTCGTCGTCGCGAATATAGAGCGTGGAGCGGCCGCCCTTGGGGAGCATGGTCATAAAGCAGAACACGCAGGCGTTGACGCAGGTACGCATGCCGTCGAAGATGGGGCCATCGAACTCCAAACCCCAATCCTCGCCGGGAAAGCGGTCGAGCTCGACGGGGGTGACGGTGCCGTCGCGCGGGTCGAAAACCTCGAGGTCGACGGTATCATCGTCGGCCTCCCAGAGCCACACGATCATGTCGGTGAGCGCCTCACCGTTGACCGTGAGCACGCGCATGCCCGGCTCGATACCCACATCCCACGCGGGCGATTCGGGACGCACGTTCTTTACGAGCGCGCCCTCACCCGGCTCGGGGTCGCGGCTGCGCCCGTAATCGGCCACCTCGGCGGCGTATGCGGGTACGGTCTGGTCCATGGTTAGCGGCAAAGCTCCTTGATGCGCTCGACGGCGCGCTCGATGTGTTCTTGCGGGGTGGAGGCTCCGGCGGTGATGCCGATGTGGTGAGCGTCGGTAAACCACGCGGCTTGGAGCTCAGAAGCTTCCTCGATGTGATACGTGCGCTCGCAGGCGTCTGCGCAAATCTGCGCCAGGCGGCGGGTGTTGCCCGAGTTCTTGCCGCCCACGATGACCATGCAGTCGCAGCGGTTGGCAAGTGTGGCTGCTGCCTGTTGACGCTCACTCGTGGCGGCGCAGATGGTGTTGATCACGCGCAGCTCCTGCACGCGCGGGGTGATAGCAGCCACGACCTCGGCCAAGTTCTGCGCAGTCTGGGTGGTCTGCACAACCAAGCCCACTTTACCCTTGAGCGACAGCGCGTCCGCATCGGCAGCGCAGCTCACGACCTGCGCGTCATCGCCGGCGTGGCCCAGGATGCCCTCGACTTCGGGGTGGCCCGGCTCGCCCACGACGATCACGCGGTAGCCCTCGCGCACCAGGCGCTCGGCCGCCACGTGGACCTTCTTCACGTAGGGGCAGGTGGCGTCGACGACGTTAAGGCCACGCTCGCGAGCGGCATCAATGACCTGCGGCACCACGCCGTGGGCGCGGATGATCACAGTGCCCGACGTGGCGTCGTCCAAGGTGTCGGCCAGACCGACGCCTGCCTCGGCGAGCTCGCGTACCACGATCGGGTTATGGATGAGCGGACCCAAGGTATGGACCTGAGTGCACTCCCCTGCCTGCGGCGCAGCGGCCAGCGCCATATCGAGCGCACGCTGTACGCCGTAGCAGGTGCCGGCGTGGGCAGCGATTTCGATAGTGGGGGCGTCTGCCTTGCCGGGCACAGCCTCGGCGGTGTTCATGACTTCCTCGTCCATGGCTAGAACCTGCCCGGGTGCTCGGCGCACAGGTCATCACGCATGGCGTAGACGCGACTCATGGCTTCGGACTCAAACCAGGCTAGGCGCTCCTTGCGCTTGAGCTCGACAGGCGCGTCGGAAAGCGAAATTAACTTGCCGGCGCGGATCCAGCACTTTTTGGGGCGCATGATCTTTTTGCCCGCAGGCGTAATATCGGACCAGCCGCAGATGGCGAGCGGGTTGACGGGTGCCTTACCCATCTGGGCGATGAGCGCAAAGCCGCCGTGGACTTCGGGCTTGATCTCGCGCGAGCGGATGCGCGTACCCTCGGGGAAGATCAGGACGTCCTCACCGCGCTGCAGCGCATGCTGGGCGGCACGCAGGCACTTCATGTCGGCGGTGCCGCGCTCGACGGGAATGCCGCCCACGCGGCTAAAGGCCCAGCGCACGATCTTGCTCTTCGCAAACTCGGACTTAAAAATGGGGCGAATGCGGCGGCCGCCAAAGAACAGCGCCGTCTCCACAGCTAGGAGCTCGGCCATCGATGTGTGGTTGCAGATGACCACGCTGCCGCGGCCTTCCTGGCGCTCAAACAGCAGGTCGCTGTCCTCGACCTTCCAACGCCACATGAGCTTGGAGAAGACCCACAGGATGCCCATGACCACGGCGACGGTGCCGCGGATGAGCGCCGGGAACTCGGCGTAGGGGGCGTTGTAGTAATCCTCGGGCGTCTGCTTAAACAGGCGCATGGGCTACCTCCTTTGGTTGATGAGGTCCTCGATGATCGAGACGACCTCGTCGATGGTGTGGGCGGTGGAGTCGACATGTACCGCGTCCTCGGCGGGAACGAGCGGCGCGACCTCGCGGCTGCTGTCGAGCTTATCGCGCTGCTTGAGGGCGTCGAGGGTCTCGTCGACCTCGGCCTCAAGCTGCTCTTCGGTGAGCGGCTGGGCGTCGTTTTGGTGGCGCTGCAGCACACGGCGACGGGCACGCTCGCGCGGGTCGGCGGTCAGGAAGACCTTGACCTGTGCGTTGGGGAACACGACGGTTCCGATGTCGCGACCCTCGGCGACGATATCGCGGTCCTCGGCGGCGCGGCGCTGGTGGATGAGCATGGCGGCGCGCACGCCCGGGTAGGCCGAGACCTTGGACACGTTGGCGTCGACCTGCGGGGTGCGAATGGCGGCCGATGCGTCCTTGCCGTCGATGGTCAGGCGCGTGTCCTCGCCGGTGCCGTTGGTAAAGCGGATCTCGATTTGCTCGGCGAGGGTGTCAATGGCCGCCTCGTCGTCCAGGTCGATGCCGCGGTCGAGCGCGGCGAAGGTGACGGCGCGATACATGGCGCCCGTGTCGAGCTTGTTAAAGCCCAGCTGGCGGGCAATCTCCTTGGCGATGGTGGACTTGCCGGAACCGGCGGGGCCGTCGATGGCGACGATCATGCAATGCTTCCTTTCGGTGGTTGACGTGCTGGTATGGGACGCGGGCGCTGGGGCTTTGCGATTGCCTAGCTCGTGTAGCGCTCGCGGTAGGTGTTGCGCTTGGGCGCGGAGCCGTGGCTACCGTGGTGACGCGTGCGACTCGCGGTGTTGGTCGCCGGCGCGGCGCTGCGCTTGGAGCTGGCCTGCTTGGGCGGGATACCGCCGTCTTTGAGGATCTGCACCTCGCGGTCGGTGAGCTCGCGCCACGAGCCCTTGGCCACATCCTTGAGCTCCAGGCCGGCAAAGTTGCAGCGGTGCAGGCGGATCACCGGGTGGTGAATCTTGCTCAGCATGCGCTTGACCTGGTTCTTGCGGCCTTCGCGGATGATGACCTCCACGGCGGTGGTGCCGGGCTTAACGCCTTGCGGAGCTACGGCCTCGGCCTCGCGCGCGTTAATGACGCGGCAGATCGCCGGCTGGCACAGGCCGTCATCGAGCTCGATGCCGCGGCGGAGTGGTTCTAAGTCGCGATCGGTCAGGTTGCCGTCCACGAGCGCCTGGTAGGTCTTGTAAACATGCTTGCTGGGGTGCAGCAGATCCTGCGACAGGTCGCCGTCGGTGGTAAAGAGCAAAAGGCCCGTGGTGTCGCGGTCCAGGCGGCCCACAGGGAACAGGCCCGGAAAGCGGTCGCGCGGGACCAGGTCGGCCACGCAAGGGCGCTCCTGCGGATCGCTCATGGTGGTGAGGTAGCCGGTCGGCTTGTAGAGCATCAGGTACACGGAGCCCTGGTTGAGCTTGACGGGCATGCCGTCGACCTCGATATGGTCGTGGTCGACGTCGACCTTGGTGCCCAGTTCGGTCGCGATCTGGCCGTTGACGGTCACGCGGCCGGCGGTCATCAGGTCCTCCGATCCGCGGCGGCTCGCCACGCCCGCGCGCGCCAAAAAGCGCTGCAGGCGCATGGTATGCGGGTAGACGGGCTGGGCGTCGGTTGCGGGTACTGCGTTGCCCATGGCACGCGTCTCCCCTACTTCGTTAGTCCTCGTCATGTAAATCCTCCGAGGTCTCGTCGACGACCAGGGTTTCCAAGTCCTCGACTGCCTCAACATCTTCAACATCGGTATCGAGCAGTTCGCGCTCTTCGTCCAGGTCATCGGCCTGCTCCTCGAGCGTGGACTGAATGCTACGACCGCTCAGGCGCTCGCGGATAAACCGGCGCGACTGCTCGTCGGGGGCAAACTGCTCCAGATCGGGCAGGTCGCGGGTGGAGCGCAGACCGAACTTTTCCAAGAAGGCGTTGGTCGTGCCGTAGATGATGGCCTGACCGCGCTCGGGGTCGCGGCCGAGCTCGCGCACCAGGCCCTTGTCCACGAGCGACGCAATGACGCCGTCGGAGTTGACGCCGCGGATGCCCTTGACCACCTCGCGCGTGACTGGCTGGTGGTAGGCGATAACGGCCAAGGTCTCGAGCGCCGCCTGCGACAGCTTTTGCGTGTCCCAGCTCAGCACATAGGCCTCTATCACATCGTGGTAGGCGGGGTGCGTAAACAAGCGCCAACCACCGGCGACCTCGCGCAGCTGAAAACCGCGGTTAGCCTCCTCGTACTCAACTTTGAGCTCGGCGAGCAGCGATGCGCACTCGCCCGGGGCGATATCCAGTGCACTTGCCAGCGCGGGCGCACTCACGGGGTCGCTCGACACCAGCAGCAGCGCCTCCAAGGCGCCTTTGAGGCTGTTTGCCTCCAGCGTGGAAAGGGTTGACATGGTTGCCGCTCCTATTCGGTGAGCTCGGGGCCCTCGCCGGGCACGTATGCCTCGGCGCCCTCGACGCGATTGATTTGAATGGTTCCAAAGATTTCGTCCTGGCTCAGGGTAAGCGAGCCGCGCTTGGCGAGCTCGAGCATGGCCAGGAAGGTGACGACAAGCTGTTCGGTGGTGGCATCGCCGTCCAACAGCTCGCGGAAGGTGCAGGTTTGGTGAGCCATGGTAAAGCGATCGACCGAGGCCACCGTCAGGTCGAGCGGCACGCGATGCGGTGCCACGTGCTCGGCTTCCAGCAGGAAAGTCTGGCGCTTGCCGTCCAGGTCGGCGCAGATGACGGCGAGGCCGCGCAGGGTAATGCCGGCCAGGTAGTCGGGCATAAGGCCAAGGAATTCGGGGTCGGGGCCGGCCACGCGCGGATGCATGCGGCTCTCGGCCTGCATCCGCGCGCCAAGGGCTGCCGCCGCGCCTTTAAACTGCTTGTAGGCAATCAGGCGCTGGATCAGGACTTCGCGCAGGGCGTCGCCGTCGAGCGCACTGAGTTCCTCGAGGTCTTCGTCGTCCTCGTCACCGTCGCCTGTCTTGCGCGGGGCCTCCTGGGGTACCAGCGAGGCTGCCTTAATGTCCAAAAGAGTTGCCGCGACCAGCAAAAAGTCGCTCGCCACGTCCAGGTCCAGCGCCTCGATACGCTCGGCCTCGGCCAGGTATTGCTCGGCCACCTCGCTGATCGAGATGGCGCCGATATCAACTTTTTGGCGGGTTACCAGCTGCAGCAGCAGGTCGAACGGTCCGCTGTAGACCTGCGTCGACACGCGATACGACATCTTCGACCTCCTTTGACGGCGCCTTCGCGGCGCGGTTTGGGTGCATGTTGCGACCGTTTTGCACGGTCGACCTGTAAGTTTACCTTAGATGCCGGCGATTGCGAAGTTGAGCAGCCACTCGGCCAACGGATACACGGTAACGTCGAAATAGCGGCCGATCACGTCGATGCCAGTCCACATGGGCAGCAGATACAGCACAATGATGAGTATGGGCATGGCGTATCGCTGCAGCTGGTAGTAGGTGGAGAGCGCCTTGCCTTTGAGGAACGGCACGATAATCGACGAGCCGTCAAGCGGCGGAATCGGAATGAGGTTAAAGAACGCAAGCGACAGGTTGACCACGATAAAGGTGGCGCCGAAGTTCATGATTTGCGTCGCCACGGCAAAGGACATGCTGGCGTAGAGGTTGCCGTATGCAGTGTGCATGAGGGCTGCGGCCAGGCATGCGAGCGCGATATTCGATGCGGGGCCGGCTGCGCTCACCAGGACCTCATCACGCTTGGGGTGTTTGAGGTTGTTGAGGTACACGGGCACGGGTTTGGCGAAGGCGAACACCGGGCCGCCGGCGGCGAGCATGAGCAGCGGCAGGATGATGGTGCCAAACGGGTCGATATGGTTGAGCGGGTTGAGTGAGACGCGTCCGCGCGAACGGGCCGTCTTATCGCCGAGTGCCCAGGCCGCGGCGGCGTGTGCGCTCTCGTGGATCACGATGCCCACGATGACGGCGACGGCGCTGGCTAGCAGGTTCATGAGGTAGCTGCTGGACATGGCGCTCCCCTAGCGGACGCGACGCGAGGCGCGCGTGAGCAGGTAGTCGGCCACAAACAGGATGACGGCCACGATGGCGTAATCCAAGCGGAACACGCCGCCAAAGGGCGATGTGATGACGCCGTAGCCGGCGATGGCGCTCGGCAGTGCGCGCGAAAGCTCGACGACGAAGCCCACAATCTGCAACTTGGCGGTGAGGCCGCTAAAGCACAGCAGCACGGTCATCGCGCTCATAAAGATGCCGCAGATGCGACAGGCGATGGCGATGATGCTCATCGCCACGGCAGCGGCCTTACGAGAGTTCACGCGCGGTCTCCTCTTCGATCTGGGTGGAAAGCTCCAGCCATTCGTCCTCGAGCTTGGGTAGCTCTTGCTTAAGGCCGTTATATTCCCCCAGCGCGGCGTTGAACTTGTCTTGATCGGCATAAAGCTCTTCGCTCGCCATCAATTCCATAAGCTCGTCATAGCGGGCGCGCTTTTTGTCGAGCTCCGTCTCGATCTTCTTGAGCTGGTTACGCACGCCCTTGAGCTTTTTGTTGAGCGCAGCGCGGGCTTGGGCCTCGGCGCGCTTTTGCTCCTTGGTCTTTTTGCCCTCGGCAGGCTTGGGGGCGGCGACGGGGGTGTCGGCCTGGGCGGCGCTGGCCTTGGCGGACTTGGTCGTGGCCGGCGCGCTCTCCGTGGACGCCTCGGCGGCGGCGCGGGCTGCGAGGTCCTCGCGCTTGTAGAGGTAGTAGTCGTAGTCGCCGTCGTAGACCGTGACTTGTCCGTCGCGGATGTCGATGACGCGGTTGGCCACGGCGCGCACCAGGTGCTCGTCGTGGCTGATCAGCACGATGGTGCCGGGGAAGTTTTGCAGGGCGTTCTCGAGCATGTCCACCGAGTCGATGTCTAGGTGGTTGGTGGGCTCGTCCAGGCACAGAAGTGCCTCGGGGGCCACGAGCATCTTAGCCAGGGCCAAGCGCGCCTTTTCACCGCCGGAAAGGACGCGCACCTGCTTTTCGATGGAATCGTTGTCGCTAAACAGGAAGGCGCCCAGTAGGCTGCGCTGCTGCGGCACGGTCCACTTGGGCGTGACGGTGTCGATCTCTTGCAGGACGGTGTTGGACTCGGTCATGCCCTCGAGCGCGTGCTGGGCGTAATAGGCCACGCCCACGTTGGTGCCCAGGTCGCGGGTGCCGGTGGTGGGCGGCTCCAGTCCGGCGATGATCTTCATGAGCGTGGACTTGCCGGCGCCGTTGGGGCCGACGAGCGCCACGTGCTCGCCGCGGTAGAGCTTGAGGTCGATGTCGCTGTAGATGTGCTTGTTGCCGTAGGACTTGGAGACGCCCTCCAGGCCCACGACCATGTCGCCGGAGCGCGGCGGGTCGGGGAACTTAAAGTCGATGTGCTTGTGGCCCTCGGGTAGGATGACAAGCTCCTTTTTGATCTGCTCGATCTTGCGGATGCGCTCCTGGGCCTGGGCGGCCTTGGTGGGCTTGTAGCGGAACTTGTCGACGAAGACCTGCATGTGGGCGATGTCGCGCTCCTGGGCGGCGCGCTTGGCGCGCATCTGCTCAAGGTTGTCCTCGCGCTGCTTGAGGTAGCTGCTGTAGTTGCCGGTGTAAGTGGTCACGCGACGGTTTTCGAGCGCGGCGACGTGGTCGACGCAGGCGTCCATAAAGGCGCGGTCGTGGCTGACGATGAGGACGGCGCCGTCGTAGTTGGCGATAAAGCCACGCAGCCACTGGACGCTTTCGAGGTCCAGGTGGTTGGTGGGCTCGTCCAGAAGCAGCAGGTCGGGATGGCGCAGGAAGAGCTTGGCGAGCGCGATGCGCATCTGCCAGCCGCCCGAGAACTCGGAGCACGGGCGCTCAAAGTCGGTGACCTTAAAGCCTAGGCCGGACAGGATTTTGCGGGCGTTGCTCTCGAGCTCGTAGCCGCCCAGGTGCTCAAAGCGGTCCTGGACCTGGCCGTACTCGTTAAGGAGTGCGTCGACGTCCTTGCCCTGCTCGGAGAGCTCGGTGATCTGGGCCTGCAGCTCGTTAGCGCGCTCGCCCATGCGGCGGATTTCCTTGGCGGCGGCCATGACCTCGGCAAGGATGGTGGTGTCCTTGTGCTCCAGATTAGTTTCCTGCTCTAGGTAGCCCACCTGGCAGTCCTTTGCGTACTGGACCTGGCCGGAGTCGGGACTGTCGATGCCCATGATGATTTTGAGCATGGTGGTTTTGCCGGCGCCGTTGGGGCCCACGAGCGCGAAGCGCTCGCCGGGGTTGATCTGGAAGGACGCGCCGCTAAAGAGGACGCGTGCGCCGAAGCTTTTTTCGATCTTGTCGACCAGGAGGATCATGGTGCCGCCTTTGACCTTGTGTGCCTATATGAAAAAAGGCCCCAACTTGCGTTGGAGCCTCATTCAATGCTCGGGTGGAGACGAGGGGGATCGAACCCCTGACCTCTTGACTGCCAGTCAAGCGCTCTCCCAGCTGAGCTACGCCCCCGTGCGAAGAAGTACTATACGGGAACTCCGACGGCGATGCAAGGGCAATTTTGGAAAAACTTTCGCCCGTGCCGGCACGGGCGAAACACGACCCGCCCGCTCAACCGGGTTTCCCGTGCTCCGCCAGTCCCATTATCGGACCCGATTGCGAACCGCCCCTCCTCTGCGCCTCAGAACTATGCCGGTTTACTACGATGAATCAGGAATGTTCGACCACGCACGCCTTTTCACGCAACCGTCGGGCTCCCTACCTGCGGTTTTGCAAACGGGGAACACGCGGTGCTCGGGAGTCGCCGATCAGTCGTAGTAAACTGGCGGTGTTTTGAAATGGCATCAGCTTGATTTCGCGGTTAAATGTGTTTGAGCCCTGAATTAATGGCCTTAACTTTTTCTAAAACACGTCTTTTCTGCGACGCGCCTAGATTGGTTGTTGTTTAGCATTGGACTTGATCTTGCGTTGTGCGACTTGCTCGTGCATGGTAGTATTTCACGACGTGAAGCGAAGAAATTAGGCCTTAGATGCCTTTATTAGAATTGCATTCACCGTTCATAAGGGCTCTTGGCGCAACGGTTAGCGCAGGGGACTCATAATCCCTGGGTTCTGGGTTCGAATCCCGGAGGGCCCACCAGAGTATTTTAGGCCGGGCATTACGCCCGGCCTCTTTGTTGTTAGCGCTGCAAACTAGCTTTGCCATCCAGAGACGTAAAGTTATTAACATTCATATTCGTAATTAACAATGGGAATGTCGCCAAGATGCTACCCAACCAACACATGGCTTCAATCGTTAGATAAGAAAAAAGGCCCCAACTTGCGTTGGAGCCTCATTCAATGCTCGGGTGGAGACGAGGGGGATCGAACCCCTGACCTCTTGACTGCCAGTCAAGCGCTCTCCCAGCTGAGCTACGCCCCCGTGCGAAAAAGTACTATACGGGAACTCGGACGGCGATGCAAGGACATTTTTGGAAAATTTCGCAGTCGCGGCGCGGGCCGCCATCCGCCCAACGGCCGTCTTGCCGGCGCCAGGCCCATTACCGGGGCCAATCGCGCTCCCGCCGACCCGGCGATTTCAAAACTATGCCGGTTTACGGGGCCAGGCCGGGAACCCCCGAGCATGCCGTAATCGGTAAAATCAAAACCGCAGGTAGACGGCTTGCGTATTCCGTGAAATGCAGGGTATGGACGGCCAGTCCGGGTCCAGCCCCGTAATCCGGCATAGTTTTGAAATGACATTATTTCACTAACAGGCAAACTAGGTAGTTCTAGCGCCTTGTCGCCGACTAATTTCCGATTTCCAACCAGTTGCACAAAACATTTGCTCGCAGTCTCGTCTCGGCGCACTTCATTGCCTCAGTTTTGGCTTTATAGCGAATCCCTAAACGGTCGCAGACACTTCTGACTATGGTGTCTAGCAGCTTTGAATCGTTGAGCATATCGTGAGTCACCAGGAATACATCGAATCCCATGCTCTGCAACGCAGTCATGCGCTCCGCATCGTGGTCAAGTATTGCACCTGAGCCATGAATGACCTCACCTTGGATCTCGATAATAACTGCCTTCATTAGGATTGGGTTTACGATCACGATGTCGCCGTAGCAGACCTTTTGGCCTGCGATGCTTTGGGCTGCCACGGATAGAGGGGTTAAATCGTTGAGGTACACGTATCTGAATCCTGAACCACCTAGACGTCGAGAACGACTTAGAAGCAGTACCCCCGCGACCTCGAGCGGAGACGCAGCAATGCCGATAACCTGCTGAGCGGCATCATAAAACTGCTTTCCCCACATTTGACTTTTGACCTTGTCGGCGAATCGATGTAGATCGCTTAGCTCGATGAGCGGCTTTCTCATCCAAAGAGAAGTGCCTTTGAGTTTCGTAACCTCTCTTCCATCCTCACGCTTGTTCGTTTGGCCTTCTTTATCTGTGGCCTTTACGGTTGCGCGGGCGTAAACTCGTTTCCAAGGAACCTCGTCTTCGCCTTCTCCAAGTTCGAACAGATCCTGCGTGCTGGAATTGCGATTCTCCTCTACCGCCATTTTTAACTGCATTTCGGCAGCGGGAGCAAGCTCGAAAACGGAAAACCAACCGCAAAGTTCGTACATAGCCAGTACGAGATCTATTTGGGACACAAAGCGTGTCATAGTAAATAATGTGTTAAGCGGATTGGTAACACTAAAGCCTAAATTAGTGTCGATTGTTGTGCTGACATCCGATGTCCCTTCCCAGCGAATAGTGGAGCGCAATCCCGAGTGGTGATTGCAATAACCTGGCGAAGCAACAGCGATAATCGGGGTCTTGAGGACGTCGGTTACGAATGGGGCTTGGGATAGAGCTCGCCAGCCTTCTTCGGAGTTGGGTAGGCGCGGGTAGAGGTCGCGCACCTGCGGTGGGCAGCGCCAATAGCGGAATGCGGTGTTTGCGCAGACGATTTCGTCCATTTGCGCCTCCCTTGGTATCGGCCGTAGGCCATGCGGTTGTGGTCGTGGACGATTATCTACTGGGGCATCATGCGGGTAAGTACCGGAAGCTGACCAAACGCTGACCAAAAAATGGATGGGATGTGTTGAAAGGTTGTCACGAGGCGTGAATGTGCTGGTACGAGCTGTGAGCCAGTGGTCTTTTTCTCCACAATTGCGTATGAATCATGCAAAGAATTCATTGAAAGATCGCGTGAACTATTTTCAAAATGTTCGACGACGTCACTCTATAGTTGGTCAACGAACGAAAATAATATTCAATATGTAGGAACTATGAAGGGTTTGCGATCAATAAAAAATAGGACCCCATGCTAATAAAAATCGAAAATTTGGTGTCACTTTTGGTGTCACCCTTGGTATCAAATAGAAAAAGGCCAGAGGCTTAACACCTCTGACCTGCGCTTTTGATGGTGGGCGATACAAGATTCGAACTTGTGACCCCATCCGTGTGAAGGATATGCTCTACCCCTGAGCCAATCGCCCGTCGCCTTTCGGCAAAAGAGATACTATCATAGCCGCGCCTGGTTTACCAAGAACTTTTTGCCCCCGATTTTAAATTCGTGGATGCTAGCTAAGCCAAAGCAACCAAAGCAATAGGTAAAACAGCAGCTTAACCACCATTTACCGCTTTATCCACGAGGTCTCGGGGCGACAGATTAGTCGCGCATTGTTGTATGCCATGTCGAGCGTGAGGCAGGTGCGCGCGGCGTAGAAACCGTCCTCGCGCTGGATGGTCAGCGCCAGTTCGGGCTTGTCGCCGGTTAGGCACAGCGGCAGCAGCAGTTGGATCCGACCGCCGTAGAACTGCAGCACGGCGAGCGTGTAGTTGGCGGCGGCGCGGCGGGCGGCCTCGACGACGGCGCCCTCAAAGGCACGGCGCAGCAGCAGCGAGTTGCCCTCCCCCATCAGGCTAGCGGGAATACGCGTAAGGTTCTCCTCATCGCCCAGAATGTGGTCGATGTTGGAGCGGATGGGCAAGCGGTAGTCAAAGACCAGCTCGGAGGGGTCCTCGGCAAAGCGCACGCGGCACGGCAGGTACTCAAACGAGACCAGCATGGGGTCGCTCTCCTTAAAGAAGCCCTTCAAAAACCAGCGCTGGCGCGCGTCGGGCTTGGTGTTGGGCTCAAACAGGCCGTAGATGGTCTCGTAGCGACGCGTGTACAGGCCGGTGTTGAACAGGCATTGGTCGTTGTCGAACACCAAAGGCAGGTTGGACGGCGCGGTCTGGTCCACGTCGCGCTCGGTCAGGAACACCGCACGGCTAAACGAAAACGACAGGTAGTTTTTGAGGATGCGGTTGCCGGGACCCCAGTCCTCGGGGTCGGCGAGGTCGGCCAGGCGTTCGTAGCAGGGCTCGGGGCAAAACGCGAAGTCGTACACATTGCTGCACAGGGTGCTGGGGATTTCCATGTGGCGTCCATTCCATTTCATAGCTGGCGTGCGAATGCTTAGATTCTATACGCGCGACGCAATGCCGGGGAGCACATCACAGTGGCAACAGGAGTCGTACTCAAGAACGATCGGTTGCCAGACGAGGTCTTCGATGCTGCAGTGTAAGGTTTTTGCGAGCGCCAATGCCGAGGATACCGAGGCACGGCGCAGGTCCAGTTGGTTTTGCTCGTAGAGCTGTATGGCACGGATTTTGACTCCCGATTGGGCGGCCAGCTGCTTTTGGGTCAGGCCGGCTGCCTTTCGTGCTGCCTTGAGGCCCTTTTTGCCTGCCTGGGCTTTGTTCCATTTATCAATGACTATCTGGGCGAATTTAACTTCGGAGGCCTCGTGAAGCGGATGGTACGAGCCGATAACCCAATCGAGTGGCGCCACTTCAAAAAGGTCGCTAAAACCTAGGCCGCACGTCCATTGCGTGTATGCCAAAACCCAACCTGCTCAGTATTGCGGGGAACGGTCGAACGGATAGGCCTCCCTGAATTCGACGGGCTTCAGACCCGCGTGGACAATGATCTCGCGCACAAGCTCATCGCCCGACATGCCGCAGACAACGCGTGGGATACCGCGCTCAAACTGTTTCATCTCAAAAGCGTTTGACAAGATCGCCGTCAGTTCGGTCGGAGTCAGTCCCTGGTCGCAGAGGGCAAAATCGACTGCCTCGCCCAGCGTTCTCATAGCGTCCTCGAGATAAACTTCACTGTAGGCGCGGGTCATTTTCGGTCATCCCCTCTCGAACGATGTCTACGATACAGATCTCGCCGGTCTGACACTTTTGATGCTGCAGGCTCTTCGGTGTTTGAATCCTTTCATAATTCTTCTGTTCTTAGAGCTGCGTCGATCAGGTCGGCGACGTTGCAGGTGTGGTCCACGCGAGAGAATGCAGAGGCTATATCGGCGAGCGTAACCATGGCGAGATTTTACCGCCGATTGCATGGGAAGTAATCGCCGCGCGTTAATATAACCTTAATCGAGGGGTCGTATACGGAAGTGCGGGAAAACAGAGATCAGCCGACTAAACCCCGGATTTACGCTTCTGCGACCGACGGTATTGTTGCCAAAAATCGGGTTGTGCTCAGCCGCCCCTATTTTCCCCGAATTTCGGAAAACGGGAGTTTCGACAGCCAGTTGTGGCCTAAGAAGCGATGCTATTAACGAGGGAAGCGCCAACAGCGTGACAATTCAGACGATGTCGTCGGCATGGGTGAGTGGTGTCGACAGTAATTTTGGTAATCAACTTACTGGGCATTTAACAATAGAACGTCAGGAAATCATCGCCGAAGGCTTTGGTCCGACTTTTTGCTGTTCGGCGAGCTCAAAGATAAACGGGGCGTTTTATCAATAAATTCTGTCAAGAAATTGAGGTCATCAGTAGTAAATCCTTCGACGTTGAACCTTCTAACCGCAGGCAGATGGTTCAACGTGGTAAACACCAAAATCAACCGGGCGTTCGACAGCTACGCGAACGGCTCCGTCCTCTCGTGTCTCTGAGTAGGCAAACTGAATGCCATAATCAAGTTGAACGTAACCCCCAAGTATGGTTGCCTGATCTATGAACATGAGTAGAGCCCATCGGTCCGCACGCTGCCTTAAATAAAAAGCACCCGTCTCCAGACCGACGAAATCCGCGAGCTTTATCTTTCCGGAGAAGCCGCTCCCCTCATGCTTTCCCGCATAGGTCTCAGAGTCGTACTAGAACGAAATGTTATACAGTCCGCCGCTCTATATCTTCCTGACTGGCCCGTTTTCCAGCATCTAACTCAGCACCCCCTTATGGCTTTTCCGATTGTCACCGTTTAAGTAGAAGCAGCAGACACCTTGTTTCAAGTCTGACGCGATGAGCGTTTTGGGCCAGAATGTATGACAATCTAGTTAGAAGACCTGCCACTCTCCATAAACATCGGATGAGCGGATACAATCCCTTAAAGGAAGGAAAGAGCCAAGTTTTCCCTGCTCAGTTGCAGTATGTACTATGCCAATGACCTGACCCAAGTCATTAAACACTGGCCCACCACTCATTCCATGCTGAAATGAGCAATTCGTATAACAAAGTGTGCCCTCTTCGCTTGGATCTCCGACCCTGAGCAAATCCCCACTGTGCAATTCAAGGCTGAATCTAGATTCGGAAAAATGCTGTTGATAAGCGGAGATCTTATCCCCCTTTACGGGCAAATCCATGACTGCTGGAAGCTTGGGGATCTTCTTTAAGATTTCTTGAGGAACTTCTCGTAGTATTACAGCATCGCGCTTGTTGTCTTGAACGATCGATTTGCTAAATTTAAATTTAGCAAGCGGGGTCTTATCTGAGCTGGATACTTTTATTTCCCTTCTTTCCATGTCATGAGAAACGGCATCGCATATCACGTGCCACGCCGTCACAAGGCCGTAGCCGGTTAAGTAAAACCCTAAACCCTCAAACGGGGTTTCTTTGTCATCCTCTCCTTCTAGATACAGAAGCGAGTCTTGCTGAAGTGCGACTGGGAAAACAGGCGTATCTTCTGGTTTCGTTTTATTGTAGAGGCTGCCTAAACGCAGGAGCGGTCCCGATGTCCAGGGATTCTTAATAAGAGACTTATAAAAATTTAGACTTCCTCGAAGAGCCGCTTGAAATATCCCTCTCTCTGCGTCGGTGAGTTTAGCGATGGATTTACCGTAATAGCAGCCCATCGCGCCTTCAATGTCGCTATTGCTTAGTCGGTGGAGCGTTGAGCGGAGTCGCCGATATTGCTCGCGCTTTATATTTGTCTTTTGGTTACAGACAACGCCCGTGACTAGCTGTCTTGAGAAACTGCAACTGTAAAACGATTTATCTTCGTTGATCTCAAATGACTCGGTTCCATGGAAGTCAGTGATCGCGTTTCGTATTTTGTTGGGCAACCTGAGCTTTTCCTCTGAGCAAAAGTGTCGATAAAAATAAAAAGAGCTTTTAAAAGAGAACGTTAGGTCATCGGCATATCGCGTGTATTGATAATGATACTCATGCGATAGATGCATAAGCTGTTTGTCCATGCCAAGGCAAATCATGTTCGAAATTAAAGGGGATGAGGGAGCTCCCTGAGGGAGCCCTTTTGGTGTGGCGACAAGTCTAGAAATGCAGAATGCAACTTCAGGGGTGAGACCTAACTTCTTCGAAACAAGAAGGCCATATACCCGTTTAGATGAGATTGAAGGAAAGAAATCCTTAATATCAATGCCAGCAATTACTTGTGAGCCAATATGGGTCTCAGCATTTGTTTGTATTGATCGACCCTTTACAAAACCGTGCACACAAGGCAAAGGGTTGTAGCTTTTTTCTAGCTCTTTAGCGATAATTCGTTGAACCTTTTTTAAATCAGATCTTGGGATTAATAGCTCTCGATAGCCGCCATTTCTTTTAGGAATCAATTTATTTCTGTATAGGTCATACATGGAGGATGAATTGACAAAGAAATCAAGCTTTTCTATAGACAGGCCAAGAAACCCTGCCAGATCTGTCTTCGACTGCAGCTCGTTGAGCATCAGATTTTCCTTAAAGTTGATAGCCGGTTCCTCCGTAGAGTCGTACTTAATAGACACGTAGCAGAATATAATGTGCAAACAACACATATCCGATTGCGATGCGCAAACGCTAATTCGAACCGGCTATGAAGTGTATTTTACCAGTCATCCATTTGATGCAAATTCAAAATTAGGTAACTGTGTCAAATCAGGAACCCTGAATACAGGAATGACCCCTAAGGCCGAAGGTGCCTTCTGCATTGATAATTGAACATCGTTCGCAACTAATAGACGGTCGATGCATTTTGAGCTAATGAAGCGAGGCGAGGCACCTCTTCACCGGTCTTCTACAGATAGTTCAAGAAGAGGGAGTGGAACTCAAGACCCGGCGGCGGAATCAATACGCATGCAATCATGGGCGGGATCGCGCTCAACGCGGTCAAAGTCGACATATGCAAGGTCGACATACAGCGGCTCCCTGGTGCGGATCGCAGGTAAAAATAATTCACCGGGGACTAAGCTCAATATTGGCGGTACCATTTCACGGTACTTGGTGGTGCCTAAGCTAGAAAATTCAAAAAGTGTTTCAGCAATAATATGCTGCACCTAGAAACACTATTCCCGGAAAAAGCAGTGTAAAGGTAGCAGTAATCCAGTTGTTGTCGCCGGTTTTGAGAAGAGCTAAAGTTGTCGCGGTGGCAGTCTTGGGCTTGGACGACGTGGCCACCGTGGCCTGGTCGTTGTGATTGTCTTGGGCGCTGCGTTCGTGGGCTTCGCTACGAGGTCCGTCAACTACCAAGCACCGGGCTGCCCTGCAACATGACCGGCACCGCCAGCAGGCTAGCCCGCCCTGCCACCCACGCGCCGCATCCATCGGTCTCCACACAGCCGGTGGCGTGGCCACAACGGGTCCAATCACCACATACGCGGCCACGGCCCCCGGCAGCATCTACCCACCTCAGCACCAAAGACCCCGCCGGAAGGCACCACAAACCGCGCAGACACAAGCGAGCCGCCCGTGCGCGCAACGCTGCCATCGGCACCGGTCGTATCCAGCCACGAGGCATCGACGGTGCAACGTCCAACGCGAACGCCTGTGAAACGTTATCATGCACTGGGGGCTCGTCGCCGTCAGGGTCCCGGTACCGCGAAGTGCCTGGTTGCCCCACACTTCCATGTCGCATAGCGTGATGACCGCATCGGTCGCATGCGACTATATCACGGAGTTTTGCCCGGTAAACGTCAGCACCATGTCGCCATCTGCGCCGATGGCCTCAGCCACGTAGCCGTTAAACTCCAGGTGGTCAGCATCGGTCCAGGCCCATCCGGGGCCCGACACGCTCGGCACGTAGTATGCTTCCGGCAGGAAAAACGCGAATTACCCTCAGCTGCACAGGTTAAGTCGATACCGCTTGTAAATCAAGACGCCTTCAACCTAAGCAGTTGAAGGCGTCATCTTCGCGAGCATTATTTATATTGCATTGGTCGTGCTCTGCAACCAAGATCTTCGCGGTAGTCGTTCTTTTGATTTCATTGGTCGCGCCTTACGAACAAAAACTGAGTAAAGCATACAGACGAATGGAATGAGTAGCAAGGCATGCCTAATTGCCATTCATCAGCTTGCATGAGCATTTCAAAATTAAACCGCCTATGCAGCGAGCATGGGAACATAGGAGTCTTGATCGACGCCCCAAATGATTGGAGTAAGTCCGTAGTTTTTGCAAGCTTCGATAGACTCGGGGGAGACAACACCATCTTTAGTGTTGGTGGAGTTGAGAAAAACGACTCCTTCGCAATCGTTGCGTGCCGACTTAATGTCTTCCCATCCAAATAATGCATTTTGAATGCCTTGCTTACCAGGATTATTTACCGTTTTAATAAGGCGCATGGGTCTTCTCTTGTTTTTACCAATTGCATAGTCAAATTTAAACGAAAGTCCGGATCGGCCCTGGAAAGACGGGCCAGGAACATAAGGGATTTCATTATCAAGCAGCCAATTGCCGACATCTTCAGTGAAGAGGTTTCTCACACTGCTTTGAGATAACAAGAACATATCATCAACAGAGGCCATAGCCTGAAGAAGCATATTCATCTTCATAGGAAGGTCAGATCCGGAAGCCGTTATACACAGTTCGCCTTTTTCTTCCTTTACCGAAAAGCCAGAAAGAATCGAATTGAGCTTATCGATTCGCTGTCCTTTCATGGTGAATCCAGACAATTCAAGATCATTGATGGTTTCACCAAGATCAGAAATGACATAGCCGCCTGCTGGGTCATCACCCAGATAAACCCGCATGCAATCGTTGTTTCGATTGAGCATGGGGGTGGAGATGCAGACGCCATTACCTTGCTGGACCGGGACCATATTTGCCTCTACGAACTTGGCGTATGCGCTGATAAAGCCTCGAGCCTGATCTACGTTCATCTCACACCCCCAGAGATAGCTCTACTTTAAGCTTGTCTGTAATATTACAAGTTTCCTGAAATGACCAAAAGAGTGATGCAAAATCGTCGTTCAGAGGTTTCAGAATATTTTGACCTGGGATGCCACAAGCCCATTTGGCGCCGTATCCGTCTATATCAAAATGGACATGAGTACCAAGGACCAGCGATCCGTCTGGATTTCTGTGACGAAGGACCTCGGGATTATCACTATAATCAAGACGAATTAATGGACGATCCGATACGCGTGTCTGCATGGTGCTTTTTCTGTCAGCGGAAAGTCCAAGGATTAAGGAAGAACTTCTTTTATTCTCTGTAAGATCAAGATAAAACTTAAGGGCTTTATTCTCGTTAGCAACGAGTTCGATTAGCGTTTTACCTCCAGGCGTAGGCCATTGTTTGCGATATTGCATATCACGCACATCTTTGGCCATCAAGATGTATTCGCGAGCAGTTGGATTCAAGTCGTTCCAGCTGAAGATATTCACAGCAGTTCCAATCCTTATGGCTATTGCCCAGTAATCTCATCCTATGATAGATGCTCGCTGGGACAGATATTCGAAAATGTAGCGGAAGCGTTTCCCGCAGGGGCTTTCTTCGTTATGTGTGTATCACTTTGGCATAACAAAAGGTATCGATGCGCCGGCAGTTGCAAGGCTTGAACCCAGGAGTAAAAATTTCTCGGTCCCAAGAGCCTGCCCTCATTCGGGAACTGAACTAAATCCATCCCAAGCCAAACGATGCTTTGGTAGAAATTATATCATCATGAGCCTCGTGAATATCGTAGCGAGGTAGCACGCGTGAGATGGTGAATGGTGAATGATATGTCGGCAAGCGCAATCATGGCCAATTTTAACTAACTGACTGCATGAGATACAATCGCCGACTGTTGGTTGGCCTCTAATGGAGACAATTCCGGAAGTGCGGGATAAAACCGAGATCTGCTGACCAGCCCACGGTTTTACGCTTTCGCGACCTGTGGTTTTGTTGATAAATAGCGGGTTACGGTCGACAGGTTCTGCTTTCCCCGCACTTCCGAAAAATTAGTGTTTCAGCAGCGGCGTACGGCGACGAGCAGCACTGTCCCCAGCAGCAAAAGCGCCACGGACGCGGCGATCCAGCAGTTCTCGCCGGTCTTGGGGAGCGTGGCGGTTGTCGTGGTAGCCGTCTTGGGCTTAGTGGTCTTGGCGACCGTGGTCTTGGTTGCTGTCGTTTTTGTCTTGGTTGTCGCGGCCGCGGGTTTCAGTGCGGGATTTGCCGTGGGCCCTGTGGTGGGCTCTCCGGCAGCGGGGGTAGCATTGGCGGGAGACTTGTCCGTGCTATCACCCGGTACCTCGCCCCCATCGGTCTCCCCCGTTGACGGCGTGGCCACATCGGGCTCAACTACCACATGCGGTGCTACCGCACCGGAGGCATCCACCACGCTGCTAGCACCAAAAGCCCCACCGGCAGGCGTCACAAACCGTGCGGACACAAGTGACCCGCCCGTGCTCGCAAGGCCGCCGTCGGCACCGGTCGCATCGAGCCACGAGGCGTCGACGGAAAGCCGACAGCCGGCCGCACCGTCGCCAAGGCCCGCATCCTGCAGACACACGCCGTAGGCGCGCACGCCCGCTCCGGACCCGGCGCCCGCGGCGACGAAGCGCCCGCCGCCGCGCACGGCCATATCGCCTGCGATCACGCCGGCGACCGCCTCGTCCGTAATATCGGCCCCATCCGCCCGCGCATCGACGGTGCATCCGTCCACCACGAGCGCCTGCGAGACGTGGATCCCGCACTGTGAGCCCGTCGCCGTCAGGGTCCCGGTACCGCGAAGCGTCAGGTTGCCCCACACCTCCATGCCGCACAGCGTGATGTCCGCATCGGGCGCATGCGACTCCGTCACGGAGTTTTGCCCGGCAAGCGTCAGCACCAGGTCGCCTTCGGCGCCGATGGCCTCGCCCGCGTAGCCGTTAAGCTCAAGGTGGTCGGCATCGGTCCAGGCCCAGCCGGGGCCCGATACGCCCGGCTCGCAGTACGTCGCGCCCGCGATGATGAGGCTCTCCGCGCCCGCGGCATAAGAAGGCCCGCCCAGCAAAACGCATAGGCAGGCCATGGCAACAATCGCAATGTAATGACGGCTGGTGTAGGACTCGGCAGCAAACATACCCGCTCCGATCTTCGCAGGAGCCAATAGAATGTGCACCAGAAAATGCCCTGGTAGCAGCAGCTATTAGTTTAGCGAGATCAATGCAGGAGCAAAGAGAAATCGCGTAAGCGATGTCCACAATTAGGTGTAAATCGTTTTGTCAGTCGGTGAAAGGAAGGATAAAATTACGAATGCGAGCGCCACGTCCTCCACAAGTTCTAGAATTTCAGAGACAAAGTCGAAGGGACATGTTAAGGTGCAGTCAGTAAACCTGCCCGGCCTCTGCTTATCATGCACACTGGCGGGTCTTTTTTCAAGTTCTAGGAGCCGAGATAAGTTGGCGGCGGAACGCTTGTTAATCGGCTTCTCCGGATGCTTGCCGATTCGATCGCTCAGGAAGTAGCTCTTAGGGATCCCCGGGTCGTGCGGTCCGTTGCCAAGGTCGCAGTTGATGACTATGCCCAAAGAGGGACACGAGCACGTCGGTCAGAATGCGTTCGGTGGCCAACTTGGCGAAACCCGTCTACGGGCATGGAAACAAAACAAGCGACGCTGCTAATTAGTAGCGCCGCTTGTATCAAACGTCATTGCTCCGGTGAGCTTGGTGGATACTCATAGGTAAGCGAGTCGAGGCGTCCAAGTCTTATGAAAATGACAGTCTAACTCTTGGCCAAGCCAGAGACATATCCCAACGCGTCGGGAAACGACGATCTCACGGCATCCAGCAGCACGAAGAGCTTGATGCAAGTCTTGCGTCGGACCGGCTTGTACATCATACCGTGCTGGAGGAAGTTTCGGTTAAGCTCGCCCTCTCGCTCGCGGTTGAAGTCATCTCCCGACCTAAAGAAGTAGTCCACGGCATCGCATATGTTGGCAAAGTCGATTAACGAAATGGCCATTGCGGGGAGCTCACCGTTACTTCCATCCGAAAGCGAACGGTTCAGTTTTTCATCTCGCGAGACCAAGACCTTTGTTTATGATTGTCCCTCTCATCTCGCCTAGGCCCACAGCATACGCGAAACAGCTCTCGGTCAATAAGCGAGCAAAGCATCATGGCACAGGGCTTATAGTGCCTCTCGCGGAAGAGCGCGACGGCCTCGAGAAAGTCAACTTTCTTGGTAACACTGCTCTCAAGGCCAGCAATAAGGGCGTCAACATCGAGGAATGAGAGGTAGACGGCATCGGCTTCCCCCAGCGTCGAGGGGCAGTGCGGCGGGGAGTTGTAGGTGAACTGGTTGTTCGTGATTGCCCAGCCATACGAGCCCCAACGCCTCGAATCCTCAAGGATGGCCTCTCAGTCGAGCGAAGCGCCTATCTCCGCTAACTGCTTCATCAAGGAGGCTAGGTTCGAGCAGATGGACTCTCGTAACTCGTCAAGAACACCGAACCAGGAGCTCAGTTGCAAGCTAAGCTGGTCGGCAAAGCTAAAGAGGCCTTCGAGGTTCTTGGTGAATTGCTCGGTCATGGCGCGCACGGAGTCCTGGATCTGTGCAAGGCCTTTGAGGTGCGTGGCGCACGCGGCACAGATGGCGTCCGAAGTGCTAGGAGGAAGCTTTACGATGGCGCCAGAGCCGGCGGCGGTATCGGCAAGCTTTATTCGCTTGACTCTGAGCAAACACCGCCCTGCTGTTCATTAGACAAAGTTAGCTCCTAACACGCGATATCCGAACGAGCCAAACTCGGAAAAACAAAGGGGCTCCGAAGATGATACTCCGGAGCCCCGAATGCTTGTGCTACGCGATTGTTCAAAGGACTTGAGAAACCTCTAACATGCCACTTCTTGCGCAAGGGCAAGAGCTGAGCCTATTGCAAGCCGTATTGTTTGAGAGACGAGTTCGTAGCACCTTCAGCCGTCGCCGTAATGAATGCGAAAGAAATCGTCCTAACGGTCTTTGCAACGAGAGGTTGCCCCCTGTCCCTGGCCGCCTTCTTAATCTTGCCCCACCTCGAATCGTCCTGAATCCTGTCGAGGAAGTCATGGCCTTTCCAGCTCAGCGAGCCGACGCTGAAAGTCCAAATTTCGTCATCCGCGTATTGAACGCTGTAGTGACCAAGGCAAAACTGCTTCGAAAGCGAGTTTGCTGGTATAAGCTATAGCTTCGGCAGAATATCCATCAATCTTGAGATTGATGGGGGCCGAACAGTCATAGTCGTCTAATTTCATGCCAGGATATTGGGGTTTCGTGGCATAAAGATACGGAAAGTGCAGTTTTCGGGGTTCCAAAAACCCTGCAACATCAGCCTATTCCAGGTCGCTCTTTTTGAATGAAGTAGATAGCATCATGAGCAGAACGTCGTTCACTAACCTGCCTCGGAAATTGCAAAGCGCGGTAAATGCGGTTTTGCTAAGGAGCCCCATCTCATCATCGTCGATTCGGCCCTTTTCCGGCGGGCAGTGAACGATAAGGCCGCATCGAGAGCTCTTGCTGTTGATAATCTCTCTAAAGTCATCTTTGTTTAAATATCCGTAAACCACAATCAGCAGGAGCGCATCCTTTACCTTGGATATATGTTTATCCGAAACGCGTTGTATGTTCTTCCTCTTGATCAGACCAGAGTCGGAAAGATCCTCTTCGAGATCGTGGTAGTCCTCGTCATTCGCAACAATCATTATCTTCTTGCCGTACAGCGCAAAGCCAAAGCGCCACGCCGCTTTACCGAGACGCGTGAAGGCTCCGATAACCATTGCGATGACCGACAGGAATCCGATGAATTCGAGCACGAGAGATATGGTTCCTTCAACAGAAAGAATGCCAGAGATTACGTTGTTGATATCCATCGATTAACACCTACTCAACATTGATGAAGAACGGGTTGCTCCAACGGACGCAATAGCCCCTTCGAATTACAAAACATTGAACATAGTGTTTTCCCGTATACGCCGTCTCCTCGCGACGGGAAGTCTTTTCTATGTTTGGGAGCTCGAAACCACCCCTAGGGCAAACCTTCATAGCTTCATCGCCGGTATTCGTGACCTGCCACTTTACCTTGCCATCTTTTACCGGCCCACAGTTCACTCTGTACATGATAGTGGAGCCCTTCGGTATGGGCGCGCCATCGTTTTCGAGTACTCGTATTTCTCCTGAAGGCAATTTGACCGTTGCCGTAATTGTTGCATTTGGCTTACGAGCCTGCATGGGGAAGCCTAACGGTTGCCTGTGCTGAACAGACAATGCGTACTGTTGATTTTTTGACTTAGCTGATGACGTGGTTCCGCACGAAGGGCCTCCCGATGGGAAGTTGTTTCCAAGTATTTGCTTCCAGACACTGTTGCCGGTTCCCTCATCCGCAAGATGCGAGAGGTGCTCGTTGAGTTTGTACACGAACTGGGCGAAATCGTTATAGCAGTACTTTCCGGCAAGGTTGTTTCCCTCTATGGCTGGATCCTCAATGAAGGGAACCTGGTACGAGTCGAGTTCATCAGCGTATGCAACCGCAAGGTTTGCCATTACCTGCATAACGCAATCCTCGATTGACAACCCTGCTTCAGGGAGGTTGTCGGCGATCATCTTCTCAAGGGTGATGCCCTTAGGGAACTTCACCAAACTTGGGCAGTTCTCCCTTCTCCACCACTTCATTATCTTCACTAGAGGCTTGTAATCCCCGTTGAACTCTTTGTTAACCTCAGTCGACCAAGTGAGATGCTCTTTTGGATTCGTCTGCCTCCATTCGCTATCGTCTTTCGAACCGATGTAGAGAAGGCCGTCTTCATCATTGACCAAAGGGACAACATCGAGATGGAAGTTTGCCATGTCAATGCCGATGGAATGCGTTTGCACTCTGACGTTCTTGTAGCACTCGCGCTCACGTATCGCATCCTCGAGCTCGAGCAAGACGCAAAACGGGGAATCGTTGATGGAGTGGTTTGTCTCAACGATGACGTCAATATCGCAGCTGTCAGAATCTTTCTTCGGTCGTATGAAGGTCTGCTTGGCGTATGAACCCGAGAGGTATGTGTCCTTGCATATAGCCCCATAGGTCTCACTTGCCTTAAGGTGGTCCCTGAGATTTCGGTGAAGTCGACTCGCTTCATCAATGGTGCTCTTGCTGGGATTGATGTCCTTCAAGAATGATTCAAAGTCTGCGCTATTTGTCATATAACCGCCTTTCCAAACAGATGTTCTAGTGTCTGACATTATAACAACCGTGCTTTAAAAATGTGGTTTTTAGAGCCATTGCTAGGCACAAGATGTTGCGGTCTCATTCCATCCGTACGATTCAGGAGCTGTCTGGCAAGCAGGAGGACAGAATGGAGCCTCAAAGCCTCCTTGAAGTCATTGAGATTCTTGTCGATTTTCGAAACATTTGCGCGCGACGATCGGCTTTGCTGTGCAAGGCCGCGCGGGCGCGATTTAAGCAATATGCTCCACTCGCTCGAGAGGGTTTTGCCCACAAGCGAGATGCCGGAACTCGTCAATGAGCTCGACTCTGTACTACTGAAGCATCCTACATGTCTACAGCAGAATCACGCTGGAAATCGCAAAAACAATGGTGGCTTTTTTAAGGCCGCTATGAGCCAAAGCTGCCAAAGAGCAACAAACTAACTACAAACCATTGGCCTGCAAAAGCCCCGTGCATTGCAGCCAGCAGCGGTCTGCAATGCACGGGCCTGCCGTTGTGCTATGTACGTGAGATTCATACAGTGGTCTACTGCCCCTGTGCCCTGTACATGCCCTCGGTTGCCTCATGGGTGCCGCCCGGACGGGTCCGCCCCCGAGAAGCCGCATGAAGGCGAAGAGGAAGGCGAGCAGAATGGCCTTCCTGCTGCACCTGATTGGAATGGGCATGGGGGCTGTGCACGCTCGTCGTCTACGCTTGCATCAAGGTTGGGGCTGAAAGCGAAGCGGCTGACTATGCGGGCTGATCAGTGAGCGTCAAACTGTTCGGAACCGAATGGAAAAAGAGAGGCCCTTTGCAAAAAGGACCTCTCTGCTGAAAGCATTCTAGAGAGCAGCCTTGGATTACCTTAAGGTAACTGTAGCGAAATCTTTTCCTTGACTTTGGTTGCCATGGCGTAGGACTTAGCGGTTTTGGATGTTCCGCCAAGGGCCAGATAAACCTCCAAAACCATGTCCGCAACTTCTTGAATAATTTCATCCGACAGCTTGTCAAGGTCGAGTTTCTCTATGTCACCGAACGTCAGGTTATCTTTTTTGGACAAGATGGAAGCAACGCCCATTATCACGTAAAATCGTATGTCGCTTATTTGGGACCCTTCTAAGTCTCTCTTAATTTGCGGAAACCTCAAGCAAACCTGTTTTCCAAGGCTAGCGGCTCTGTAGTAAGCCTCAAGGTTGCCATCCTGCCCAAATATTTTCTTATACTGAGCCTCGTCAGACAAAAGCGTCGACGGTCTTGCTCTTGCCTGATCCGGTCTGCCGAGAAGTATCGACATCATGCATTGCGCAAGAAAGGAGAGGGTTACGATCTCCTCCCTCTTCCTCCCCTGGTTTTTGTAATAGTTCTTCCGCCTTTCGTAATACAACCCATTTCTTTTCATGTAGAGTTCGATTTGAATATGGATTTGGTCAGTAGCGCGAAGCGATGTCTTTTTCACCTGAGTTTGGTTGTTCGTCGCCAGTATCACTCTGTTTCTGGTCTCATCGCTTCCGGGCACAAGGATTTTTACCATCACATTTCTGGAATCTTCGGCGTCTTCCGTACGAGACTCCATAAATTTGTATATTTCATATGACGTTTGAAGTCCATTAACGATGCGAGGCTCTTCCATTTTCACTTCTGCTCCTGCTATTTGATAGGCTTCAGAAGCCAGTATCGTTACTCCGTTGTTGAGCCACCAGAAATCGTCTTCGCTAGGATGCTCCAACGTTTCCCTGATTCCTTTGTTGACTGAAACATTTCCCTCGTAATCTCTGACGTTCGCCTCGAAAAGATAGCTACGGAGCTGCCCCTGGTCGTCAGTGAGGAAGCGGTAGTAATCCGACAAAGACACCAGGCCAAAGACGTCCGTTCTCTGAGGAACCGACGCATAGGACCCCGAAAAACGCATAACAAGCCCGCTCTCTGCGGGAGGCGACCAGATGCGCATCAATTCGTCTGCTCCAACTAAAACGCACGAAGAGCTAAATCGGCTTACGCCGACGATTTCGTCAATGGCGGCCGGAAGCTGCTCTTCTCTGAATCTTAACGCCGTCCGATGGTGAATCCGCATTCGCGATGTACACGAACTTCATTCGGATTTCGTTTCCGGCCATCGCTGCTGCTTGAATCGCTTCTCTTATTCTTCTAAAAGTATCGATAACACGTTCGGAATATTTATCATTGAATTCATTTAAATTTATACCGAATGTTAGAAGGTCATTACAGGTGTCCTTCCACTTCAAGAACACGTCTTCTTTGAATGATTTTGAAACCTTGGTCTGAAGAATAACTATTTCAACCCTTGATCCACGATTGATGTAGTCTTTAATCTGGACGTCCTCACTCAAGAAATTATTGTTGGCAAAGATGTAGATCGCATCGCAGCCCCCGTCTCGCGACCCTCCAATGAGCCCTTCCGCTATCTCATCGTCGTCAAGGTCGTATGGAGCCATGTATCGAGAAGAGGCCAACAGTTCAAAGTAGTCCCCTTTAGAACTATACTCAGCCTGCTTAGAGAATTCGTCCGAAATGAATCCGTCTATCAGAATCTGGCTGTTAGTTGGCATTCTTCCTCCATCCAAAGATGAATAAACTAATGAAATGATATGACTTTTATGATTTTAGTGTAAACACCAAAACAGCCGCGTCTTAACACCCTGATCAGCTTTGGGCAAAATTATCGCAACGCCTTATTCAACAGGAGGTTGCGATGACGCGGGCAAACATAGAACACAGGAACATGTGGGCAGATCACATCGAACGCTGCCTCTCGTCCAGTATGTGTGTGGGACTGGTGTAGGCTCAACCACGTAAGCAGGCCCTGCCTTTACAGGTGGCTGGCCAAGTTCAGGGATGAGGGGCCCGGGCGCTTCCCATGCAGGAATGCCGCTACGATGGATTGGCTCGAGATCGCCAGTTACGGCCTGGCGGATGCAAAGGGCATCGTGCCAGTGGTGAGCAGCGCTTCGGATAGCGCGGTAGCCTCGGCTGCCAAGTGCGGCGATGTCGTTGTGAACTCGTTCACCACCCCCGACCGTGTGCTCATGTCACGACATTCCACCGACATGCGTGCCAGCATTCAGCGCCTTGCTGTCTGTGGTAGCGGAAAACTGAACACTTCGGCTTGACCATTTAGGGCACAAAGGCAGGCACGCCAACCATCACAATCGACTACCTTGGTTGCTGCCTAGAAATATCAACCAGGGAGGTCGGAAAGGTGTGATCAGCATGTCCACGGTTCATTCTATACGGCAGATGAGGAAGCGGGTCGACTCGATATCCGAGAATGCCTGAAAAACGGGCGTGTCGCGTAACACGGTGTACACCAAGCTGAAGAGCCCGACCTCACGCCACCCATCCTGGTGCGCAGGCGGGGCGACAGGTTGCTCAACGCCTACCGGGGTGTGTTTTGCGCACGGCTAGACGAGGGCTCGAGGCAGTGGCGTAAGCATCGCCACACCGCGCGCAGGATATGGCTCGCCTCTGCCCTCGAGGTGGACCGCATGAGCGCGAGCCAAGTGTCGAGGATCTGCGAGTTGTCCGACGCGATCGTTGAGGACATGCAGACCAGGGGCCTCTCTGATACGGCCTTTCCCTACGTCTGGCACGATGCGATCCGCATTAAATGCAGAGATCCGGGCCACGCCTCCTCGTGCGCGATCGTCACCGCCATCGGCGCCTGCTTAGATGGCGGTGACGATCGCTCGGGCTCGATGCCGTTGACACGGAGTCCTATGCCGGATGGTTGACGTTTCTGCGCTCGTTGCGCGAGCGGGGTGTTGAAGGAGTCGTCTGCGTAACCTCCATATCACTCCTTCTCGCACACAGCGCAGATTACCAGGGTGCGCTCATCAACCCAGCTGGAGAGCACCTTGCGGCTCGGGTATCCCATGGCCCCTATCGTGCGCGCCAGACTTTTCCCGTGCCCCGAGTAGTGATCGACCGCATTCCGCTTCTCCTCATCGGAATACCTCGGCCTGCGATGCTCCCCTTCCAGGAACTCATCGCCGCCGAGCTGGTATTCCTTCCGCCGGTTGTGGGGTGTGACACGGCTGGGTTAGCCGAGCTCTGCTATGGTGTCGGCCGTGCTGCATCCGAAACCGGCGAACGTCTCGTTGGCTTTCGCCTTTTGTTCTGCGCTGTAAATCCGTATGATCCTGCCGGTCCTCTTTTGGTCCAGGATTTCCTCCGCAGTTCCAAGGGGCTAGATGGATAAATCAGGCAGGGCCATTACAGCGCTACGTGTTGAAAACTAGGCCAGCGAAGAGAACTTTGTGAAACGTTTTGTGAAGCGCGGCAGGACGAAGCTACCCCTCGGCAGAGGCGTCTCAACCGCCGGCGGGAACGTCGACACAGCTTTCAAGGTAGCTCTTCATGATGTCTTCCAATGTGGGCACGCGCCCTTCGGCCAATATGCCCAAGGCATCCAGCACATCGAATACGGCGGTTGCGTCATCGGCCCCGAGAAGGTCTTTGTTGCACTGGTTCAACCTCGCATCGAGCACAGTATGCCCGCGCCGCGCGGCCACCCTTGCAAGGGCATCGCCATCGGCAATCAGTGGGTGCCTTTGGATTTCGAAAACCTGCCCATACTGAACTGCCTCCCATTTCTCGTGTCAAGAAATGGGAGGCAGTTCAGAATAACCGGGGCGTAACCAAGCTGCTAAACAAAACCGAGTACTTCGCATACCTTGCGCGGCAGCAGCTTAGCTCCCGCATCAACAATACAAGCGGAAGCCACAAGCGTAACTGCTAGATTAACGACAGTTGCTATCAGCAACGGAGTCGCAACAAACCCGAGAACCTTAGTCACCACGCTAAGCAGCAGCATATGGCACAGGTAGATTCCAAAGGAAAGGTCACCCAGTTTTACGAAGTGGCTGTTTGCAAGCAGCCACCGAAGGCGCTGACCTACCAGGCCAATTAACACCACAACCACCACAGACGTGGCCATCGAGCTCAACTTAAGCTGCGTCGTGGCCATGTTGAAATCGCCCCACACCAGCCACGCATAGCCCGCTGCTTGTTGAAGTAATAAACAGGCGATAAGCAGCCAAGGCAGAAGAGAGCGCTTCCGAGCCGCGGCACGTTCAACCCTCCCCCAGTCAAGCCCCAGCACGTAGAACAACAGCCAAGCCGGAAAGAGAACTTGGACCTGCGGAAGGGCAAACCCAACGATTGCCGCGGCCTCACGCACCAATAAAAAGGCCGGAGTGACGCAGTAGACAAAAAAACAGTGCGACCGAAGAGCTCGGTATAGCAGCGGTGTGAGCACCACGAGCTGCGCATACACGAGCAGGTAGTACATCTGCGCAGATGACGCCCCGAACAGAATGCCCTTGACGATTCCACCCGCAGTCAGCCGCTGCGTCACCACCAGATAGATGCCGGACCATACCAGATAAGGTATCAGCACCTTGTGCAGACGTTTGGCGAGCCCCCCCCCTCAAAATTTTAGACTCGCTCGTAAGCAACCCAGAGAGGAAGAGAAAACCCGCAACCGCCCAGTTAAGAAACGGTCTCAGCACCACCGAAGCAGTGCACTGGGGAAGGCAGTGGATACAAACCACACACGCAATAGCAAGCCCTCGTATCGCCTGCAGATACCTATCTCGTGCCATTAGCAACCGCCCTTGCGAACGACCTTGAATACCTTGCGCTTGACCACTCCGAGTTTGCTTCGGAAGCGCTGCTTGAGAGACGGTTTAAAGTCGTACTTGGACATCAACCCCTCGATATCCATCCCTAAAGCAAGATCTTCCATAAACTCGTCGCGTTTCTCATACGGGACAACCGATTTGACCAAGCTGGGGTTGCCAGCGAGAACCTGTTCGATGGTCGCATCGCCGCACTCAACCAAATCAGCGACCGCCTCAAAGGCCGCAACGCCTTTCTTGGTGTTGCAGATCACAGCGGAAACGCCTTTAGAACAATCAACCTCGGGATGGATTCCCTGGAATCCCCAGAAGTCACCCAGGGTGATATCGGAGCCGCAGCCCCTCTTGCCCGGACACGCGAAACACGAGGGCCTCAGCGAAGCATTGGCCAAAAACGCCTTCATGTACCAGTCCTGATTGAAAATGGTGGATTCACAAGTAGAAGATGGGTCTTTCTCCGCTATGTACGAGTACATAGCGGAGAAAGACAACCATCCGGTTGTTTTACTCCGCATATTAACGTCGCAGACGTTCGAGTCGCGGAGCGCATTCTTGTAGTCAATCCACTCCGACCATAGGCGCGGCGCCGGGACGCCGTGGCAGATAACGTCAACGGTGAGGAGAAGGGCGCTCTCCCCCGCCTTTCCCAGATAGCGCTTGAGGCCCGCGACCTGGCACGCGGTACCGGCGAAGAGCACGAGACGACCCGAGCGGATTGCATCGCGAACCCCCGCGTAGACCTCCCTGCCGACACGGCTCTGGACATACTTGGAGCGCATGACACGATCGAGGGAGGTAGCGTCCTCGACCAGCACATGCTCGACGCGGCGGCAACCATTGGCCCAGGCGGCTCCGCAGACGACACCGCCGCCCGCGATCACGCTTTCTGCCAGGAGGCCAAAGATGCCGCCACTGGAGGAAGCCTCCAACAGCTCACTGGACTTGCCCTTGGCCCAGCGGATCCCGAGAGCTTCGTCGCACTTGCCCCCGCCAAGCGCGGGACATACCGACTCGCACGCATGGCACCCCACACAGGCGCCTGCATCGATAACGGGATGTAGGAAGCCAAACTTATCCTCCTGCATGGAGATGCACGACTTAGGGCACTTCGCGGCACATGCACCACAGCCACAACAGGCATCGCCGAGCTTGGATATCTTCATCTCGTCATAAGACACAGCGAACTCCTAACGAAGGAACGGCAGGCGAGCAGCGAGCATGTTCTTCTCGTCGGCATCGAGTACGAACGCCCACATAGCGGCCATGAACAGGACGGTGTAGACAGCACCCCAGCAGAGGAACAACGCCCATCCAGTGACGGGCACGAAGGCTGATCCCAGCAGGCATGCTGCGAGGACGCAAGCGGAGACCAACAGCACGGGAAGGTTGCGGCGCCAGTAGAAAACCATATCGAGCCCAATCCTTTTCTGGTAATACCAGTTCATAAAGAGGCCGTTACCCAACGAAATGCTCAGAATGTAGGCGATGGCCGGAGCCCAATAACCCAGAACAGGTGACATAGCCCAAGTGAACACAACGTTGATGCCCGCCATGCAGAGATAAACGACGGAGCGAGCCTTGTGCTTGTTCTTGGCGCGCTGAATCTCGATTCCTGTGTTCTGACACAGGGGAATTCCCAGTGGCAGCGCCATGGCGCAGATAAGCCAGTACGCGTCCATGAAGCCCTCGCCCGCCCACTTGGCAATGAAGAAGCGCCCGAGAAGGACGAATCCACAGTACACCCAGCAGAATAGGAACATCTGGTAGCGTCCCACGCGCGTCATGAGTCGGGTGAGTTTAGTGTTGTCATCGCTTGTGGCTACGATACGATTGATCATTGGAACAAAGACATTCGACATCACCGTTGAAAGGGAAACGAAGACGCTACGAACTTGAATTGAAATTGCAAACACTGATACGGTGACGGCACTCGTAAGAGCGCCAAGTAACATATTTGGAACACTCTGGTTAACCAGTTCACAAATCTGATTACCAAATATCCACGCGCTGAACGCGGCAATCGAGAGGAAGAGAGACCCGTCAAAGTGGAAAACATCAAATCTCATGCCAAGCTTTAAGACTGCGAACCTGGCGTTCAGAACCAACAGTGTCAATGTAACTGCAAGCTGCGCCGTCGCAACGCCCGCCGCCCCCATCCCAAGATTGAGCAGCACGAAAGCCACGCCAGGAGTCGCCAAAGTTGTGAACATCTGCCTCGACTGTTGAAACTTGAACTGTTCATGGGCAAGAATGTACGCATCGAAGACGGTTGAAAAAAGCGTCACGGCGACGTTGAACGACATTATCACCATGAGCTTACCCGCGAGTCCCACCTGGTTGTCCGTGAAACTATCTGAGAAAAATGTCCCAACATTAGCAGAAAAGAGTAGGCCCAGCGCAAGGGCCACGACACAGACCGCAATGTAAAGCATGAGATACATGCCGTTGAGCCTGCGAATGTCGCCCTCGCTACCCTTCGCTCGTTCCTGCGTATAGAAGCGGATGTAGGCCTCGGAAAAGCCGAAGGTTAGAAGTGTAAGCGAGAATACGAACGAGTTGGACGTCTGGTATACGCCGTAGTCAGCCTGGCCCACGAATGCCAGCAGCATGGGCGTATAGACGAGGTTGACAAGGTTCTTGACTATGATGTTTGCATAGCCGAGTATCGCACCGGTCTTACGTTGGCTAACCATGATAGACAATTTCTTTTCTCGATTTGCTGAACAGGGATCGATTAAGGAACGAATCGAATTTTGCGCGCTCAATTCGAAGCTTATCCTCAACATCAAAGGATTTTGGCTCCCCGCTTTCGAGGTAATTCCAATTTGCTTCACGCCAATTACCTAGGCCAAGCTTCTCAGCCAAGGTATCGAACCGATCGCTCATGTCGAATTGCGAACCTGCGCGTTCGAACATCAGAAGCGGCTTACGATATAGGAGCGTAAAGATGCTTCCGTGGTAAGAATCAGTAGCAACAAGCGAGGAGTTCCTTATGAGGTAGATGAACTCAGAAGGTCCACAGGCAAAGAACCGAGGATCCCCCAGAAGATCTACGACCTCCAATCCCGCTCGTTTGCAATATTCGTCGAACATCGCAACCTTGGGAGAATCACTACCGAGAAAGTACTTCAGGGCATAGCGCCTAGGAAGTAAAGCCGCAGGCGCTTCGGCGAGTTTATCCCAATCTGCAGCGTCAAGCATAAGGGTTGGATCGATCAAAACCTCCGCGTCCAACCCAGCGCATTCCTTAATCAATCTTGCGGCGTTCTTCTCCCTAACCGATATGAAATCAAACGCAGCGAGTCTTTCCCTGTATGCGCTTTTTTTCGCCATGGGCAGCTCAGGTGCAGAAATGCTAGCCGAGAGAGACACTTTCTTGACACTTTCGGCAAAGCAAAGAAACATAGCACCATTGCTATCAGGAATGTAAGGGGACCAAATCTGATCGCTTCCCGCTACAAAAGCGTCGAAACCATCGGATTTTCTCGGCGGGAAATCCGGCAAAGAATAATTCGGCTCATATTTAATATGTTCCTCATCGAATCGAAGAAACGCTGAATGCCTCGCTCGTTTGGCCCCCCTCTTACCAGCGAAGCTATCGACAAGAAAAACTTTAACCTGGTGCTTTAGGCTGCAACGTGGCTCGCTTTGGCGAATCGTGCTCGCATCCGCTCCCCTTCTTTGAAGCAGCTCCTGAACAGCATAATTCTGCAGACGCTGACCATAATTGTCCCCAAAGGTAAAAGTAACAATCCCGACCTTCATATTACCAGTCACTCCTTAGAAAGGGTCGACGTACTCTGAGCAATGGACTTCCACCTTTCGACGAGCGCAAGCCCTATAAGCAAGAACAGCAAGGCATTATTTGCCCTCGTAAAACACTGAGTGTAGATTGTCGCAGTTGCCGCAAGCGCAACAAGGGAAAGATAAAGAACGTATGGTCTGCGCCCCCGACACCCGCAAGACACGCAGAAGACATAGAAAGCAAACAGGGCAATAAGGAACCAAACGCCCAGAAGGATGACCAGCGATCCAAAATCAGCTTGGCCGAAATGAGTAAACCCGCAGAAGGCGCCCTCGTGGAATGGTGCTGCGCCCAAACCGATACCAAAAAGCCAGCTTGACGCCAAATTTAAAGCATAACCGATCATTGCAATTCTTTCTCCACTGCCCACCGCATCGGTTCCTATCGAACTAGAGCTTTCCACAAGGTCAAATAACGACAGGACATTGTCATCAAAAAAGTTTGCGAACGATGAATTGCATATGTACAGCAAGAAGACAATTCCCAGCAGGACAGCAAGAAACATCAGGCCCTTGGCGATTCTCATGAAATTGATCGATGACAAACCTTCGGCATAGAAAAGCAGAAGAACGATGGGCATCAAGGCGAACAAGGCCTTGTTGTCGTTCAAGGCGGCAATACCAAGTGAGCTAGCAAGAACCGCCGCCGCGCAACAAACGACGGGGATTCGCAACTCCCCGCTTCCATCCCGTATGCTGTTCAAATCAATGAGCAAAACGAAGCACGAGAACAACGCAACGGCATGGGTCGAAGCATACATGAAAAGACCTGAAATCAGGTCTTCATAGAAGGGAATTTGGCCCGTCATGGGGGCGGCCGCCATAAGAGAATATGGGTAATAGACCTGAATTAGGATAACTATACAGTTGACGGCATAGACAACGTTAAAGAAAACAATCCATCGCTGCTTGCCGAAATCCAGCAAATCTGACCCGTTGGTCTTCAGCATCACGATGAAGAGCGCATAGAAAAAGAAGGTCTGTATGGCTTTAAGGTTGTATGAGGTCTTACCGGGAACTATGCTCCCAGCAGAGTAACTCAAAACAAGGAGCATCGTAATTAGGCAGACGAGGAAAAGCAGCTTCTTCGGAATCTTCCAGCCACTGAAGATAAGGCGAACTCCAATGAGAAGAAAGATAACGTTATTTACGATTCCGGCCATACCAAGGTATTCAAGCAGAAAAACCTTAGCCATAATCAGACTGATTA
>DXZP01000009.1:0-63534 GCA_019419605.1 Collinsella sp.
GCGCAACGCGTTGCGCTGAGTCCTGAGGCTGTTGCAATGAAAATGAGAATCAAGGTTTGTAAATCTCTTTGTTATTATTCTCATTTTGATCTTGCATCCCTGCCCATATTCAACTATACTATATGGCGACAAGCGGAACGAAAGGCGTTCCGCACACCCGGAGGGGAGATACCCTATGGATCGCAAATTCGATGACTTCCTCTTCTACTTCCCGAGGATTGTCATGGCAATCATCGGCGCGGCGGCGTTTGCTTTCGGTGCATGGTTCAGCCAGTTCTACTACCTCTATCTGAACTGCATCGTATTGCCCATCTCTTGGGCTATTGCCGCATACGGCATCGAGTGCGCCAACCAAGTGGTCAAAGCCTACCGCTGCTCGCTGTAACCGCCGACAGGGGGAGTGCAACGGCGCTTCCCACCTTATCGACTCTTACCCTACAGAGAAAGGAAACAACAATGACTGAGGAAATGATGAGCCTGGATGAGGTTGCAAAGGAATGCAAGGAAGCGGCTGAATATTTGGCGAGCCAGCCCGGTGAAGGCTATGATCTCGACACGCTCATGAGGGACAAGAACCTTGAATTCGAAGAGCCCTTGTCTAAAGCCGAGAAGCGTCTCATTCGCGCGAATGAAATCGAGAACCTTGAATGCCTCGCCGCGCACCTCGAGCGCCTGCCGAGGCATTGTTTCCGTGGCAATCAGATGACCGGATTCGGCAATTATATTTCGGCCATCATCTACGATGCTGTGGAGGTTCTCAAGGATAACAGCTAGCTCCGAACAAAAGGCGGTCGCGAGATCGCCTTTTTTCGTGTCTTTTACCTTGACCGATCTTGCATCCCTGCTCATACTTAACTATACTATATGACAACAAGCGGGATGAAAGGCATCCGGCAAACCCTTTTGGAGGTACCCAATGACTGTCCACACGGATGAACTTCTCGAGCGCAAATGGCGCGAGCTGGGAAACGTTCCGATTGACTACACCCCTGACGAGCCGGACGGCGTTTTGGGGACGGATTGGTTCATCTTCGAGCAGGGCGAACCGCTAGTCGAAGGTGTCTGGCGCTGGTTCGATTCCCGCTACACCGCAGGTATCGGTGCCTTGATGTTCGGAACCGACGAGTAGATTGAAGGCCATGTGCGCTCTGGTGCACACGGGTAAAAGGAGGATATGATGCAACCGAATCGAAAGGAAATCGAGACGATTGCCAGGGTTCGAGGCTTGAACCACGAGGCGCATCGCATGATCGGTAAGATTAAAGTGCTTGAGGAACCCGAGGAGGGCGTTTTTCGAGATCGCATCCTTGTGAACTACGAGCGCATGCGTCTGGCCATGGAGAGAATCGGGCTTTTGCTTGAGGTCAGGTTGCATTCCAAGGACCGTGATTTTGGGGAGTATATATACCAGAAGGTGGAGCATGACTTGGATATTCTGGAAGACCAAATCGCCGTCTTGGACACCCTAATCGACCTCTGGCAGATACAGGAGTTTTAAAGGGCATCTGGTTTAGTGGGTTCTCATCCATCTCCGTGAACGCCATATATTGGAAAGGAAACAGGCATGAAGAAAGTCTTTAAGTTCACTGAAACTCGTTCTTGGTACTTTGAGCTCGATGTTGACGAGGGAGCACAGGTCGAGGAGGCATTGTCGGCATTGGTTGGAACCGAGGGTTTTAATTATTATCTAACCGACCGCGCCGAGGATGAATATAAGAGCGAGTGGGATGAACTATCAGCAGGCGAAAAACGCACATGCCGCGATCACGCTACCGAGTATTTTCGAAAGGTCGCGGATAGGGAACTCGAGGGAGAGGCTCGAGATTTGGTTTTGAAATCGCTGCGTGATAGCGAATAAATCGTACCGTGATAAACGGTTTCCGTGCCGCTTTATTTCATGCCGTTTTTCGAGATCGATCTTGAATTTCACTCTCTATTCAACTATACTATATGTTAACAAGCGGGATGAAGGGCATCCCGCACGCCAGTTAGGAGATATTGATATGAGCTGCTACGTCGTTTCCGATCTCACGATTTCCGCAATCGTCGCCGCGATGGCAGATACCGACTTCGAGCCGGCGAGCTTGAAGGACGAGAAGTCGGGCGTCAAGTACAACCCCGCGACCTGCGGCCAGATTGTCGGGCAGATGCTTCTCGATGCCAATTACGCTTCCGTCAACGAGTACTACGGCAAGCATACCCGCGCCCATGAGTTCAAGCTCACGCAGAAGCAGGACGGGAAGCCCTTCACCCTTGGCGAGAAGTACGGCTGCATCGAGTGCTACGAGTATCAGGCCTGCCAGCAGCCTGGATACGATAATTCGGAGATCCACGGCGCACTCGATTACGCAAAGGACAACTTGGCCCGCAAGATGCTTAAAAAACTCGGCGAGGAGTTTGTCTGGGGTCTTGAGTAACTTAGCATCGAATAAAGGGCGGCCGCAAGGTCGCCCTTTTCCGTGCCATTTTTCCTATGATAGCGGCTCCTGAAGCCGCTATTTCCATGCCTTTTTCCCAGACGATAGCGACCGTAAGGTCGCGATGTTATCCGAAAGTATTTCCAAATAGATCTTGCGCTCCACTCCATACTCAACTATAATATATGTCAACAAGCGGGATGAAAGGCACCCCGCAAACCCGAAGGGAGATACCCCCCATGAAAAACTTCACCATCAAGGTCACCGAGCATCGTGAAGGTCTGGTCGTCGTCGAAGGCAAAGACGAGAACGATGCCCTGGAGCGTTTGGGCCGGATCATCGATAGTGATGCTTTCTGGAGTGACTTCGAGAACTTCGGCGAGTATTCGCTTGCAACCGAGGTCGAGTCCGATGACAGCTGCGATGACCCTATTGCCGAGTGGAACGACGAAAGCTACCGCAATCTGTTTGGCAATTAGTCCCAACAAAAGGGCATCGACCTATCCGATGCCCTTTTCATCCTATTTTCTCGGTTGATCTTGTATCCCAATCCATATTCAATACAAGCGGGACGAACGGCGTCCCGTAAGCCTCAGAGGAAGGAACTTCAAATGTCCAACACGAACGATATTTCCAGGTACGTGACCAGGGTGGACGACGGTCTGATCCGTCCCATGACGGTGCGCGAACTGATGTCCAGGCTGAACGAATTGATCTCTATCGACAAGTCTATCGCGAGGATACCTGTGGGATTGTCGGCTGACGCGGAGGGCAATATGATTTATGTTCCCCGTGTTTTCACACCGAATGACTCGGAGAAAAACGATGGATACACACCCTTTGCCGATTTTGTCGGCGTGCTTACCGATGAGGACTGCGCTTACTACCGTGTTCCCAAGTGCGTTGTGATTGGATAGGTAGGACACACGAGGACTGCAAAGATAACCTAGAGGGCGATTGGCAACGGTCGCCCTCTTCCGTTAGATGCACAACCTTGAACCCTTGAGTTCTATTCGATTACTCCCAAACATTTTCGAACTTTTCTCGATTTGATCTTGCATCCCTGCCCATATTTAACTATACTATATGTCAGCAAGCGGGATGAAAGGCATCCCGTAGACCCTAGTGGAAGGAACACACACCATGTCTATCAATCGCGTTCTGCTTTCCGGCAACCTCACCCGTGACCCCGAGCTCCGCACTACCGCAGGCGGTACCCCCGTCCTCTCGATCGGCCTCGCCGTCAACGACCGCCGTCGCAACGCGCAGACCGGCGAGTGGGAGGATTACCCCAATTTCGTCGACTGCTCCATGTTCGGAACCCGCGCCGAGGCAGTCTCCAAGCACATGCAGAAAGGTGACAAGATTGCCATCGAGGGCAAGCTCCGCTTCACCCAGTGGGAGAAGGAAGGACAGCATCGTACCAAGCTCGAGGTGGTCGTCGAGGATATCGAATTCATGGCCCAGCGTCGAGACCAGTAGGAACCAAAAGGCAGGTGGTCGAAAGATTGCCTGCCTTTTGACATATGCAACTAGCGCAACGATAGGCGTTTCGCAGGCCTTAGTAGAAGGGACTCAATATGGCTACAAAGAGCTATTTGGCGGCGGCATTCATCGGTGATCGGGAGGTTAGCGGGGCTTTTGGAAGCGGCGAGTTTCGCTCGAGCCTGAACTTTGCGAGGCGAGAGCTTCGCGGGTACCAGCGCCTGGCGGAGACCATCTACCGACACGAAGTCGTATTCTGCAACCGACGCGGCCTCGAGGATATAGCCGCCCCAGAGCTTGAGTTCGGCATCCTTACCGAGACGAAGGACACCGAGACCGGTATTGTGGAGGCCAATTTTTCCGTGACGTCGACCTACACAGCCGAGGATTTCGTATCGGATACGCGAGACGCATTTCTCGCCTTTGCAGCCGAAGATTTCGGCGAGCAAATCGCATCCGAGGCCGCGGCGCTCGTTGAAGGTCAAACCGCGTCGATGCCATGGTATAAGCGCTTCGAGATATGGAACTGCCTCACGAGTTACGACCTATATGGCGTCTCGACTGCAAATCAACTCATTGATGGGGTCAGGGAGCTCGCCGCCGCCCTTGCTGATGGGCGCACAGCTGACGTAGACGGGGAAAGCCCCGTCTTTCAGGCTTTCCACCGCTTCGAGCGAAATAATCCCGACAGGGAATAGAGAGCGCTGAGGAAGTGGCATTCCTCCGATATCGAGAGAAAAGGGCATCGGCTTATCCGATGCCCCTCTGCCCGTGACCGCCTCGCATATGCGGTCACGGCATGAACATCAGAATGAACCGAACTAATGGAATTACATTAGTTCGATAGCGATCACATAAGTTTCCAGCCCCTTGAGAGGAACCGATAATGAAGAAGGCCGTGATGTACACCGAGACCAGGACATGGTTCTTTGATTTGGATATGTCTGAGGACGCAGATCTTGATAAGACCATGCGTGCGCTGAAAGACACGAACGGTTTCTATTTCTATATAGACGATTGCACGTCAGATGAATATGAGAGTACCTGGCAGGAGATGCCAGAGGACTGGCGCAGTGGGAGCGACCCCGACTATACCGAGGACTTCCGCTCGATAGCCAAAAAAGAGCTGAAAGGAGAGAACCTAAAAATCGTACTGGCCTCCTTGGCAGAACAAGCGCAATAGAACGGAAAGGGAGGCCCTAAAGCCGTTTATTCCGTACCATTTCCCAGCTAGATCTTGTATCCCAATCCATATTCACCTATACTATACTTAAGCGAGCGGGATGAAGAGCGTCCTGCAAATCGGAAGGAGATACCCCTATGGTTACATTAGTCAACGGTAAAGGCGAACAGGTTAACGACTTTCAGTTCCTGGACTGGGAAGAGGCAGAGAACTATTTGATGGGGCAACGAGAGAAAGGCGAACGTGACCTGTATCTGCGCGGTGATTTTGTCACCCCAGCTACCTATGATGGGGTCTATTTCATCGTAGTCGGTTTTGCCGATGATTACAGCATGGTTATCAAAGCCAGACACCTGCCCTGCCCAGACGAGATTATGAGCTGGATTGAGTCCGATATGAAAAGGTTTGGATATTCCGATATCTTCGAGTATTACGTGACGGACGAGGATGACGTGTACACGGGCTACGACACCGATAACATCGACAACTGGCCTGTTTTCGGAGCATAGTTTAGCGACTCAAGGCGATCGTATCTGATCGCCTTTTTTCATGCTATTTTCACCAATCGATCTTGAAATCCTCCCCATATTCAACTATACTATATGTTAACAGCGGAACGAAAGGCGTTCCGCACACCGGCGGGGAGAAATGACTGATGAACAAACAGGACTACATCGAGGAGATTGCAAACTGTATCGCCGATAGCTGGCTAGCTGCCGATGCAGGCGATCAGGTTGCCCGTAAGGCGGCAAAGCAGGGTGCCATGGAAATCGCCAAGCAGGCCGCCGAGAACCTCGGTCACACGGCCGGCTATTGGCTCGCCGAGTCCCAATTCCGAGCAGCCGACCTGTATTAGACCTCAATTTGGAAGTGACGCAGCCGATTAAATCACGCCGGCGTCTCTTCTCGTTGTGACGCTTCGCATGAATTGAGGAGGACGATTCAAAACCAATGCTTGTTCTCAAGAAAAATGACCTGATAAAGCTCCTGGGCGATGAGCTCTACGGGATTGAACTGGACTATGCGATGCTCCGCGATATCGAAAGACGCGCGACCGAGAGGCGGAAGACCCTCGATATCGTTGGAGACCTTTGCGAGGCTTACGGATACAATCGACGCGAAGTGCAGGAGAGAGCCCAAGACCGGCTTGAGAGATTTCTTCTTCGCAAGGATGAAATACGCGATTGGGATCCTTACGCCAACATTAAGTTGACCGAGCTTTCTAAAGTCATTTGTTTTAGATAGCCCTTGTATCTCCGCCCGTTTTCAACTATACTATATTCCAATAAGCGAAACGAAAGGCGTTTCGCACACCCGAAGGGAGATACCTCATGAACCCTATCGATTCCAAGCTCAAGAAGATTCTCGCCATGATTGATGGCGCGACTTCCGAGGGCGAAGCTAGGGCGGCATCCCTTGCCCTCCAGCGCCTCCTTGCCGCGAACAACATGACCATCGACGATATCGACCTCGACGACGATGTCCCCGAGGTCAACGAGTCTGCCGAAGACCTCGGCAAGCGCGTACCGGAGTGGGTCAAGGTCCTCGCTTACGTTATCGCGAAGAACTACCGTTGCCGCTACTACATGCAGACGAGCCATGGCGCATATGACTATTGGAGCGGTCGTCACACCGTGACCGGTAGCCGTTTCGTTTTTGTCGGTGAAAGCCAGGACGCCACGGTCGCAGCCGGTTGTTTCCGCGCCACCAAGCACGCGATTGAGACGTGTTTCAAGAAGTTCTGTGTTTCAAGAAGTTCTGCGACAAACGTTTCGAGCAGGATGGAACCAAGATTGGGCGCCGCGCGGGTGTAAAGAATAGCTATTGCCTCGGCTTCATCGAGGGCCTCGAGAACTCCTACCGCGAGCAGCTCGAGCAAGACGAGACCATGGCCTTGGCGATTGTGGTGCCCGAGAGCGTCAACCGCTACATGAATGACGAACTGAACTGCAAAAAGATGAAGCCCCGCCCCATTACCGTCTCCTCCGATTCATCAATCGAGGATGCCGGCAGGCAGGACGGTTACGGCTTCGGTCAAGGTGACCGCATCGCATCCTGCGCATAGCGACCGACACCAAATAGGGGAGGGCGATGCCCTCCCCATCCATTTCCTATATATGGCCATAGGAAAATTAGCGTCGATTTGAGTGGAGTTGGTTCGCTATCGTACTGATAGAATTAGACAAAATGCATGACTGCAATGAGTCATGCGACCCCGCTACAGGAAGGAACGATTATGTTCGACTTCAAATGTTCAATGCAGGCCCAGCTCGATAACTTGTGGCTCAAGCCCGAAGACCTCGCACGAGGCATCGATGTCCGCGTGTCGAGCGTGCGCAAATGGCTCGACCCTGAACTCGATTGCGTTCCGGTCAAGGACGCCTTTGATTGGGTCTACGACCAAACCGAGAAGCTCGGAAACCTTACAATGCATTGCCTGAATGAAGCGAATGAGTCTGCCGAGAAGTTTGGCCGACATATCCTTCGCTGGTATCGCGACGAGGATCTGCCCGAGACCGAACCGATGGGCCTCTACAATCTAGCGAGTCATCTCGTTGCCGACCAACTTGAGGCTAAGGATATAGAGTGCTCATTTGTCTATGCGTGCCGCGATAATGAATGGATCGAGCAGCATTTGGACGATTTTCCCGACCTCGATCCGAAGGCCGAGTTTTCCGCCTGGGCAGATATCTTGGGAGTGCCGACGTCAGAGATTGCAATGGGGCTGGGCATTACAGGTCGCTCGGTAAAAGACTGGAAGAACCCCAAGCGCGACACGATGCTGCCGGTAGACGAGGCATGGGACTTCCTGGAGGATTACGCTGACACGATTGAGGTCCGAACCGCGGAGCTTCTCAAAAGCAAGCCCAATCCGATGCCGTATCACCCTATGACCCGTCTCGGAACCCTTTCGAAACAGGAACGTATCGATAACCTTGCAGCCCTGGCTGCCTCCAAGCAACTCATGGCCGATGGCAAGACCGTTGTTGATTTCGCATACGTCTAAGACCGTCCTGCGGGCTGAAACAGTTGCAACCCAATGGCTAGACCTAGAGCGAAGCATGCCGCGGCATCGCTTCTATTGGATGATGAATGGAAAGTGACCTATCAATGACCATAAGCGATGGAATGATCAGAGCAGAATGGCGCTCCTTGGAACAAGCCGAAAATGCTAAACGAAAATGCGCGGACTGCCTCTATTGCACTTGCAACGGAAACGTTCGGGACGATTTGCACCGTCCCGAAGATACGAAAGTAGAGTACATATGCCACCGCAGGGACGGTCATGAGTTCGAGACCGCCCATTCGAACCGATGCAATTACTGGAAGAAACGCGACGAAAGCTGATCAGAGCGCTACTTTTTCACATCGGTCCGCGGTTTGTTCTCGTCAATCCCACGCAGGTCGAACTGTTTATTTCCACGTTTAAGCACGAGCTGCCAGCCGCACGCATCGCAGATCTTGACAAACTCATCGATGGTGAATCGCGTATTGTTGTGCAGGCGCGTCGACAGACTGCCCTTCTGCTTGCCGGTTTTAATCGATGCATCCTGCAGTGTCATACCGCAATCCTGCACCATATAGCGAATGGCGTCGGACGAACCGATTCGTTCAAGCACTGGATACCTCTTTCAGATATACGATAGTCTATTCCGATTATAGCCATTCTAGCTATTTCTAGACGCGACAATGCGATCGGCCGTTGCCCGACCACTGCCAAAAGCACTGAAAACAGTGCCGAATCGTCCCTCAATCGCCCTCGGTTCGCTCGTGAGATTGCCGCAGCGGCAAATCACACTGGATATATCCAGCCTGTCCCAAGATGTAAGAACTAATTCCCACATTAGGAGGACAGATGGATAACGATACCCAATTCGACTCGGCAACCATTCGTATGGCGTATTTCGCCTTGCTCTTGAGCGGCCGGAAGGGCGACAACCTAGAACTCGTCGTTGCCCAGGAAATGCTAAAGCTGGAACGTCTCACAGCCGAGCGCTCGTTGCCCTCCATGATTGGCCGTTCGGTACGAATCGCGGCAACGATTAACTCGATTGAGTTCGAGGAATCTTCGAAGCGTTACCTGATTAAATTCCAAGCGGACAACGGAGAAAAGGAGGAGAAGATCCGTTCCGAGCGCGTTGATTCTAACCATAAGAGCGCGGTAAAGAAGATTTGGGAACGTGATCTGGTCGGTCATCGTGTCCTCCTCTTCAAATATAAGGACAGGGTCGGCTCTAAAGAAGCGCCCAACGGTTATCGAATCGCCCCATATTGCATCGACCACGGCAAGGCGGAGTAGGTGCAGATGAAGCGTACGAAACTGGAAGACCTAGATTTAAAGGCAATTGTGGAGTCCGAACTAGAGAACCGCAACTGCGACGGACTCTATTCTCCATGCAACCGTTGCGAGCGCGGATGCTCCCGCACGAGGCTCTTCTCATGCGGCAAGGCGTGTGCAGATTGCCGCCCCGGTTTACAACACCCCGGCACGAGCGACCTAAAGATCGTCTCACATGATGAATACCGTGAGATTATCGACCGAATCGAAGCCGAACACAAGCGCCACGAGGAGAAGCTCCGAGCCGAGGCAATTGAGAAAAGAAAGGCCGAGCGACTCGAGGCAAAGCAGATTAAAGAGGAGAACGCCCTCAAAAAGAAACAGGCTCGAGCCGAGAAGAAGCAGCGGCGAACTGATAAACGAAAGCAGTTCATTGATAGCATCCATGCAAAACTTGAGAAGCTGGTCGAAGATATTTCAGCCGCGATACGCACGAGTATTCTTTGCAAACTTCTCAGTGGCGTATCGATCGGATCGATTGTCTTCTCGATTGCATCTATCATCTTCTTTGAGGTTATCAAGCATGAATGGATGGCTTCGGCGGCAAAGGCAGAAGCGCTTGCAGCCGTCTATCTATTTCAAAAGCTGTTTATGTTCGAGGCGATCTACGTATTCGTTATCGTAGCGTTTACGATCGGCTTGATTATCGTCCGTGTCGTTCGCGGCGATTGGAAGGTTGATTTCGAGCTTGAAGAACAGTCTAAAAAGGAAGAAAAGGACAATCAGTTCTTCCTTTAGGATTATCTGTACCCTCGCTTCTTATATATTTCCAGCCTCAAGTTATTGGGTCAATTCATTTTGGATTGACCCATTTTCTTTCTTCAAAAGCAGTCTTGATAGCTGATTTAGATGTTCATCGGCTCGTTGCACAAGAGCCTGGCAGGACTATATTCGGCCGATAGTTTTTTAATTTCGCGGCCGAGGTGCGACATTACTGCGACAGAGGTGCGACATTTTTGTTGCCGCCTTTTTCATGCATGAATAGGTTGAGCATCTTCACAGGCTTTCAGACGATGATTTAGATCTACTTTGCTATCTGATTTCAACTCACCGTCCTAAAGAATTTCAATTGCCGATGCACTGCTTTTGCTTCAAAACACCAGCGAACATTTAATTCAGCAGGGCTGAGATTCTTATAGGGCAGATCTAATTTCAATTTTAAATTACAGTCCAGATACCAACCAAATACCAACTTGAGACTAATTGAAAGGCATGCGGAGTGCCTTGAATGGCACTCCGCGGCATCGCTGTTTGTTATTATTCATATTCTTATAATTCCATCGAAATGCCGATGCATTTGAATTGCGCAGCCTATTTGGGATTGTATTCTGCGAATTTTTGCCCGTTTTCTTTTTAGGAATCAAACGGAATCTATCTGCCCACTCGTTAGGGTTGCCATTGCATCCTATCAAATATGGCAGAAGTTAGTGTCTGATTCACACGCAGAAGCGAGAGCGGAAACCTATCAGCTCACCAATGTCCACATGTTTTTACCGCTCATTAGTTTTCTTCAGCAATTACTTCCGTCCTTTACGCACGCTGATTTCAGTTTGCAATTTCTGGGCGCGGGTTCTGTCCTGTGTGCGATTTAAAGCAATTTGCAAACCAAGCGGAGTGCCTTGAATGGCACTCCGCAGTATCACTATTTGTTCTTATTCTTTTTATCCAAAGGCGATTATAGCTTCACAACCGACTTAAATAGCCCATATTGCTGTGCAATAAAACTTCCAGCAGTTTTTGATTTCCTTTATATCGAATAACGTTTTCAGTCTCAGAACTGCAACCAGTTTTTAATTTACGGCGTGCATCAATCGTTACGCAAAGCGCTTTTCTTTTCTATTTCAGCTACCCGCCCTTTAATAATAAGTAGTCAATTTGCGTTTCTAAATTGGAAGAACTGGCTTTCTGTTTGCCAGCAATCATCAAACACGAAGCGTTCGCACCATCGTTTTGCGTTGCACGGAACCCATTTACCGACTTTCCAAGTTAATACAAAGGCATTTGCAAATATCGATTTCACTCACGAACAACAACCAAATCAGCGTCAAATCTTATTGCTAGAACCCGTTTAACCTTACAATTAGTTTGTTGTCGAACTATTCCCGCTCTCGTTTAAATCGGAACCCGTATACAACTTACTAATTGCTGCACACACATCAGAACTCGATCACAGGCTACTAAACCGCTCGCCAAATAGGGGATTGAGCCACCTAATCTGAATCTCAGATTACTGTGTTCCCCTGCCAAGCGAATCCTCAGAACACACCTACTTTCATCGCCCGCAACCCCTTTGTTAGCCCTATTCCCCATCTGTTTCATTGTCGGACATTCATTACGAACGTTATGCCCTGTCAGACATTTTAGCTCCCCGTCTATGGGATTGTCAGACATTGCCCAGGCAACCAATAGCAACCTGTCAGACATTTCCCAACATCCTGACCACACGCCACGGAATAGCAGAAATTGCCCTAAGCAGAAGCCGATCACCCCGCGGCGCGGCCGCCTGCCCTGCGGTCAGGCGGCAGGTGCAAAACGGCCTTGCCAATTGTGGATGCCGCTGCGGCAACACCTGAGCCTGCCAAAGAACGTGCCCCAAACTACCCATAAGGCCATTTTGCACGCCAGCTTCGTTCAATGTCAGACATTAGGAATGTCAGACATTGAACCTGCGGCAAAGCCGCAGCTGGGGCCGCTAGCGGCCTGTAATCGCATCGCTCCGCTCGCTCCCGCCAAGCGAAATGTCCGACAGGCTGTCAGACATTTAGATCCGCTTGACGGACGGCCTGCTCGCGAAGCTCACCATCGGCCGTAGTTAAGGAGATACGAAATGTCAGACATTTCGACAGATGAAAATGAATCCCAGACCGCCACACCTAATTTGTCAGGCAATAGTCCCGGTGCATCCCAAATGTCTGATATTTTGCAGCCCCAAACGCCGACCTCCATGTCGCCCCAAGCGCAGCCCAGCCAGCCACACGAAATGCCTACGGCCAGCCTGTCCGACATTTTGCCGCCTCCAAACGCCTCACAACCCGCCACCCGCCGCGTCACAGTCCGCCTCCCGACTGCCGACCTGACAGCCCTCGACGCCCGCGCCGATGCCCTCAATGCCAGCCGTAGCGACTACCTACGCACCCTCATCGCGCTACCCGTCACGCTTGACCTGTCCTCCATCCGTCACGCCACGCCGGGCACCGAATCGCTCACTCGTCCGCTCGGTCCAGACCTCACCCTCACGCAGTCCGCCGACCAAACGGATAGTTTGGAAATCCAAACCATCACCGACAGCGCCTTGGAATCCATCTCGAATGAGGTTCGCGCCATCGGTGTCAATTACAACCAAGCGGTCCGCGCCCTCAACCGCATCCTCAAGAAGTACGGCAACCACCGCGCCCTCTCCCAAGAGGAGCGCACCGAGATCATCGAACTCTACGAGCGCCTCTCAAAGCAGAACAAGGCAATCTACGAACGACTCAAGGCCCTCGCCGACCAGGTGGAGGCCCTGTCCGAGACCCCGTCCGTCAACCTGACCGCCATCGGTCTCGCTCTATCTGAGGCCCCTATCAATAAAATCGAACCCGAACGCCGTCGCCGAGTCCGCGGCAAAAAACACACCGCGACGCGTCCCGGTCAATTCAAGGACGGCGATGACTCATGACCTATATGAAGCCCCTCTCTGGTCATAGCTCAGTCAAATGGATTCGCTACTATCTGTTCAAGAACGACCGCGCCCTAGACAAGGATTTCCTGAACCTCACCGATCGCGACTGGAAAGGCCGCGACTGGGCGAAAGTGATGGACCGAACCCGCGAGATTTTCGGAAACAACGTGCCGGTCAAAAAGGACACCAAGGTTCGTACTTACGAGCACATGATCATCTCGCTCGACGAAAAGGACAATGGCGTAGAGCTCGATGACTTCCGCGACTTCGTGAACGAGTGGACTTCCAAATGGTTCGACTCGCGCGGCCCTGAAGGGGAGGGCATCGGGCGCTTCGAGGTGGCCATCGCCTATCACGATGACAACACCGCCCGCGAGGCCGAAGGAAAACAGGGCATCCTGCACGCGCACATCGTTATCAACAACACTGAGCTCGAGACCAAGCGCCGCATCTCTGGTCTTCTTACGACTAAGGTTGTCCAGGCGATGCGAGCTGACTTGCAAACCATGTCGCTTGAACGAGGCTGGCACGCCTTCGCCACCGATGGCAAGTCATACACTCAGGCCGAAATGGACGAAAAGGGCTTGAAAGTTTCCCGCGGCAAGAGGCTCGACCGAGCTATGGCGGCGCTCGATAACGTCCTTGCAAACGAGGCGAAGGGTGCCAAAGTTGAAGACTTTGGCGAGGCCATGCAGCAGCAGTTGGATGAGTGTCGTTCGGTCGAAAAATTGATTCCCGAGACATATACGGACAGCCTGACCGCCAGCCGACAGCCAAGTGACGGTAAGCCCGACTCAACCAATTCCGACAAGTTCACCGGTCTTTCGTACACAACCATGAGAACCGATGACGGCCGCGCCATGCGTCTTGTCGTCCCTCGTGGATTCGGAGACTCCGATACCATGGCGGAGCGGCAAATCGGAACTCGTGAAGGCTGGTCTTGGAAGGATGATATCCGAGACCGCGTGGACGTCGCGATGCGCGTTTCCAAAGGCCCTGTCGATTTCGCATCGAAGCTCGCTGAACTTGGCATCAAGGTCAACTACAACCGTAACGGTGACATCGTCTATCACCATCCAAGTGACCCCGAATCCAGAAAAGTCAAAGGCTCAACGTTGGGCAAGCAGTATTCCGCAATATCGATAGAGCAGACGATGGCAGAAAAATACGCTAGCCAACGCCAAAAAGCTCAAGGACTCGTCAGTCGCGAGCGCTGGATGAACGAGGACGAGCGCTTCGCTGCGATAGCCATCGCCAAGGCGGCAACACCATGCACCCGTGAGGGAGCGGAACTCATGGGACGCCTGAAAACAACCATTGAGCAAAATGATGCTGCTCCGCGAGACCGCACAGTTCGCGGTTCTAACGTTGAGTATCCATCTTCCCTTGCCAGCTCGCTCGGCATCGAGTATCCCAAGTCTTCCGCGACCGGTGATGGCCGTCGCAAGAAGATGACCGAGGAGGAGATCCTTGATGCGATGGCGGATGTACGCGACGAGAAGGGCTACGGCGGTCTTGCTGCAAACAATCCGACGAGCACTTCCTCCAATTCCGGCAATTCTCAGCATCAGGAAGATGCGACCGAGATTCAGAAAACCAAACATCACTAAGGAGTAGGCATGATTATTGCTATCGAGTACAAGAACGGACGCATGAAGGAGTTCGACACGAGCGCCTTCACCGCCACCAACGCCATGAGTGCGGGCGACAAGACGGCCCGAAACGTCATGACCGAGCTTGACCTACGGCTCGACCTCGTAAACGAGGTTGGTCTGAGACTTGATTTCTATTGGTATGACGCAACGCCCCAGGGACAGCGGGTCGATATTCCAGGTCTCACGGATTCGAAAGGGGACCCCGTCAGCCTCACCTCTGCATCAAGGCGCTTGGGGACCTCCGTGCTTCTCTGCTCCCGAGAAGGCATCAAACAGATTTCCCGCATCATCGTACAGCGTGCGAACGGGACGGTGGATGCCCTTTGGCGGCAGGGTACGGGCGATTGGCTCATCAACGGGGCGAGGTTCGAGGCTCAGCGCGTGCTTTCCTACACGGACAGCAACGTCACTTCGATGAATTCCCAAGCGGTGTTCGTCTTCAAGTATATGAAGAAGGCTAACCCCTTGATGAGCGAAGAAGAGATTTGCGACCTTATTGGCTACCCGCTCGACGCATACAAGGAAATTCAGCTGGACGAGGCGAAGAACGCCGAGGGAATAGTTGGCGCAGAACTCATCGAATCGGATGACGGAGAGGACTCGGAATATCCTTCCGATTCCGCCGCCCCCAACCCTTCCGATTCTCCCGCCAACTCCTCCCTCGGAAAGCATTTCGCCGTGGACGATGATGATGACGGATTCGATGACGATGAGGACTCTCTGTTTGATGTCTGACATTTGCCACGACCGTCGGATTCATGATATTTTGAATGTGTTGGCGTAACCCCAAGCGCCATGAAACAGGAGAGACAAATATACCGCCCGACCGTGCGAGGCACGGCTATCTATTCCAATTTGATTACGCTTGACTGACTCGGTATGACTCGGACCGTCTCTCCGCACGTTCTGACAGGAGATGACAGGTTTGCGGAAGCGTAACGACACCCAGACGGAAAACCAGATGAGCGCTTGGTCGAGGTGGTCTCGATGAAGGCGGCGGTCAAGGTAAGCGAGGCAATCTCTCGGCTTCGCAGGCAGATCGACACGACGGAGCTCGAGGAAGCCGTCGATGATTTTCTCGCGGCTTACGGAGAGCTCCGCAGCCAGTACTACTACGAGGACTCCGAGGCGAAGGCGAACGCAAAGACCGCCTCGACGCTTCTGGAAGCCGTTGACCGCGGATTGATTGAGCTGCCCCAGACCGACGATGGAATCGTGATTGTCCCAGACATGAAGCTGCGCCTCCCCGACGGGGCGAAGCTGTTCGTCAACTCCATCGAAATCGAATCCACCGCGACTGGCCGCGCACCGCTAGTCCACTTCGAGGACGGCTCGTCCGTCCGCTGCCGGCGCGGCTCCGGCGTCCAGATTGTCCGAATGCCCCTGGAGGAGGAGCAGAATGACAACTGAAAGTGAAGCCCCGCTCGCTTGGCCGTTCCGCATTCCCGTTCTGCGTGTCTTCCTGCTGCCTTTCGTGCAAGACGGGAAGCGCGACCGCCTGTTCCTCATTCTGCTTGCCTGCGTCATGTCTACCGCAGGCTTCCTCATGCAGGGGAACGGATCGTATGACTCCGATGGCTGGTTCCTGCTTGCAACGGGAAAGCAAATCGTCGAGAACGGCATCCCGTACGCCAACCCCTGGTCACTGGCGTCCTACAGGCCGATTGTCGTCCAGCAGTGGCTCCATGATGTACTGCTTTACGGTTCGTATACCCTGGCAGGATATGCCGGCACGATACTCTATCAGATCCTCCTCGCCGCCGTCGTTGCCCTCGCGCTGGCCTTTGCAATCCAAGGATTCGGCGATAAACGCCTGACTTTGCCCCGCCTGTTGTTCTGCATCGGCCTAGCCCTTTTCGGGGCGGGAATCTACATCTCAGTCCGTCCTACGGCATGGTCGATGGCATGCATGGCACTGACCGTCGGTGTCTGCACTCGTTGGAAGCGTACCGGCGACTGGCGCTATCTCATCGCCCTGCCCGCGATCACCATACTGCACGTAAACATGCAGTCAGCCATGTGGCTCCTAGATGTCTTCCTCGCTGGGTGCTTCCTTTTGCCCCGTGACCTATCCGAATTCAAAACCACCACTCCCGATGAGATGCTGGCCGAGATCTTCCCGCTAACCATCGCCCTGCCTGCGATGCTTCTCGCCGCTTTCGTGAACCCGTACGGCGTCGATGGCGTCCGCTACGTGATCGACTCGATGGGTGCTGCATCTTACGGAAATGTGATATCAGAGATGAAGCCCGCCTTCGAGGCGACGAACGGGTTCTGCGTCGTTTTCTTCGCGGTCGGCTTCATTCCCACAGCACTTGCCGCCGCCATCGGGCGCAAACGGATCGATGCCCCGCTGCTGGTCATCCTCATCGCCGCCTTGGTCGCGACGATGCTCCATTGGCGAAACGTCTGGATCTTCTCGGTTGCATCCGCCCTCGCCTTCGCGAGCCTGCTGACGGGAACCGAAGACCCTTCCGCATCTAAATCGCACCATGCGGCAAAAACTGCTGCCTTGATTGCCCTCCTTGCCGCAATCGGCCCGCTTGTTGCGAACTGCTGTGTCTGTGCCGCGAACGGCGGACAGTCCTGCTGGCAGACCTCCGAACGCTCGGCAAATTCCCTTGTGAAGGAGATTGCCGAAAGCGGCATCTACGACCCCGTCGTATACGCCGAGGATCCCGTCATATACAACTACCTGGAGTGGAAGGGAATGAAAGTCCCCTTCGACCTGCGACCTGAGCTCTGGGACGATAAGGGTGCGGCGGGAGTCGTCTCCCCATACCGTGACTACGTGGACGGCATGCAATCCAAGAAAGCAAGGCTGTCCTACCTCGCTTCCGGCGATTTCGACTATTACATCGTCTCGACTGAATCGGCACCTTGGTACGCAGCCAAATTAAACCTGGAACTCGTTGACTCCACCGACGCCCTGACACTGCTGAAGGATGCGAGGTAGGGAAGTGGAGATCAAAGTCTGGACTTACTCGGAGGGCGATGAATTTCCGAATCGCAGGCCCTCTTTTTTTCCGCAGGCATTGGAAAGCATTTCTGATTGCTTTCGTGGCGATTGCCCTCGCCGCTGCGGCGTGGTCATCTATTGCGGCAAGGTCTGCGAGCCAGCCGTCTTTCACGCCCGATTCACCCTATGTGTACGATGGTGCCGATGTCCTGGACTCCTCTGTTGTCGACACCCTGACGCAGCTAAACGAGACGCTGGAGAGCCAAGCAGATGGCGCACAGCTCTACGTAGTGACTATCGACAGCCTGCCGCTAGGTCAGACTATCGAGGACTATTCGATTGAGCAGGCGCAGCGTATCGGCGCGGGTGATTCCGAAAAGGACAACGGCGTGCTCTACACATTCGTGAAAAGCACCCGCCAAGATAGGCTGGAGGTCGGATACGGCCTCGAGGACAGGCTGACGGATGCGACCTGCGCAAAGATTCTCGACGGCGCCCACAGCTATTACCGAGACGGCGACATCAAAGCCGGCGTGAAAGACCTCGCGCGGGACGTGGCAAATGTAATTCAACCCGACACCGATATCGATACCTATTTCAGCGATAGCGTGCAAGATGAGAGACAGCCTGATTTAGTCACAAGTGTGCTTGTGTGGGTCTTCTTTATCGGCATCATCGCGCTCTGCTCGACGCTCCATGACCTGAACCCAGCCCTGCTCGACCGCCTGCACAATGATGTTGACCTCGCCGATGAGGTATGCGCCGCCGCAACGTTTGCATCCTCATCCGAATCTTTCGCCACCCGTATCGCCGAGCGCACCGACGGGTTTACGAAAGAGGACATGGATGCGCTTCTCGAGCTGCCCTATGGCTCGAAGCTGTTCACCGGATACGGCTCGACGAGCTTGAAGGCGCTCCGGATGCTCCGTGATGCGTTCGAGGACACGAAGATCGAGCGCCTTTACGATGCCGAGGTCGCAACGGGGCTGTATGACGCACGTGAGGCACTCGCAGCCAAGCGCAACGCGCCCGATAATGGTTTCCTGAAACCCTATTCGAGCTATTCCCCAATCTGCACCAACCCAGTTGTCCTGCGTTCCTGCGCCCAGCTGCGCCGAATCATCAACTCGATTATCAGGCATTATGGTCTACCCGACACGATTCGCGTAGAGGTGGCGAATGACCTTAAACACACGAAGCGAGAGAAGAAGCTCATCACGAGTGGCAATATCTATAACCGCAAGGTAAACGAGAAGGCAAAGGACGATATCGTAGAATTTCTCGGCCTTGCCAATGCAGACCGCGTGAGGGGACGAGACCTTGAGAAGGTACGGCTCTACAACGAGCAGGGCGGCAAGGATCCCTACACGAGTCAGGGGATTGATTTCGGTCGCATGCTGACGGAAAAGGACTATGTCGAGGTCGATCACATCCTTCCTTTCTCCCGTTCCTGCGACAACTCGAAGACTAATAAGGTCCTCGTCTTGACGAAATCGAACCGCGACAAAGCGAATCGAACGCCCTACGAGTGGATGACCTCGGGCGAGCCCACCGCACCCAACTGGGACGAGTTCTGCATCCGCATGGATGTCTGGGCCAGCGGCAAGGAGCCGAAGCACTACTATTCCTCGAAACTCGCGAAACTGAAAGAAGACAACTTCACGAATAACATCGACTCCTTCATCAGCCGAAACCTGAACGACACCCGCTACATGTCCAAGGATGTCGCGAAATGGCTCGCCGACTGCCTTCCGTTCCCAAAGGACGGACGCAGGCACGTATTCTGCGTCTCCGGCGCAGCCACAGGTCTCATGCGTCGAGTTTGGCGTATCGGAATCCTCGACGAGAATGACAAGAAGGATCGAGAGGATGATCGCCACCATGCTGTCGATGCCGCGGTGATTGCCGCCTGCACGCCCTCGGTCGTCAAGAGCATTGCCCTCATCAGCGAGGAACATGCCACGCACCGCGATGCCAATCGTCTACTGAACCGCTCACTGCCCTATCCCGAGTTCAAAGATCAAGTCGATGCGTGGATTCCGTGCATCGTGCCGACCTATTCACCGACCCGCACTGCCACGGGAGCGCTGTTCAAGGAGAACGCCTATTCCTACAGGGGAGTCGACGAGAAGGGCAAAGACCTCATCAAGAAGAAAAAGGGCGCATTGGGCCCCTGCACTACCGCATGGAAGGATGGCAAAGGGACTGCCAGAGCCTACGATGGACAGTACGGCTTGCTTGCCGTTTATAACGAATCGACCTCACGTTGGCTTCTAGACCCCCTTTACTACATCGATGTACAAAGGCGAAAGGCTGAAAAACCGTTCATCAGGAAGTTCTCGAAAGACCTCTCAATCGACTACTGGGAGAAGATTCCACTGACTGGAGACGAACAGACACTATTTTTGAAGCCGGGAGACGTTTTGGCACAGGACGGCCTGGTGGGTCGTTTGCATTCCTACGACATTTCCGTCAACACAGTAAAGATGTATTACGCAAGAGGGGAAATTTCCTTCCAGAAAACTGGCCCGCTCGCGGCCGAGAGGTTCCCGACCCTATCAAAGTGGAATGACGGGCTGAAGATTATGCAAGAGGATTGCTTAGGCCTCTGCTGGCTCGAATTCCTCACCGATCGAGCGGCCAGTTGCTAGCCGATAACAGACAGTCTTAAGAAGGGGAGTGCGCTGAAGCGCCTTCCCCTTCTTACTAAAACGTCAAGAAGAGCTGCGTTCCGGGTGTCTCATTCCCGCCGGAGTTCGAGGTTCCGGTGTTGACGAGAATCTCCCTGTCAACGTACTGCTTCTCGGTGAACTGCATCGCCACGACATGACCCGCCGGTGGGAGGTTTTTCCTAAGCTGCTCCGTATGGGTCTCAGCAGATGCCCTGCTGAGGAGATTCCGCGAGTAGATGCTGTTCTGCTCCCTGATATAGCCATCATCTTCCAGAAAACGCCTGAACTTGATGTAGGCATCCTTGTTGGATTTCGTCTTCGTGGGGAGATCGAACATCACCAAGAGTCTCATGATTCTCATAGCCTGCCTCTCGTTCTCAGACTGTCCGGTGTAGCCATTTCCAAACCGATAAGTGTGGGCAGCAGGAGCTGATCCGAATCCTTCAGCTCGACCGCCCTTCTCAGGGATTCACAATAGACGTCGATAGCCATCTGAATGGGCAACTCCTTACCGTCCACCAAGACGATAACCGACGTGACCTTCGTCAGGGTATCCTTGTTCATCCTCGATAGAGGACCCAAGATGTTCTCCTTGACCACCAGAAGATCGACGGCGGCTCGGAACGGTTCGATAAGGTCATCAACCAGATTGAAAGCGTTTTCGGCATTGTGGTGATGGATACCGCGCGAAACGAGCCAACCGTGTGATACCGCGCACTGCGCGATACCAGATCTCAAAATTGCATAGCCGAAATCCAGCGGCGCGGTCATGGGGCCTTCCCTGCGCGTTCCATAGGGAAGTAGTTTGGGGAAGTATGCACCCGCAGCGGCGCTCTCCATTTGGGTCTTGTCGTTGCTTTGAACATCCCTGGCATATCCGAGGAGTCTTTTGACATCAGATTGATCCCCACCGCATAACTCAAGACAACGCGCCTGATTCTCAATTTTCCTGCGGACGATTTTTGCCCAGAGCTGGTTTCTGAGCGGTTTCGAGATGGCGAGCTGATGCTCCACGATTTCCGCATGCCTTGAATGTGCGCCTATCGGGAGTGCCAGACCGTTGGGCATATGGTTGGAGCCGCAGAAAAGAATGCCAATACCTTCATCATTGACTTGCCCCATAAGAGAAGCCGTGATCGAAACTTGGGGGTTATCGATTATGATGACCCAGATGTCGGATAGAGGTATTTTATCGAGGACTTTATCCTCATGGCGTTCCTTGATGACAAGGCTATTGTCCTGAACGCAAAGGTACTTTGGAGTGCTGATCGTAACCGTCAATAACATAGGTGGCTCCGTTTTCTGGTATCTTATGAGATATGGACGGGGTCTTTACGTATGTAGACAACTAATCGATAATGTTATTGCCGAATTGGCAGGTTTTATTCACCAATGCACCATATTTGATTGAGTATTTTTCCAAAAACAGGGAAGGAAGGCCGGAGCGGAATGGCGATTATCATCCGAAAAAACGATAATTCGAAGCTGTATTCCGCTGATATTTCCCTGAAAAACGGCCTTCTTGAAAGGCATTTATGGGTGCCAAATACCGTTTTACAAAATTTGAGAATGAAAAAGCCCCTGCTAAAGGGGCTTTTTCGGCAGAGGGTATTCTAGCATCTCAATGAATGGCACTCTGCTAGGGCACACCTTCGTCAAGAACGTCGCCAAGGGCATTCTAGCATCTCAATGAATGGCACTCTGCTAGGGCCAACGCGGGCGGCGAAAGCGTTGGACCGCGATTCTAGCATCTCAATGAATGGCACTCTGCTAGGGCATGTACACGTGCTTTTACTTCGACTAATCCATTCTAGCATCTCAATGAATGGCACTCTGCTAGGGCACAACGGATGATGTCGCAAACGTCGCGAAGATTCTAGCATCTCAATGAATGGCACTCTGCTAGGGCCAGGTGACAAAGCGAACGTCTCAAAACCTTATTCTAGCATCTCAATGAATGGCACTCTGCTAGGGCGGATACGAGCTTCCGATTGCGAGTTCTAGCATTCTAGCATCTCAATGAATGGCACTCTGCTAGGGCCAGGTGACAAAGCGAACGTCTCAAAACCTTATTCTAGCATCTCAATGAATGGCACTCTGCTAGGGCGGATACGAGCTTCCGATTGCGAGTTCTAGCATTCTAGCATCTCAATGAATGGCACTCTGCTAGGGCGCGCTTCGCCCTTGTCCAAATTGAACATCTATTCTAGCATCTCAATGAATGGCACTCTGCTAGGGCGGGCCATGACGGTCGGTGCTGCTGCTATTCTAGCATCTCAGCAAATGGCACTTCACAAGGATTTTGCCCTAAGCAATGGGTATAATCATCGTACTACATTGTAATACTTTGATTGGAGTGGCCATGGCCATGAGTGCAACAGCTATCAGATTCGATGAGGGCGAGAAGGACTGGATCCAGTCCTATGCGAGCGTTCTCGGCATGTCCTTTTCCGAGTTTGTGAGGAGCGCCGCCCTCGACAAGGTCGAGGAGGCGGCCGACATCAAGGCATACAACGAGGCGCTGGCGGAAGATGACGGCACCCGCTACTCGATGGATGAGGTCCTGCGCATGGCCATGGAGGCCGAATGAGCTTCAGCGTCGTGTGGTCAAAGGCGGCGACCAAGCAACTTCTCAACATCCCGAAGAAACAGCGCCTCATTATCTTGTCTTGGGTTCAGGAGAACCTAGACGGGTGCGACGACCCGCGCCGCGCACCGAACGGAAAACAGCTTCAGGGAACCGATTCCGGTTGGCGCTGGCGCGTCGGCGTCTACCGCATCCTAGGAAGGATTGAAGACGGAAAGGCCGTCATCGAGGTCGTGAGAGTCGGCCACCGCCAGGGTGTCTACAAGAACATGCCGCGGCTGTAACCATCGCGAGGCCAAGACAACCGCAAGCGGTGCCAAACTGCCCGCTTGCGGTTGTCTGAGACATCTCTCCGCACAACAAAAAGGGGAGCCCCTAAAGAACTCCCCAGCACGGCACGGCACCGATATTCCTAACCTCTATCCTGCTCGCCAGAAATCTCCTCGCAGTCCTCCTGCTCGAACTCCGCCTCGGCACTCTTCGCATCGCAGATTTCATCGAGCGACTCGCCGGCCTCCTGTGATTCCGCATTGCCGACCGCCCAGCCATAGACCTCGCAAATTGCAGGCACGATGTCCTGCAAATGACCTTGCTTTTCCGCAAGGGCTACGATTACATCACTGATCGCGGTCTTCGTGCTGAACCCGTTTTCGCAGTAGAGATTGTCCACCTCATCGCCACTGAGATTTTCGATCTCGTTTACGAAATTCGCATCGACGAGCTTGACGATATGGTCTTCCATCGCTCCGACGTATCCCACGGACTCGCTTACGATCAATTCTCCGTCCTTGACCGACAACTCGATAGTGTCTCCGTTCATCTTTTTATAGAGAGCCTCAATCAGATCGCCGGCGTCGTTGATAGCTCCAATTATTTGATATGGGTTGTACTCATCGAGAAATCTGTACCCATCGTCACCGTCTTTGATGAGAGGGATGGACTTATATATATCGATACCGGAAAGGTTTGCAACCTCGCAGTCTCGCCAGTCGGAATTGTCCTCATAGACCCCCTCGTCCAACTCGTCATAGAACCGCTCATCTATGATTTCCTCGATATTCTCCTCTTGGGCGAAGTCACGATATGCCTCGATGAAATTGATGGTTTCCTCATCGCGACCGACTGCCTTTTCGATGGCGGCATCGATGGCCGCCTCTTTGACGGCGTCAACAAGGCTCGATGGAACCCAAGTCTCATTCGAGTCGCCCAAACCGAGTTTAGCGCGGACTTCATTGATCCAGTCACCCTTAATGTACTTCTCCTCGCTTTCTCGAGTCGAAGAATCGTTCGTCCAGATGACGTGCTTGTCTTTTCCCATGGCGCCTCCTAAAGCTGTCTTGCCTGCCTATCAGTTTGTCGGGCAGACGGCTCGCGAAGAGACCGTGGGACAGAAATAGAATTGGCCGGGCATGTTGACCGCTCAATGGCAGGACGCTCAGTATCCTGCCGAAACATAGACTAAAAGATAGATTGATAGTTTGCGAAGATGGCTAATCGAATGCTACTATCAGGTTGTGCCGAGAAACCCGCTCCTCAGGTAGTCACACTTTCGGAACGCGGGCAACGCAGGTGCATTCGAATTGATAGCCCGGTGCCCGCCGGGCTATTTCTTTTTTCCATCGCTACCCGAACGCATATGTTTTGAGAAGATATACCCTGACCGACAAGCCGTACGCCTTCGGCTCGATACCCGACTGAACCATCTAAGGGGTATAGAAACGGTATAGACTCAATTCCACCTCTGGGTTTTCAGGAATTTCCGAAAAATTCTCCAAAAGAAAAGGGGACCGACGCATCAGCCCCTTTCAGATTTCGCCCGAGGGCTTCCACCACAATTGATTTCATTTTAGGTATGCTGCTTTCCGACTCAATGCCCGAAGGCAGGGGAGTGCTCTCCCTTCCCAAACCGAATGAGGGCCAATTTAAGCCGCCTTTTTAGGCTCCTGCCACTCCTTTATCGCTCCAAGGCAATATCGCCCCGCATTAACACCCACAGCGAGCCGGACAAGGCCTTCGAACACATTCCATAGTCCTCGGGCTTCGGTACTTTCAGTAGAACTCGGACAGCAGGTTGGTTCCGCAGCGACTGCACAACATGAAGGAACCTGTGAAGCGCTTGCAAAAGAGCCGTTCCAGTGAGTAGAATCTTCAATGAAAGAAGCGGACCCCGCGCAGATTACTAGCCAGTTACGCGGGCGATGCGGACTTCAACTTGCAAAGGCCGGGCTCCAACCCCGGCCTTATTTTTTGTCTCAGCTCAACGGAGTGGTTTCCCTCATTCTTCTTCTCCTTCTTATTCTTCTTATTATCCTCATCCGCCTAAATTTCATAGGCTACCGAGCTACACGCCCACACGTCTACAAACAAAGCTCCCCGCCAATCACCAAGCAAAACAAACGGGGCGCCCCGAATGGCACCCCGCAGCAAAACACCTTGTTATCATCCTTCTTCTTATTCTTATCCTTCTCATCCGGCACTCATGCGCCGCAATCAAACCGCCTATTCCTCAAAATCAAATTATTTTCAATTTTGAGGAATAGTCCTCCTGCCCTGCCGTTCCCGCTGCTAAGGATCCGTTCTCCCCGATTGAGCCTCAAAGCCCAGCCGCCCCCTCGGGTCACGAATTGTCTCCACTTTATGAATCCTAGATTCCCATTTCGCATATGTGGAATCTCGCCTATTATGGGAACCACCGAACGGACGGGGATCTAGCACCCCAATGAATGGCACTCTGTTTGGGTAAGAGGATTCATCCCATAGGATGGATCACTCGCGGAGTATATCCTCCCGGTTGGTTTTGAACGCCAACTGGGAGGTGATCTCCTTTTCAAATCGCAATTCCAAAATCAAAATCCCCAGACGCTTTCAGTGAAAGCGTCTTTTTTGTATTACAATTACTGGTGACCTTCTTTCGGTGCGCCGTTATTCCTTTTTTGGATTAACGGCGCGTTATCTTTCTGTTATACTTAGAGACAGTCAAGGCGTACCCCAAGCGCCTTGTAGAGCAGGAAGATGAACAGCATGCCCCAGAATCTAAACGGTTCGCGTGCATCCCGTTTCCAAAATGGTGCGCGTCATGCCGACTGAACCGAAAATCGCAGAAACCCAATCCGCGAGCACGATCGTCGCACCTCAGCAGGAAACGATTGTCCTGACTGCCTGCATGCGTTCGAAGGACGTTCGCGAGGACGTTCTCCCGATGCTACTCGAGGATGATTTCGTCAAATCTGACCATCGTGCGCTGTTCCGCGCCATCCGCGCCATGCACGAGGCGAATTACCCGATTGACAACGTCTCGCTGCTAGACTACCTGAGATCCAACCGTGAGCTGGATGCCGCGGGCGGAGAGCAGGCCGTCGGGCGCATGTTCGAGTCCGACATGCCCCTGCTGTCCTGGCAGACCGCCTACGACGAGCTGATCGATGCCTCGAGGCGCAGGTCGCTTGTGACGGCGATGAACGAGATTGAGGCCGAGACCAACAAGACCCCGACCGATATGAAGGCATTCGTCTCGAAGGTCGAGGGTTCGATCGCACAGGTGGCCGAACGCCGCGATATGCGCCCCTATCGGCACATCTCATCGTTCCTCACCGCAGCCGTGGACGAGGCCAGAAACCTCGATAGCGTCCCCTTGGACTCCACCGTCGTGAACACGGGCTTTGCAACCCTAGACGAGATACTGGCAGGGCTGCGAGCAGGGCAGCTTATCGTAGTCGGCGCGAGACCTGCGGTCGGCAAGACCTCTTTTGCCCTCACCCTCGCGCTGAACGCCGCCCGCCAGGGCGTGAAGGTCGGCATCTTCTCGCTCGAGATGTCAGGCAAGGAACTTGCCCAGAGAATCATCTGCGCTGAGTCAGGCGTCTCGATTTCACATTTCCGCATGGGAACCATTCCCAAGGCTTCATGGGATGCCATCGCGGCTGCCTGCTGCGACATCCCCGGCAACGGCATCGAGATCGAGGACAAGGCGAGCGTGACGATAGGGGATATCCGTGCGACCGCCGCCCGCATGATGCGCGGAGCCGAGCGCGGGCTGATTGTGATCGACTATCTCCAGCTCATCTCGTCCGCATCCGATGGCTCCAGATTCCAAAACCGCGCAGTCGAGGTCGGCGAGATAAGCCGCCGCCTGAAAGTGCTCGCCAAGGAACTGGGCGTTCCCGTGGTGACGCTGGCGCAGTTGAGCCGCCAGGCCGAATCCCACCCGGGCCTGCCGCGCCTGTCGGATCTTCGCGAATCGGGGTCCATCGAGCAAGACGCGGACACGGTGTTGTTCCTGTCGCGCGACCCGGACGAGATTCAAGACGAGAAATCGGGTTCAAGGCAGGTCATCCTGTCGGTCGCGAAAAACCGCAGCGGCCCGACGGGCGATATCGACATGCTGTTTGTCCCGACGAGCACGAAATTCTACGAGGTGGGACCTAGGAAGGAGACCCGCGATGACTAAGAAGAAGACCAAGCGCAAATCCAACAAGATTGTCGGCCGCTGCCTTGAATCGGACGCTCATGCCCAGACAATCGACGAGGGCTTTGCATTCCTCGACCGCCCGATCCTCATGCCGCGCGAGGCGCTTGCATACCAATGGGCGCTGCGCAATATCGCGCTCGACAACATGCGGATTAAATCGGAGAGCACGCGCGAGGCGGTAGACAACGGGACGAGCTATTTCTCCGATGGCTCGATCAAGGTGAAGGCGCATATTCTGAGCGGCATCGCAACGGACGTTCGCTTTGCCTCCGATGACCCTGACGCGACCATCGACCGCATCATGCTGTCGTTCGTCAAGGTGTACAACGAGCAGGCCCGCAGATGGTGTCCCGTAGATTCCCACCTCTGGCTATTCATCGACAAGCTGACCGTTCGGCAGGGCGAGGGCTGGGAAGAGCGAAAGGACGGCGAGGGCTTCGGGGTCGCGCTGGGTGACCGCGTCATCATCCTCGCCGAGGATAGGCTCTATGACGGACCAAAGGGCATGCGCCGACATGGGGCAGGGGAGTGGTCGGTGTTGTCGTCTCAGCTGATGTACGGGACGAACAACAAGAGGAAAGCCCGCATCTGCGAGGTTCCCCGCAAAGTGGTAACCGATGGCTACCTGATGTTTCTCACGAAACGAGGCGAGCAGGTCGGTATCGCACTCATGAATAACGAGGAATGGGCGGAATGTCAGGAGCGCTGTCAAACGGCGGCAATGAAAGAGCCTTGGAGTCTCGTTGCCTACCTCGAGCAGGCCAAACGGCCCTTAAAGATATAAAGGAGATACATGATGATTCAAAAGAATACGCCGCGTTGTTCCCGAGTGGTCCTAGTTGAACCGACTAGAACCATCTATGGGCACATGGTTTTCAAGTTCACGGGTAAAGCCGAGCGGGTAACCACCGGTTTCATCGAGAGGGAAAATCGGGAAGATGGTTCCGTTGTGTGGCGTCCGTATATCCGCTCATCGACGCAATCGGGCTACTGGAACGCCGGTCCGATGAAACAGTTCGTCGATGGGTACAAGTCGGAGGAGGATGCCATGACGGCGCTTCTGGGCGAGGCTCAGGAGGTTCTTTGGAGTAGCTAATGGTCGAAATTGAACCCAACCGGCTGCACAGGCGCTTGAAACGCGCCTTGACGGCCAAAGGCATCTCTCAGCGCGAGCTGGGCAGAAGGATTGAGGCGACGCAGGCGAGCGTCTCGCACTACGTGAAGGGAAAGCGCCTGCCGGGAACGGTCGTCCTGTACAAGATCTGTAAGGAATTGGATGTCTCAGCGGACTGGCTGCTGGGGCTGAAGCGAAAGGAATCGGACATGAACGATGGCAATTGGATTGATGACGGGATTGCGCCCTACCGCACAGCCGACGATTGCTCCCTGGTCGCCCGCATCGAGCAGGCGGAAGACGGCTCATTCGAACTGGGAATCCTCGAGGGCGACACCGCCTGCGAGCTGTTCGCCCAGCGGTTCGACTCGATGGATGCCGCCAAAAAGTATGCCGATGGGATTCTTGACCAGAAGCTGCAAAGGGACAAGGCGGTCACGCTTATCGAGGACGAACTGGACGGCGTACTGGGTCCCAACCTGTCAGACGAGGACTATCTCGCCAGCGCATCGCTCGACCGCGAGACGATGCGTACGCTGGTCGTACGCATCATGCCGACTTGCACGGGTCCCGCCAATCAGGAGGTTGCCGTGGCGTTCTCCATTTCAGGCCCCGACGGCATCGAGATGGAGACGGAGCAGGAGCAGGCCGCCTTCGACCTCGCGACCGAGCGAGCCGTGTTCCTCTCCGGTATCTGGTCGGTCTACGCAACGCCGGCGGCTGCGATTGAAGCCGTGAAGGGGCTCATCGCCAAACTTGAAAAAGTCTATCCATCCCTGAACCGTTAGATAAAACGCACTACCTGTCGGCAGTTTCTCTATCTGTAGCCTCCCTTGTAGCGGCACCTGCCGCCATGAGGGAGGCCTCTTCGTTCTTGCCGCCCATCATCTCATCAAGAGATTCTTCCTTTTTCTCATTATTCTTATTATTCTCATTGTCCTCGTGCGCGGTGTTCGACTTCTCACGGAGCGCTTTGGCAAACTCCCCGATCTTGTCTCGTCCGATGGTCACATAGGTATTCTTACCGCCATCTTCACGGGACAGCTTCAAGTCATACCTTCCATTGAGCATAATTTGGAGAGAACCCTCATCCGCGGCGCGGTCGAGATATTTGTCTACTACGACCACCTTGGCGGTAAAGCCGCCGAGACCGTAGCCATCGACCGCGACGCCCTTAGGCACCGAGAAGGTAACCGAATTGAGCACCTGACCGTATTGATTGGTTTTCGTCTTACCGTCCTTATCGGTCATAGTCTCGCTGTCGACGATGTTGCCGTACGGGATGATGACCTTCGGATTGTCGAACGTGACATCCTTATCGATCTTCCTGGTTCCGAGATATTGCCCGTTAAAGGGTGTCTTGCCCAGATCAGTCTTCTTCTCATCGGCCCGGTTCGCACCCGATGCGGTCGCGACCGCCAGCTTTTCAGGTTTCCGACTCGCCGAGATCGCCGGCACAGCGGTATCTCTATCAAATGTCTTTGCATCCTTGCCCTTCGGGATGTTGATGAGCTCTTCGCAGCATTTCTCGAGGTTTGAGACGAATTCCCCGATTTTATCCTGTCCCACGGTCAGCTCGATGGCGCGACCGTCCTTGAAGCCGCTGAGCTTCAAGGGTCGCGAGTCGTTGAAGGAGGCCTGGAGGATACCCGTCTTCTTCGCACGTTCGAGGTACTTGTCGGGATTGATGATCTCGACCCGAAGCCCGTCCATGCTGTAGCCATCCAGCTCCATCTTGCGCGGCAGGCGGATCACGATTCGCGACATCTCCTGCCCATATCGGCTCGTCACGGGCGTCCCGTCTCGACGCACCGCAGCCGTGGAGGAGATGACGCTCGAGTAGGGGATATTGATGACTGTCTTCTCGATCTTATCCTTTCGGTCTTTCGAGACGGTGCCGATGACTTGTCCCTTCTGCACGGGCTGCAGATCGGAATCAACCGGATCGATTCTCTTCACGCGGCCCAATCCGAGTTTCTTCAGAAAGTCGAATCCGCCGAGCGGAGTGGTGTTCTGGCTATCGTATTTCGGCATGATGCCTCCCTAATATCGCAAATCTATTTATCAAGGTATCTACCGAACGCGCAATCGAGCCGGACGGGACGAAAGAAGCCAAACGGCCGGCCGATAATCCTTATCCATATTGACGGGGTGATATACTTTTGTTATCATAAGAGTCGTAATCGATAGATAGATGCGTTTCCCCAAGACGCATCGGACAGGAGATTGACAATGTCAGATTTCAATAAGCCGAAAATCCGGCTGCATACGGTCAATATGCGCGAACAGTTCGTGGCCCCTTTGATGGATGGTCGCCTCAAGGCGATAACGCGCCTGAACGGACGCGGCTACAACACGGGGGACTACCTACGCTTTAGCGTGCTGCCGATGCAGTCCTCGGATGTCCAGTTTTCCATGACCACCGATGACGAGCGTGAGGCGCTCCAGAATCGGTTCTACAGGATCACCTTCGCCATGTACGGCAAGGGGCTGAAGGAGGGCTACGTGACACTCTCCTTGGAACTCGTCCGCGAGAAAGCCATCATGGACACCCTTCGTTCCGAGATCGACAGGATGGCCAACAACGGGCAGAAAGTTGAGAATCCGCTCGATGCCTACGCAGATCTCTTCGACACCGCCTATCCCCAGGGTTATGATTCCCCGTATACGAAACGTCACGCACAGCCCAGTCTGGACAGCATCGCCGAGGTAGCGACCGAGGCGGCGTCCAGCGCAGAGCGACCGCGCGGCTGTTGACTTCAAGGAGTGCCCCATGCAAGCCATCACCCTCTTCCTCTCCGACCCCTATAACGTGGCCGGCATCCTTCTGTTCGCCTATATCTACTTCATGGTCTGCAAGCGGATGCTGCACTTCCGCGCATTCAATGTATGGAACGCGAAGACAAACCCGAATGCTTGGCGGCGCTTCGACCGTAGCTCCATCAAGTACGCCTACAGGCATGGGCGCCGCCACATGCCCAAGAAGATCGAGGATTTCTGCATCATGGTGAACCGCGTGATGTACCGCCGCGAGATTCTCGTGAAACTCTACGGCGAAGACGGCAACGACCTCCACATGCCCACCGTCTGGATGAAGAAATCCGATTTGTCGCGCAAGGAGCGCATGACCAAGACGATTAAATGCTGTCCCGTCTCCTCGCCTGACGGACACGGCTTCGCGTTCATCACGGAGAAGCATGCCTACATCAGCGCAGTCGAGACCTTGGCGGGTGCGACCCGTCTTGCCGGAAAGCCTTACAAATATGCCTCCCTCGACCACTACGAGATGATCCAGATGCCGCAAGAGCTGTTCCTGAAGGACGAGGTCATCAAGGCTCGCGTCGAACGTCTGAAGGAGGACCACGCATTCATCGTCCGTCACTACAAGCGTGCGGCCCTGTCGTACCGCTTGGCCTACGGCCGCTGCCTGCCGCTCAAGTACTTCCTGCCCCATTACCAGTACAGCCCGATCAGCCACGACATGGCCATCATCTAAGCCCTGTCCCCGCAGAAGCCTATAATCACTTGATATCTAGACCAGATTGGAAACTGCCATGAACACCGACATGAATCCCGAGAACATCAACCCCGACAGCTCCGACAATCTCAACGCCGATAACGAGGAAACCCAACTCATGGATACCCCCGATAACCCCATCGCCGCAGATGTCACCACCGAGCTTCCGCTTGCCAAAGACCTGGAAGATGCCGTGGCACCCGACCTGGACGCTACCGCCGATGACTCCCAGACACCCAGGCGTCCGAGTGGCCTGAAGCGCAAGCTCGTAGCAGGCGGCGTAGCGCTCGCCATCGTCGCGGCACTCGGCATCGGCCTATCGCTGAACCACGAGGCCGTGAACATCCCCGACAACGCACCCGTCGCATCCATCGTCGGCAAGAAGGACTCCAAGACCTATCCCGCATCCGTGACGCTTACGGCCGACGGCTGGAGCGAGGGGGACGGCGAGTTCTCCTACGAGATCGTCGATGCCGACGGCGAGTCCGCCGCCAAGGGGGATATCAAGCCGGGCAAGGAGGCTTCCGTCGACCTACCGAAGGGTGCCTACGCCCTGAACGTCACCTCTATCCCCACCGCCAAGGACGGCAAGACCACCTGGCTGGTGCCGGACGCGGTTGATTTCGTCGTCGAGGGCAAGGGAGCCTCGGTCAAGGTGAGCCTCACCAAGGTCGACATGACCGATGATGCGGCAGTGGACGCGGCAATCGAAAATCTCCCCGAGGAGGAGCGTGCCGCCGCCAAGAAACTCATCGAGGCCAAGCGTGTGAGCCCGAACGCCAGCACGGTCAGCGCACCCGTATCCAAACCCAGCAGCTCCACCGTCCAGCAGGCCGGCGCGGCAAACGGCTCATCCGGCAAGGGCGATTCCAAGCCCGCATCCAAGCCCTCCGGCTCCAGTTCCAGCTCCAACAAGAATGACTCGAAGCCGTCCTCGGGCTCTGGCTCGAGCTCGAACAAGGGCGATTCCAAGCCCTCCGGCTCGAACAAGACCGACAAGCCCGCATCCAAGCCCGACAACTCCGGCAACTCCGGCAGCGGCTCGGGATCCGGCAGCTCCAAACCCTCCAAGCCCGCTGAGTCCGAGAAGGTCTGGGCAATCGTAACCCCCGCTTGGGACGAGCAGATCTACCACCCCGCCGTCACCCACACCGAGACCCAGAAGAAAAAGGTTGGCGTCCAATACTGCGCAACGGATGGCACCCTCTTTGATAACGAAGATGCTTGCTCTGAGTATTGTTGGGATAACGGACTCCAGTACGGATGCCTGCCCAAGTATGAGGAGGTCACCGTCACCGTAACCGATCAGGAAGCATGGACCGAGACCATCCACCACGAAGCCGTCTGGGGTTGGGTCAACAAGTAAGATGACCGAATCAAGGAGGGGTGTAGATTATGTTGCTACGTACCTTTATCCATGGGCTTGTGAGCGGAACCAAATCAAGCGACCTGAAAGCATCAACATCGACAGGCTTCGAAAGCAGCTCAAGCGAAAGCGGCAATCCTTCGAAAAGTCGTTCACCCGAATCGAAATGACCAAGGAACACCTGAACGAGATAATGGCGAGCCTTTGCAAGAAACTGATGATCGATAAAAGCGATTTGGTCGCGATCCACGAGGCCGCGCTCGTCGCCCTTGGAATCGACAGTAATGCAGTTCCGTACGGGTTGGACTTTCTCGTCTTGCGGGGTCTAGGGGATGCGGGTGTTTCCAAGTTATCCATCGATGGCTTCGATATCCGTCTTCATGCGCCCGAGATTTTTGAAGCGAATGGCCCTATCTCCCTTGTTGCCCCCAGAGGCATGGATTTCCCGTCTCTTGCTCCCGAGACCATCTTAGAGACAATTTCCAAGTCTCCGAGCTGCAGGTACCTGATGGAACAGAGGGCTGCGTTGGCGGAGCTGCTGCACTTCGACGATATGGACGATGACGAGCTCCGCCAATTTGCCGCCTATGTCAGGCCGTGATTTCATAGGATTCAGCGAAGGATGCTGTCACGTCCACCGTTTAATGAGGTACCGCCCTGAAATATCTCGTTGAAGATTCCGATAATCCTGCGCCCCCTGTTCAGGACTACGCCGAGGCCAAGGAAATCGTCCGCCAAGTACTCGGCTCCCATCCTTCGGTGAAGCAAGCTGCCATGTTCGGCTCTTTCGTACGCGGCGAGCAGACGGGCTCCTCCGACGTCGACCTGCTTCTCCAGGTCGACAGCAAGAAGGCCTTCGAAGTCGTCGGCATCGGCCTCGACTTGGCCGAGAGGCTTGGACGGGACGTAGACATGCTGGCGACTCTCTGCGGAGCCCAGAGCGGTTTCATCGAGAACCTGAATAGAGAAGGACGCATCATCTACAGTAGGGAGCTATAGAGTATGAGAACACTTGAAGAGGCGCGAAACACCCTTCAGATTTCGCAGGAAGATATCGACTTCATCATCGAAGGAATCCTGCGCGCTGGTGAGCCGATCGTCATCATCGCCTACGGCTCTCGGGCTCGCGGCGAAGCCGATGAATATAGCGACTACGACATTCTCTGTCTTTCCGCCCTTGAGGGATGTGAGCTTAAGGAATACTCGCTTGCAGCCGATGGGGAGCTATGGGGACTCGCTCGCGACTTGGACTTTCTCGTCCTGAACGTCGATGAGTTCAGAGCCGGTCTGAAAGCCGGAAACGAGTTCGCATGCGACGTAGACCGAGATGGTGTGGTTCTCTATGGAACAGTTTAACGCATACGAGGATTACTACGGAAATCTGCTATTCGCCGCCTACGGTTGGGGAACAAGTAGAATAGAACTGATACCCTGATAGTACCAAGGGAGGTGCCACCTTGAAATATCTTGTTGAAGATTGCGAGAACCCATCAATCCCCGTGAATACGCTTGCGGATGCCGCAAGCCGCGCCCGAGCAGTGTTTTCCGACTACCCATGCGTGGTCAAAGCGGTTCTATTTGGCTCGTTCTCGCGAGGTGAGCAGACAGATGCGTCCGACGTTGATTTTTTCCTCGGCCTCGATTCGACCTGCGCATCCTCAGACTACCTGTCCTTGCTCGACTCACTTGCCTCGGCGCTCGGAAGGGATGTCGATGTCACGGTGAAGCTGAAGGGCGCCACGGACAGGTTCGTATACAACCTCAAAACGGAAGGGAGACTCATATATGACAGAGCCAGAAATCGAGATATTCCATCAAATGCTGCTTAGATGCGATGATATTGCAGGGAAGCTCGACTATTTCGATGTCGATGAGAGCCTATGGCAACACAGCCCCTACATTAGGGACTCTTTTCTCATTTCGGTTTCGCAAATAGGCGAACTCGTCTCCAAAATCAGTCCCGAGACGTGCCGCCGGTATTTTCCCGATATCGAATGGCAGCAAATTAGGGGAATGCGAAACATCATTGTGCATGTCTACGCTAATGTCGATTACGATATCGTATGGGATGTCGTCAACGAGGAGGCTCCCAAGCTCAAGCAGACCCTCCTCAAAAACGATGATATCCGCCGTGAGTATGAGTCCACGCTTGTGGTTGAGGAGGACATCGAAGAAGACATCCTCGGGTATTTCGGCGCTCTCGATCCGATTGTCGGCGATGGTGCTGATGGACGCATTCCGCAAGACGGCAATCGCCCTTAAGGGCACTAATCAACCCATTAAAACGATAAGGGGCCAGAGATAATATCTCTGGCCCCTTTACTTACTTCCTCCTGACGCCCACCACGCCGTCCGAGACGACCTCGCTCCAGCGGATGTAACGCACCGTATCCATGGCTAGCTTTACTGCGCTGCCAGCTCGTGCTCGCGAGCACGAGCGCCCAGAGACATCAATTTCGGATGCCGTCGCAGCGTTCGCCTCGTCCGCGTCGAGCCACGCTTCGCACTTGTAGGTGCGCCACTGCCCGCCGCCGATGTTTCGGTACGCGGTCGCGGGGACCGTGATGCGGGCGAGCTCGTCCCAGTAATAGGCCGTGTGGCCCTCGCCGGAGTCGCCGATCGCCGCAAGCTCGAACTCCTTGCCCTTGGCGTCGTAGCCCTTGTGCTTGGGCTCCTCGAACACGGGGATGAAGCCGGGGTGCGCCTCGGCACCATCCTCGGGCAGCAGCCTCATGTCCCAGCTCGGGTCCAGCTCGACCGATCCGGGGGCATATTCCGTGCGCAGGGTGCAGCGGTTGCGGCCGTACAAGGCGGTAATGCCGCTGCCCGCCGTGCAGCTTGATATAGCCTCGTCACCCAGCTTCATGTCCAGGTGCCAGCCGGTGAAGCCTGTCGAGGGGTCGGTGCCGAATTTATCGTTGAGGTTGCAAGTGGGCTCAAGCTCAGTTTTGGCAAGCTCTGCCGGAAATACGAAATTAGTGCCAGTCAGATATCGCTGGGACTTATAGAGTAGATGGGTCTTGTCAGTACCATCCTTATAGAAGTAGAACTTGCCCATGGTCACCCGAGTCCACAGGTACAGATCTCCGTTCACCTTCTTGCTCACGAACTTCGGCCCGCTGAAGATGCTCGGGTCCGAGCAGTCCTTATCCCCTTCGTACCACCCGTCTAGACATTTGTCGAGCAGGCTCATGTCCTGCCCCTCGTCGCGCATGACCTGCTCGAGCGCCGCGCGAGCGTCCGAGAAATCGCCTTGGTGCTCGCTCGTCCTGTAGTCGGTGTTGAGCTTGATGTAGACCGTGTGCACCTCCTGCGTATCGCCGATTGTGTCCACCAGCATAAAGTGGACGGTCGAATGCTTCGGGACATCCGATACCTCGATGGTCGTGTCGCGGTCGAGGCGAATCTTATGGACATCCTTGTCAATCCCGAAGCCTTGCGGTGCGACCGTCTCCTTCACCCAGTAGTCCATGTTCGCAATCAGCTTGTTCGTCCCGTTGACCGCCGAGAGGGTAGCCTCGCCGTTCTCGTCCGTCTTGAAGGTCCCGCACTTGCGGGTGCAGGCCTCGTCGCAGTAGATGGCGTACTCGGCTCCGGCGAGAGAGAAGTACTCCGGATCGATCTTTGTGACATCGGGGTTGGTTGAGGACTTCTTCAGGCTTAACGAGCAGAAGTTGCCGATAGACTGAAAGTCGAACTGGAACCCGTCGCCATACACCGTGTCGCCGCGGACGCACGAGATGCTGGGTCCCTTGTATGCGATGATGGCGCAAGTCCGGTCGCTCACCTCGTTTACACGAGACGAGATGCAGCTGTAGCCGTCGAAGTTGGTGAAGAAGAGCTGGGTGTCCACTCCCCGCGGGATGAAATAGGCGTCCTGATTGTTCTCGGCGGGGCTGATCCACTCATATCCGCCGCCGTCACACTGTATGCTCCTAGCGCCGAGGTACGCCCAATCGAGGTCGATATACTCGCCGGGCCTGTCGGAATAGAAGAACTGATATACCATCTTTATCGACTTCAGCCCCAGTAGCCAGTGACAACTGTCCCACGCCGCGAAGGCGTCGCTCACCAAGAAGAAGCTCTTCGTGCCGAAGTGCTGCTGGTAGAATTGGGCGAGCTTCTGGTTGAAACCCGCGTTGTTGTTGTAGCCGTTGCCAACGGCGGGATTCGAGAGCGTGAGCGTGCATCCCACGGGCTTCCCGTTATAGGTTCCAATGCTATTCCACGTGACGCTCGCGCGGTATCCGGAGTTGTCCATCGGTAGAATCGTGTAGGGATGCCCATTGTTCAGAAAGAGCTGTGCTTTGTCCCCCCTGTGGAAGACGTCATCATAGGTTGGGGTCCAGCTTGTGTGCGTCGCCCTGCCGGCGCTGTGCCACCAGCCGGTGGGGTGCGATGAGATGCCGTTGACACTCATGGGAACGGCGAGCCCCGATGGCTTAACCTTCGGGTTATCGGGCGCAAACTCCTCGAATCTACTCATCGAATAGGTCGATATGCCTATCGCGTCGAAGACCGAGCGCATCACGACCCCCAGGGGGCTGGAGGGTCTGGCAACCGCGTCGGTCACTGCCGCCGCAGCCGTGATCCCGCCCCCGGCGATAAGGGCCCTTCTGGAAAAGGCTAAGCCTTTAGAGGCATCCCCCCCCCGAAGTGATTCCGACATCGATGTGGCGTTTACTTTCGCCCACAATTACCTCCTGAGTACGTCATCCTAAGTATCCACTAGACGGTAGTCCTGTATACGAGGTGATTTAGAGTATTGCCGCAGCGGCAAGAAGCATCGAACGCCCCAAAGGCAGGGCGCTTCGTAAGAGCGATAGGGGGCGGAGAAAATCTCTGCCCCCCCTTTTACTTACTTCCTCCTGACGCCCACCACGCCGTCCGAGACGACCTCGGTCCAACGGATGTAGCGCACGGTATCCGCAGTCATCTTGACGGCGCTAGCGGCACGACCGCGGGAGCGCGAGCGTCCCGAGACGCCCGTCTCGGAAGTCTCCGAAACCTCAGCCGCCGCGTTCGCCTCGTCCGCGTCGAGCCACGCTTCGCACTTGTAGGTGCGCCACTGCCCGCCGCCGATGTTTCGGTACGCGGTCGCGGGGACCGTGATGCGGGCGAGCTCGTCCCAGTAATAGGCCGTGTGGCCCTCGCCGGAGTCGCCGATCGCCGCAAGCTCGAACTCCTTGCCCTTGGCGTCGTAGCCCTTGTGCTTGGGCTCCTCGAACACGGGGATGAAGCCGGGGTGCGCCTCGGCACCATCCTCGGGCAGCAGCCTCATGTCCCAGCTCGGGTCCAGCTCGACCGATCCGGGGGCATATTCCGTGCGCAGGGTGCAGCGGTTGCGGCCGTACAAGGCGGTAATGCCGCTGCCCGCCGTGCAGCTTGATATAGCCTCGTCACCCAGCTTCATGTCCAGGTGCCAGCCGGTGAAGCCTGTCGAGGGGTCGGTGCCGAATTTATCGTTGAGGTTGCAAGTGGGCTCAAGCTCAGTTTTGGCAAGCTCTGCCGGAAATACGAAATTAGTGCCAGTCAGATATCGCTGGGACTTATAGAGTAGATGGGTCTTGTCAGTACCATCCTTATAGAAGTAGAACTTGCCCATGGTCACCCGAGTCCACAGGTACAGATCTCCGTTCACCTTCTTGCTCACGAACTTCGGCCCGCTGAAGATGCTCGGGTCCGAGCAGTCCTTATCCCCTTCGTACCACCCGTCTAGACATTTGTCGAGCAGGCTCATGTCCTGCCCCTCGTCGCGCATGACCTGCTCGAGCGCCGCGCGAGCGTCCGAGAAATCGCCTTGGTGCTCGCTCGTCCTGTAGTCGGTGTTGAGCTTGATGTAGACCGTGTGCACCTCCTGCGTATTGCCGAGGGTATCGACCAGCATAAAGTGGACGACGGACTGCAACCGAGTCGGAGGATTGGGCGGTTCGTCATCCTCAGTCTTCGGCATACCGCTACCGACCACGACTGTACCGAGCAGGCGGTCGCTCCAGAAACGTTTCTCATCTTCCGGTACGGTCGTGATGCCCATCATCGCCGCCGACCACAGCCAAACGGCATCATTGCCCTTGGAGATATCCTCGGCGATTTTAATCGTGTCATCGAAGGAAAACTCCTTGACCACGCGAGCCCCGCGCGGCTTGCGGATGAGATGCACGTTGAGGCCGCACATCTTTGCGGAACCAATGCTACCGCAAGACGGTGCCGCCGATCCATCGTTATCGGAATGACCGCAAGAATAGACGGTATCCGTCCACTTGCCGTCGAGCGGGATGGAACGATAGCACAGGTCATAGTTCTCGGCCAGCTCGCCGGTAAGCCAGATCTTGACCTCAGCGATAGGGGAGCCACAGATCTCCGCGCCATCCCGACCAGTCACCCAGACCGAGGAATCCCAAGCCCTAGCCGCGTAGCAGATCGAACCCGCGAATTGCGACCCCTCGACATGCAAGGCGAGGTTGTAGATGGAATGCCCACCGTGCGGATATCCGATATGGCGGTGTGCGGCGGCCTCGGTCTGCTTGCCCCAAGTAGATACCCAGCAGCCTGCCATGATGACCGCATCATCGTCATCGGGGATATCGACCACATCGCGGGTCACATACCAGCGATACATCGGCTGCGGCGGCAGCTCCTTGCGGTTTGTGACATTATGCGCCCATCCGTTAGGAGACAGCGTGGGTGTCTCATTTGAATCGGGCATGAAACCGACGCAGGTGACGCTATCGCCGATCTTGGCGGTCTTCTTACTGTTTTTCACGTAGCCGCCGCAGCGTGCCTCGATAAGTTTGAACTGGGCGTTCTTCTGACCACCCCAAACGCCTGGGCAAGCATAGCTCGACACGCGGACGGCAGCGCCGTTCGCAGAAGCGCCGAGGGTGTCGAGGCGCTGGCCATCAGCATCCGAGGTGAGGAAATAGCACGTACGGTCGGTTTCGTTCGTGGCAGACGGTTCATGATCAATCCACCAGGAATTCTCTCTACCTGCTGCCTTTCGAATGTCCCAAATGACGGCACTGCCCGTCTCCATAGTACCGTTTTTCCAAGAGCTATTGGCGTTAACATGACCGTTATTGCTGAGCGTCTGGACCAATTTGGGACCGATGAGGCTCCCGAGGGCGAACGTGAAGGCGCCCACCCCGTCATCGAGATAAGGCTTGAAGGCCCACATCTGGTTGGCGCCATCGTAGTCCTTCCAGAAACACAGTCCTCGCCCGTTGCCCCACTGGGTAATAGGCCGTCCAGCGGCATCATACCCACCCTGTCCGACATCCACCATGGCATTGGGAAATGCTAAAGGCGAGAGCTTGAATACGCCACCGTAAAGCGTCACGTCGTTCCTAATATTGATTTTCTCGGTATCGATAGCGATATCGCCCGTGACCTGACGGAGATCCTCTTCGTAGGGTGACTGTCCGTCCTTATTGTTCCTCATGACCCAATTTAAATCTACCTTCGCACTGAACGTGTTAACGGCTTCGCTGGAACCGCGACGCAAAAACAGCTCCGGCTTCTCATAAGAATAGTCATCATATCCGACAATATACCAATGTCCGTTATTCTGGCTAACTCCCGCACCCGCGTCCGTATTGAGCATGTCTCCATGGAATTTCGAAAGCTCTGCGCCGTTCCTATAGACAATGCCGTGATTGTCATCGGTACCGATATCGTGCCACATGCGGCGGCCATTTTGGCGGTTGATGTCCGCGCAGGCCATATAGGGATGCGCCCTGATATGGTCGTACAGTTCGTTCGAATAGTCGCACTCGATGAGCAAGCACAGGGAACAGCCGAGCGCTTGGAGATTAGGGCTATTCCAGCCTTTGCCGTCCCACTTATCGGCGGCGACCCAAGTTATCCATCCGTGTGCGAACCCGCGGCCGTAGTTATTCGCACCCTGTGTTCGGTCTGGATGCGTAACGCAATGTGTGTAGCCGTTGGATGTGAAGCAGCCGCCGAAATAGTACGAATTCGACTGCGGGCTGATGTGCTCACCGCGAAACCACAGTTCCTTTGCCATGGCGGACCGTGCAGGTACCGCGCCGAGGCCGGCAACGACCGCCAGCGCCGCGAATAACCCGCGGCGCGAGAAGGAAATGTCTTTATACGGGTCTTTTGCGAGATTCTTATCGTTGCCGTTACTCATCAATATCCCCCAAGTCATTAGAAGCGGCAGTGTAATTCGAAATGCCCAACACCGCGACCGCCGCGATAATCAGTTCGAGAAACGCCTGCGTGTCCAAGCCGCGGTTGATGTTGATGACGACACCGGCGGCCTGAAGACAGGCGATCACGATGCACGCCGCCTTGTTATTCCTCACTGCCGGCACGAGCAAAAGAAGCCCCGTGAGCGGAAACCATAGGGTATTGATGTTCAAAACGGAAATCATTCCCGAGATTCGTCCTTCGCCTAGGCGGCCGTCCGTGGCGAAATCGATGCCATGGGTGACATTTATAAAGAGGTACTCGGCACCCAACCCGATCGTCGGTAGCAACCCGAAAAGACTGGCCAGAAGACCTCCCTTGAGGACTTCTTGACTTGGAATATACCTATTGAGATTGAATTTCATATCATCCTCCGCTAGCTCTGGCGATTATTCTCGAGGATACTCATTGCTCAATCGCTCCGCGCGGACTTGCCGCAGCGGCGAGACCTGTGCCTTCCGCAACCTGCCGAAACTGCTAGAATGTGCTCGAAATAAGATTCACTTGGAGGAACTCGTTGGCTTACATCCTCATGGCGGTAGTATTCCTTTTGGCAATCGCCTATATCGTCTACCTAATCCTCGACCTCATGTCGCGCAGAAAGTTTGCCGAACAGTACAGCACATGGGAGCCAGACCTCGACCAGTACTATAGGCAGGAACTTGAGAGGGAGCAGCGGGCCAAAGACGAGAAAATCTGTGAGATTCTAGAAGACCTACTCCGAAAGCAGGGGATGATATAGGGGGCGGATCTCTGCAAATCCGCCTACCGGCAGCCTGACTCCCTCACTAGCCCGACTTCCTCCGATAGCCCCGCCTCTACGCTTTTGGATTCAAGTAATCCGTCTATTCCAATCTCATCTCGCTCGGTAACTTGATCTGGTCCCACCTCGGGGAAGGCCGCGCAGACCGCATCCTCATCCAATCCGAAAAACTCGGTCCCGCGTGCGAACCGCCCCGTATGGTGCCAGGACTTATATTCGAGATACCTATCGGCGAGCTGCGCCCTGGTCATCGACTCGATCTTAGAATCGTAGGCAAGGTCGAAATCGTCGCAGTAGTCCTTGATGGCCGAGATGATGGCGCCGCGCGTCCACTTCGACATCGGCATCTCGCCCGACTCATATGCCGCCCGGGCGCGGACGCTCATGGAGGTTCCCACGTACCCGGCCTGTCCGTAGCTCACAGCACCCATGGCTACCACTCCGTATCGTCGTACGAGTTCTGCCAGCTATCGTCGTACGAGTTGGAATATTCGTCCTCGAGACGTTGGTTGTACAGTGCCGCCTCGTCCTTCTTATAGCAGATGAACTCATCGATCTGCGAGGACTCGTTGTTCCACTCGTCCTGCTCCCTGAGCTTTGGGTCGGGTTTCATGCATTCCATATAGCCGAGCGCCGACACGCCCGAGTACGGGCCGCCGCGACCGCTGAACAAATCAACGACGTCCTGCACTTCCTTATCGGAAAGGGAGCATTCCGTCCCCTCATACGGGTCATAGCCCACCACAACGAAATCGCCGTACAGCACATCGGCCGGGTCGTCCGCCACTACGGTCTGGCCGGTGAAAGGGGACTTACGATCCTCGTCCGCCATCTCCTGGGTGGCCCAGATTGCACGGTTGGCAGGACAAGCCGCCCGCCCTTCAGCATTGACATAGACGCAGACCGCATCTCCCAAAGACTTGTCGGGCAGCTCTTGGGATACATTGACGGCCCGCTCGCCGACAATTCCCTTGAGTGCGGCGCCACAGCTCCCATTCTCATCGACCGGCAGCTCGACTTCGCGGCATTCGGCGTTAACGGGCACCAGCACGGCGATAATCGTATCCATCATCGATCGCCGCCCTCAAGAGTGCCGGCGCCGATAGTCCCGATACTCTCATTGACCATCTCCGCCTCATCGCCCTTCGCTTCAGCAAGGTCATCGAGGCACAAGTCCCCATCTGGAGCCCCTTGCAAGGCAATCATCTTCTCGGCGGACCCGATGATGGCGTCGATGTCATAGATTTCATGGTCATCGTTGTAGTAGAAGAGCTCCCCGACGCTGAGTTCGGGGTTGTTCACAACGACCTGTGCGAAGCGGTTCATGTCTGCAATGGACTCGCCCATGTCGAAATCATGCAAGGAGTATTCGCTGAACCGCCCGTGGAGCTCATAGTCAGACATGACGATATCGGCCGCTGCGACCCCCTCCATATCCGCTATGTCCTGAAGGGCACCGTCGAGTTCTCCTTCATCCATCGGCAGCGTCAACTGATGGGCGAGGCTGAAACCCATCTCGGTCATGTCGCGGCTCTCGACATAGACGACGATGCGGTCGGCCGCGAAATCGCGGTCGCCCTCGAAAGCCGCCTGCTCGAGCTCATCCAAATCGAATTTCATCAAATCGACCTCTTTTGAGTTGCGGTCGAAATAGCCGCTTTGGCCCAGGCACACATCTCCGCCCGCCGCCATCCAGGCGCCCAATGCCTCGGCAGGCACATTGTCGAGCAACTTGCCGATACTCAAGAGGCTGGCCTTCGAGGCGGGGGAGAGATGGCTGTCGTTCACGCACGCCTCGAGCTCTTCGCTGGCTTGGTCGAGGAGCGTGAGGCCGTATGCCCGCCACAGGTCGCTGGGCAGCGGGTTCGCGCTATCGACATCGACCGAATAGCCGCTAAACGGCATCTCATCGGTCTGCATGATGACGTTGCCGACCATAAGCGGGTCGACGGGGACATCGAAGTTGTCGCAGTAGTCGCGCACGGCATCATAATCGAGGTCGGGATTTCTCTTGACGCACTCCGCCATGGCATTGAGCGCCCGCAGGTCCACACACCCGTCCTCGGCGAAGTGCAACTTGTCGAACTTGCCGGATGTCTGAATATCCTCGATGGCATAGTCGTGCCTGCCGAAATAAGTCATCACGTTGATGACATTCTGCAGGTCATCAGGCGCCATCGGCAGGGTAACACTGTCATGCGGGGCGTATGCGTAATAGGCCGCATCACTCGCCGCGACGTCGACCCTGATGTTTCCAATCTTGCTCATCGTCTGCTCTCCTTATGCTCAAACTGCCTATCGCGGTCAGCCATCCCCTCGACCAAATCCGCCTCGGCCTGCTTCTCATCGCAAAGGTCATCCAGCCCGCGCTCGATGCCGTCCTTTATCGGCTCCAGGCCAAGCGTTGAGCCGTCGATTTCGATTTCCACGGCGCTGACGCGCCCGCCGGCCGGCATCTCCGCCTGACCGCTCGCGATGGCGATGCCCTGGGCGCAGGCGTTCTCGATACACATATGTCCGAATTCATGCGCAGACACGTCGATATCGATGCGAATACTGGCCCTCGGGATATCGAAGCCGGCGCTGCGCAGGGCGCAGCGGATAGCTGCCTTCTCGCATACGCGAGCGATGTTGTAGCCGACGGCTCCGTGTCCGTGAAGTCCGGTAAAACTGATGCTGGGCATACACGGGCCGCCGCCGATACTGACGGAAACCTTTCCCTTGCCCTCGATATAGAGGCTGCAAGACCCACCGTTCATATCGGCCTCCTTATTTTCCGTTTCCTAGACTGTCAAATTTCGTTTTCGATTCCAACGCGACTGACCTCATCACCGTCAGAGACAAGGACAGCTTCCTCGCTTTTCGCCGAACAGATATCATCGAGACCCTGTTCCCCTCGTTTGTCCTCGATATATCCCATCTCAAGCCCCGCGTTGAATGCGATCCCCGCGGCGAGATCGTCCCGGTCTTTGCCGACTACAAGCTGTGCGAGCGCGTGCATCGCGACGACGGTACAAGGACGTTTCTCATGGCGTATCTTATCGTGCTCATCTGCTCGTGGGTGTTCTGCTCGCTCATGGTTCCTCCATCACGCGAATTGATAACTTAATGACTAGCATGAAGCCCTGTCCGCCCGAGTCGCCCCAGGGGACAGAAGTAGCATCTACCTCGGGATGCCCTCCGTATCGCGCGAGCCGCAGCTTTCTTGGCAAGCACCCTCATCGCCATACGCTTCAGCAAGGTCGTCGAGACTCGTCTCTTCGCAACGAGAGTCATGACGCGCATCCCGCACGCACTTGACCTCGGCTTTGATTTGCCCCCAAGCCACATCGTTGATGTCGTCATATCCACCCGAGTTCCATAGGTTCTCGTTGGCGTTATCGCGCACTTCGCGGGCTTCATCGAGCGACAGGTTCGGATAGTATTCCTTGATGTCATTGGCGGATATGGCGAGAAACACGTTGTCGATATCCATGCAGAGGACTTCGAATCGCTCCATCAGGTAATCTGCCGCCTCAGGTGAAGCCGCGCCATTGTGCAGAGCCTCACCTAGTGCGGTTTTCAGATCATCGAACGAATTGATTTCCAGATCCTCAAGCATGGCTATCGTCCTTCCTCATAATTAACGGATGCCGTATCGCTCCGCCCAGTGCCGTTGGCGATGTCCGCTTCATCGCATTTGGACTCACACAGCTCGTCGAGACTGAACCCATCGTCTCCCTGCTCGACCTCAGCCTCAGCGTCGCGTTCCATATCGACGTCGGCTACCGCCTCGGTAGCGTGTTCCGGGGACTTGAAGTAGTCCTTGCCGAGCTTCGGGATGAAGCAGTCTTCCACGAGGTAATCGGTCGCCTTGCTCGCCCGCGATGCGGCCTTCAGTAGCTCGCCGCCCGGATCCTTGAACTCCTGGGACCAACTCTTGAGGTAGGCAGCCGAGTTCGACATGGCATCGACCTCGTTGGCGGCAAGGGGTTTGTCGTCGTCGACGTTACGGAGATCGAGACCGATGGCGTTCGCGGTGAACACACTCGAGAGCTCGGCGATGAGTTCCTCGAAGGCGTACTTCTGCCGATCCTTCTTCAATCCGCACTGCTCGCGGTTGTTTCTGCTCGGATGGCCCGTGGCGTGCCCCATCTCGTGGAGCAGCGTTCGGCAGAACGACTCCACGTTCGTAAACTGGTTGCGCTGCGGGACGTAGATCTTGTCTGCGCCGGGCAGGTAGAACGCCTCGGCGTTCGGCGTCTCGATTACGGGGCAGGGCGATGCCTTGACGATGCCGTCGGCCACGCGATCGGGCTCGATGGGTTTGAAGCCCTCAACGGAGACGAGGTTTTCCGTGTTCTCCATCTGCTCGGCATTGAACACCGTGAACGTGCCGACGCAGCGCGGCTCGGCCTTGTATTCGGGATTTGCGAGGGCGATATCCCATTCCTCTTTGGTCTTGGGCTGCTTGAGGCGGGCGGTCGGGTCCGTCCTGCTTACGAGCATGCGCTTCCAGCGTTCGATGGGGTAGCCGTGCGACCCCTTGATGATATGGCAGCCCTTATCCGATGCCATCTTGAACGTGGCGAATCGCGGGTCCCTGAAGCCTCCGTCCCTCATGGCGTACATGAGCATGGCGGTATTTCGCGGCCCGTAGCCCTCACCTGTAGCGCCGTTCATGGGCGGGTGGGGGAACGACCACTCCTTGACCCATCGGGAGCCCTCGCGCTCCATGTCCGCGAGAAGCGCATCGAAGAGCGCCTGACGGGCATCCGTCAGCTTCTCGGTCGGACTCTTTCCTTGATATTTGCCATAGGTTCTCTTGGCCATAGGTAGCTCCCATTCACGCTCGGACAATCCATCTCGAACATAAACGGATGTCTCCCCATCGACCCACTGAGGGACAGAAGTAGCCTTTTCCGGGGACTTAAGCAACCACATGTCTATCTAGCTACGCAGCTACCGCGCTACACGGCTACACGTCAAACACCCGGTAAAGCAAACGGGACGTCCCCAAAAGACGTCCCGCGTCAATGCAGCTTGTTATTATCCTTATTCCTTAGCGTTCCCCGTTGGATACGTCCAGGTCCTCGCCAAGTTCGTTTCCCTCAGCTACCTCGACCTTCTGCTCCATGAGATCATCGAGCGACTCGACGTTATCGCGAACGTCAACAACCTCCGGTCCGTTAGGGGAGTCATGAGTAAGCGACTCCCTCAACTCGCCATACAGACCGTTTTGTACGATAAGAGCGACCTCGCGCCCGCTGCCGCGGGGACTCTCGCGCTGGAAGTAATTCATGACATCCATCATCTCGCCATCGGTGAGAGACCTGTCACAAGCACGGTCGGGATTGAAGCCATTGACGACGATATTTCCGTAAAGCACGGACATGGGCAGACCGGCGACCACAGGTTTGCCGTCAACTGAAGAACGGCAGCCTTCTTTTTCCATGCTCTCGGTTGCGTAGAAGGCACGATTAGGCTGACAGGTAGGCTGAGGGACGGAAAGAGACCTATTAGGAGAGATAGTCCTACCATTGACGTATATCGAGACATTGAATGGAAAGACATCCAACGGCACGATTCCCTTACCCCTATCGCAGGGCATGTTCCCCGTAGCCTCGTTGAAGAAGCCCCCGACGTGATTCATAATGTCTTGCCCGCTGTCGATTCCAATGGCAACGGGATCGGAGCCCACAGGTACAAGTACGGCGCGGAATTTCCCAGATGCTATTACCGTGTCCCCAGTTTCGAGCTCGGGGATATCTCCACCGAGAAATTCCTCGATTTCAGCGCGACATGCCTCCGCGTTGCCCGCGTGGGTCAAATCGACAGGCGCATAGCGGGCAAATAGCCGTACGACCGTACTGGGCAACTTATCCCCGAGCATTTGCTCGAATTGCCTGAACCCATCGAGGTCGTTATCTTCAAATAGCTCACCTGCGGATTTCAAGAGCGCCTCCACCGAAACACCGTTCAACTCAGTCTCGAGACTGAGCTGTTTCGGTACCTCCATGGTGAGGCTGCGCCAGCCCCCAGCAGAAGCAGAAGGCCATGCCATCGCAACGCGAACCGACTCGCCGCAATCCACCTGATATCCGATACCAGGGTATTGGTCTCCGCAGATAGAGGGGATTTTAGTGATTTGAGAACCCATCCGGCTCATCTCCTAAATCAGGGGATTCTATTCTCCCTCGATTCTCAATCCCCACATATGCCGTCAACCCGCACGGGACAGAAGTAGCCCGACTCACATCGCCAAACACCTACCGACCCACACGGCTACTCGCAAAACTCCCAGCCAAACAAAAGGGGCGTACCCATTTGACGCCCCGCGGCACAGCTACTTGTTATTATCATCTTCATCTGCGCGACTCTAGAACTCCCCTTTGTCTTTCTTATTCTTAATACTCTTCTTATTATCTTTGTTCTCATTCACCCACCTATGCGGCTACCGAGCTACACGTCTACACAGCTACACTGCCACAAGCCGCTGCCAATCACCCAGCAAAACAAACGGGGCGCCCCTAATGAGCGCCCCGTAGCAAAACACCTTGTTATTATCCCTCTTAACCCCTAGGACTCATCGTCCGCATCGCCATCCAGATCGACCGGCTCGCTTGCCCCGAACCCAAGCATCGTCCAGAACACGAAGCCAAAGATGACCAGCCCGATCGTATAGCCGGTCTCCTTCCCGAAGGCATGGGACAGATCGTTAAGCACGATTATTGTCATCACGAGCTGAACCAATGCAAGCATCCAGCTAAGCGTATCGACCCAGCAGAACACCCACGAGCAGATGAGCACGATAAGATACGCCATGAGAAACGTCCTTGTACCGTCGTCGCGATGCACGCGCTCGCACAGCTTGTAGTCGGCAAAGACCGGGACAATCGAATACCAGCCGGGCATACCGAGCTTCCCATAGACCTTCCATTTTCCGGCGATAGGCACGAGCCAGATAAACGCCAGCAAGACAACGAGAAGAACGAGCAGAGCCGATTCAATAGCATCGAGCATCTGAAACCCCCTTACCTACAGGCTGCCCATAGCCTGGATAGCCGACATGGCCGCAGGCGACAGAAGCACGCCGAACAGGGCGGGGAAGATTAGGAAGATGATCGGAATGAGCATCTTGGTGCCGATCTTGTTGATTTCCTCCTCCAGCTTCTGCCTGCGGTACGTGCGCACCGTCTGAGCCTGATTCTCGAGCACCTCGACGAACTCGGCTCCGGTCTGGCGTGCCTGGATAAGGGAGGCCACGAAGATGGTGAGCGGCTGCACGCCGGCATTGGAGGCGAACTGCTTGAGCGCATCGGTGATATCCATGAAGCGGGCGTTGGCCAGTACGTCGCGGAAGCCCTCGGCGAGCGCTCCCTCGGAGTTCTCGGCCACTGTGCGCACGGCATCGTCGAACGTTGAGCCTGCGGCCATCGAGATGGACATAAGGTCGAGTGCATTGGGCAGCTCGCGCTCGATGTTATTGCGCCATTCGCGGCGCTTCTGGAGCAGGTAGAGCTCGGGCAGGATATACCCGACCATGCCGCCCAGACCGCCCGCCGCAATGGTCGCAAGTCCGTTCAGCTTGGTGCCGATGAGCACGCCGACCATGATGCCGACGGCGATGCAGATAATCTTCGAGGCCCAAAACATCAGCGCCGAAATCTTAAGGCCGGAGCGCATGAGCGCCTCTCGCTGGCGCTCCTCCTGCTCGCGCGACATTGCACCGAAAAGGGCAGACCCCTGGAACGGCTGGCCGAACTTGAAGCGGTCCTGCATCTCCTCGCTGCGCTGCTTGAGCGTCTTCTGGTTAAGGGTTCGCACCTCGATGCCGAATTTCTTCTGCACCGCCAGAGTGGTGCTGAGACCCGCCGCGAGCGACCCCGCGCCGATAAGGCCGATAGTTGTTCCGTCTACGATCATATGAACCACTCCTAGTCGGTCTTGATGTCGAGCATCTTGTTGGCGATGAAATAGCCGAGGACCTCGAGCAGGGCGCAGATGCAAATGACGACCAGTCCCATGGCGCTCGAATAGAACTCGCGGTACATGTCGTTGCCGATATAAAAGACAAGTCCCAGCGCGGGCGGCACGCAGACCATGAGGATGGCCGTGAAACGCGCCTGCGAGGTGCGGGAGCGCACCATCTGGCGCATCTCGCAGCGCTGCTGGATGGTGTTGCCCACCGAGTCGACGATGTCTGCCAGCGAGCCGCCCGTTCGCATCTGGGCACGGACAGCCGAGGCGAACAGCTTGAGGTCGGCGGAATTATTTCGCTCGGCCAGCTTGTCGAGAGCCTTGTCCACGGGCATGCCGCGGTCCATATCGCGACGGAGCTGTTCGAACTCGCTCTTGATGGGCTCGTCCATGTTCTCCGCGACGGGGCGGATTGCCTGCGACAGCGTCGCGCCGCCGCGAAGGTTTGCCGAGATGAGCGGCATGGTCTGACCCAGAAGCTCCTCGAATCGCTTCTCGCTGTGCTTCTTCTTGGCAGACAGGAAGAACAGCGGCAGGAACGCTCCGAGTGCCGCGAGCAGCATGACGACGAGCGCGTTCATACCCATGACGATGCCGAGCAGGGGCGGCACCGCAGTGCAGGCCGCCCAGATGCTCATGAACTCGTTCAAGGAGAACTTCACGCCGCTGCCCTCGATATGCTGGCGTGCGACCTCACGGAGTTCGACGAGGATGCTGGAATGCTTCTTCTTGGAAACCTCTTCGCCCTCATGGTAGACGTTGCGGCGCTCGGAGAGGACGCGCAGCTGCCTGGAGACGAGAAGCGCCATGACGCACAGCGTCAGCACCGCGATGATCAAGGTATACGTGACACCGTAGAAGAAATAGGTGACTACGGTCTGGTCCATTGCTACCACAACCCTCCGTTATCGAACCAGCTGGACTTGATCTCGACTCCGTTGGAATAGAAGCGCTCCTTGTGGTCCTCGGAGACGATGCGCGAACCGGTGGGGCGGAACTCGCCCTTGATGCGCCCGTTGGAATCGATGCCGGTTTTCTGGAACTTCATGATGGAGCCGACGGTAGGCACATTGCCCTGCATGCCGCAGACCTCGCAGATGTTGTTGACGCGGCGGCTGCCGTCGGGGAGACGCTTGATCTCGACCACGAAGTCGACGGCCTCGGTGATGATCTTCATGATGGCATCGGGGGGCATGTTCGCGCCTGCTCGGCTCATCTGCACGAGGTTTTGCAGGCGGTCGAGGGCGGCGCGGGGATTGTTCGCGTGCGTGGTCGTGAGCGAGCCGTCATGGCCCGAGTTCATGGCCTGGAGCATGTCGAACGCCTCTGGTCCTCGGCACTCGCCGACGACGATGCGGTCGGGGCGCTGGCGCAGCGTGTTGATGACCAGCTGCTGGAGCGTGATCTCACCCTTGCCCTCGTTGTTGGCGGGGCGGGACTGGAGCGACAGGACATGGCTCTTCGCCAAGTTGAGCTCGGCGGTGTCCTCGACCGTGATGATGCGCTGGCCGTCGGGGATGAAGTTGGAGAGCGCGTTGAGCAGTGTGGTCTTGCCCGAGCCGGTGCCGCCCTCGATGACGATGTTCATGCGTGCGAGGACGAGTGCCTGCAGGAAGTCCGCCATGTTTTCGTCCATGGAGCCGTTGGCAATAAGCGATTCCGGCGTGAGGGCATCGTTGCGGAACTTACGGACGTCGAGCGTCCAATGTTTTGCGATACCGAAGGCCACGGCGTTGACGCGGCTGCCGTCGAACGGCGCCCCCGTGCGATGCAGCATGCAGTCGCAAAGCGGGCTCTGGTTGTCGCACCTGCGCCCGTCCGAGGAGACGATTCGCGCGATAGTCCTCTGGACATGTTCCTCATCGAAGAAATGAACGTCCGAGAGCGTGATTTTGCCGCGGCGCTCGACCATGACCTGATCGGGCGAGTTGACCATGATTTCCGACACTTCCGGGTCCCAGAGCAACTCCTCAATGGGGCCGAGCTGGAACAGGTCGTCTACGACGAACTTGGCCGCCTGGCGCTTCACGTCCTCATCCGCGTCCTCGAAGGTTGGCGAGCGGCTGACGTATGCGAGAGCGCGGTCTTGCAGGCGCTCTATGCCGTCGGACACCTCTCCGACGAGAGCCACCTGATTTTGCAGGTCGTTGGCGCATCGCGACATGACCTCGGCGACGGCGTTGTCGTACATCTTATCGAGCATGTTTACTCCTCAGCCGGGGTATCATCGGCGTCCACGACAGGCGCGGTGCCGGAATCGCCATCGCTCTGCGCATCGAGGGCATCGGGGTCGGAATCGTCCTTCGGGTTCTCACTGAGCGGCTGGGCGGCGAGGCTGATGGAATCGGCGGTGCCGATTTCAGAGAGTTGCTCGGGCGTCAGCTCAAGGGTGACGGTCGAGTAGCCGGCACTCTGCGAGGAGCCGTCGGAACTCTGGAGCGTGGCGTCGGTTGCGAGGACCTTGACGTTCTGATAGGCGACGGTCTGCTGCGTGGAGCCGTTGCCGGACTTGAAGGTCGCGGTCACGGTGACATAGTCACCCGGCTTGAGCAGCGGCGACATGCTGGCGGCGGCATCGAGAGAGAAGGTTCGCGCGACATGGCCGGAAGCGAGCGCGAGCGAGATGGACGACGGGTTGGACGAACCCTGCACGGTGCCCATGGAAATCGGCACACCCTTCGACAAGTCGCCAACGGGAGCCTTGCCGATAAGATCGGACTTGCTCGACCCATCGGCCGCATCGGCGGGCACGTAGCGCTTGGGCACCTGTGCCTCCTCGAGCATGTCGGCGGTGATGGGGGTTCCCGCCTTGATGGTCTCCTTGGGAACGACAATCTCGACCATGTCCGCCTGGCTCTTGGCGACCGTATCCTGGGCTACGGTGAACTCCACGGCCGCAAATGCCAGCGAACCGACCGCGACCGCAGCGCACGCACCGCAGAGCCAAGAGAGCTGGCGGCGGCGTTTCTCGGGCGTCACGATTTTTGCCGCAGGGTCTTTCTCCTTCTTGCGACCGAACGCGGGAAATCCCTTTTTCTTGACCTCCTCGCCCTCCAGAGGCTCAATGGGGTCCTTATCCTTCTTGTTGAACATGGTGTTCCTTTCCGGCGCCGCGAGCGCCTGTCTCATCGCTTATGGCTCCGGCACTCACGAGAGCTCCGCGAGTCCCTTGTTTATTGCATCGTTCAGCGCATCGGAGATATCCGAGGCCATGCTGAGCGTCGTATAGGTTTCCTGACCCACCGAATTGTCTGCAGACTTGACCAGCTTGCAGCCATGACCGGCGGAGTTCTGCCGCCAGACCTCGGTAGATGAATACGGGTTGATGGTGAACGTGATGGTGTTCTTGACGGGGACCGAGGCGAACCCGAACGTCTGGGCGAAAACGCACCTGTACGTGCCGGTAACCGAGACCTCGACTCCGATAAGCCTGTTCATGCTGCCGGACTTGGTTTTGGGTACCTCCCACGAGGTCACGGAGACCTCTGAGCTGCCGAGGTCGCGAAGGTTCTCCGTCAGGGAAGAATAGATAATCTCGTCGAGGGCGCGGGTCGAGTCCGTGGCGTTGAACTTGATTTCGTTGCTGCGCGAAAGGGCTGACTCCTTGGCGATTTCAATCGCATCGTTCTGGCGCTGCGATTTCCACCATGCACCCGAAGCATCGATCGCCAACCCCAGCACCATGACGAGGACGGCGGCGACTAGGACGAACATTACGAGCGCCTGCCCGCGTGTGGTTCCCTTGCCGAATCGTTCCAACTATGCCACCTCCCAACGGCGCTCGACGGTGAAGCTCTGCCTCACGGAACTCCGGTAGGGGATACCGCCGTTTCCCGCAAGTCCGATACCTCGGCCCAGGTGGACGGTGATGTCGGCGCTGATGTCGAGATAGCTAGCGGCCGTCGTCTTCAGCTCGCTTCCGAGCTGCACTGCGGTGCTGTTGCCGAGGTCGGTGCTGCCCTTGTCCTCGAGATGAATCTCGGCGGAGTTGACCTCGATATCGTCCTCGGAAAGTCCCGAGGCGGCCGCGACGCAGCTCTTCACGACCCGCTTGGCATCCATAGACTCCCAACCGCTGGGAAGCTCGTCTGCCATATGCGACACCTGGTAGTCGAATGAGGACTTCTGGAAGGTGATGAAACCGAAGCACAGCACGGCCATCATCAAAAGGATGAGCCAGATGCCCGCAAAGGCGAACTCTACGGTCGTCTGGCCGCGAAGCTGATGGAATCTCATCGCAGCACACCTTCTTCCGAGGAGCTGCCCACCACGGTCGCCGTGGCGGTGGCGGTATTTCCCTTGCCGAAAAGCGAGGGCAGGAAGGTCTTAATGGTCTTCTTACAGGTGAACGCCTTGCTTTTCGTAACGGTCTTCACATCCGCAGTCTTCCAGCCGCTGGATTGCTTGACGCGCATCGTATAATCGCTCTCCGCAGTGCCGGCATCCTCCGTGCTGAAGGAGAACTCGATGCCTTCGGTTCCCTTGACGCAAGCGAGTACATGGGCCTTGACATCGGCATCGGATGCATCGGGCCGCTTCGTGTAGAACGTGGCCGCTTCGGTGGCTGCCGTGCGCACGCACATGGCGCTGCGGTAGTAGGCCGACCCGTCCAGCAATGCGAACAGCATAATGATGAGCAGCGGGGCGCACAGGACGAACTCGACGAGAGACTGCCCTCCGCATCGATGGCAATTTGGAAAACGTTTCATGGCATCACGCAACCAAGACGAAGGCGAGCGCAGGCAGGAAGGCGAGGGGAGCGAAAGGCAGCGCCGTATCCGATTTCCTGATCTTCAGCACGGCAAGGATAATGGAACACTCGGCCAGCAGGGCAAGGCATGCGGCCAAAAGCGCGTTAGAGCTGTACACGGCAGATGCCCCGACCGCTCCGAGCAAAAGCACATCCCCCAGACCGAATGCCTCTTTCCCGCAAACCATCTCCGCACCGAAAGCGGCTAAATAAAGAACCACGCTGAGGCATACCCCTTGGGCGAGCCTCTGTGGGATATCCGCACCGCCACCCATGAGAAGCCCGAAAAGGGCGAGAAAGGCGATGGAGTAGAGGTCGATGCGTCGGTACCTGAAATCATTGACGCAGATACTAATGAACGTGGCGACCCAGAAGCCGAAGGCGGGCTCTGTCAAGGCGCCCGCGATGGCACCGGCAGCGATGCCGCCGACAAGGCCGACTCCCAGCAGCCAATCCGAACAGCCCGTATCGAAGCGGCCGTCTTCGCGGCCGCCCCAGAACTTATAGGATTTCTCGATACCCACGAGGTCTTCATCGCTGAAATCGCAGGCGGAGCAGGCGGCGCGGGCGACAGAAGGGCTGACGAGCCCCTTGAACGCCCCGTCGCGGATTTCCTCGACCCACTCGGCGTCCGTCTCAAGACCGTTCTCGATGGCATGGATCTGTGCGGTGTCGACTTCCTCCTCATCACGCTTCTTCGCCGCGAGCGAGAAGATGGCGGCGGCAAGGATGAACGCCGCGCCGATACCTCCTATTACTCCATTGATTGCGGTCATAGGGTCTCCTGTCAGTCTCTGTCTAAAAAGAAAAGGCACCAGCCGTCTTTGGGAAACGGACGGTGCCGAAAAATGCAAGCAGCTCAGCCACTAGGCACCGAAACCGGAGGTGGTACCGGTGGTCAGGGTGGTGGCAATCTTGTTGAACTGGTTGCGGATGGCGCCTGCGACGGCGGGGCCGGCGAAGACGACGACGAGCGAGATGACGGCGATGATCAGGACGTACTCGATGAGGCCCTGGCCGGACAGCTCGCCGGCCTTGGCGGCGCGGAAGTCACGCACGAGCTTGTTCTTGAGCTGGTTCTTGGCGACCACGGCGCGGGCGCATGCGGAGTTGACGAAATCCATTGGATGAATCCTCTCAGTTGAGAATGACAGAAGGCGAGGGGCGCGCTCCCTCGGCGAACATAATCGGGCTCCGTCAAGCACGAAATAATGTCGTGCCGCAGCGGCAATCACATTCCTTCATAACTTGGTGGTTTTTAGAGAACCGCCCGAAAGGGGAGCCGAATAAAAAACGGCCGACCGTATCGGCCGACCGTTAAAACACTGTATTTGGAATCATCCCGCGCTATTCGGGCTTCATGAACTGTCCCTTGTCACGTGACTCCAGAAACGCCTTCATGAGCGATTTGGCGCTTGCCAGATCGGAGCAGATGCCGACGAGCGGGCAATCGTTCGGCTCTCGCTTGATGGAGATATATGGCAGGCCTTCCTTATTGACCAGAACGAAATACTTCTTCACGAGATCGCTTCCTATTTGTAGAGGTTGATGTCATCCGGTTCAGGGTCGCGCTCGTCCTTCGGACGGGACATATCGACCTTGCCTCCTTGCTTTACTTGAGCTGCACTCGCGTATTCCTTACGCGGGCGATGCGCAGGTGGCCTGAACTCGTCAAGCGAGACGTCGAGCACCGTGGCGATCCTCTCGATATTCTCGAAGGAGGTCATTCTGCGACCCGTCAGTAGGCGAGTGATAATGTTCTTGGATACTCCAGAGGCCTCCGAAAGCGAACTCTGGTTCAGACCCTTTTTTCGCATGATTCGCCAGATGCGGACACCGAGTTCCTTGTCCCCGGATTCGATGTCACGTCCTGCGATTTGTTCCCTGCAGGTCACGTCCTTGTAAGTGTTCATAAGCAGCCGCCCGTTGAATTGAAGTTTAGAACAAGCCAAAACTTAACCCAGCGAACCGTAAAACTTAAGTATGGTCATTCTGACCCCCGTTCAATATGATTCCGCCCGTCCCGAAGATAGCATCAGAGCAGAATCAACATACCGTACGATTAGAAACAGATCTGTAGCGGCAAACCCAACCTAGAGCATCCAGTCGAACCCATTCTTACCAATCGTCTGGCGCATGTTCCCGATTTGCATCTCGGTATGGGCGCCGCTCTCATCGATGACGGTATTCATGCCCCCGAATCCTGGTATTACCGTCTTGGTTTCACCCGTGGTGAGGTCGATTCTCTGGTTGCCGAATTGCCGTTCGAGGTGCAGTCTGCCGTCCGAACCGATAACCGTTTGATACATAATCCGATTCTCCTATTCAACGTACTTATTTCCCTTGCCGCAGTTGCAGTCCTCGCAAAGGGTCTGGAGGTTGTCCATGGTGGACTTGCCGCCGCGCGAGACGGGGACGACATGGTCGACGTGTAGCTTCACGCCGTCCTCGCGCCCTCGCCCGCACCGCACGCAATGGAACCCGTCGCGGCGCAGTACGTCATATCGCATGGCTCTGGTCACCTTCGCATGCTCTGCGTCGTTCGCCATACGGCGGTCTTGGTATTCCTGCCGCCTCTTCTCCCGCTTTTTCTCACGTTCGCGCTCGCGCTTGGCCTTCTTATGCTCGCGCCAGAACATGTCGAATACGGTCTCTATGCCAAACAGGACAATGGCAAGCGTAAAGAACGGCATCATGGCATCCATGACTTGATCCATACCTATCCCTTCAGTATGTTGAGGATCTTCCATGCCAAACATACCGAACCCAATGCCTGCCAATAACGTACTGCCGCTGCGGCATTACTGAGAACCGCCTCTCCAAAAGAAAAGCCCGCGCTTATTTGCGCAGGCTTTTATCCAAAAGATTAGAAACAGAACGCAGGAAGGATACTGAAGCGGCTCGTCGCACTGTGGTCGCGTGACGGGTAGCCGCTTCTGTTGACTAAGAGAAAGCGCGTAGAATTGTACGGATACACCGAACGCTCCCACCAGCTGTAGGAACCGGTTAAGTAGTCGTTCCAGCTATAGTTGCTCGTCACCTTGTCCTTAAATACCTCGTACTGAGTCCCCTCAGTGAAAGTCCAGGGGTTGGAAGACGCCCAATACGAATCCGGCACGATCTCGGAGTAGCTGAGCAGGAACAGCTTGTCGGAGGTCGTCGTGACTGCGGCGTTCTTGTCGTTACCGCCGACATTGTTCGTGAGCTTGGTGACGGCCTTCACCTTCGACTGGAGGTCGGACGGCATGAGTTTCCAGATCTCGCCGGAGTTCATCTTCTGGCGAAGCTCCGATTGCTCCCAGCCGCCAGCGTTGGTGTTTAATGTATTCATTTGGTGGCAACCAATGGCACCATTAGTTGCCTCGAACGTCAGGCCCGCCTTGCCCGAGCCGTCCGCGAGGTCGTCATGGTTGATGCCGATAATGCGGTACTCGAGCGTCTTGCCATCGGTCAGCTTGACGGACCATTTCGTCCCCGCGTCCATCGCGGCCTCCGCCTTGGCGTACGCCGGCGACGCCTCACCCTTCGCGGCGATGTCCTCGGCCACGGCCTTCTGCTCGTCGAGCGTCCAGTCCTTCGCGTCCTTGGCCACAGCCGCTTGGACAGTCGCGGAATCGGCCCCAGTGGAGCCGCCGCCTGTAGAGCCGCCCTCGGTACCGCCGCCGGTCGTCCCACTGTTCACCGTGTTGGTGACCTGGTTGAACTGGTTGCGGATGGCACCGGAGACCTGCGGACCCGCAAAAATCACCACAAGGCCGATGACGGCCGCGATTAGTACGTACTCGATAGTCGATTGGCCTCTGAGGCGGGTCGTCTTAGGAGCGACCCCCCCCCGAAAGGAATTTCCGCTGCATGCATATGCGGCTCCCTTCGCTCAGGGTTAATAGAAACGACCAAAGCGTAGGGGCTGCACGGGGTTTTGGGGCGCTCTTGCCGCAGAGGCACCCCAAAGCGATTAGCACCTCACCTAGAACAGCAAACGGGACGCCTTTCTTGGCGTCCCTTAGTACGGCAACTTGTTATTATTCTCATTCTTCTAATGCACTTAGCGTCCAGCCATCCACCCAAGCCATTACCCCTCACCCCAAACCCGTACAAAAAAGCCGTGCCAGATGAAATCACCCAGCACGGTGCCCCAAACACGATGGAGGGCGAGACAGGAAAGCTGTAGAGCATGACCCTCCATCTGTTCAAGTATCCCAAACGGCGAGAGGTGGCAACCCCTCGTGCCGCAAAGGCACACCTCAACGCTCCAAGGCAACTTCCACCTCAGCCGTTCCCGCCTGATCCCCGTACACTTCGGCCAGCTCATCGAGCGAGACGGATGGCCCGTCCTGCTCACGGACGGTAAGCCCGCGCCGCTCATCCATGTCCTGGTCGGCGTTGAGCCTGATTCGCCTCGAGACCTCGTCATCCGTCACGAAGTCAGGCAGCTGGTCGATGCAGATAGCAAGCGCGATGAGATAGTTCGTGTCATGCTCGTCGACAACCTCCTCGAAGACATTATAGGGGATCATGGTGGCAGCGCCCGAAGCCCCTGCAAGCGTCTCGGCAAACCTTGCCGCATCGTGCGCATCGCTAAGCGAGCCGCGGTCTTGAATCGCCCCGCCGCACGACCAGATGCCCGCCTCGTCGCGGCTCCATACCGCTACCTGCAGATCCCAGCCGCGGCCAAGGGAGGGGTCTTCGACCGCATGGCAGTCGACGAAGATAGGGGAGCGCTCCGGTTCCTTCACGACCCAAGCGGCGCTATGGTGTACGAGGTCTTCTTTGGCCTGCTCCAGAAAGTACGGCTGATGGTGGGTTCCCATGTTGTCTCCTAACGCTCATCACTTGATAATTTGCACTCCGTGCCGCGACGCTCAGGCTGAATGACCCCATCGATTTCGAGTCCATCGCTATCGCGACCGAACTGTTCGTAAGAATCCTGCGTGATATAGATGCCGAAACACTCGGCAAGCTCTTCCTCGATGCCCAAATCCGCATCCTCCACGCCCACTGCACATACGCCATCGGGTAGACAAAGTTCCCCCGCGTGCTTGATATCGATATCGCCGATCGCGCGGCCTTGGTAGAAATCGGTGAGTTGCAGCGTGTACCCCGGATGGGACGTGTGCGAGAGCATATGCGAGACGCCGCGACCGCTTGACCAACAATACGCATCCATGGCATCGTTTACGAGCCTTGAGATCATGTTCGTCTCCTTGACCGTGTTGCGGGCGATTGCCGCATCCGCCAAGGTGAAGTCATCGGAGATGTACGCCGCATCGATGAGTTCCTCGACAGGGTCGAAGGCGATGGGGAAGATGTTGCGATTGATATCCATGCGATGGCTCCAATTGTTCATCGAAATGCCGATGTCTTCACGATGTATACGGCGCAGTAGTGGATGTTGCCTACTAACGCTCCTGACTCGATATTTCGCGGATAGCATCCCGCGCATCCAATCGAACGGATTCCCCGCGCTCGGGCCCCTCGCCAACGCAGCCGAACCGCTCATACACATCGGGTGTGATATAGATGCCGAAACGCTCGGCAAGCTCCTCCTCGATACCAGAATCGGCATGCTCGATACCGACCGCACACACGCCATCTGGCAAACTGAGCTCGCCCTTGCCGGCATGCTTGACATCGATATCGCCCCACGCATGGCCGCGGTGAAAGGTGGTGAGCTGGAGCGTGTACCCTGGATGGGACGTACGTGAGAGCATGTGCGAGACCCCGCGGCCGCTCGACCAGCAATACGCATCCATGGCGCCGTTCACGAGTCTCGAGATCATGGCCGTCTCCATGACTGTGTTGCGGGCGATGATCTCATCCGCCGCTTCAAAATCCCCAGACTTATACGCTTCGATAATGAGATCCCTGACGGGCTCGAAATCGATTGGGTGGATGTTGCCGAAGTTATCCATGGGATGGCTCCAAAAGTCTATCTAGATGCCTATGCGCAACAGCTCCATTGCACGGTCGCGGTCGAAAGAGGCGGTGAGCTTGCCAAAGCGCTCGATATAGCCGATATGCTCGAGCCGCTTCACCAAGCGGCGGAACGGTTCGTACTGGACGCCTGCCTGATTCGACAGCTCTCGTATGGTGACGCGCTGCCCGACTGACTTCTCAAGGGCATCGAGAGCCGCCATATAGAATTCCCGTTCCGAGGGGGTCAACTTGAAGCGACTCGGATCGCAGCGATCCGAAATCTCATCGGCGGCCGCGTCTGCGCGTCGGTACGCCTCGGTCGGGATGTGCCGTCCCGCCGCCTTCTCGAGAAGGGCGAAGACCCTGATCGACTGCAATGCGGTGAGGGAGAGGGAGAATTCGCAGCCTGTCGCACTCACGGAGCATTTCTTGACGATCAGCTTGGCGATCTCAGTGGACGACACGAGATTGAAGGAAGAATAGCCGCCGTCCAGCAGGTACAGCTTGGCGAGCATCTCGACAAGCTCATCGCGGCTGAGCGCTATATTGCAGGAACCTTTGACTATCATCGATACCTCCTATGCAATCGCAACATTGCCGTAAGAATCGAACTCGATGAGCTTCTTAATCTCAATGGAAGTCAAAATCGACTCGAACGCTGATTCGACCGGTGCGGCCATGATGCCATCTCTAAGCTCAGCGCGGCTCACGGTATGATCCCTGTTCTCGTATAGGTAGAAGAGAACCTGTTGTTCGGTCCTCTCGAAAAAACTGTCCCGTTCGTTCATTTGGTCTCTTTTCATAGAGGTCTCTCTTTGCCGAACAGGATACGGAGACTCGCGCAGGCGCTGACCTTCTTGCCGCAGCGGCAGGTCTACCGGATTGGCGGAACCCTAGCGCCCCACAGACTGGGTCATATTGCAAATCTCATCATCTATGCAGCACTCATCCATGCGCTCGGCGATATCGTCCAATCCCTCCTCGAGCCTGAACCCCTCGGGGACGTCCAGCGCCCCGATGGAGCAGAGCTGCGTGATGGTCAAATTAAGGTAATCCTCGCCGCCGTCCTTGGAGAATTTGCCGAGCCAAAAAGGGGAGTTCTCTAGATCGGGCGTCTTGATAGCCATATCGATGTTCCAATCGCTCGCCTCGATCCCCCTGTCCTCAAGAATGCCCGCCACATCGGAACGCTTCCATTTGACGGTGGCGCCTTCGATGATTTCAGGGTCGGCGATATCCCATGCGACCGACAGATCATCGACGCGAACGGAATCGCCCATCCACTCGCCGGTCTTGCTGTCATATCCCTTCACGACCATAAACGGCTCGTCACCGCCGCAAAACAGTATCGCCGTCGAGCCGAACCTCGTGAGTTCGACATTGCCCCTCGGATCGGGTTTGATTTCCGTGCCTTGGATATCGATATCCATTTCTTCCCTCCTAAAATCCAGCTTTATCCCTGCCGCCGCGCCCATAGGGCTGCGTCGAATCGAGCTCGACGGCCTCCATGAGGTCATCGAGCGATTCCATCCTCCCGTTCCCGGAGAAATCCCAGCCGAACACCGCGCAGATATCCCGCTCGACGCATGCGACGTCGCCGCTCATCTCAGCCAGGCGCACGACAAGGTTCTCTGCAGGAAGACCTCGGCGCACCCGCAAGCGTGACATCTCCCGCCCGAGCTCGTCATTTTCCATGGCAATCACCCTGTCGCTCAGCGACTTGGCGATGAAGAGGACCTCATACTTCCCGTTGCCGTGTGCCATGCTCGGTGTCTCATCGAGGATGAGCTTGCCGCCTTCCACGACAAGCTCGAAATCCCGTGCATCGTCATCGAGCCGATATCGCCCAGCGGCGAGTTCGGCCGCGAACTCGCCGACGCTGCGCGGCTGCGCCCTGATGAAGGACTCGGTATCTGAAAACAGGTATTCGCAAAAACCCGAAGCCGAGTCCTTAAGGATGACGATGCATTTGGACGTGTCGATACAGTCGAGAAGGACGCGGACGTTATCGGTCTCGCTCGAATCGTAGAACTCGGCTTCGGATTCGAGGTCGCGACTGAAAGCAGAGCGGATGACGTCACACGCAAACCCGAGATCCGCGCAAAAATCCTCATAGGCGTCCTGGTTTTCGCCCGCCGCAGTGCGTGCACTGTCCAGAATCTCATCGGTCAGCCCGCTCGGAATTTCGACATCCGGAAAGTGTGATGGGTCGGCGATTCGTGAAACCGCCTCGCGTGCCCAACTCACACCGATGTCGTCGGCGAGCTCTCCCATCCGTGCCGGGCCATGTGCCAAGACTATATGCCTGTCGGTTCGGGTAGGTACCGCCGCGGCAGCCTTGGGGACAACGGCTGCGAGACGGGCGAGGTTGATGAGCTTATGGCTCTCGACTGCCTTGCCCAGTAGCATCTCGTAGCTTTTCTCCGATGGGATATTTCGAAGCTCGCGAACCTTTTCCGTGATGGAGAACAGGCTGCTCGGGATAGCGGAGATTCGAGCAGACGCAGTGTTGCCT